>NZ_JBVHTL010000002.1:558643-592083 GCF_055565895.1 Streptomyces sp. NPDC028298
ACTTGGGGGAGGTGGAGCAGGCCCGCACTGAGTTCGAGGCCGTGCTCGCCCACCGACGCGGCACCCTCGGTGATGCCCACCCGCGCACTCTCGCCACCCGGTACAACCTCGCTGGGGTGCTGCGCGACTTGGGGGAGGTGGAGCAGGCCCGCACTGAGTTCGAGGCCGTGCTCGCCCACCGACGCGGCACCCTCGGTGATGCCCACCCGCGCACTCTCGCCGTCCAGCACGTCCTTGCCAGCCTTAGACAGCCTCGTGCGGTCGACTGACGGGTCCGGCGGCTGTCCGATCGGGGCTTGGGGGTTACGAGAGGGACGGGAGCCCCGGCAAGTTAGAGGGGAGTTCCCGAATCCCCCCACGTGTCCCCCAGCAGTGTCCGACGCAGAAAGAACCGCAGGTGGTGAAGGGCGGAGGGAGCCCGCTGTAAATCTGCTGGCTTCGGGTCCGCCCGCTCCGCGAGGGGCGGAGAACTGTAGTCACGAGGCTGGCCAGCCATGATGCTCAGCGGTGGCGGGTAGTTGCCGTGCGGGGGCGTTGTGTTCAGCTAGATCCGTAGCTCCGTTCGGCTTCGCGGCACTGGCGTGACTGGCATGATCGGCAATGAGCCGAGTCGCTAGTCAGGGTGGGGCATGCCTGTAAACCGGTGGTGGAGACGAGATCCGAACGAGCGTTATTGGCTGGAGATCACTAACCGAGATGACATCGGCACGAATCTGCTCGCGCCGCAGGTCAATGATCAGGGTGTGGAGTACTGGTCGTACGCACTCGTGCGTGAGGTGCGGCCAGGAGACCTCGTCCTGCACTGGGACAAAAACCACGGTCCGGGCGTCGTCGGCTACTCCCACGTGTTGGGTGAGCCGTTCGCATCCACCATCACTTGGCAGAGCCGCGGCACTTACGGCCGGCAGCGGAATGCGTCAGGGCCTGAGCCCGCCTGGCAGGCTCAGCTCGGCGGGTACCGGCAGTTGACACAGCCGGTTACACAGGCGCGTCTGCGTGAGATCGAATCTCGCATTCGGTCCCTGCGGGATCATCTCGCAGAGTCAGTCGACGGCCCCATGTACTTCCCCTTTGCCCTCTCTGAGACCCGACCGCTTCGGGCTGCGCAGGGCTACCTCACCAAGCTCCCGCGGGTCCTGGTGGAAGAGCTGCCTGAGCTGTTGGAGCTGTGCCAGACCGCGGTCTCTGAACCCCACGCACCGGAAATGCCTGACCGCCCGGCCATTACCTCGGCCAAGCAGACGAGGTCTACCGGATACGGACGTCAGCAGGACGCTCGGCGGCGACGAGCCGTGGAACGGCACGCCGTGGATCTGGTGCTCGATCACTACCGCTCACTGGGTTACGAGGCAGAGGACGTGGGTGACTGCTCGCCATGGGACGTCACGGTACGCAGAGACGGAACTGAGACGCACATCGAAGTCAAAGGCAGCACCACCAGCCGCGAGGCAATTGACCTCACTGAAGGAGAGGTCCGCCATGCCGAAGGTGCCAGCACCCACCTCATAGTGATAGATCAGATCCATCTCGACGATAACCTCCGCTGCCATGGCGGGCGTTGGCGCGCTTGGGCGGACTGGTTGCCGAAGCGCCAGGAGCTCGTGGCCACTGCCTACCGGTACCCCCTTCCAGGAGACGGACAGTCGGGGCGTCCACAGCAGTAGTCGCGATGCATCTCGTCAGAGCGGCGCGGCCAGTTCCTGCTCCTCGCTGGTACCCGGCAAGGCGTCCTGCTGCCGATGCCTTGTCCCGAGCCCGCTCCAGACCGCTTGGACGAAATCGGGAGAAAAATTCCCGATGCCTGCCGAGTACCGGGTGAGACCATGCCATACCTAGTGCCTGAACTGCGAAAACGCTGGCGCAGTAGGTATGAAGAAGTAGAAGTGGCAGATGAATCAGTGTTCAGAGCGTCTGGTGGGGACACTGATCCATCCGCCGCACCCATGCAAGGTTCGACCGGCACCTCCGATCAGGCAACGGTCGGCCTTGCGTCATACACCTGCAGGAGATCGCTCTTCAAACATCGCGGCTCTACTTGCGAAACATGGCCATGCCTCCCACGCCGGCGGCGCAGAGCGTGGCGCAGGCACTGGCGCCAGGTGCGGAACCGGCGACGAGGGCTAGCGTCGAGACCAACCCGCCTGCAGACATTGCAGCTGAGACGCACATGCCGATCTTGCGCGCCCTCCGGGCCCTGCGTTGCTTTCGCTGCGCTCGTTCGGCGCAATTGTCACAAGGGGTGGCCGCGCCCCCAATGCCCGACGTAATCTCCATCTCGCCTCCGTTGGTCTCTTCTAGTGGTCGACGGAACGCAGAGGGGCAACCTGATCGGCTTCCTGGACAGTCGGCGATCCGGTGGCCCCTCTTGCGTTGCCGAGTCATGTTTACAGGCAGTCCGGTGCGGTGGGAGGTGCGCGGGGAAGGCTGTGACTTGCTTGTTATGACGCCCATTCGTGACCCGGATGAGACCTTCCTATGTATAGGTGAAGGCCTTCGCGCGAGGTCAGGGCGTCGGACGTCAAGCGCCTTTGACGGTCCGCCTTGCACCCTTGCCGGTCCCACTCTTTGACGTAGTCGCCTGCAGGCCCAGGATGCGGCCTTTGATCTAGCCAGGAAGGCGTCGGGAACCCACCCTCTGAGCTGCGACGAAGGCGCTACACCGAGGCGTAGGCCTTGCCCCGGGCTCCGCGTCTGAAGCTGACGAGGCCGATGGTCGCGACAATGAGGTAGACCATCGTCCGGTGCATCGTGTGGCTCCCCTCAACGGTGACGCAGCGGTCGTCTTTTCGATTACAGCCTCAACCACCACTCAATCTGGGGCGGTCCACCTACAAGGCAACGACTGCTGGGCCGTCAAGGATCACACCCGCACATCACCAGTGCGCTCGGATGCCGACGCCGATCAAGGGCGAGTGGATCTCCGCTCGCCTCGTTCCTGTCTCGCCTGATGATGCGCGACCGAAGTCTCACTGGACGGTCAGTTACCGCGCGCTTGCGGATAAGAGCTTTTGGATGTTCAGCCCGTCCCAACGCCCGACCTTCTTGACGGCCGAAAAATTGATGGGCAGGCGCATTGACCTGGTTATGCCCCCGGGTGTCCCCCGGCAGAAGGCGGCATATGGAACGCCGCAGGTCGTGGGCGGTAAGTGGAGCCCGCTGTAAATCTGCCGGCTCAAACCTCCCGGCTTTGGCCCTGTCGCCGCCCCACGAACGACACATCACAGCGGGGCCGTCTGTGGGCCGTCCCAGGTAGGCCAGCAACGGCCGACGACGACAGACGACAACAGCGTCCTTGCTGGTCAGGCAAACGGTGCCTGCGATCCGCCCAGGTAGCCGAACCGGGGCATCACTTCTTCGACGTGTAAGCCCGTCGGTCCCGCCGCGTACGTCTCGGCCGCGTCCTTCCTCCGGGAGGGGCGCGGCCGACGTGTTTCCCCCGCGCGCGACGGGCGCCGGCGGCGGGCGCGGGACCGCGCTCTCCCGGGGGAAGTTCTTTGCCCGCCGCAGGGCCTATCGGCACCGGTTCATGGGGAACCGCGGGCGCACAATGGAGAGCGGGACGAGTGCCCGACTGCGGGGTGGTGCGAGATGCGGAGCCGATTCCGGAACGACCGGGAGCTGACCGTGCGCATGACGGTCACGCTCTTCCTGCTCGGATTGCTGTACGTGGCCTTCGTCGCCGCGTTGATCGTGTTGCTGAAGTCGTGGGTGCTGGTCGTCGTGATCGCGGCCGGGCTCCTGATCGCGCAGTACTGGTTCTCGGACCGGATCGCGCTGTACGCCATGCACGGGCGGATCGTGGAGCGGGAGGAGTATCCCCAGCTCCACGGCGTCGTCGACCGGCTGTGTGCCGTGGCCGACATGCCCAAGCCGCTCGTGGCCGTCTCGGACATCGACATGCCGAACGCGTTCGCCACGGGGCGCAACGCCGATCACGCCGTGCTGTGCGTGACCACCGGGCTGCTGCGCCGCCTGGAGCCCGACGAGCTGGAGGGCGTCCTCGCGCACGAGCTGTCGCACGTCGCGCACAAGGACGTCGCCGTGATCACCGTGGCGTCCTTCCTCGGGGTTCTCGCCGGGCTGATCGTGCGGTTCGCGTTCTACTCGCAGCTCTTCGGCGGGCGGGGCCGCAAGGACCAGAACACCCTCGCGATCTTCATGGCGGTGATGGCGGTGTCCGCGGCCGTGTACGCCATCAGTTTCATGCTGATCAGGGCGCTCTCCCGGTACCGCGAACTGGCCGCCGACCGTTCCGCGGCCCTGCTCACCGGCCGCCCCTCGGCGCTGGCGTCCGCGCTGACCAAGGTGACCGGGGACATCGGCCGGATCCCGACGAAGGACCTGCGGACCGCGCAGGCCTTCAACGCCTTCTACTTCACCCCCGCGCTCGGCGCCCAGCCGGGCATCGCCAACCTGTTCTCGACCCACCCGAGCCTGGAGCAGCGGCTCGCGCAACTGGCTCGTATCTCCGCCGAGCTGGGCGAGCCCGCGGTGCCGGACGCGAGCGCCCCGGCTCCCGGAGAGGTTCTCTGACCGCATGGGGTTCCTGGACATCCTGCTGGGCCGCAGCAAGCCCACCGCACCCGACCTCGACCGGCTCTTCGGACTGCCGTCGGCGGCCGTGACCCTCCAGGCCGCGGCCGGGTTCACCCCGACCGGGACGGGGGCGGTGTGCTTCGCGTCCGTGGAGGGCGCCGCCTTCGCCGAGGCGCACCGGGAGGTGCGGGAGCTGCTGGACGCGGACACCGGGCGGACGGGCTCCCCGGTGGAGATCGGCCGGGACGAGTACGGCTACTCGTGGCTGGTCTCCCGGCGCGCCCCCGACGACCTGCCGGCGCTGGTGAGCGATCTCCACGCGGTCAACAGCTCGCTGGAGGGCACCGGCTTCGGTCCTCAGCTCCTGTGTTCCGTGGTGACCTTCGAGGACGCCGGGAAGCGGCGGCTCGGCCTGGTCTACCTCTACAAACGCGGGACCTTCTATCCCTTCGCGCCGCTCGCCGGCGAGGGCGAGCGGCGCGACAACGCGCTCGAACTCCAGGTCAAGGCCGCCCTGGCCGACGACCTGCGCATCGAGCAGGACCTCGCCCGCTGGTTCCCGATCTGGGGCGCGCCGGGCCTGTGACGCCCCGGCCGAAGGCGCCCGGCGCCGGCCGCTCATCTGGATTTCTCCCGACTGCACCCCGTCCCATATCCCTATAAAGTCGTACGGAATCGACACAAGGGGTGCCCTCATGAGCAATCTGTTCGTCGTCGCCTACAACGATGTCGCCACCGCGAGCCAGGTGCGCGACAAGCTGTTCGAGCTGTCGAAGCAGCATCTCGTCGAGCTGGAGGACGCGGTCGTCGTCGAGCGGAGCGAGGACGGCCGGATCAAGCTGCACCAGGCGGTCAGCCACACGGCCGTCGGCGCGGCGGGCGGCGCGCTGTGGGGCGGTGTCATCGGGCTGCTCTTCCTGGCGCCGCTGCTCGGCGCGGCGGTGGGCGCGGCGGCCGGTGCCGCCGGGGGCGCCGTCACGGACACCGGCATCAACGACAAGTTCATGAAGGATCTCAGCCAGAATCTGCGGCCGGGCGCGGCCGCGCTGTTCGTCCTCGTCAAGCAGGCCGCCGGGGACAAGGTGATCCCGCAGATCGCCGAGTTCGGCGGCCAGTTGGTGCAGACCTCGCTGAGCCAGGAGCAGGAGGACCACCTGCGCAAGGCGGTCGCGGCGGCCCAGGCGAAGTCGGCCGCACCCGCCGCGGACACGGCCGCCGCCACCGGCGCGGACCCGGCTGCCGCCACCGCCGCGGGCTCGGCTCCCGCCCCCGGCGCGGGTGCGGCGGGGGCTCCGGCCGCGGCCGGCACCGGCGAGCCGGACGCGAACGGCGCTCCCGCCGCTTCCTGAGCGACACGGCCCCTCCCGCCGACCGGTCACCCCCGAGGGGAGTTGTCCGGCCCCTCCCGCCTCGGGTGCGGTGCGGTCGGCGTGCGTAAATGGGCGGATGCTCTCCCCTTTCACGCATGACCACGACGGTGAACGACTGAGCTGCGTCGGCAGCCACGGCGACGGCACCAGCGACGGCGCGGCGACCGCCGTCCTGCTGCACGGCGCGGGCAACGGCAGCAAGGAACGGCTGCTCCCGCTGCTCGGCGACTTCGCGGCCCGCGGCTGCGCGGGACTCGCGTTCGACTTCTCCGGACACGGCGAAAGCACCGGCACACTGGGCGAGTTGAGCCTCAGGCGGCGTTTCGAGCAGGCCGTGTCGGTGATCGACGCGACGGTTCCCGCGAACGCCCCGCTGGTCCTGGTCGGGTTCAGCATGAGCGGCCAGACGGCCGCCGATCTCGCCCGGCACTACGGGGGACGCGTGGTGGCGCTCGTGCTGTGCGCGCCCGCCGTGTACGCCGCCGAGGCCTGGCCGCTTCCGTTCGCGGACGCGGAGAGCGGGAGCGCCCCGGGGCAGGACGGCCCGGAGGCACCGAGCCGCTTCAGCCGGATCATCCGCTCCCCGGAGAGCTGGCGGCAGGCTCCCGCGTTCGACGTGCTGCGGGCCTACGAGGGACGAGCGGTGCTCGCCGTACCGGCCACGGACGCGGTCGTCCCGCCCGCCGTCACGCGGGCCGTCGCCGACGCGCTCGCCGCTCGTGCCGACTTCACCCGCTTCGAACTGCCCGACGCCGATCACTTCCTGGGTCTCTGGTTCCGCGACCACGCCGAGGACCGGCGCCGGCTCGTGGACCTCGCGCTCACCGGGCTCGGCGCCCCGGCGGCGGCCGACGCCTGACCGGCCGCGCGGCCCGTGCGGCCCGTGCGGCCCGTGCGGCCCGTGCGGCCCGTGCGGCCGGGCCGACGCACACCGGCCGAGCCGCGCGGCTCACACCCCGGGGGCCGCCGGGACCACGCCCGCGATGACCGCCGCGCCCAGTGCCGCGTGGTCGCCGGCGTTGCGGTCCGTGTAGCGCAGCGCGAAGTCCGCGACGGCACGCTCGAAGGTGTCGGCGCCGCCGAGGTAGGCGGCGATCGCGACACGGTCGCCGGAGCGGGCGTGCGCGCGGGCCAGGGCCGTGCCGCACAGCCGGGCGTAGGAGCGCAGTTCGGCCGGGCTCATGCCGGCGATGTCCGCGGGCCCCTTCGTGTCGTGGAGCTGGCGCCAGTAGAAGGCGCGTCCCTCGGGGCCGGTCGTCCAGCCGAGGAAGGCGTCGCCGGCGGCCTGCATGAGCCGCTGGCCCGCGACGACCCGGCGCCCGGGATGGACGTACGGGCCGCTGGGCAGATGTTCCTCCAGCACGGACCGTCCGGCCTGCTTGATCTGGAGGAACAGCGGGTCGTCGGCGTCCCGCCCGGCGAGCAGCACGATGAAGCAGCGGGTGCCGACGCTGCCCACGCCGACGGTCTTGCGGGCCGCGTCGACGAACCGGTAGCGGTCGAGGAGCAGCCGGCGTTCCTCGGGGAGCGTGGAGCGGTAGTCGCTGAAGATCTTGCGGAGCGAGGCCATGTCCATGGCTCCGGCCGGCTCCAGCAGGGGCGGGTCGTGGACGATGCGGCGGCGTCCGCCGACGGTCTCGGTGAGTTTGCCGAGCGCCTGCAGGCTGGTGCGGCGGCGGGCCCGGGTGAGGGTGGCCTCCGCGCGCCGGCGGCGGCGTCCCGAGCGGACCAGCGGCAGCAGCAGATCGGCGTCGATGTGCTGGTACCAGACGGTCAGTTCGCCCTGCCGGGCCAGTCGCCGTACGGCCTCGCGGTACTGCCCGGCGGCGGCCCGCGCCGCGCCGAAGACGTGCTCCTCCTTGTGCCCGTTCTCCCGGGCCGCGACCGCGACACTGGCGGCGAGCCGTTTGACGTCCCACTCGAAGGGGCCGGGGAAGGTCTCGTCGAAGTCCTTGAGGTCGAAGAGCAAGGGGCGTTCCGGGGCGGCGTACAGCCCGAAGTTCAGCAGGTGGGCGTCCCCGCAGAGCTGGACGGTGAGCCCGGTGTGGGGCTGGGCGGCCAGGTCGGCCGCCATGACGGCGGCGCCCCCGCGCAGGAACGCCAGCGGTGAGGCCGCCATCCGGGCGTAGCGGATCGGCAGCAGTTCCGGGAGCCGCTCCCTGCCCTGGGTCTGGAGGAGGCCGACGGGGTCGGGGCGGTCGGCGGCGGGGATCCAGGTGCCGTGCGCGGACCGGGGCACCCGTTTGCGGGCCGCCCGGCCCAGGGCGGCCCGGTCCGCGGTGGTGGCCGTGACGCTGTTGCGGAGCACGCGGTCAGTGCCTCACGGCGCGGGCGACGTCGGTCTTGACGTCGCCGGTGAGGGAGCGGTTGCTGCGGGCGGTGGCGTCCTTGGAGGCGCTCGCCGCCACGTCGTTCACGCTCACGACGGTCGTGTCGAGGAGGTTGCCGCTCTGGTCGCGGAAGTCGACCTGGACGACGTACGACTTCGCCGAGGAGGTGGGGTTGGTGGCCGTCACCTTGACGGTGGCGCGTCCGTCGGAGTCGGGGCTCGCGGTCCCGTCGATCTTCACCTCGTCCTTGGCGTCCACGCCGCCCTTGAACTCGTCGAACTTCCGGCCGGCCTCCGCGGTCGCGGAGGCGAGCGCGTCACCGGCCTCGGTGGCGGCGGAGGCGGCCTCGGAGACGGCGGACGCGGCCCGGGAAGCGGCGGACGCGGCCTTGGAGGCGGTTCCGGAGGGGCTGCTGTCGTCGGAGCAGGCGGTCAGTTGCGCGGCCAGGGCCGCCACCACGGACCCGGCCAGGATCAGCCGGACCGGTCCTCGTATGCGGTCCCTGCGCTGCATCGTCTCTCCCCACGTGGTCCTGGTTCGCCTCCGGATCCCGCTTCCTCGCGGTGGCCCCAGTCAAGGCCGCGGGCAGGTCCGCCGCATGCCCGGCTGCGTCCAACGGGTGAACCCCGTCCCGTGGCGGGCGGGGGTTCGGCAGGATGAGGAGCGCGGAGTACGGAGCACGGAGCGACCGGACGGAGACGACGTGACGGGGAAGCCGCGGCACATCGGGGTGGCGGAACGGCGGGCACGGCTCGGGCTGCGGCAGCGGCTCGCGGGCACGGCACGGGGCACGACCCCCGAGGAGGTGGCGGACTCTGTGGTCGCGCTGCACGGCACCGACCCGGCGACGGTGTACCTGGCGGTGGGCGCGCGGCTCGCGGACGCCCGGGAGACGGTGGCGCAGGTGGAGCGGTCGCTGTACGAGGACCGTTCACTCGTACGGATGCACGGCATGCGGCACACCGTGTTCGTGTTCCCCAGCGCCCTGGCGGCCGTCGTGCACGCCTCGACGGGGCTGGACATCGCCGCGAAGGCCCGGGCCGGACTGGTCAAGGACATGGCCACCGGAAGCGGCGGGCGGCTGACCGAGGAGTGGCTCGACGAGGTCGAGGCGTCCGCGCTCGCCGCGCTGGCCCGGCGCGGACAGGCCACCGTGAACGAACTCACCGGGGACGAGCCGCGGTTGAAGGAGCAGTTCGCCTACGCGGCCGGGAAGAGCTACGAGGGGGTGCACACCGTGTCGTCCCGTCTGATGCGGGTGCTGGGGGTCGAGGGCCGGGTGGTGCGGGGGCGGCCGCTCGGGTCCTGGACGTCGAGCCAGTTCCGCTGGGCGATCGCGCCGCCGCATCCCGCGCTCCCGCCCGCCGAGGCCCGCTCCGAGCTGCTGGGCCGCTGGCTCAGGGCGTGCGGGCCCGCCACCGAGGCGGACCTGAAGTGGTGGACGGGGTGGAAGGTCACCGACGTACGGCGGGCGCTGGCCGCGAGCGGGGCGGTCGCCGTGTCGCTCGACGACGGGCTCACGGGGTATGTGGCGGCGGGCGACGAGGGCCCGGTCGACGAGCCGGGGGCGCCGTGGGCCGCCCTCCTGCCCGCCCTCGACCCGGCGCCCATGAGCCGGGCGGAACGGGACTGGTTCCTCGAACCGTCCCTGCGGCCGGCCCTGTTCGACCGCAGCGGCAATGTCGGGCCGACGGTGTGGTGGGACGGGCGGGTGGTCGGCGGGTGGGCGCAGCGGCCCGACGGTGAGATCGTCTGGCGGCTGACGGCCGGTGAGGGTGTCGGCCGTGAGGCCCGGGACGCGATCGCGGCGGAGGCCGAGCGCCTCCAGGCATGGGTGGGCGGCACCCGGATCACACCCCGCTTCCGGACACCCCTGGAACGGGAGCTGTCGGCGGAGTGAGCCGGGCACCGGCGTCTCGACCACACGGGCGCCGAGCTCGGGAGCGGGACCGGTGCCGGGATCAAGATCGGGACCGGTGCCGGGTGCCCGTGAAGCGGGGTGGGCACCCGGCACCCTCAGCGGCGCGCTCGGACTCTCAGCGCGCGTACCTCATCAGGGCACGCACCATGTGGCACGTGGTGTCCGACGGCGGGTGCACGCCGATGAGCAGCGCTGTGCTGCGGATCTTCTCGTCACGGGCCTGGTTCGGCACGTAGACGCCGGAGTCGAGCAGGGCTATGGCGAGTCGCATCGCCTTGAGCCGGCGGTTGTGCGTGACGTACCAGTCGCGGGGGCGCCCCGGCGGGAGCGGACGCTTCTCCACGGGCTCGTACGGCAGCTCCATCGGGACCGCCGTCCTGGATGTGGACTGAGTGGGCAGCGGCTTCAGTGCGGCAGCGGGCACAGGCATCCTCCTGTCGCGGTCAGGGCGCCGTCCGGACCCCCCGGCGACACCCTCGAACACTGCTTCTATTCTACCGCCGCGCACTGACAATCGCCGCTGGCCACAGGGCCTTTGGGGGTGCCGTGACAGCAGTGTCCGAGGGGGTCTGCCGTACCGTGTGCGGCATGGAGATCTGGATCAATCCGGCCTGTTCGAAGTGCCGCAGCGCGATCAGCCTGCTCGACGCCGAGGGCGCCGAGTACACCGTCCGCCGCTACCTGGAGGACGTGCCCTCCGAGGACGAGATCCGAGGCGTCCTCGATCGTCTCGGCCTCGAACCCTGGGACATCACGCGGACCGGCGAGGCCGAGGCGAAGGAGCTGGGGCTCAAGGACTGGGCGCGGGACGCCGGTTCACGGGACCGGTGGATCAAGGCGCTGTCCGAGCACCCGAAGCTCATCCAGCGGCCGATCATCACCGCGGACGACGGGACGGCGCTGGTGGGCCGCACGGAGGAGGCGGTACGGGAGGCCCTGTCCCGCTAGCCGGGCCGCCCGCCCCGGTCGCCGGGCCCCCGCCCGACGGGGCGACCCTCGTCCGGCCGGCCGGGCCACCCTCCCCAACTCCCGTGTGATCCACGTTACTTAAGTGAATGCCGTAACCGTTGAGTAACTGCGTTCGGCATCTCGTACATAGCGACGTAACGCTCCCCCACTCTCTGGAGGCGCGCATGTCGCGTAGGAGAACTCTCAGCACCAAGAAGAAGATCGCCCTGCTGGTCAGCGCGGCGACCGTGGCCGGCGGCGGGGCCTTCGCCCTGGCCGCCACCTCGAACGCGGCCTCCGTGCAGACCGCTCAGTCCTCGGTGGCATGCCAGGGCCTGGCCACCGCGCTCGGCAACAACCAGAATTTCATCGCGGACCAGAAGGCCCACCCCGACTCCCAGTCGGCGGCCAGGATCGCGAACCGTGAAGCGGTCATCGCGCAGATCAAGGTTCAGCAGCAGGCGTCCGGCTGCGCTGTCGGGGAATCGGCTCAGGGCTCCCAGACCGGCCAGCAGAACGCTCAGCAGCCCGCCCAGTCCGCGCCGGCCCAGGCCGCCACCAAGCCCCCGGCGCAGAGCGCCCCCGCGAACAACGCGGGCGCCGGCGCCGCCACCGGCCAGCAGGTCTGCAACGGTTCGACCGTCACGCTCTCCGGCGAGGGCGGCGCACCGGCCGCGTCCAGCAACCAGTTCCCGGCCGGGACGAAGCTGAAGGTGACCAACCTGGACAACAACAAGTCCACGACCGTTCAGGTCACCTCGGTCTCCGGCAGTTGTGTCCTGCTGAACAACGCGGCCTTCGAACAGGTCCGGGAGCCGGGCAAGTTCCTGATCCGCCGGGCCCGCATCGAGAAGGTGGGATAACGGGCAGATCCCTCCGAAAGCCCTGTCGTCGCCGACCCGTCCACGGGCCGGGGGCGGCGGGGCTTTCGCATGGGCGGACGGCCCTTCTCGGAGCCACGCGACATGCGTCTCGTACGGACAACTCGCCCTGAATCCGGGCGGATCACACCTGACCGCTCTCACCCGGATCGCATACGAGCGATCCCCCGCGGGGCCTCCGGCACCACGGCGAGGGGGCCGTCCGGACAATCGCGGTCGCGAACGATCACAAGCGGACAGCCGCGGCGGAACGGGTCGTGTGAGACCGGGCACATACGCCCCAGGTAACACGGGGTTCACATTCGGGCAATGCTCGGGAAATCGCTGGTTGACAGGCTTTCGGCCATCCCCGGCGGCGCCCCAGTGCCGCAGCGCCGCCGCACCCGCAAGTGCGATCAAGACCCACCCCGAAGGATGTGGCCCGTGAGCTTCAAGGCTGAGTACATCTGGATCGACGGCACCGAGCCGACGGCCAAGCTCCGTTCCAAGACGAAGATCCTGGCCGACGACGCCAAGGGTGCGGAACTGCCGATCTGGGGCTTCGACGGCTCCTCCACGAACCAGGCCGAGGGGCACTCCTCGGACCGCGTACTCAAGCCCGTGGCCAGCTACCCGGACCCGATCCGCGGCGGCGACGACATCCTCGTCCTGTGCGAGGTCCTGAACATCGACATGACGCCGCACGAGTCCAACACCCGTGCCGCGCTGGCCGAGGTCGCGGAGAAGTTCGCCGCGCAGGAGTCGATCTTCGGCATCGAGCAGGAGTACACCTTCTTCAAGGGCGCCCGTCCGCTCGGCTTCCCCGAGGGCGGCTTCCCGGCCGCGCAGGGCGGCTACTACTGCGGTGTCGGCGCGGACGAGATCTTCGGCCGTGACGTCGTCGAGACGCACCTGGACAACTGCCTCAAGGCGGGCCTCGGCATCTCCGGCATCAACGCCGAGGTCATGCCCGGTCAGTGGGAGTTCCAGGTCGGCCCGCTGTCGCCGCTGGAGGTCTCGGACCAGCTCTGGGTCGCCCGCTGGCTGCTCTACCGCACCGCCGAGGACTTCGACATCTCCGCGACGCTGGACCCGAAGCCGGTGAAGGGCGACTGGAACGGCGCGGGCGCGCACACCAACTTCTCCACGAAGGCGATGCGCGAGGGCTACGACGCGATCATCACCGCGTGCGAGTCGCTCGGTGAGGGCTCCAAGCCGATGGACCACGTCAAGAACTACGGCGCCGGCATCGACGACCGTCTGACGGGCCTGCACGAGACCGCCCCGTGGAACGAGTACAGCTACGGCGTCTCCGACCGCGGCGCCTCGGTCCGCATCCCGTGGCAGGTCGAGAAGGACGGCAAGGGCTACATCGAGGACCGCCGTCCGAACGCGAACGTCGACCCGTACGTCGTGACGCGCCTCATCGTCGACACCTGCTGCACCGCTCTGGAGAAGGCCGGCCAGATCTGATCCCGCCCGGTTTCCGAGGGGGCGCCCACCGTCACGGTGGGCGCCCCCTCGCGTTCCCGTCGGGGCCCCGGCCGACGCCCGCCCGACGCCCGCCCGACCGACCCGGTCCGCCCGGCGTCGGCTTCGCGCCAAGAAGGCGTCCGAGCAGTGAGAGGAGGCTCCTGTTGCGGTCCTGTGTCTGCTTCAATGGGTTCATGGCCAACTTCCAGAAGTGCGTAGCGACGGGTCGCCATGACCTCGAGCCCTTCTGGCCCTCCCGTCAGCACCACGACTTCGACCGGGTGTGTTGTCGCGCGACGAACGCGCCGGCCCTCTAAAGCCGTACACCCCGGCCTTCGGCCAGCGCGCACGACGTACGTCCTCGACGGCTCCGACCACGAACTCGCGGTCGTCGAACCTCCCGACGAACTTCTCGCGCGAAAGAGCTGACCTCTCATGGCGACCACTCGTTCCCTCTCCTCCGTCGCAACCCCTCCCGCCCCCTCGGCCTCCCCGGCACGGCACCGACTGCGCGCCGTCGACCGGGACGAGGACTGGGGCCTTCCCCGCCCGGACGAACCCGCGAGCCCGGGGTACGACGGGGCCACCTTCCTCCCGCCGGGCGCCACCTGGCTGCCCGCTCCGCAGAACGCCCTGCCCGTGCTGCCGGGACAGCCGCCGATGATCGGCTACCTGGTCCTCGTGCCGGCGGACCAGCAGCCCCTGCTGCCGCTCGCCGTGACGGGCCGGGCCGGGCACCCGGCCGCCCCCGGCGCCCCGGCCGACACCGCGGGCGAGGGCCTCGTGGACCCGCTGGTGCGCGTCGACACGGTGCAGCGCACCGCCGAGGTCGACGGACGCGTACTGGACCTGACCTACCTGGAGTTCGAGCTGCTCTCGCATCTCGTCCGCCATCCGCACCGGGTGCACACCCGCGACCAACTGGTCTCCACGGTCTGGGGCTACGGACACGTCGGCGACGGACGGACCGTCGACGTCCATGTCGCCCGGCTGCGCCGCAAGCTCGGCGCCCAGCACCGCCAGGCCATCCAGACGGTGCGCCGGGTGGGGTACAAGTACACCCCGCCGACGGGCCGTTGATCCACAGGTCCACGGAACGGCCCGGCCCCGCACGTCTTCTGTCAGCAGATTCGCGTGCCGCGGGGCGGGCCGTGCGGGCAGAGTCGTCCGTATGACACGCAGACTTCTGATGCTGGGCGGTACGGAGTTCGTGGGGCGCGCGGTCGTGGAGGCCGCGCTCGCGCGCGGATGGGAGGTCACCGTCTTCCACCGCGGACGGCACGAACCCCCGCCCGGAACGCGGTCGCTGCTGGGCGACCGCACCGCGCCGGACGGGCTCGCGGCACTCGCCGGGACCACGGACACGTGGGACGCCGTCGTCGACACCTGGTCGGCGGCGCCGCGGGCGGTCCGGGACGCGGCCCGTCTGCTGGCCGGGCGGGCGGCCCGCTACGTGTACGTGTCGAGCTGCTCGGTGTACGCGTGGCCCCGCGCCGCCGGGTACGCCGAGGACGCGCCGCTCGTGGAGGGCGCCTCGGCCGACGCGGACGCGACCGACTACGCCCGGGACAAGCGGGGCGGGGAACTGGCCGCCGTCGAGGCCTTCGGCGCCGCGCGTTCGCTGCTCGTCCGGTGCGGACTGATCCTCGGGCCCTACGAGAACGTCGGGCGGCTGCCGTGGTGGCTGAACCGCATCGCGGCGGGGGGTCCGGTGCTCGCCCCCGGGCCGCGCGAACTGCCGATCCAGTACGTCGACGTCCGGGACCTGGCGGAGTGGACCCTGGACGCCGTGGAGGCGGAACTCGACGGGGCGTACAACCTGGTGAGCGCCCCGGGGCACAGCACCATGGGGGCGCTGCTCGACGCGTGCCTCCGGGTGACCGGGGCGCGGGCCGAGCTCCGCTGGACGGACCCCGAGACCGTGCTCGGCGCCGGGATCGAGCCGTGGACGCAGCTTCCGGTGTGGGTGCCGCCGAGGAGCGAGCTGCACACCTCGGTGTACTCGGGCGATGTCTCACGCGCCCTGCGGACGGGGCTGCGGTGCCGGCCCGTCGAGGAGACGGTCGAGGACACCTGGGGCTGGCTCCGGTCACTCGGCGGTACCGCGCCCCAACGCGCCGACCGGCCGGGTGTGGGACTGGATCCCGCGGTGGAGGCGAAGGTCCTCGAAAGCTGAATGCCGGCAATTCCCGGCCGTCCGTTCCGGCCCCACCGCACCGACGGGTGCGGTGGGGCCGGAACAGTCGGAACGGTCCCGAACTCGACTTTCCACCAGGGCAGTTGGAGTCCGCCGGCCACACCGGGCGACGACCGGCAGTAGCCCTCCCGAAACCCCCGGCTACTGAATACGAGTCAAGAAATCACTCTCAAACCTGAATTCCGAGATCAACTCCCGGAAATTCGCGGGCTTCTGGGACCATTGTGACCGAATTGGCCTCACGACTTTCCAAGATTTCTTCGAGACCCCTGAACACCTCCCGCACCTCCTGCGTATGGAATGGAGCCGCTTCACTCCTGTCGGGCGCCTCGCTGCCCCGCAAGGAAGTCAGAGGAGTTCCATGGGACGCAACATTCGAAAACGCCGTTCGCCGCTGGCCGTTCGCGCCATCGCCGCGTCGGCAGCGCTCGCGATCGGCGGGGGTGGGCTGGTCTGGGCGAATTTCTACGCCTCGGCGCACGAGAGCAACTCGGGCCGGAACACCACCAAGGCCGCGCCCGCGCAGGTCGCCACCATCCAGTGTCCGGACGTCGGCCAGAAGCTGTCCAACGTTCCGAACCAGGCACGGGGTCAGGTCGACGGGGAGCTGGCGACACTCGACCAGCAGATCACCGCCGCCTACCAGCGTCTCGCGACCACCCGTGACGCGCAGGCCAGGGACGCGAGCTTCGTCCAGAACTCCATCCTCACGCCGCTGAAGCAGAACCGTTCGGTGATCATCGACCGGATCAAGCTGGAGATCAACCGCGTCGGCGGCAAGGCTCCGGGCTGGCTCGACGGGCTCTCCACCTGCACGGGACAGCCCGCGAGCGGGCAGGCCAACGGCGGGCAGAACAACGGCGGCGCCACGGCGGCCCCGTCCGCCGGCGCGAGCGCCAGTGCTGGTGCCGGCGCGGGTGCGGGTGCCGGTGCCTCCGCGAGTGCGAGCGCCCCCGCCGCAGGCGGCGGTGCGCAGGCGGGCAACGGCGGACAGGCCGGCAACGGCCCGGTCGCGGCCGACTTCGTCGACATCACGAAGGTCCAGCCGAACGTCGCCCGCAAGGCCCGGACGCAGGCGGCCGGTTCGGCCGGTACGTTCACGACGTCCTGCGGTGTCAACGCGAACAAGAAGTTCAACACGGACAACGTGATCGTGGCTCCCGGTGTCACCAACGGTGCCCACCACCTGCACGACTACGTCGGCAACCAGTCGAACGACGCCTTCGCCACCAACGACACCTTCGCGGCGGCCCAGACGTCCTGCGCCAACCAGGGCGACAAGTCGTCGTACTACTGGCCGGTCGTGCGTATCCAGAACGGCACGCAGGACTTCGACCAGAACAACCTGGGCGGCGGCAAGGAACTCAACGTCGGCCAGATCCAGCAGGTGAAGCAGGCGCAGATCA
Source organism: Streptomyces sp. NPDC028298 (assembly GCF_055565895.1). Lineage (NCBI taxonomy): Bacteria > Bacillati > Actinomycetota > Actinomycetes > Kitasatosporales > Streptomycetaceae > Streptomyces > Streptomyces sp. NPDC028298. The sequence goes on from NZ_JBVHTL010000002.1 coordinate 575,685, forward strand.
AGTTCGTCGGCAACCCGGCGAGCAAGGTCGTCGCGATGCCGAAGTTCCTGCGCATCATCACCGGTGACGCGAAGACCACGACCAACGGTCTCGCGAACGCCAACGCGCACTGGAGCTGCACCGGCTTCGAGAACAAGGTGCAGCTCACCCAGCAGTACCCGATCTGCCCCCGCGGCAGCACCGTGGTGCGCACCTTCGCCTTCCAGAGCTGCTGGGACGGCGTGAACGCGGACAGCGCCAACCACCGTACGCACGTGGCCTTCGCCGACGCCCAGGGCAACTGCGCCAACGGCTTCAAGGCGATCCCGCAGCTCACGATGCGCCTGGTCTACGGCTTCCGGGCCCCGACCCTCACCAACGGGCAGATCAAGAACGCCTACGCGGTGGACGGTTTCCCGGAGCAGCTCCACAAGGCCGCCACCGACCACGACGACTTCATCAACGTCTTCGACGAGAACCTGATGAACAAGATGGTCACCTGCATCAACAACGGTCAGCGTTGCAAGTAACACCCTGAAGCGAAGGCCGGTGACGGGATCTCCCGTCACCGGCCTTCCGCCGTGCGGGCCCGGATCCCGGCCGGTCGGCCGCCGGGACGGCCGGGCCGGGATCCCGTGGTCAGCCGCTGTGGTGACCGGAGTGACCGGCCCCGTGCTGGGTCCCCTGCTCCAGGGTTCCGCCGAGATGGACGCGCAAGGTCGTGACCATCTTCTGGTCCCCGACCGCCACCCACTTGGCGCCCACGAGGTACGAGCCGCCGTAGTCCTTGGCCCCGTCGAGCCACTCGCGCTGGCCGCGGTCGGTGGCGAAGGTCGCCAGGATGAACTTGCCGGTGCTGATCTTGCAGACACCCTGGCGGATCTCGTCCGCGTCGGTCTGGATGCTCGGCTTGCACTTCACCTCGGCGGCCAGCTCCTCCAGGCTGCCGGTCGCCGTGGCCGGGACGGTCTCCTTCGCGGCACCGTCCTTGCCGTCCGATCCGCCGCCGCAGCCGGTCAGGGCCAGCAGGGCGGCCGCGGCCGCCCCGGCCAGAAGCTTCCCGCGTGTCAACCTCATACGTTCCTCCGGTACCTGTCGGCGTTCACGCCGAGAAGAGCCCCGGCGAGGGCTCTGTCTTCGATACGGCTGCGGGCGCTCCCCTGCTCAATGCGCCCCGGCGCGGGCGGGAACCCGGTACCGCCGGGGACACGGCTGTGCGAGGGTGGCACCCGTGAACGAAGACTGGGAAGAGCGTACGGCGGCGGCCTGGGCCCGCTTCGACGACTACGAGGAGGAGCGGGCGGCGGACTTCCGGGCGGTGATCGACGCGCTGGTCGCCGAACTGCCCGAGGGCAGCCCTCTGGGCCCCTTCGAGCAGGCCTGCGCCTGGGACTCGACGGGCCACTCGGACAAGGCCGTCCCTCTGTACCGGGAGGCACTCGCCCGCGGCCTGAGCGGGTACAAGGGCCGCCGGGCGAAGATCCAGCTCTCCAGTTCACTGCGGAACATCGGACAGGCGGACGAGGGCGTCAAGCTGCTCACTCCCGAACTGGTCGCCCCCTCGGACGAGTTGGACGACGCGGTACGGGCCACGCTGGCGCTCTGCCTCGCCGACCTCGGCCGCGAACGCGAGGGCCTGGCGCTCGTGATCGGCGCGCTGGCCCCCCATCTGCCGCGCTACCAGCGGTCGATGGCGAACTACGCCCGCCTTCTCGTGGAACCCGGGGAGTCCGCGGACTGAGTCCCGGACGGCTCCGCGAAGCCCCGCCGGTCCCGCGGGGGAGCCAGGCCGCCCGCCGGGGCCGGTGACCATCCGCCCATTCGCTCGTTCTGCTGAACGTGCAGTCACAGGATGTAGCCCCGCGCCCCGCACCCTCCTCCGGAGCGGTCGTCGACGTCGAGCAGGCCGAGGCCGCGCTCGTCGAGCACTACCCGCGGCTGGTCCGGCTCGCCTATCTGATGCTCCCGCCGAGCCTCGGCCGCAACCGGCGCGTGCTGACCGCGCACGCCCTCACCCAGCGCGCGCTGCCCCGGGGCCGGGCGGCGGGCGACGCCTCGGTGATCCCCGCCCAGCAGAGCGGCGGCGGCCGTGACGGCGACCCCGGCTACGCCTTCGTACGCCTCCAGGTGGTGCGGACGGCGCTGGAGGCCGGGCTGCCGCTCAAGCGCTGGGCGTGGCCCAAGCGGTCCCAGCTTCCGCCGTTCCTCCCCCAGGTGTGGGGCCTGCGGCTCTTCCCGCGCTCGGGCGGCGCCGACGAACTGGCCCTGGACCAGCGGCTGTCCGCGCTCTCGGGGCCGGCCCGGGCCGCGTACGTGCTGCGCGGGCTGGAGCGGCTGGCCGACCCGCGGCTGCGCCAGGTGCTGACGGCCGCGGGGGTCGAGGACCCGGCCGCGGCGCTGAAGGAGGCCTCGGCCGTCGAGGCGCGGGACGCGCTGCTCGACTCCCCCGAGTTCGACCCCTGCTCGCTGCAGGCCCGGCCCACCGATCTGATGCGGCGCCGGCAGCACATGAAGGCCGCCCTCGCCGCCACCGCCGCCGTGGCCGTGTGCGGCGCGCTGCTCGCGCTGCCCGGCGACGGCTGGGGCCCGGACGGCGCCGCGGCCCCCTCCTACGCCCAGAACCCGGCCGCCGAGGCCGCGCTCGACCCGGCCAAGGTGCAGCGGGTGGCGCCCGCGGCCTGGGAGTCCTCCGCGCGCACCGACTTCTCCGTCTGGCCCGCGCGCGGCGGTCTCGTCGACGACTCCGCGCTGCTGCGCCGCGCGCTCGCCGTCTGGGCCAGGCCCGGCGAGTCCGTCCAGGTCTCGGCGACGCCCGGCACCCCCTCCGGGGCCCCGCCCGGACCGCCCCAGCTGCTGTACGCGGGCGAGGTCGACCAGGCCCGCGTGGTGCTCCTCTACGACGGTCTGCGCGTCGTGCGCTACGCGGAGCCGAAGGACGGGACGGGCGGCGCGGCTCTCGACTTCGCGCGGGTCGACGGGGCGAAGGGGGCGGAGGCGAGCGCGGTCGTGCTGGGCCGGGCCGACGGCAACGTCCGTTATCTGACGGCCCCCTGGGTGACCAAGGCCGCCGAGCGCGACCTGCTGAAGCCCTCCGCCGGGGCGATGGACCTCACGCTGTCCGCCGACGGCTCCACCTCCCCGCTGGCCGGACCGCCGGCGACCGGCGCGTGCACGTCGTGGAACGTGCTCCAGGTCCAGGACGCCTCGGGCACCCGGCTGCTGTCCGACCTCGGCGAGCTGGTCCCGGCCCATCTCACGGCGGGCCGGCCGGCCGCGCCCCGGGAGGCGGCAGGAGCGGAGAGCCTGCGGGAGTGGGCGCCCTTCGCGTGCTCGCTGGCCTCGGCGCGCTCGCAGGGCGTGCGGACCGTGAACGCCTGGGAGTACGCGCGCCAGCCGCTGCCGGACGGGAGCGGATCGGGCGACTGGGTGTGCACGCGCGCCGACACCTGGCGGGGCGGCGGCACCCGGGTGATGGCCCAGTTCCGCACCCCGGGCGGACCGTACGGGGCGGTCGCCGCGCAGGCCGCGAACTCCCCCGCCTGCGGCTCCCGCGATCCGCACGTGCTCGCCGGTGTGCTGTGGAAGTCGGGCGCGGGGGTGTGGTATCTCCTCGCGGCCGGCGGCAAGGGCACGGCCTCGGTGGAGGCGACGGGCGGGGTGCGCGGCTCGGCGGCGGGGCCCCTGCTCACCGTACGGACGACGCAGGGGGCGCGGGCCGAGCTGAAGGGAACCCTGACGGACGGCCGGGGCATCACCGGGCTGCGCTGAAGGCCCGTACCGCACAATGGGCCGGACACCCGGCGCGGATTGCTGACACCGACGTAAACAAGTGGGCGCACAGGGCTTCTCCGAGCGCCTACCCGTCAGTACATTGACGCCATGTCTAACACGCAGGCCCGGCAGCCCCGGCCGGTCGAGTCCGAGCGGACGGCTCTCACGGCACGGAAGGTGTCGTTCTCGTGGGAGGACACACCGCTGCACTGGGTGCCCGACGAGCCGTTCGCCACGCACACGATGAACGTGCTGCACCTGCTGCTGCCGGCCGGCGAGCGCTGGTTCGTGCACGTGTACCGGCAGGTCCTGCCCCTCATCCGGGACGAGCGGCTGCGCGAGGACGTCATCGGGTTCATCGGGCAGGAGGCCACGCACTCGCAGGCGCACGACGAGGTGCTGCCCCACCTGGCGGAACTCGGGCTCGACCCGACGCCGTACACCGCGCAGGTCGACTGGCTCTTCGAGAAGCTGCTCGGCGACCGGACGCTGCCCCCGGGCCGGGCGCGCCGCTGGTGGCTGCTGGAGCGCGTCGCCCTGATCGCCGCGATCGAGCACTACACCGCCTTCCTCGGCGACTGGATCCTGAACGCGGGAGAACTGGACCGGCGCGGGGCCGATCCGGTCATGCTGGATCTGATGCGCTGGCACGGCGCGGAGGAGGTCGAGCACCGCTCGGTGGCGTTCGACCTGTTCCAGCACCTCGACGGCAGCTATCGCAGACGCGCGCGGACCTGGGCGACCGCCTTCACCGCGCTCGTCTTCCTGTGGCAGCGCGGCGCCCGTTTCTTCATGGAGAACGATCCGACCCTCGTGAACGGCAGGGCGAGCTTCAAGGACTTCTACGTCAGCGGCAAGCGGGGCGTGCTGCCGCCGACCGGGGACCTGCTCAGGTCCGTCCCGCGCTACCTCAGCCGCACCTACCACCCCTCGCAGGAGGGCTCCACCGAGCAGGCCATCGCCTATCTCGCCTCCTCCCCGGCCGCCACGGCCGCCGAGAAGAACACGGGTGCCGCGTGATGCCCAGGCTGCGGACCGTCGTCGCCGTCGCCGGCGCGGCCGTGCTCGTACGACGCGCGATGCGCCGCCGGATCGAGGCGTCACCGCTGTGGCCGCTGCCCGCCCTGGAGGAACCCCTCTCCGGCCGGCCCCGCACCCGGGCCCTGCGGCTGCGGGTCGCCCGGCACGAACTCGTCGCCGACGGTGTCGTCCTGACGCGCCTGGAGGGAGCCGGCCTGCCACCCCTGCCGCCCTGGCGGCCGGGAGCCCACCTCGACCTGGTGCTGCCCTCCGGGCTCGTCCGGCAGTACTCCCTGTGCGGGGATCCCGAGGACCGCTCGGCGTACACCGTCGCGACCCGGCTCGTCGAGGACGGGCGGGGCGGCTCGCGCGAGGTGCACGAGGACCTCCGTGAGGGCATGCGGGTCGAGGTGCGCGGGCCCCGCAACCGCTTCCCGCTCGTGGCGGCACCGGCGTACGTCTTCGTCGTGGGCGGGATCGGGATCACCCCGGTGCTGCCGATGCTGCGGTCCCTCCCGGAGGGCACCGACTGGCGGCTGCTGTACGGCGGCCGGACCCGGGCCTCGATGCCGTTCCTGGAGGAGATCGAGAAGCTGGACGGCCCGAAGGTCACCGTCGTCGCCGAGGACGAGGACGGACTGCCGGACCTGGACGCGCTGTTCGCGGATCTCGTCCCGGGCACGGCGGTCTACTGCTGCGGGCCCGACGGACTCATGGCGGCGGTCGCGGCCCGGATCCCGGACGGCGCGGAACTGCACCTGGAGCGGTTCACCGCCCGCGCGCCCGACGGCGGCGACAGCGCCTTCGAGGTCGAACTGCGGCGCAGCGGACGCACGGTGACCGTGCCCGCCGGCACGACGGTCCTCGCCGCGGTCCGCGCGGAGCTGCCCGGCACGCTCTACTCCTGTGAGCAGGGGTTCTGCGGAACCTGCCGGCAGCGCGTCCTGGAAGGGGAGATCGAGCACCGCGACGAACTGCTGACGGACGCGGAGCGTGACGACTCGATGCTCATCTGCGTCTCGCGGACACGAGGTGGGCGAATCGTGCTGGACATGTGAACATCCGCCGCCCGTACCGGCCCGATCAGGGCCGGACGCGATCGGTAAAGTGTCCGCATGACAACCGGGGTACGCCGCAGGATGGGTGTCGAGGAGCGACGGCAGCAGTTGATCGGCGTCGCCCTCGAACTGTTCAGCCGACGCTCGCCCGACGAGGTCTCGATCGACGAGATAGCCTCGGCCGCGGGCATCTCGCGGCCGCTGGTGTACCACTACTTCCCGGGCAAACTCAGCCTGTACGAAGCGGCGTTGCAGCGCGCCGCGGACGATCTCGCGGGCCGGTTCGTGGAGAGCCGCGAGGGTCCGCTGGGCACGCGGCTGCTGCGGGTGATGCGCCGCTTCTTCGACTTCGTGGACGACCACGGGCCCGGTTTCGCCGCGTTGATGCGGGGCGGCCCGGCCGTCGGCTCGTCGACCACCAACGCCCTCATCGACGCCGTACGGCAGGCGGCCTACCTCCAGATCCTGTCGCATCTGGACGTCGAGGAACCGCCGGCCCGGCTGGAGCTGGTGATCCGGTCCTGGATCTCGCTGGTCGAGTCGACGGCGCTGATCTGGCTGGACGGACGGCGGATTCCGCGCGGCGAGCTGGAGGTGCAGCTCGTGCACGACTTCGCGGCCCTGGCGGCGGTCAGCGCCGCCTACGACCCCGAGGTCGCCGCGCTGCTGCGCGGGGGGCTCAAGGACGAACCGGGCGACGGGCCGTTCACCGACCTCGTCGTCCGGCTGCTCGCGCTCGCCTCGCCGCCCGAGGCGTAGGAAGGCCCCCGGAGGCGCGGCGCGCGGGAGCGGGTCCTACGCCTCGAACTTCCGGTAGGACGGGTCGAGATCGCGCACCTCGACGGACACGTGCAGCGTGACCCCGTCCACGGGCTCGATGTGCTTGCGGAGCAGTTCCAGCGTGGCCTCGGTCAGCCTCGCCTTGGTCTCGTCGCTGCGGCCGGCCAGCAGGGCGATGCCGACATGGACGATGGCGGGACCTCCCGTGCCCGTGGCCACCACGTCTCCCACGACCTCGTCCTCGGTCCGCAGGGTGCGCAGCTTGCACGCCTCCAGCCGCGCGGCCGCGATCTCGACGATCACGGGGTGCAGCGCGAGCGCGAACGCGCTCCAGTCGACGTGGTCGAGGGCCGGGGAGGTCTCGACGGTGATCTGCGGCATGGGCACTCCTGTTCCGGTGAAAGGTCCCGGTCACCCTAGCCGCAGCACCGGCACGACGACGGGGGCGGCCCCGGACGCCCCGTCGTGCTCAGGGTGTCCGGGGCCGCCCCCGCCGGGTCAGGCCCAGGTCACGGGGTCCGGGTGAACACCGCCACCGTGCGGGCCGGGACGGTGAAGGAGCCCGTGTCCTTCGCGTAGGACGAGGACTTGACGACCGGGTCCGCGCCCTGCGCCTGCACCGGGTGCAGCGCGTACGCCGAACCGGCCAGCGAGCCGACGGTCTGCTTCTGCTTCTCCGGGGTCGCGTTGAAGACGATCACGAGGTCGCCGAGGCGCGCCGTGATCACTCCGGGGGTCTCGTCCTTGCCCGACAGCGGGAAGGAGAGCTGCGACTGCACCTGGGCGGCCGTGGAGAGCGAGAAGACCTTCTCGCCCGTGCGGATCCGCTGCAGGTCCTGGAAGGCGGCCGAGGTGCCGTCGATCTGCTCGCAGCCCACCTTGACGGAGGTCAGCAGCGGCTTGGCGAACGGCCACTTCGAGGTGTTGTCGGCGGCCATCGGCAGCCCGCGCCCGAATCCGTTGCCGTCCTGGCAGTTCCAGTGGATGGCGTTGAACCAGTCACCGCTGTCGAAGGAGTTGCGGTCCAGCGACTTGGAGCGCAGCAGGTCGGAGCCGGCCTGGGAGAGGGACGGACCCTGCGAGAGGGTGGCCGTCGCCATCGCGAGGACCTGCATCCGAGCGCGGTCGGCGGCGCTCGTCGACGCGGGCAGCTTGTACGTCAGCGCGTCGTACAGCGACTCGTTGTCGTGGGCGTCGGCGTAGGCGAGCGCGTCGCCGGGGGCCGCCGCGTAGCCCGCGGGCTGGCCGTTGTAGTCGATCTCGGAGCCCTTGACCTCCTTGCCGTCGGTGTCGGTGAAGCGGTACGCCGCCAGGTTGCCGGTCAGGCCGACCTTGATGAGGTCCTGGTAGTGCAGCAGGCGGGCCTTCTGCTCGGCCGGGGTGCCGTTGGCGGTGGAGGAGTTGGGGTCGGTGTACAGGCCCGAGCCGAAGCCCTGGACCCCGGGGTCGGAGTCGAAGGGGCTGCCGCCGCGGACGGCGTCACGGGCACGGTCGGAGAAGGTCGCGATGCCCGTGCCGGCCATGTTCTTCTGGGTGGCCTGGACGAACCGGGCGTCGTCGGCGACCTCGCCGAAGTTCCAGCCCTCGCCGTACAGGATGATCTTCTTGCCGTCGACGCCGTCCTTCGCGGGGGTCAGCCCGTCGAGGGCCTTCCTGACCGCGAGGATGTTGGCCTTCGGCTGGTGTCCCATGAGGTCGAAGCGGAAGCCGTCGACCTTGTACTCCTTGGCCCAGGTGACGATCGAGTCGACGACCAGCTTGCCCATCATGGCGTTCTCGGTCGCCGTGTTGGAGCAGCAGGTGGAGTTGGCGACGCTGCCGTCGGCGAGGAGCCGCTGGTAGTAGCCGGGGACGATCTTGTCCAGGACGCTGGTGTCGGCCTGGCCGCTCGCGGCGGTGTGGTTGTAGACCACGTCCATGACGACCCTGAGGCCGTCCTCGTTGAGCGACTTGACCATCTTGCGGAACTCGACCGTGCGGCCGGTGCCGTCGGGGTCGGTGGCGTAGGAGCCCTCGGGGACCGTGTAGTGGTACGGGTCGTAGCCCCAGTTGTAGGCGTCCTTGGCGGCGGTCTTCGCCACGCACTCCTGCTGCTTCTCGGAGTCGGCGGCGTAGGAGGCCAGGTCGCAGTCGGTGCTCTGCTGGTCCGCCTTCTTCTCGGGGATGGTGGCGATGTCGAACGCGGGCAGCAGGTGCACGTACGAGGTGCCGGACCTGGCCAGCGCCTTCAGGTGCCTGGAGCCGTCGCTGTTCTTGTCCGTGAAGGCGAGGTAGGTGCCCTGGTCCTTCGCGGGGACGGTCTTGTCCGCCACCGAGAAGTCACGGACGTGCAGTTCCTGGATCTGCGCGTCCTTCAGCGGTACCGCCTTGGGCTTCTTGAGCGAGGACCAGCCCGAGGGGGCGAGGGACCTGGCGTCGAGGTCGACGACCAGGCTGCGCTCCGAGTCGGCGGTCAGGGCCACCGAGTACGGGTCGGTCACCTTGTTGGTGACGATCTTGCGGACGGTCTGCGCCCACACCTTCACGACGTAGCGGTAGGGCTTGCCCGTCCAGGACTTCCGTCCGGTGACGGACCAGACGCCGGTGGCGCCGTCGCGCTTCATCGCGACGGTGGAGCCGCCGAGGTCGAGACTCACCGACTGGGCGGTCGGGGCCCACACCGAGAGGGTGGGGACGCCCTGGTGGAAGACCGGTCCGAGGTTCGCCTTCGTCGCGGGGTAGAGGTCGTCGAGGGCGCCGGCGATCTGCACGCCGGTCGCCGCGAGCACGGCGCCGTTCGCGGCCCGCTGCGAGGCGACGAGCTGACCGCCGAGCGCGGAGCGCACCCGGTCGCGGTCGCGCGGGTCCACCGACCAGGCGGTGTACGCCTTCAGGTGCGGGTACTTGGCCTTCTGGGCGTCGGTGAGGGTGGTCTTCCCCAGCCGCAGCCAGCGCTCGTCGTCGCTGGTCAGCCCGCCGTCCTTGACGGCGATCGAGCCGTCGTGGGAGGAGAGGAGCTGGGTGGAGACGGCGGCGTCGGAGCCGTTCCAGGCGACGGTGTAGCGGTCGATCCAGATCGCCTTGGACGTGGTCAGGTCGAGCGCGGCCGCGCTGCCCTTGGGCTGCGGCAGCAGGTACTTCTCCTGGCCGTTCAGCAGCCACACCTCGTGGCCGTTCGCCGTCAGGTCCAGCGACTGGTCGGTGGGCAGGTCCTTGTCGTCGCCCTTGTGCAGGATGTAGCTGAGGCTGCCGGCGCCCTCGGCGAGCGGCACCTCGAACACGGCGCCGTAGGCGTCGGTCCGCACCGGCTCCAGGGGCTTCGTCCAGTCCGTGGGCGTCGCGGCCCCGGTCCAGGTGTGCAGACCCCAGCCGGCGTAGTCGCCGTCGGCGCGGTGGTAGTGGATGACCGCCTTGGTCTTGTCCTGGGCGGGCAGGTCGGGCTGCTCGGTCAGGACGGTGTCCTTGCCCTGTTCGACCCAGACCTCGCCGGTCTTGGTGACGTCGATCGTGCGGTCGCTCGCCACGTCCTTGTTGCCGTCCTTGTCGATGACGAGGAAGCCGACGCTGGAGGCTCCGGGCTTCAGCTTGACGTAGGCGAAGGCGCCGTAGGCGTCGCGGCCGACGAAGTCGTGCCCGGCGGGCCAGGTCGTGCCCTCGCCGTCGGCGATGTCGCCCCAGGCGTACAGGCGCCAGTCGGTGTAGTCGCCGTCGGTGCGCTTGTAGTGGACGACCGCGTAGTCGCGCGAGGAGGCCGCCGGGACCTCCGGGGCGGGCGCGGTGCCGGTGGTGGACCCGGCCGTCGCGCTCGCCGTGCGTCCGGCCGAGTCGACGACGACGGCCTTGTAGCGCAGGGCGGTTCCGGCCGGTACGTCCTTGCCGATGGCCTGGGTGACCTTGTAGGGGGCGTGGTCGGCGGAGCCGAGGGTGTGCCACGTGCCGTTGCCCACCTGGGCGGCGAAGACGACCCGGTCGAGCTGTCCGCCGGTGACGTCCGCCGACAGTTCGACGGTGCCGGTGGCGCCCGCGGCGGGGGCCTTCAGGGTCAGCGTGGGCCTGGTCGCGGGGGCGGCGAGCCGGCCGGCGGCCTTGAGGACGATCGCCGCTCCGGCCGGGACCGTGACGGTGACCTTCTTGTCCGCGTCGCTCTTCACCGAAGCCGAGGTTCCGTATACGGCCCGGAAGTCCATGTTCGCCGAACCGGTCGCGAACGTGGCCGCCTTGGCCTCGTCGGCGTTGTTCACGGCGACGACGTACTCGGTGCCGGTCTTCGCGTCGGTGCGGGAGAAGGCGTAGACGCCGGCGCCGTCCGCGGCGTACCGCTCGGTCTGGACTCCGTCGGCGAGGGCCGGGTTGTCCTTGCGCAGCTTGGAGAGGGCGCTGATCGTCTTGTAGAGCGGGGCGCCGGTGTCGTAGGCGTCGCTCGCGTGGGTGCGGTCGGTGCCGATCTCGTCGTCGTCGAGGTAGTCGGCGACCTTGGAGGCGAACATCGTCTGCCGGGCGTCCTTGTCACCGCCGGCGCCGGTGAAGCCCTGCTCGTCGCCGTAGTAGACGACGGGGTTGCCGCGGCTGAGGAACATCAGCTCGTTGGCGAGCCGGTCCTTCTTCAGCAGTTCGGCGTCGGTCGCCTTGGGGTTGTCCTGGTCCAGGAAGTACCCGATGCGGCCCATGTCGTGGTTGCCGAGGAAGGTGACCTGCTCGTAGGCGTTCGCCTTGTCGGTCGTGTACTTGTAGTCGTCCGCGAACAGGGACGAGAGCTTCTGCGCGCTGCCGCCCTGCGAGGCGTAGGAGCGGGCCGCGTCCTGGAACGGGAAGTCGAGCGTGGCGTCGAGACGGCCCTGGGTGACGTACGGGGAGGTGATCGACGTGTCGGCGGAGTAGACCTCGCCGAACATGAAGAAGTTCTTGCGCCCGTGCCGGGCCGCGTACGCGTCGAGGGCGGTCGCCCACTGCGTCCAGAACTCCATGTTCACGTGCTTGACGGTGTCGATCCGGAAGCCGTCGATACCGAAGTCCTCGACCCACTTCTCGTAGATCTTCTCCATGCCGCTGACGACCTCGGGACGCTCGGTCCACAGGTCGTCGAGGCCGGAGAAGTCGCCGTAGGTGGTGGACTCGCCGGCGTAGGTGGAGTCACCGCGGTTGGAGTACATGGTCGTGTCGTTGAGCCACGACGGGACCTTGGCGTTCTTCTTCGCGGCCGGGACCGTCGGCGTGCGGGGGAAGGAGTCGGCGTCCACCGACGGGAACTTCCTGGTGCCGTCCGCGTAGTCCGCGTCGTCGAAGGGCCGGCCGTCCTTGGTCAGGTACGGGAAGGCGCCCTTGGAGAGGTAGCTGTAGGACTTCTCCTCGTAGTCGACGACGTCGGCGGTGTGGTTGGTGATGACGTCGAAGAAGACCTTCATGCCCTTGGCGTGGGCCTTGGAGATCAGGGTCTCCAGGTCCTTGTTGGTGCCGAAGTGCGGGTCGACCTTGGTGAAGTCGGTGATCCAGTAGCCGTGGTAGCCGGCCGAGGCGTCCTTGCCGGTGCCCTGGACGGGCTGGTTCTTGAAGATCGGCGCCATCCAGATGGCGGTGGTGCCGAGGTCCTTGATGTAGTCGAGCCGCTTCGTCAGGCCCTTGAGGTCGCCGCCCTGGTAGAAGCCCTTGTCGGTGGGGTCGTAGCCGGTCGACAGCCGGGAGCCGGTCAGTCCGCCCTTGTCGTTGGAGGTGTCGCCGTTGGCGAAGCGGTCCGGCATGACGAAGTAGAACTGGTCACGGGTGGAGTCGTGCCGGGACGGCGTCGCGGCGAGCTTCGCGTCCGACGGCGGTGCGGGCGGGGTCTGGGCCCGCGCCACAAGGGGTTGCGCAAGCGATACGGCCAGTGCGGCGGCGAGGACGGCTGCACGCAGCCTGGGGCGGCTGGTGCGGCCCGCCGGCCCTCTCGGTATCAGGTCCACAGTCGTGAACTCCTAGCGATTACGGCGTACTCGGGTCCGACCCCGCGCAGCGTTTCGGCCACGATGCCGAACGCCCGCGTGACCGTATCGCTCACGCAAGGTTTACAGCAAGAGTCTTGCAACATGCGGAAAGGCTTTTCAGCAGCTCGACTTGCCCGCATAGATCGCGAGTGCCGTGTTGGCGCCCAGCGTCGCCGTGAACTGGCCCGAACTGTTCACGGTGATGCTCGTGTTGTTCTGGACGTTGCAGTAGGTTCCCGCGGCCAGGGAGGTGCTGTACGTCCGGCTCAGCGAGGAGGCCTCATGGTTGATGGCCACGAAGCCCTTGCTGCCCCGGCCGAAAGCGATCGCGTCGTTGCCGTCGTCCCACCAGTTAGAAAGCGCTTGTCCCCGGGTGGCGTTGCGGAAGGCGACCATCGACTTGATCTCGGGCCAGGCGTGCTGGCACTTCCAGCCGTCCTGCCAGCAGGCGTTGACCGTACCGCCGTTGGGCGGGCCGGCGTCCGCGTTCGACCACTCGTAGCCGGAGTTGATGTCGGGGGCGCCGTAGGGGTAGGCGAGCATGAAGACGTTGGCGAGGGTGTAGTTCGCCCCGTCCTTGTAGTTGAGCGTGGAACCGTTGCGCTCGGTGTCGTGGTTGTCGACGAAGACGGCCGCGACGGAGCTGCTCATGTAGCCCCAGCCCTCGCCGTAGTTCTTCAGGTAGGCGAGGTTCTCGTTGTTGAAGACCCGCTTGAGGTCGTAGGCGTAGCGGAACTCCTGTACGTCGCCGTTGCCGGTGTACTCGGTGGGTTGCACGGCCTCGCCCGCGCCGTAGATGGCCTCCTGCTTCCAGTAAACGGACGGGTTGCTCAGCCGGGACTTGATGTTGGCGAGGTCGGCGGCCGGCATGTGCTTGGCCGCGTCGATCCGGAAGCCGTCGACGCCGTAGCCGAGCAGGGAGTTCATGTAGCCGGCGATGGCCGACCGGACGTACTCCTCGCCCGTGTCCAGGTCGGCGAGACCGACGAGTTCACAGTTCTGGACGTTGGCCCGGTTGGTGTAGTCGCTGATGGTGGAGGTGCAGTCGTCCATGTCGGCGGACGAGTAGAGGCCCGGGTAGTTGTACTTCGTGTACGAAGAACCTCCCGTGCCGGTACCGGAACCGGCGGCCATGTGGTTGATCACCGTGTCCGCCACGACCTTCACACCGGCCGCGTGGCAGGTGCTGATCATGTTCTTGAAGGCGGTGGCGTCGCCGAGCCGGCCGGCGATCCGGTAGCTGACGGGCTGGTACGAGGTCCACCACTGCGAGCCCTGTATGTGCTCGGCGGGCGGGGACACCTGGACGTAGCCGTATCCGGCGGGGCCCAGCGTGTTGGTGCATTCCTTGGCGACCGAGTCGAATTTCCACTCGAACATGACGGCGGTGACGTCCTTGGTGCCGGGCGGCGAGGCCGCCGCCGTACCGGGGGGAACGGCCACCGTGACCGCCAGGCCCGCCACGAGGGCGAACGAGGCCGCGAGCTTCTTCCGTGCCATGTGTGTGTACTCCTGCACTTCGTCGTGCGGGTGGGGGGATCGGAACGTACCGCTTGCAATCATGTTTCAGCAAGATGTCGAAAGAACTTCCAACTCCCTTATTGACGCGCCCCCTTGGGCGGTCCCACGCTCCACACGGGTCAGCTCCGCGTCCCCGCGGCCGCGCTGACCGATCCGGAGAGGAGCCGCATCCCCCATGGTTTTACGGCGAAGAAGGGTTTCCCGGCTGCTGGCGACCGTCGCGCTGGCGCTCGGCGGGCTGGCCGCACTGCCCGCCCAGCCGGCAGCGGCGGCGGACACGGGTGTCCCCAACGGCGACGTGATCGCCAACCTGTGGGAATGGAACTGGAAGTCGGTCGCGTCCGAGTGTACGAACGTGCTCGACCCGGCCGGCTACGGGGCGGTCCAAGTGGCGCCGCCCGCCGAGTCGTTGAAGCAGTCGAACTACTACTGGTGGGACGTCTACCAGCCCTACTCCTACAAACTCGAGAGCCGTTTCGGCACCGCCGCCGCCTTCAAGGCCATGGTCGACACGTGTCACGCGGCCGGCATCAAGGTCTACACCGACGCGGTGATCAACCACACCGCCGGCCAGACCGGCACCGGGTACAACGGCACGGTCGTCTCGAACAAGTACGACACCCCTGACTACGACCCGGCCGACAGCGACGACTGCACCACGACGATCACCGACTGGACCAACCGCTATCAGGTCCAGCACTGCGAACTGCTCGGCATGCCGGACCTGGACACGGCCGAGAGCAATGTCCGCGCGAAGATCACCGGTTTCCTCAACCAGCAGATCGACCTGGGCGTCGACGGATTCCGGGTCGACGCCGCCAAGCACATCGAGGCCGCCGACATGAAGGCCATCGTCGCCGGGCTGCACACCACGACCTCGGGCTCGGCGCCGTACATCACCCAGGAGGTCTATCCCGGCACCCCGCCCTCCATCGACGAGTACTACGGCAGCGGTGACGTCCTCGACTTCGCCTTCGCCTCCCAGATCAAGGCGCAGTTCCAGGGCGACATCGCCAACCTCGCCGGTTTCGGGAGCAGTTGGGGGCTGGTCGCGGAGGCGAACTCCACCACCCTGGTCACCAACCACGACACCGAGCGCAACGGCTACTCGCTGAGCTACAAGGACGGCGCGACCGCCGTGCTCGCCAACGTCTACCAGCTCGCCCGCGGTTACGGCCGGCCGTCGGTGTACGCGGGCTGGACCTTCGGCCAGAGCAACCAGGCCCCGCCGAACTCGGGCGGCGGTCTCGTCACCGACACGAACTGCGCCTCCGGCTGGTACTGCCTCGACCGTGACACCGCGGTCTCCGGCATGATCGGCTGGCACAACGCGGCCGCCGGGTACGCCGTCGCCGACTGGCAGTCCCCCGCGGCCAACGTGATCGGCTTCGGCCGGGGCGGCGCCGGTTTCGTCGCCATCAACAACAGTTCGGCCGCGAACACCCACACCTACACGACCGGTCTCGCGGACGGCACCTACCCGAACGTCATCGACGGCGGCGCCGGCTCGGTCACGGTGAGCGGCGGCAGGGCCTCGCTGACCGTCCCCGCCAAGGGCGCCGTCGCGTTCTACGACCCGGACTACGTCTGCACCGTCAACTGCGGCGGCGGTGGCGGCACCGATCCGGGCACGGGCTCGGTGACGGCGACCTTCGGCGCGTACGCGTCGACCACCTCCGGCACGGACGTGTACGTGGTCGGTTCGGCCGCGGCTCTCGGCGGCTGGAACCCGGCGAGCGCGGTGAAGCTGTCCTCGTCCGGCTACCCGGTCTGGAAGGCGGACGTCGCGGTCCCGGCGAACAGCACGATCACGTACAAGTACATCAAGAAGGACGCCTCGGGGAACGTCACCTGGGAGTCCAACGCCAACCGGACCCTGACCACCGGCACGGCGGCGGTGACCGTGCAGAACTCCTGGAACGTGGCCGACGCGGACGCGACGGACCTGACCTTCGGGGTGACCGCGACCACCGTCTACGGCACGAACGTGTACGTGGTCGGTTCGATCCCCGCGCTCGGCTCCTGGAACACCGCCGACGCGATCCCGCTGTCCGCGGCCTCCTACCCGTACTGGGGCCGCCTGGCGATCGTGCCCAAGTCGACCTCGTTCACGTACAAGTACATCAAGAAGGACGCCTCGGGCGCCGTGACCTGGGAGTCGGGGGCCAACCGCGCCTACACCACCGGCTCGGGCGCCGGGTACTCCGTGAGCGACACCTGGAGGTAGCGGCTTCGGAAACGAGAGACCCGCGCGGAAGCGGTGCTCCGGTGGTCAGGACGCACATCCCCCTTTTGCGTTGGTTGGGCGCGCCGAAGGTCAAGTTCGAGCGAAGG
>NZ_JBVHTL010000002.1:592090-1109429 GCF_055565895.1 Streptomyces sp. NPDC028298
TACCCCCCCCCCCCCCCCCCCCCCCCCCCCCCCCCCCCCCCCCCCCCCCCCCCCTCCTTCCCCCCCCCCCCCCCCCCCCCCCCCCCCCCCCCCCCCCCCCCCCCCGGGTCGTGTCACGCGCGGGTCAGGTCACGCGTGGTTCAGACGGCCCACCAGACGGTGGTGTCGGCGGGCAGTGTCGCCTGGCCGTCCTGCGACACGGTCACCTCGCCGCTGGCGACGAGCACCCGGCCGTGGGCGGGGACGGTCACGGCCTTGGAGCCGGTGTTCGCGGTGCACACGAAGTCACCGCGCCGGAAGGCGAGGACGCCCTCCGGGGCGGTCAGCCACGTGACGCTGTCGCCCGCGCCGAGGTCGGCGCGCTCGCGCCGCACGGCCAGCGCGTCGCGGTACAGCTCCAGGGTGGAGCCCGTGACGCCGCTCTGCGCCTCGACGCTCAGCTCGGCCCACTCGGCCGGCTGCGGCAGCCAGCTTCCGCCGTCGCCGAAGCCGTACGACGGGCCGGTGCGGGTCCACGGGATCGGCACCCGGCAGCCGTCGCGGAAGCCGTCCTGTCCGGCGCCCCGGAAGAAGGCCGGGTCCTGGCGCGCCTCGTCTGGCAGGTCGACGACGTCGGGCAGGCCGAGCTCCTCGCCCTGGTACACGTAGGCGGAACCGGGCAGCGCCAGCATCAGCAGGCTCGCGGCGCGGGCCCGGCGCAGACCGAGCTCGCGGTCGCCCGCGGTGCGGATCTGGGTGCCGAGGCCGGCCTCGTTGGCGAAGCGGGTGGCGTGCCGGGTGACGTCGTGGTTGGAGAGCACCCAGGTGGAGGGCGCGCCCACGGGACGCATCGCGTCGAGGGTGCGGTCGATCACCGAGCGCAGTTCCTCGGCCTCCCAGTGGGAGCCCAGGTACTGGAAGTTGAAGGCCTGGTGCAGCTCGTCGGGGCGCACGTAGTTGGCGGTGCGCTCGACGGTGGGCGTCCACGCCTCGGCGACGAAGATGCGCTCGCCCGAGTACTCGTCGAGGATCGTGCGCCACTGGCGGTAGATGTCGTGCACGCCGTCCTGGTCGAAGAACGGCATGACATCGTTGCCCAGCAGTTTGAGCTGGTCGTGGCCGCCGAGGTCGGGGAGGCCCTCCGCCTTGACCATGCCGTGCGCGACGTCGATACGGAAGCCGTCGACGCCCATGTCCAGCCAGAACCGCAGGATCGAGCGGAACTCGTCGCCCACGGCCGGGTGTTCCCAGTTGAAGTCGGGCTGCTCGGGCGCGAAGAGGTGCAGGTACCACTCGCCGGCGGTGCCGTCGGGCTCGGTGACGCGGGTCCAGGCCGGGCCGCCGAAGATGGACTCCCAGTCGTTGGGCGGCAGTTCGCCGTCCTCGCCCTTGCCGGGGCGGAAGTGGTAGCGGTCGCGCAGCGAGGAGCCGGGGCCCTCGCGCAGCGCGCGCTTGAACCACTCGTGCTGGTCGGAGGAGTGGTTGGGCACGAGGTCGACGATGATCCGGAGACCCAGGCCGTGGGCGTCGCGGATCAGGGCGTCGGCGTCGAGCAGGTTGCCGAACATGGGGTCGACGGCCCGGTAGTCCGCCACGTCGTAGCCGGCGTCGGCCTGCGGCGAGGCGTAGAAGGGGCTGAGCCACACGGCGTCGACGCCGAGGTCGCGCAGGTACGGGAGTCGGGAACGTACGCCCTCCAGGTCGCCCATGCCGTCGCCGTTGCTGTCGGCGAAGCTGCGCGGATAGACCTGGTAGATCACCGCGTCGCGCCACCAGTCGCGATGCGCGGCGACGGTGGCGAGAACGGAGTTCGGGGCCTGGTCGGCGGAGTGCTGGCTCATGGCGTCCTTGATGCGATGAGGGTCCCCGCTTCCGGGCGCTGCCGGGGGTGGGGAGGAAATCGGGTGTGGGGGCAGGACCCCTGCTCGCGCGAGGCCGGGAGCACGGGGCGGGAGGCGTCGGGGCGGGGGGGATGAGGCGGCCGCGGTACTGGCGGGGTCGGATGGGCACCGCGGCCGCCACCCGCGCGCGCTGAGCGCGCGGGAGTCTGGGCGTTTCGGGGGCGTCCTCGCGGATCAGCCCTTCGTGCCGCCCGCGGTGAGTCCGGTCACCAGGTTCTTCTGCACGAGGTAGAAGAAGGCGGAGACGGGTATCGCGACCAGCACGGCGGTGGCCGCCATGAGGTTGCGCTGCGCGTCGTGCTCGCTGACGAAGCTCTGGAGGCCGACGGCGAAGGTGTACTTCGAGTCGTCCAGCATGAACGTCGAGGCGAAGGCGACCTCACCGAACGCGGTGATGAAGTTGTAGAACGCGGCCACCGCGAGACCCGGCTTGGCGAGCGGCAGGATCAGCCGGAAGAAGGTGCCGAAGGGGCTCAGTCCGTCGACCCGGCCGGCCTCGTCGATCTCGAACGGGATGGTGTCGAAGTAGCCCTTGAGCAGCCAGGCGCTGTAGGGCACCGCCGTCGAGCAGTAGACGAGGATCAGGCCGAAGTAGCTGTCGATGAGCTGCAGGTCCGAGAGGATCTGGTACATCGGCACGATCAGCACGGCGATCGGGAACATCTGGGTGACCAGCAGGACCCACATGAACTTCTTGTAGCCGGGGAAGCGCATGCGCGAGACCGCGTAGCCGGTGGTGGCCGCGACCATCACGCCGATGACCGTGGTGCCGAGCGACACGATGAGCGAACTCTTCATCCACTCGAAGAAGTTCGTGTGCTGGAGCACGAAGGTGTAGTTGTCGAACGTCATCGTGTCCCAGATGCGTCCGGGGTGCAGGTAGTCGTCCTTGTCCGGGCCGAGGGACAGGTAGACGAGCCAGGCGATCGGGAACAGCGCGACCAGGCTCGCGACGGTCAGGATGCCGTGGGAGGCGAGCGAGCCGGCGAGGCTGCGCCGGCCGCGCCCGCGCGCGGGGCGGGGCGGCTCGGCGGACCCGGTGGCCTGGTCGGCCGGAGGCGTCTGCAGTGTGGTGGTGCTCATGGAGACTCCCGCCTCAGATCGCGAGCTGCTGGTCATTGCGGTTCAGCCAGCGGCGGTAGAAGGAGGTGAAGACGATCAGGATGGCCAGCAGCAGCATGCCGTAGGCCGCCGACTGGGCGAAGTCACGCGGCTGCTGTCCGAAGCCGAGGTAGTACGCCCAGGTGACGAGGATCTGCGCGTCCGGCGCGGTGCTGCCGAAGAGCAGGAAGATCACGGCGAACTGGTTGAAGGTCCAGATGATGCCGAGGAGTACGACGGTGGAGCTGACCGACCTGAGGCCCGGCAGGGTCACGAAGCGGAACTGCTGCCACTTGTTGGCGCCGTCCATCTCGGCTGCCTCGTACAGCGTCGCGTCGATGGACTGCAGTCCGCCGAGCAGCGAGACCATCATGAACGGCACACCGCACCAGGTGTTGACCATGATGGCGGCGAAGCGCTGCCAGAAGGTGTCCTCCAGCCAGGAGGGTGCCGGCAGGTGCAGCGCGTCGAGCATGGAGTTGATGATGCCGCCGTCGGCGAGCATGAAGCGCCAGCCGAAGACGGTGACGAAGGTCGGCACGGCCCAGGGCAGCACCAGGATCAGCCGGTAGACCGTACGGCCGCGCAGCTTCTGGTTGAGCAGCAGCGCGAGGCCCAGGCCGACGCAGTAGTGCAGGGCGACGCAGATGACGGTCCAGGCGATGGTCCAGATGAAGTGCGACCAGAAGCGGTCGTACGACGTCGGACCCCACAGGATGTCCTTGTAGTTGTCCAGCCCGATGAACTTGTAGGTGGCGTCGATGTGGTTGACGCCGATCGTGCGGGCCGAGTTGAGGCTGTTGGCGTCCGTGAGCGTCAGGTAGAGGCCCCGAACCAGCGGATAGAGCACCAATCCGCCGAGTACGACGACGACCGGGGCGATCATCGCGTACGCGTACCAGTACTTCTGGTACGAGTGCTTGAGACGCTGCATCCGGCCGGGACGCGGTGCTCGGTCACCGCGGCGCTTGCCGGTCGCGCGGTCGATGGCGACTGTCATGGTTCGACACCTTCTGCAAGATCAGGATTTGGGCGCACACAGCCGGTGGCCGCCGGGTCCGTCCCCCGGTCTCTCGGGGGTCCCCCCGTCCCGACCGAGGTCGGGACGGGGCGGGTCCGGCGGCCACACGGGCTCACTTGCTGAAGTCCGGCACCAGCTTGGCGATGGCCAGCTCGACGTTGCTCAGACCCTTGTCCAGGGACTCCTTGCCACCCGCGATCTTGGGCAGCTCGGTGTCGAGCGGGCCCCACAGCGAGCTGTACTCCGGCAGCGCCGGGCGCGGCTGGGCGGCGGAGAGGACCGTGCCGTAGCCGGCGATGCCCGGGTCGGCCTTGACGGCGTCGGTGTAGGCGTCGTCACGCGTCGGCAGCGTGGAGTTCTTCAGCGCGATGGCGGCCTGGGACTTCGCCGACGTCATGAAGTTGACGAACTTCAGCGAGGCGGCCTGGTGGGCCTTGTCCGAACCGGCGTAGACCGAGAGGTTGTGACCGCCGGTCGGGGCGCCCGCCTTGCCGGTGGAGCCGGCCGGGACGGTGGCGATGCCGAGGTTCGCCTTGTCCGAGAACGCCGAACCCTTGTAGAAGTTCGTGATCTCCCACGGGCCCTGGACGATCGCGGCGACCTTGCCGTTCACGAACGCGTCCTGGATGTGGGCGTAGGCGTCCGCGGTGGTGTCGGCCTTGTGCAGGCCCTTGCCGGAGAAGAGGCCCAGCCAGGTGCCGTACGCCTTCTTCGCGGCGTCGGAGTTCACCGTGATCTTCTTGGCGGAGGCGTCGACGGTGTCGGTGCCCTCGCCGTAGAGGAAGTTCTGCGCGTAGTAGGCCTGGGTCGAGCCCCAGTAGCCGTCGACGCCGGTCTTCGCCTTGATGGTGGCGGCGTCCTTCTTCAGGTCGCTCCACGTCTTGGGCGCCTCGGTGATGCCGGCCTTCTGGAAGAGCGCCTTGTTGTAGACGAGCGCCAGGGTGTCCGTGACGAGCGGCACACCGTAGGTCTTGCCGTCGTACTTGGCCTGCTCGATCAGGTTGGACTTGAACTTGGCCTGGTCCTTCAGGGCCTCGGTGCCGTCGAGGGGCAGGAAGTAGCCCTTCTTCGCGAAGGCCGGGGTCCAGCCGACCTCGGAGCGCAGGATGTCCGGGGCGCCGGAGGCACCGGCGGCCGTGTCGAACTTGTTCTGCGCCTGGTCGAAGGGCACGTTGACGTACTTGACCTTGATGTTCTTGTTGGCGGCCTCGAACTCCTTGACCAAGGCCTTGTACGTCGGCGCCTCATTGGTGGCGTTGGACGTGTCCCACCACGTGATGGTGACCGGCCCGCCGGCCTTGTCGCTGCTGTCACTGCCGCTGCCGCCGCAGGCCGTCGCCGCGAGGGCGAAAGACGCCACCAGCGCACTGGCCGCTATGCCACGCCGCATGAGTTCTCCTTGAGGGTGAAAGCCCGAGTAGGTGGGGAACCGGTCCCGCCCGGTCCCCTTGCCGACTTGCCGACTGCGCCGTTGCGTCCGCCGGGCGACTGGAACGTAACAGCGATGTAAGCGGCGCGAAAGGTCTTGCAGCAAAAAAGTGAAAGACCTAACGACAGTTATGCGGCCGTGACCTGGTGGCGACCGTCCCGAAACCCCGCTACCAGGCCGCTCAGCAGACATACGGACGTCTGTGCAAGACTCTGCAAGCTCTTGCCACGGATGTCGCATACAGGGATCATCGGCCGTCAGTGCCTTGCAGGAGCCACCCCTTCCCGCGCGGCGCACGCACGGGACACCGAGCCGACCAGAACACGAGGGAGCGCGATGACGCAGCAGCCCGGAGCGGGCCGAGCAACCGCCCGCACACGGCGTCTGGTTGGTGGGCAGGGTGAGATGCGACCGGTACAGTCCAATCCTGTGACCACACGGCTTGCCGACATCGCAGCCCAGGCGGGGGTCAGTGAGGCGACGGTCAGTCGCGTCCTGAACGGGAAGCCGGGCGTCGCCGCGACCACACGCCAGTCCGTCCTGGCCGCGCTCGACGTGCTGGGCTACGAGCGCCCGGTGCGCCTGCGGCAGCGCAGCGAGGGCCTGGTGGGCCTCATAACCCCCGAGCTGGAGAACCCGATATTCCCTGCCCTCGCGCAGGTGATCGGGCAGGCCCTGACGCGCCAGGGCTACACCCCGGTGCTCGCGACCCAGACCCCGGGCGGCTCCACCGAGGACGAGCTGACCGAGATGCTGGTCGACCGCGGGGTCGCCGGCATCATCTTCGTCTCCGGCCTGCACGCCGACACCTCGGCCGACATGCAGCGCTACGAGCAACTGCGGGGCCGCGGTGTCCCGTTCGTCCTGGTCGACGGCTTCTCGCCCAAGGTGCAGGCGCCTTTCATCTCCCCGGACGACCGCGCCGCGATGGCTCTCGCGGTCACCCACCTCGCCTCGCTCGGGCACACCAACATCGGACTCGCCCTCGGCCCCAAGCGGTTCGTGCCGGTGCAGCGCAAGATCGAGGGCTTCGTGCGCTCGATGCAGGAGCAGTTCGACCTGAACCCCGCGGACGTCGAGGAGCGACTGGTCCAGCACTCGCTGTACACGCTGGAGGGCGGCCAGGCCGCCGCGAACGCCCTCATGGACCGCCACTGCACGGCGATCGTCTGCGCCAGCGACATGATGGCCCTCGGCGCGATACGGGCGGCGCGCCAGCGCGGCCTGGAGGTGCCCACGGACGTCTCGGTCGTGGGATTCGACGACTCCCCGCTGATCGCCTTCACCGACCCGCCGCTCACGACGGTCCGCAAGCCGGTGCCGGCCATGGGCCAGGCCGCGGTGCGCACGCTGCTGGAGGAGATCGGCGGGACGCCCGCGCCGCACAGCGAGTTCGTGTTCATGCCGGAACTCGTGGTGCGCGGTTCGACCGCTTCCGCCCCCGGGGACCGGAATCGTCCCTGAGCAGGACGCCACATCGCCCCCGAGAAGGATGACAAAGGGGGCGAAGCACTCCCACGGGCGTAGAAAATGCGGCCAGGACCCGACCAGAGCATCATCGGTGAGGGAAGGCTTTTCTGGCAGACTCTGTGCCTATGGGTGATTCGACCGTGACGACACTGGAAGGCCGGGATCAGGCCACTCCACAGCCCGTCGCGGAGGAGAACGCGGGGAACAGACTCCTGCGCCGTATGCGGAGCCCGCGTCGCCCCCGCCTCTGGTTCGAAGTCCTGCTCATCGCCGTGAGTTACTGGACGTACTCACTGATCCGCAACGCCGTGCCGGAGCAGAGACGCGAGGCGCTCCGCAACGCCGACTGGATCTGGCGGATGGAGCACCACCTCGGCATCGCCGTCGAGGAGTCGGTCAACCACGCCGTGAACTCGGTCGGGTGGCTGATCATCGGGATGAACTACTACTACGCGACCCTGCACTTCGTGGTGACGCTGAGTGTCCTGGTCTGGCTGTACCGCTGTCATCCCGGCCGCTACGCGGCGGCCCGTCTCGCGCTTCTCTCCACCACGGTGGTGGCCCTCGTCGGCTACTACTTCTTCCCGCTCGCGCCACCCCGTCTGATGACCGGCAGCACCTTCGTCGACACGGTCACGGTCCACGAGACCTGGGGCTCGATGGCCTCCGGCGACCTGAAACACATGTCCAACCAGTACGCCGCGATGCCGTCCATGCACATCGGCTGGTCCCTGTGGTGCGGGCTGACCGTCTTCGCGCTGGCCAAGGCCCCCTGGGCGCGCATCCTCGGCGTCCTCTACCCGGCGGCCACCCTCGTGGTCATCGTCGCCACCGCCAACCACTTCTGGCTGGACGCGGTGGGCGGCCTGCTCTGCCTCGCCTTCGGCTTCCTGGTCACGCTCCTGTGGTACGGCGCTCTGCCGTACGCGCTGCCGCAGTGGGTCCCGGGGACACGCGGGGCACCGGTCCTGCGGACGACGCAGTGAACACCACCCGCCCCGCCGACGGGCGACCATGCGGCGGTCACGTTCAGTGACCGCCGGGGGCCGCCCCGTAGAACAGTTCGTCCACCACGGCCCGGGCCCGCCGGGTGGTGCGCCGGTAGTCGTCGAGCATGTCCCCGACGTGCCCCGGGTCGTATCCGAGATAGCGGCCCACGGCGGCCAGCTCCCGCCCGTCCGAGGGGAAGGTGTCGCCGGCCCGGCCCCGGACGAGCATCACGGCGTTGCGCACCCGGGTGGCCAGCACCCAGGCCTCGTCCAGCGTCGCCGCGTCCTCCGTCGACAGCAGTCCCGCCGCGCTCGCCGCGGCCAGCGCCTCGCGGGTCCGGGTCGTCCTGAGGCCCGGCTCGGCCCAGCCGTGCCGGAGCTGGATGAGCTGGACCGTCCACTCCACGTCGGAGAGACCCCCGCGCCCCAGCTTGGTGTGCAGGGTCGGATCGGCGCCGCGCGGCATCCGCTCCGACTCCATCCGGGCCTTCAGCCGCCGGATCTCCCGTACGGCCTCCTCGCCCAGGCCCTCCGCCGGATACCGGAGCGGGGCGACGAGCTCGACGAACCGGCTCCCCAGGTCCGGGTCCCCGGCCACGACCTCCGCCCGCAGCAGCGCCTGCGACTCCCACACGAGCGACCAGCGCCGGTAGTAGGCCTCGTACGACTTCAGGGTGCGCACCAGCGGCCCGGACTTCCCCTCGGGCCGCAGATCCGCGTCGATCAGCAGCGGCGGATCCGCGCTGGGGAGCTGGAGCAGCCGCCGCATCTCGGACACGACGGCGTTCGCGGCGCGCGCCGCCTCCTGCTCGTCCACGCCCTCGCGGGGCTCGTGCACGAAGAGCACGTCCGCGTCGGAGCCGTAGCCGAGCTCGTGGCCGCCGAAGCGGCCCATCCCGATGACCGCGAACCGGGTGGGGAGCGTGTCGCCCCAGCCGTCGCGCACCACGGCCCGCAGGGTGCCCGCGAGCGTCGCCGCCGTCAGGTCCGAGACCGCGCCGCCGACGAGATCGACCAGCGCCCCCTGGTCGGCGACGGCCGGCGTCTCCTCGGTCCCGTAGCTGGCGACGATGTCCGTCGCGGCGATGCGGAACAGCTCCCGGCGCCGGACCCCACGGGCAACGGTCACGGCCTGCTCGCCGCCGTCGGCCCGGCGCACCGCGGCGAGGATCTCCTGTTCGAGCTGGGCCCGGCCGCGCGGCTCCAGGCCGCCGCTCTCCCCGTCGCCCAGCAGGGCCACCGCCTCGGGCGCGCGCATCAGCAGGTCGGGGGCGAGCCGGCCCGCCGACAGCACCCGCGCGAGGTTCTCGGCGGCGGCGCCCTCGTCCCTCAGCAGCCGCAGGTACCAAGGGGTCTTGCCCAGTGCGTCGGACACCTTGCGGAAGTTCAGCAGACCGGCGTCGGGGTCCGCGGAGTCCGCGAACCAGCCCAGCAGCACGGGGAGCAGGGTCCGTTGGATGGCGGCCTTGCGGCTGACCCCGGAGGCCAGCGCCTCCAGATGGCGCATGGCGGACGCCGGATCGGCGTATCCGAGGGCGACGAGCCGCTCCCTGGCCGCGTCCGGGCTCAGCCTGGCCTCACCCGGGGCCAGTTGGGCGACCGCGTCGAGCAACGGCCGGTAGAACAGCTTCTCGTGCAGCCGCCGGACCATGGACGCGTGCCGCTTCCACTCCCGGTTCAATTCCTTGACCGGGTCGACGCGCAGCCCGAGCGACCGTCCGATCCGGCGCAGATCGGCCTCGTCCGTCGGCACCAGATGGGTGCGCCGCAGCCGGAAGAGCTGGATGCGGTGCTCCATCGACCGCAGGAAGCGGTAGGCGTCGTCGAGCTGTACGGCGTCGGCGCGCCCCACGTATCCGCCCGCGGCGAGCGCCTTCAGGGCGTCCAGGGTGGTGCCGCTGCGCACGGTCGTGTCGGCCCGGCCGTGCACCAACTGCAGGAGCTGTACGGCGAACTCGACGTCCCGCAGACCGCCGGGGCCGAGCTTCAGCTCCCGTTCGATCTCGGCGGCCGGGATGTTCTCCACGACCCGGCGCCGCATCTTCTGCACATCGGCGACGAAGTTCTCCCTCTCGGCGGCGTGCCACACGAGCGGGGCCAGCGTGGCGACGTACTCCGCGCCCAGCTCCAGGTCCCCGGCGACCGGGCGGGCCTTGAGCAGGGCCTGGAACTCCCAGGTCTTGGCCCACCGCTGGTAGTAGGCGAGATGGCTGCTGAGCGTGCGCACCAGGGGGCCGTTGCGTCCCTCGGGGCGCAGATTGGCGTCGACCGGCCAGATGCTGCCCTCGACGGTCGTCTCCGAGCAGATCCGCATCATGTGCGAGGCGAGCCGGGTGGCCGCCTGCACGGCCTTCCCCTCGTCGGCGCCCTCGGCGGCCTCTCCGACGAAGATCACGTCGACGTCGGACACGTAGTTCAGCTCGTGTCCCCCGCACTTGCCCATCGCGACGACGGCGAGCCGGCACAGCGCGGCGTCCTCGGGCGCGGCGGCGGCGGCGATGGCGAGCGCGGCGCGCAGGGTCGCGGTGGCGAGGTCGGCGAGTTCGGCGGCGGTCTGGGCGAGGTCGGTGGTGCCGCACACGTCGCGCGCGGCGATGGACAGCAGGCAGCGGCGGTAGGCGACGCGCAGCGAGACGGGGTCCGCGGCGCCCGCGAGTCCCCGCTCGAACTCCTCGACCCCGGGATGCAGGTCCCGCGCCTCGTAGGTGACGAGGGCCTGCCAGTCGTGCGGGTGCCGGGCGAGGTGGTCGCCGAGCGCGGCGGAGGCTCCGAGCACCCCGAGCAGGCGGTCCCGCAGCGGCTTGGCGGCGATCAGCGTGTCGAGGAGTTCCCGCTGGGCCGGCGGGCCGTCCTGGGCCTCGACGAGGCGGACGAGTCCGAGCAGCGCGAGGTCGGGGTCGGCGGTGGCGCCCAGCGCGTCCAGGAGCACCGGGTCGGACCGCACGGGTGCCAGTTCGGGCCCCTCCAGGAGCCCCTCGGCCGCCGACGGATCGGTGAAGCCGTGCCGCAGCAGCCGCGTGAAGGTACTGCTCCTGCGCCCCGGCGCCGTCATCCCGGCCTCCTGTCGGATCTCACCGCACGGATCATCGGATCAAGGTCGTGCGAAGCGAGCCTAACCCCGGTCTCCAGGGTGGCGCCCCGCACCGGTCTGGGCTTCTGTGGACAGAGCCATGAGCCGTACGACAAGGGAGTCAAGCCATGGACATGACCCTCGAAGTGATCCTGCTGCCGGTGTCCGACGTGGACCGGGCCAAGGAGTTCTACCGGGACAAGGTCGGCTTCCATGTCGACCTGGACGGGGAGGTGATGGAGGGGGTGCGGATCGTGCAGCTGACACCGCCCGGGTCCGGGTGTTCGATCGCGCTCGTGGACGGGCTCGAGGTCCCGACGGGCACGCCGCGGCCGGGGACGTACCACGGGATGCAGTTGTGCGTGCAGGACGCCGCGGCGGCGTACGAGGAGCTGACCGCCCGCGGCCTCGAGGTCAGCGAGCCGGTCGCGTTCGCTCCGCGGGACGGGGCCACCTTCATGTATTTCAAGGACCCGGACGGAAACGGCTGGGCGATCCAGGAGTACCGCCGCCGGGCGAAGGAGCCCTTGCACCAGGTGCTGGGCCAACTGGCCCGTGATCACTGACGGCAGCAGTTCATCCGATCTTCACCCCTCCGGTTGAGGGGCGTGGGTCGGGGGAATGTTGGCGTGCGCATGCTCTGTCCGCACCGCCACCGTCGTATCTCCCCCCACCGGAGGTCTGAAGTGTCCGGCAGAAACGTGTACACCCGCAGCCGTGCCGTCGTGGCATCCGCCCTCGCCTTCACCGCGGCCGCGGTCGGGCTGTGGACGGGCTTCGCCGGCTCGGCTCCCGCGCACGCCGCGGCCGCGGTCCCGACCCCGGACCACGTCGTCGTCGTGGTCTTCGAGAACCACGCGTACAGCCAGGTGATCGGCTCCTCCAGCGCCCCGTACATCAACTCGCTCAAGACCGGCGGGGCCAACCTCTCCCAGTCGTACGCCGAGACGCACCCGAGCCAGCCCAACTACTTCGCCCTGTTCTCCGGCTCCACCCAGGGCATCACGGACGACAGCTGCTACACCCCCGGCTTCTCCTCCGCCCCGAACCTCGCCTCCGAGCTGATCGCCGCGGGCAAGACCTGGGGCAGCTACAACGAGACGCTGCCCAGCCAGGGTTCGACCACGTGCAGCAGCGGGAACTACGCCCGCAAGCACAACCCCTGGTTCGGCTTCAGCAACGTCCCGACGTCCAGCGCCAAGACCTTCACCCAGTTCCCGACGGACTACACGACGCTTCCGCAGGTCTCCTTCGTGGTCCCGAACCTGTGCAGCGACATGCACGACTGCTCGGTGTCCACCGGTGACACCTGGCTGAAGAACAAGCTGGGCGCGTACGCCACCTGGGCCAAGACCCACAACAGCCTGCTCGTCGTCACCTTCGACGAGGACAACCGGCTCGCCGGCAACAAGATCCCGACCGTGCTGTACGGCCAGCAGGTGACCGCCGGTTCCTCGTCCTCCACCACGTACAACCACTACGACCTGCTGCGCACGCTGGAGGACATGCACGGCCTCTCGCACGCCGGCAACGCCGCCTCCGCCAAGGACATCACGGGCATCTGGACGTCCTGACATGTACCTTGCGGACAGCCGCGCCGGTGCACCGGAGACAGCGGCGGCGTCCGCGGAGAGCGCCGCCCGGCCCCGCGCCGGGCGGCGCCTCACCGCGGTCGGGCCCACGGTGCTGGCGCTCGGCACGGTCAGCCTGATCACCGACGTCTCCTCGGAGATGGTGACGGCCGTGCTCCCCCTGTACCTGGTGGCGAGCCTCGGCCTGTCCCCGCTCGGCTTCGGGCTCCTCGACGGGATCTACAACGGCTTCTCGGCCCTGGTCCGCCTGGCCGGAGGACATCTCGCCGACCGGGGCGGCGGCCGCCACAAGTGGGTGGCGGGCGCCGGATACGCCCTGTCGGCCGTCTGCAAACCGCTGCTCCTGGTGGCCCAGACCCTGACCCCCATCGGCCTGGTCCTCGCCGCCGACCGCACCGGCAAGGGCCTGCGCACCGCGCCGCGCGACGCCCTGATCTCCCTGTCGAGCAGCCCCGAGACCCGCGGCCGCGCCTTCGGCGTGCATCGCGCGATGGACACGGCGGGCGCCCTGCTCGGCCCGCTCGTCGCGTTCCTGATCCTCCGGGCGACCGTCGACGGCTACGACGCTGTGTTCACGGTGAGCTTCTGCGTGGCCGTGGTGGGGGTGCTGGTCCTGGTCCTGTTCGTACCGGGCGGCCCGTCCACGCGGGCCGCGTCCGCGGCGGGGAGGCCGGCCGCGGAGACCACGCCCACGGCTGGGACACCGGCCGGGCGGGACCTGTCCGTGGGGGAGACACCGGCCGCGCGGGCCGCGTCCGCGGCGGGGAGGTCGGCCGCGGAGGCCAAGCCCACGGCTTGGACACCGGCCGGGCGGGACCTTTCCGTGCGGGAGACACCGGCCGCGCGGGCCGCGTCCGTGCCACCGACGCCACCCGGGCGGGGGGCGTCCGTCGCGCAGCCACCTGCCGAGCCCGGCGCCGCCTTGGCCGGCGCCGCCTTGGCCGCCCCCGCCATCACCGCCTCCTCCCCCGCCGAACGGGCCGCGCCCCGTCCCACCCTGCGCGCCGCGCTCGCGCTGCTGCGCCGGCGGGAGCTGCGCGGCATCGCGCTGTGTGCGCTCCTGCTCGGGCTCGCCACGGTCAGCGACTCGTTCATGTTCCTGCTGCTCCAGCGCAGACTCGGGGTGCCGGACCGCTGGTTCGCGCTGCTGCCCGTCGGCACCGCCGCCGCGTTCCTGCTGCTGGCCGTACCGCTGGGCCGACTCGCGGACCGGGCCGGCCGGTGGCGGGTGTTCCTGGCCGGCCACGGCGCCCTGCTCCTCGCGTACGGCCTGCTGCTGACGTCCTGGCACGGTACGGCGCTGCCGTTCGCCGTCCTGTTCCTGCACGGCGGCTTCTACGCGGCGACGGACGGCGTGCTCATGGCCGCGGCCTCCGACAGCGTGCCCGAGGAACTGCGGTCGTCCGGGCTCGCCCTGGTCCAGACGGGTCAGGCACTGGCTCGCTTCGTCTGTTCGCTCACCTTCGGCGCGGCCTGGACGGCGTGGGGGGACCGTACGGCGCTCATGGCGTCCGCCGTGGCACTGGCCCTGTGCACGCTGTTCTCCCTGAGCCTGCGCCCCGTCCGCCGCACCTCTCCGGAAGGCCGCCTCGCATGACGCTGCGCAACCGCATCCTGGTCCTGGTCTCGGCCCTGCTCGTCCTCGCGGGCGTCGCGACGGCCTCCGTGCTGCACGCCTCGGCCCGCGCGGACCGCCGCGACCGGGCGCAGCCGGGCGGCCCGCGGATCACGGCGGGGCCGGTCTCCCTGACCGACTCCCGGCGCCTGGTGTTCCGGAACATGGCGTGGGGCCCGCACCGCGACGAGCTGACGTCCGTCCCGGCGTCCGACCCGTCGGGGCCGCGCGTCGCGTCCAAGGTCAAGTGCCTGCGCTTCTACGCCGCCTCGGGCACCGGGGTGTGCCTCCAGGCGGCGCACGGCGCGGTCCAGGACACCTACCGGGCGGTGATCCTCGACGCCTCGCTGCGCGAGAGGGCCCGCTACGACGTGCCCGGCATCCCGTCCCGGGCCCGCGTCTCGCCCAGCGGTCGGTACGCCGCCTGGACGGCGTTCGTGGGCGGCGACTCGTACGCGGGCACGAACTTCTCCACCCGGGCAGCGATCGTCGACACCCGTACGGGGAGGCTGACGCCGTCCCTGGAGGAGTACCGGGTGGTGAAGGACGGCAGGACCTACCGGTCGGCCGACGTCAACTTCTGGGGCGTCACCTTCACGGCCGACGACCGCGGGTTCTACGCCACGATGGCCACGCGCGGCACGACCTATCTCGTCCGCGGCGACCTGGCCGCCCGCACCGTCACCACCCTGCACACGAACGTCGAGTGCCCGTCCCTCTCCCCCGACGGCACCCGGGTCGCCTTCAAGAAGCGCGTCAAGGGCCTTCCCAAGGACGCCCCCTGGCATCTGTACGTCCTCGATCTGGGCACCGGGCACGAGACGGCGCTCGCCGAGTCCCGCAGCGTCGACGACCAGGTCGTCTGGCGCGACGATCACACCCTCGTCTACGCGCTCCCCGGCGACTACGGCGCCGACCTGTGGACGCTGCCGTCCGACGGCACGGGAAAGCCGCGGCGCGTCAGCACCGCGGCCGTGTCACCCGCGTACGTGGGCTAGGGACTCCCCCCGGCCGGCAGGGAGCGTCAGGACCCGGCGCCGGCGCGGCGACGGCGGACGGCCAGCACCAGGCCGCCGCCGAGGACGGCCGTGGCCGCCGCCGCGGCGGCGAGGACCGGGGTGCCGTCGGAGCCGGTGCTCGCCAGGCTGCCGTCGACGTCACCGGTGGTGGAGCCGGCCGACGTGGAGCCCGTACCGCTCGTACCGCCCGTGCCGCTCGTACCGCCGGAGCCGCCGGAGCCGCCGGTGGACTGGCCCTCGTGGTCGTTGCCGCCGGTGGAGGTTCCCGGGGAGGTGGCGGAGGGCGTCGGGGAGGGGTCCTCCTCGTTGTCGGTGGGGATGGCGACGTGGATCTTGGCCGTGTCATTGGCGGCGTTCTTGTCGAAGTCCGGGTGGATGTCGTAGACGGAGGTCACCTTCACCGAGCCGTCGGTGGTCTTCGTGCCCTTCGCGACGTCCAGCATGAACGTGTACGTGAGGGTCTGGCCGACCTCGATGGTGTGGTCGTCGGGCGTGCAGACGTAGACGGCACGGCCCGGCGTCCCTCCGGGCGCGTTCGGGCCGTCGATCCCGAACGGCGAGCAGTCGTCGGGGACCTGGCTGGCAGTGGTGCCCTTCGGGATCCGCACCATGAGCGCCGGCTGGTCGTCGCTCGTCTGGACCCGGACCCAGCCGGGGCCGTCGTTGCGGAGTCCCACGTTGATGGACTGCTGCCCGCCCGCGAGGGCCTCGGTGTCCTCGCCGAGCGCGACGAGGTCGGCCAAGCTGTCGGCGGTCAGGTCGAGCCGGCGGTAGCTCTCGCTGAATCCCTCGCCCGGAAGCGCGCCCGTGGCCGAGGTGCCGTACTCGACCTCCTCCATCAGCGCCTTGGGCAGCGCCTTGAACCGTACGGGCGTCTCGACCGAGGCGCCGGGCGCGATGACGGTGTCGAGCTCGCAGACGGCCTGCCTGACCTGGTCGGCGATGGTCGAGTAGGTACAGCCCTGCACCTGTTCGGGGAAGTCGAGCCCGCGGGTCAGCCGCACCCGGAAGGTGAAGCCGTCCGCCGCCGCGGTGCCCTTGTTCGTGATGACGACGTTCTTGTCGTACACCTCGCCCGGCTTGGGCGACGCGGTCGCCAGGGTCGACATCTCCAAGGAGGCCTCGCCCGGATCGGCGTACGCCGGGGCCGCGGCAACCGCGGGAACGGCCGCGACGAACGCGGCGGCGGCCACGAAGGCCGCCGGCTTGCGAAGCTGCGAGGTGCGGATGCGCTGGCGCACGGTGGGATCTCCTAGGACGACCGGCCGGACAAGGACCGGAGCTTCTCCGTCCGGCCATGTCCTGGACACCTGAAGGGCGCCGAGGGTTGTACGCGGGTTCGCGAGGAGCAGGGTGGACGGCGCGACGCCCCCCGAATCCGGCGCTGCGGTGATCCGGCTCCGTCGCTACGGCCCCCGACCGGCCGAGGCTGTGGTCTTCCGTGGATGTGCCGCCTGGTCCGGGACGCCCCGTACCGAGCCGGAAGACGCTGTGGCAGCCTGGTGGCGACCGGCTGTGTTCTTGTGCCTGGGGGATGGCGCTGCGGCCGGTGACGGGGGTGGCGATGACCGTTCTCATCGGCCTGCTCGGGGCCGCGTTCGGCGGTCTGGCCGGCGCCGTGGCCGGCTATGTGACCAATCGCTCGGGCATGCTGATGCAGCTGAGCCACGCCTATGACGTCGCCCTGCGCGACCGTCGTCTTGAGCACTACGCACGGCTCTTCCACCTGACCGAGCGCATCCCGCGACGCTGGCGGCCGGGGCACGAACCGGACAGGGCGAAGCTGTTGGAGCACTGGGAGACCTTCCACGACTGGTACTTCGGGGAGGCGGCGGGCGGCATGTTCCTCACGCCCGCGGCGAAGGGCTGCTACCTCGCGGTCCAGAACGCGCTGATCGAACTGGGACGGGACGGCGCCCCCGGCGCAGCCGCCGCCGAACCTCTCAGCGAGGACGAGTCGCGATTGATCCGGCATCTCGCCAGCGAACTGCGGCACCAGCTCGCCGAGGACGTGGGCGCGGCGCACCCACCCCGGCTGCGGTGGGCACGGGTCAACCGGACGGTCGAGCTTCCCCACGTCGCCCCGCCCGTCTGACCCTTCCGTCGTCGTCCCCGCGGCCCGTCACCTCCTGCACAACGGCCGAGCGGAACCCCCGGGCGTCGTTCTCACTGACCTGGAAGTCGACCGTCCAGCCGCCCGTCTTCTGGTTCCAGTCGATCACGTTGAACGACAGCGGGCCGTCGCCCGCTCCGAGAGAGGCTCCGCAGCCGACGGTGAGCAGGGAATGCGACGCACGGGAGCTGTCGCCCGTGGGGATTCGATCGCTGATCAGCCGGGGCCGGTGCCGGTGCCCGTGCAGAACGAGGCTCACGTCGCGAGCGGCACACCATGTCAGGAACCGCTCCGCATCCTCCATCTCCAGCAAGCGCTCCCGCAGCACCCGACCCGGACGCCGCTCCTTGCGGCCGGTCCCGAAGCCGATCACCGGGACCTCTCCCTCCAGCGGGTAGGGATAGGGGTGATGGTGCAGGACCGCGATGCGAAGGCAGTCGTCGAACGACGCCACCTGCCGGGCAGCGTCATAGCGCGTGGCGACGTCTACAAACTGTTCGATGCCGATTCCGCCGCGCGCTGCCAGGCCGGTCCGGGAGGAGTCGAAGCAGAGGAACACGATTCCGGCGTCGGAGTCGTGCACAGGGCCTCGGTCCCACCGTAGGTCGACCAGTTCCTCCCGGCGCCGCCCCAGCCGGCTGATCCTGTTGCCCAGGATCCGCTGGTCGTGGTTGCCGGGCACCACGATGGGCTCGGCCCGGGTCAGTTCTCGTAACTGGTTCTCGAAGTCGATGTACTGCTGTCGGTACTCCGGAAACGGCTGGTCGAACAGGTCTCCCGTGACGACCACCCGGTCCAGCGGCTCGAACCGGGCCACAGCGCTGCGCAGGTACTGGCGGAGCTGGTTCGGCTTGCGGGCACCGATGTGGAGATCGCTGAGATGCAGCAGGCGCCGACGGGTCGCACGGGCGCGCGCGGCCCCGCGTTCCGCGTCGTTCCGTACCCCTCGCAGCACCGGATCCCAGTCGCCGTACGTGGTCAGATCGGCGACTGCGCGGTAGGCGGCATCGAGGGGGAGGAAGAAGGAACCCTCACCCCGGATCGCGAAGATGGCTCCGGGCCATTCGTCGCGTCGTTTCAGGGCGTCGGTCACCCCTTCGTCGGGGTCCAGGACCCGGGCGTTCACCTCCGGCTCGTACAAGGTGGGGATGAGGACGAGCAGTCCGTGCCCCGGAGCGAGCGCCGCTTCGCGGGCGAAACTGTCGAGCCACCGCCGGTCCTTGCGGGAGCCGATGGGCAGGACGACCACGTCATAGCCCCGGACCACATCTGTCAGCGGTTCCAGCACCCGCCGAACCGTGCGGCCAGGAAGGACACCGGACCTGGTGCCGGTCACATCCGGTCCTGTGTCCCGCAGGCGGCCGAGAGATTCGGCCGCCCGGTTCCGCAGGTCGTCGGCGAAGTGACGCGAGGAGGAGACGAACTGATCATGCCTTCGGCTCAGGGCGAGCAGGAAGTACTCGATCTCGCCGTACCCCAGCCGGGGCGGTTCGCGGTCCGGAGCCAGCAGATAGCCGACGACGGCGGAAGTAGGCAGGTCGAAACGGAGTCCCATGTAGCCCCCGGGAAAGCCACGGCCGACCCCACCCCGGAGACGGCTCGTCCCCACACTGTAGGGACGAGCCGGGACGTCCGCGCGAAGACCGACGAACAGCCGCGGGGCCCACGGTCACAGACCGTGGACCCCGCGTGCTGAACCTCAAGGAATCTCTCTGCCCATCCCTTACAGCACCGGCAGGTTCTTCCGCAGCTCGAAGACGGTGACCCCGGAGCGGTACTCCTCCCATTCCGCCTTCTTGTCGCGGAGGAAGCGACGGGATGAAGCTTCGGCCCCTCGAAACCAGAGTTCTGCCTCCATTGAGCCGTGCACGAAGGGGCGTTGGCGGTCGTCTTGGTGGGTGGAGGTCGCCTCGCGACGGCCCAGAGACGACACGAGCGAAGCCGTCTCCTGGGCAGTGCCCAGGACAACCGTTAACACTCTCCCGCTCCTTTGACGAAAGGGTAGTATGTCCAAACTCTTAACGGGACGAGGGGGAAGTATGGAAATGTACAGCCGCGTCGATTCCTCTGTCCCTCCCTCACAACGCGCTGGCCTAGGGGTCAACAATGAGGCCGTTGTGAACCTCAGAAAAGCGCTGGAACCCTTGACCCGGCGATCGAGGAAGTAGAACGCACCCTCCTCTACGCCTCCCGGAACTACTGGCCGAGAATTAACGATCACGCTCGAACATCGATCTTCAATCACGCCATAAACGACTTTAATTCGCTGATCAATCAATTGCGCGAGGGTGACGGCCGCAACTGCGCCCGAACTTCTCGTTCCCTCTACGAACATCTCGTGAATTATTGTTGGGTGTCAGCTTACGAAGAAGCCCAGGAGCGGTACATTGCGCACGAATCGGTAACACTCGACTTGCTTGCAAAAATGCGGCGCGGCGTGATGCTTTTGAGCAGTGTTCAGCGAAGGCGGGAGTTGCATCGCCTCAAAAAGATCGATGGCAAGAATAGACACAAGCTTCAAGAAGTTCGAAGGAAATACGGGACAGCATTCGCACGAGATTGGGCAGCGGTAAGTATTCGTGAGCGCGCGGAGATCTGCGGTTTCGGTTCGTCATACGACACCTACCGACTGCTGTCACAGGTGACGCATGGGAGCTTCGGCGGAACCTTGGGTACCAGGAGAGAGGCGCACGGCCAGGGGCTACCGATTCACCGCGTCGGCCCATCCCTTGAACTAGCGGTGTTGGCATACCCCGAAGGGTTGTCGTTTTTTCGCGACTTGTGCCGCAGGATTGAAATTATTGACGGGATAGACGCTCACGAACTGATTGACGCCCTCAACCTACTGATTAGATCATGGCCAATATACAAGAACGCCTGCGAGTGGCTCGATAAGCAACTCTGGCCGGATTCGCCGCCGCCACGGCCAACAGCCATTTTGGCTCTCTACCCGGCTGGCGGGTCAAGGTGGTTCCTCTGGGAACCGGCATTCTCGGTCATCACGCCAGCCACTCCGCCCACAGATGCGAACATCCATGAAGGTCGAGCGAGAAGTCACCTCGGTTCGAGCGTTCCAGATTACTTCAAGACAGATCTTGATGGAAAACCGGTCACGGTGGCAGTGCATGGGGTAGCGCTTACAGTGAGCTCTAGATGTAACTGGTATCCGGCAGAGTCTATCTTGCAGAAACCCGAGCGAGCCCAGGATTGAAGCGAGATAGCGAAGCACTGCGCGTAGGTTTTCTTGATGCTCCACTCAATATCCTATTTCGGGAAACCCTGACGCATTGGAGATGTGCCGCGGCATCCAAGTATTCCGCGTTGGCACGCCTGTTCCTGCCGCCCCGTCAAATGCTATTGATCAGTCGTAGGGTACCGGCACGATGAGCTTGACCAATTCTTGGTCCCGCAGGACTGCTATGGGACTGCCCTTCAGCCGGCGCCGCAGCAGGCCGTGCACACAAGTGCCCCCTGCGGGGCTGCGTCGATAGGGGGCTCCGGCCCCTGACGGCCCACAGACGGCCCAGGAGCGGTGAGGACAGCCGCGGGGCCCACGGTCGATGACCGTGGGCCCCGCGGGCTGGACCGTAGAAACTCTCGCCTGCGCTTACAGCACCGGCAGGTTCTTCCGCAGCTCGAACGCCGTGACCTCGCTGCGGTACTCCTCCCACTCCGCCTTCTTGTTGCGCAGGAAGAAGTCGAAGACGTGCTCGCCGAGGGTCTCGGCGACGAGTTCGCTGCGTTGCATCAGGGCCAGGGCCTCGCCCAGGTTCTGCGGGAGGGGCTCGATGCCCATGGCGCGGCGTTCGCCGTCGGAGAGGGCCCAGACGTCGTCGTCGGCGCCCGGCGGGAGTTCGTAGCCCTCCTCGATGCCCTTCAGGCCCGCGGCCAGGAGCAGCGCGTAGGCGAGGTACGGGTTCGCGCCCGAGTCGATCGAGCGGACCTCGACCCGCGCCGAGCCGGTCTTGCCGGGCTTGTACATCGGGACGCGGACGAGGGCGGAGCGGTTGTTGTGGCCCCAGCAGATGTACGAGGGGGCCTCGCCGCCGGCGCCCGCGGTGCGCTCCGAGCCGCCCCAGATGCGCTTGTAGGAGTTGACCCACTGGTTGGTGACGGCGGCGATCTCCGCGGAGTGCCGGAGCAGGCCCGCGATGAAGGAGCGGCCGACCTTGGAGAGCTGGTACTCGGCGCCGGACTCGTAGAACGCGTTGCGGTCGCCCTCGAAGAGGGAGAGGTGGGTGTGCATGCCGCTGCCCGGGTACTCCGAGAACGGCTTCGGCATGAAGGTGGCCTGGACACCCTGCTCCAGCGCGACCTGCTTCATGATCAGCCGGAAGGTCATGATGTTGTCGGCCGTGGAGAGCGCGTCGGCGTAGCGCAGGTCGATCTCCTGCTGGCCGGGGGCGCCCTCGTGGTGGCTGAACTCGACCGAGATGCCCATCGACTCCAGCATCGTGATGGCCTGGCGACGGAAGTCCTGGCCGACGTTCTGCGGGGTGTGGTCGAAGTAGCCGGAGTTGTCGGCCGGGGTGGGCCGCGAGCCGTCCAGCGGGCGGTCCTTCAGCAGGAAGAACTCGATCTCGGGGTGGGTGTAGAAGGTGAAGCCCAGGTCCGAGGTCTTGGCGAGGGCGCGCTTGAGGACGTAGCGCGGGTCCGCGAAGGACGGGGAGCCGTCCGGCATGAGGATATCGCAGAACATCCGGGCCGTGCCGGGGGCCTCGGCGCGCCAGGGCAGCACCTGGAAGGTGGACGGGTCGGGCTTGGCGATCATGTCGGACTCGTACACGCGGGCGAAGCCCTCGATGGCCGAGCCGTCGAAGCCGATGCCCTCGTCGAAGGCCTGTTCCAGCTCGGCCGGGGCCACGGCCACCGACTTCAGGAAGCCGAGTACGTCCGTGAACCACAGACGTACGAACCGGATGTCACGCTCCTCCAGCGTCCGGAGCACGAACTCCTGCTGCTTGTCCATCTTCCGCTTCCCCATCCTTGCTGGTCAGGCCGCCTGCTCCCACGCCTCGAAGACGATCGGCGCACCTGAGCATCCCACCACAACACCATTTCATGCGCGTTGCGGACCATGATCGGCCGGGCGACCTCGGCCTGAACGCCTCGCGTACGGCAGGTGTCCTGCTCTGTCGCACATACTGCCTGCTCACACCCCCACCCGTAAGGCCCGGCCGGTACCCACCCCTCCCCGGAGCTTTAATTTGCATCTCAGATACAAGTTTTATTAGTGTGCGATCCATGCGGAGCGGCGCAACCCACCGCTCCCGCCCCGGCTTTGAGGAGTCCTGATGCTGTCCGAACAATCCGCCGTCACCGTGCGCGCGACCCTCCCCGTCGTCGGCGCCGCCATAGGCGAGATCACCGAGCGCTTCTACGGCGGGCTGTTCAGCGCCCACCCCGAACTGCTCCGCGACCTGTTCAACCGCGGCAACCAGGCCGCCGGCACCCAGCGTCAGGCCCTGGCCGGATCCATCGCCGCCTTCGCCACCCATCTGGTCGAGCACCCCGACGAGCGGCCCGACGCGATGCTGAGCCGCATCGCCCACAAGCACGCCTCCCTGGGCGTCGCGCCCGAGCAGTACAAGGTCGTGCACGAGCACCTCTTCGCCGCCATCGTCGAGGTCCTCGGCGACGCGGTCACCGCCGAGGTCGCCGCCGCCTGGGACGAGGTCTACTGGCTCATGGCGAACGCCCTCATCGCCATCGAGAAGCGCCTGTACGACGAGAACGCGGACGACGGCTCCCTGCGCCCCTGGGTGGTCACCGAGCGCGTCGAGGAGACCGACGACGTCGCCACCTTCCGGATCCGCCCGGCCGACGGAGCGCCCCTGCCGGACTTCCGCGCGGGCCAGTACGTCTCCGTCGGCGTCGAACTCCCGGACGGCGCCCGGCAGATCCGCCAGTACAGCCTCTCCAGCGCGCCCGGCTCCCCGGTGCGCCAGATCAGCGTCAAGCGGGTGCGCGCCGACGAGAACGGCGTGACGAGCCCCGAGGGCGAGGTCTCCGGCCATCTGCACGCCCACGTCCGCGAGGGCGACCTCCTTCAGGTCTCCGCGCCGTACGGCGACCTGGTCCTCGACGACACGGACGCCCCGCTGTTCCTCGCCTCGGCGGGCATCGGCGTCACCCCGGTGATCGCCATGCTGGAGCAGCTCGCGATCTCCGGCCACAAGGCCCCCGTCACCGTCGTGCACGCCGACCGCTCCCCCGCCGAGCACGCGCTGCGCGCCGACCACGAGGCGTTCGCGGGCAAGCTCGCCGACGCGGAGACGCACTTCTGGTACGAGCGGCCCGAGCCGGGCCACCCCGCCGAGCGGACCGGTCTGGTCGACCTCTCCGGAGTGACCGTGCGGCCGGGCACGCACGCCTACCTGTGCGGTCCGCTGCCGTTCATGCGGGCGGTACGGACCCAGCTCCTCGCCAAGGGCGTGCCCGCGTCCGACATCCACTACGAGGTGTTCGGCCCGGACCTCTGGCTGGCCCAGCGCTGACCGGATCCGAGGCAGCAGCGGGTCGGCACGCCCCGGGACCACAGACGGTCGACATGGCCCACCGGTCCGGACCGCTACGGCCTTCGGCTGATGCCCAGCAGTACGGGCCCGGTCGGCTCGGCGACGACGTCGGCGACCGTGAGCGGGTCCAGCGAGGCGTAGAAGGCCTCCTGGGCCCGCCGCAGGGCGCCCCGCAGCCGGCACGCCGAGACGAGCGGGCAGGGCGTGTCGCCCTCGCACTCGACGACGTCGCCCTCCCCCTCGAAGGTCCGCACGATCGCCCCCACGGACTCCCCGCGCCCCTTCTCGGTGAGCGTGAGACCGCCTCCCCTGCCGCGCCGGGCGTCGAGCAGCCCGAGGTGCTGGAGTTCGGCGACCACCTTGGCGGCGTGCGTGTAGGGGACCCGCATGTCGTCCGCGACCTCGCGCGTGGTGGGCGTCGAGCCGTCGGCGACGGCCAGTCGCATCAGGACGCGAAGGGCCAGGTCGGTGGAGCGCAGCAACCGCATACCCGCCAGGGTAGGTAATGCGCATCTCCGGTTCAAATTTTCATTCCGGGCACGTCCGGACCCGCTTCGCCATCGGCCGGACCACCGGCCGACCCGCTTCCCCAGCGGCGGACCCCGCTTCCCCGCCGTCCGGCCCCGCTCCGCCGCCCGTCGGCCCGAGCGGGTGCCGCGCACATCCCCCCGCCCGCGCACAGCTCCTCGCCCACGCACAGCTCCCCGCCCGCGTCCACCCCCTTCTTCGGCCAATCCCGTGCAGTCCCTGGGCCATTCCTGTGCCCTCCCTGCCGACGCCGCACGGGGTCCGATTACGATCGGCGCACCCGACCGTCCCATCCTCATAAGGACTCGCCATGGGTTCCGCCAAGAACACCAGCACCGGATCGCGCCAGGCCCGTATCGAGGAGCTGCGCCGTGCCGAGCGCGCCCGCGAGCGGCGCAACCGGTTCCTCGTGATCGCGGCGAGCACGGTCGTCGTCGCCGGCCTCGTCGCCGGTGCTGTCGTGCTCGTCCAGTCGCAGTCCGACGACGGCAAGAAGGACACGGCGAGCGACGCGAAGCAGGCGTCGGGGCACTTCGTCACCGGCGCGGACGGGGTGAAGACCTGGAAGGGCACACTGTCGCGCAACCACGTCACCAAGACCGTGTCGTACGCGATGGAGCCGCCGGTCGGCGGTGACCACAACCAGGTCTGGATGAACTGCAACGGTGACGTCTACGCCAAGGCCGTGAACCCCATGAACGCCGTGCACTCCCTGGAGCACGGCGCGGTGTGGGTGACGTACAACAGCAAGGCGTCCGAGGCCGACGTGAAGGCGCTCGCGGCCAAGGTCAAGAAGACCCCGTACACGCTGATGAGCCCGGTCGAGGACCAGAAGGACCCGATCATGCTGAGCGCCTGGGGCAAGCAGCGCTCGGTGACCGGCGCGAGCGACAAGAACGTCGACGCGTTCCTCTCCGAGTTCGTGCAGGGCAAGCAGACGCCCGAGCCGGGCGCCGCCTGCACCAACGGCCTGTCCCAGTGAGGCACGTCGGGTGGATCGCGGGGGCCGCGGCGGCCGTTCTCGTCGCGGCCGGGGCGATCACGTACGCGGTCGCCGACGGCGGCGGCGACTCCGGGACGCGCACGCCCGCCGCCGA
Organism: Streptomyces sp. NPDC028298; assembly: GCF_055565895.1. Taxonomy (NCBI): domain Bacteria; kingdom Bacillati; phylum Actinomycetota; class Actinomycetes; order Kitasatosporales; family Streptomycetaceae; genus Streptomyces; species Streptomyces sp. NPDC028298. Next base: position 617,533 of record NZ_JBVHTL010000002.1, read on the forward strand.
CTCGGCGGACGCGGGGTTCGCCCGGGACATGGCGGTCCACCACCAGCAGGCCGTCGAGATGTCCTACATCGTGCGGGACCGCACCAAGGACGTGGAGGTACGGCGTCTCGCGTACGACATCGCGCAGACGCAGGCCAATCAGCGGGGCATGCTGCTCGGCTGGCTCGACCTGTGGGAGCTGCCGAAGGTGTCCGCGGACGCGCCGATGACCTGGATGGGCATGGGTGACATGTCCTCCGGCAAGGACGGCTCGCTGATGCCGGGCATGGCGACGAACGCCGAGATGAAGCGGCTCGGCACGCTCAACGGGAAGCAGGCCGAGGTCTTCTACCTCCAGCTCATGACCGACCACCACAAGGGCGGCATCCACATGGCCGAGGGCTGTGTCGCCAAGTGCACGGTCGGCGTGGAGAAGCGGCTGGCGCAGGGCATGGTCGACGCCCAGCAGTCGGAGATCAAGCTGATGGCCGACATGCTGAAGGCCCGCGGCGCGAAGGCCCGCGACTAGGGCCCTCCGGGCCAGGGGGACGGGCTCGGGGACGGGAGTTCGGAACGGTCCGGGGACGGGAGTCCGGAACGGTCCGGTGACGGGCGCACCAACCGGGTCCCGGATCAGGTGCGCGGAACGGGTCCGGTGACGGGCACAGCGACCGGGTCCGGAACAGGTGCGCGGAACGGGTCCGGTGACGGGCACACCGACCGAGTCCGGAACAGGTGCGCGGAACGGGTCCGGGGTGGTGTCCCGGACCCGTCAGGTTCTGCCGGCGCGCTCCGCCGACGTACCGTCAGCCCTTCCAGTCCGTACCGCACTTGAGCGGAACACCGGTGGGGACGAGCCGTTCCATCGAGCCGGGCCGGCCGTGGGTGACGGCGAGCTGGGCCCGGTCCAGATAGCCGATGAAGAGCTGGGTGTGGGCGGGCATGGCCGCCGGGTCGTACACGAAGACCACGGTGCCGTCGTCGCGCCGCTCCCGCTCCACGACCCGCTCGACCCCGGCCCCCGAGCCGTGCCGGTCGACCCGTGTGTGGTCGTCCGGGCCCTTGCAGAACACCCCGGTCTTCACGAGGACGGGGAATCCGGCCTCGCGCAGCGCCTTCTGCAGTCCCGCCGGGTCCTTGAAGTACTGCTCCTTGGTCCAGGTCACCGCGACCTTGCCGTCCGCCCGCTTGGCGACGGTGAACGCGACGGCCTCGGTGTCCGCGCCCGTGGGCGGCGCGGTGGCCGGGTGGCCGTAGCCGGGTGCGCCGAGCGCGAGGCCCGCGGCCGCGGTCACTCCGACGGCGGCGACGGCCAGCCGCCTGCGCCGCCGGCGGACCGCGCGGCCCTCGGCCACGATCCGTTCGACGGGCACCGTCATCGTGATGTCGTCGAGCGAACCCCGCAGGACGTCCAGGACGTCCCTGTCGTCGTGGGTGGCGTTCATGATCCTGCCTCCGGTGTGTCGAGGGTGACGAGGTGGCCGCGGAGTGTCCCGACGGCCCGTGCGAGATGGGCGGTCACGGTCCCGGGAGCGATCCCGAGCGTCTTCGCCGTGGTCGCCGTGTCGAGGTCGAGGAAGACCCGCAGGGCCACGACCTCCCGCTGTCTGCGCGGCAGTTCGCGCAGCAGGGCCAGCAGCGCGGGATCGATTCCGGCGCCGCCGGAATCGACGGCCGCGGCCTCCCGGCCGTCGTGGTCGCCGTACCCGACCTCGCGACGGTGCCGACGCCACCACGAGACACGGGTGTTGAGCGCGGTCCGGACGATCCACGCGCGGGGCGCGGGATGGCCGCGGACCCGGGGCCAGGCCGCCCAGGCCCGTGCGAACGCCTCGGCCACGAGGTCCTCGGCCAGCGCTCGGTCGCTCACCGCGGCGAGGACCGCCCGCAGGCAGACGTCCCGTCCGCTCCGGTAGAAGTCTTCGAACTCGAGCTGCTTCACACCACTGACACGCCTCGGGGACTCGATCCGCTTACAGAATCCGGGGACCTCTTTACAGAGCCCGGAGGGGGACAGAGGGAAAACCCTCGAATCTGGGCGAGGGTGTGCGGCAAACCGACCCAAATGATCGCCAATTGCCGCCACTTGGTCTTTCCTTGGGTTGTTCATTCCCCTGGCATGAACGGTTCACCGTAAGAGTGGCCCCCATCTGTGATCCATTCCTCACGCTCCGGCAGGACGTGGGGCTTTTCGCGCGGATCACCGCAACCACTACATGCGACGAATCGCATCGCAGGGGGTTCTATGAGATCCAACCGCGCCACCGCGCGCGCCGGAGTGAGCCTGGCGGCGACCCTGCCCCTGCTCGCCGGCGCGCTGGCGCTCGGCATACCCGCGGCGTCCGCCGCGGACGGCCCGAGCCGAGTCACGCTCGCGGGCACCAAGCCCGCGTGGGCCACGGCCCACGCGGACAAGGGAGCGGCTTCCGACGCCTCCCAGGTCTCGGCCCGGGTGTACCTCGCCGGACGGGACGCCAAGGGCCTGGCGGCATACGCCAGGGCCGTGTCCGACCCGCACTCGGCTTCGTACGGGAAGTACCTCAGCGCCAAGAAGGCGCAGACGCGTTTCGGTGCCACCAAGGCCCAGGTCACCGCGGTGACCACCTGGCTGAAGTCGGCGGGCCTGAAGGTCACCGGGACGACGCAGCACTACGTCTCCGTCACCGGTGACGTCGCCGCCGCCGAGAAGGCGTTCGGCACCCAGCTCCACAACTACACCAAGGGCAAGAAGGTCTACCGGGCGCCGTCGAAGACGGCTTCCGCGCCCGCCGCCCTGAACGGCGCCGTCCTGACCGTCACCGGCCTGGACAACGCCCCGCACAAGGCGCAGCACGCCGATCAACTGCCTCCTCCGGACGCGGTGTTCAAGAACTCCGGGCCGTTCTCCTCGTACTACGGCTCGAAGACCGCGAGCACCCTGCCGGACGCGTACGGAACGAAGATCCCGTACGCCGTCCAGGGCTACACCGGCAAGCAGCTCCGCGCCGCGTACGGGGCGGGCAAGCGCACCGGCAAGAACGTGCGCGTCGCCATCACGGACGCGTACGCCTCCCCGACCATCGCCTTCGACGCGGCCACCTACGCCGCCAAGCACGGCGACGCCGCGTACTCCAGCGGTCAGCTCCGTCAGGTGCTGCCCAAGAAGTACACGAAGACCGAGGAGTGCGGGGCGGCCGGCTGGTACGGCGAGGAGACCCTCGACGTCGAGGCCGTGCACGCGGTCGCGCCGGGCGCGAGCATCACGTACGTGGGTGCCGGTTCCTGCTACGACGACGATCTGCTCGACTCGCTCAACAAGATCGTCGACGGGCACCTGGCCGACATCGTCTCCAACTCGTGGGGCGACATCGAGGCCAACCAGACCCCGGACCTGGCCGCGGCCTACGACCAGACGTTCCAGTTCGGCGCGGTCGAGGGCATCGGCTTCTACTTCTCCTCCGGCGACAACGGCGACGAGGTCGCCAACACCGGTACGAAGCAGGTCGACACTCCGGCCAACTCGGCGTGGGTGACGGCGGTCGGCGGTACCTCGCTGGCGGTCGGCAAGAACGACACGTACCTGTTCGAGACCGGCTGGGGCACCGAGAAGGCCACGCTGTCCGCGGACGGCAAGAGCTGGACCGGGTTCCCGGGCGCGTTCACCTCGGGTGCGGGCGGTGGCACCAGCAAGACCGTGGCGCAGCCCTACTACCAGAAGGGCGTCGTCCCGAACGCGCTGGCCAAGGCCAACAACGCGGCGGGCAACCGGGTCGTCCCGGACATCTCGGCGATCGCCGACCCCAACACCGGATTCAAGGTCGGCCAGACGCAGACCTTCCCGGACGGGACCGAGCAGTACAGCGAGTACCGCATCGGCGGCACCTCGCTGGCCGCTCCGGTGATCGCGGCGGTCCAGGCGCTCGCCCAGGAGGCGCGCGGCGGCAAGGCGATCGGTTTCGCCAACCCGTCGATCTACGCCAAGGCCGGTTCGAAGGCGTACCACGACGTGACCGACACGCCCGGCGGCAAGCAGTACGCCGTGGCCCGTGTCGACTTCGTCAACGGCTTCGACGCGGCCGACGGTGTGGCCACCTCGGTCCGCAGCCTCGGCCAGGACAGCTCGCTGAAGGCCGTGAAGGGCTACGACGACGTCACCGGTGTGGGTTCGCCCGCCCCGGGCTACGTCGAGTCGTTCAGCCGTCGCTGACCGGCGTTCACCGACGACGCGCCCGTCTCTCCCCGGGAGAGGCGGGCGCGTCGCTCGTTCCCGGGGCCGCCCCGGACACCCCTCGCCCCCCATCGCGTCGCTCTGACGATTACACTGACCGCGTGCCTCATCTGAACTTCCGGTCCCTTTACCAGCACGGCTTCGCGCGCGTCGCCGCCTGCACGGGTCACACCGTCATCGCGGACCCGCACGCCAACGCCGAGGCGGTCCTGCGCCAGGCGCGCGCGTGCGCCGACGAGGGTGTCGCCGTCGCCGTCTTCCCCGAGATGGGCCTGTGCGGCTACTCGATCGAGGACCTGCTGATGCAGGACGCGCTGCTCGACCAGGTCGAGGAGGCGCTCCGGGCGGTGGTCGCGGGTTCGGCGCAGCTCCTGCCGGTCCTGGTCGTCGGCGCCCCGCTGCGCCACCGCAACAGGATCTACAACTGCGCGGTCGTCGTGCACCGCGGCCGGGTCCTCGGTGTCGTGCCCAAGTCGTACCCGCCGAACTACCGCGAGTTCTACGAGCGCCGGCAGATCGCCGCGGGCGACGACGAGCGCGGCGGCACCATCCGGGTGGGCGGCGAGTCCGTGCCGTTCGGGGTGGACCTGCTGTTCGCCGCCGAGGACGTACCGGGTCTGGTGCTGCACGCGGAGATCTGCGAGGACATGTGGGTGCCGGTGCCGCCGAGCGCCGAGGCTGCCCTGGCGGGTGCCACCGTCCTGGCGAACCTCTCCGGCAGCCCGATCACCGTCGGCCGGGCCGAGGACCGCAAGCTGATGTGCCGTTCGGCGTCCTCGCGCTGCATCGCCGCGTACGTCTACGCGGCGGCCGGACTGGGCGAGTCGACCACCGACCTGTCCTGGGACGGCCAGACGATGATCTACGAGAACGGGGCGCTGCTGGCCGAGTCCGACCGCTTCCCGCTCGACGACCAGTTCGCCGTCGCGGACGTCGACCTCGACCTGCTGCGCCAGGAGCGGCTGCGAACCGGCAGTTTCGACGACAACCGGCGCACCCACACCACCCGCACCGCCGACTTCCGGACCCTGTCGTTCCGGCTCGACCCGCCGTCCGGCGACCTGGGCCTGCGCCGCCGTGTCGAGCGCTTCCCGTTCGTGCCGGCGGACCCCGAGCGGCTGGCCCAGGACTGCTACGAGGCCTACAACATCCAGGTCGCGGGCCTCCAGCAGCGGCTCGCGGCGATCGGTGGCCCGAAGGTGGTCATCGGGGTGTCCGGCGGTCTCGATTCGACGCACGCGCTGATCGTCGCCGCGCACGCGATGGACCGGGCGGGCCGCCCGCGCGGCGACATCCTCGCCTTCACGCTGCCCGGCTTCGCCACCAGCGACCACACCAAGGGCAACGCGCACGAGCTGATGCGCTCCCTCGGGGTCACCGCCGCCGAACTGGACATCACCCCGACCGCCCGGCTGATGCTGAAGGAGATGGGCCACCCCTTCGCCTCCGGCGAGCCGGTGTACGACGTCACCTTCGAGAACGTGCAGGCCGGGCTGCGCACCGACTACCTGTTCCGGCTCGCCAACCAGCGCGACGGCATCGTGCTCGGCACCGGCGACCTCTCGGAGCTGGCGCTCGGCTGGTCCACGTACGGCGTGGGCGACCAGATGAGCCACTACAACGTCAACTCGGGTGTCCCGAAGACGCTGATCCAGCATCTGATCCGCTGGGTCATCGGCACCGGACAGTTCGGCGAGGACACCGGCCGGACGCTCGCCGCGATCCTCGACACGGAGATCAGCCCCGAGCTCGTGCCGGGCGAGGAGATGCAGTCCACCGAGTCGAAGATCGGCCCGTACGCCCTGCACGACTTCACCCTCTTCCACGTGCTGCGCTACGGCTTCAGGCCGTCGAAGATCGCCTTCCTGGCCTGGCACGCGTGGCACGACCCGGACGCGGGTGCCTGGCCGCCCGGCTTCCCCGCGGCCGAGCGCCGCGCGTACGACCTGCCCGAGATCCGGCGCTGGCTCGAGGTGTTCTGCCGCCGCTTCTTCGGGTTCGCGCAGTTCAAGCGCTCGGCCATGCCGAACGGGCCGAAGGTCTCGGCCGGTGGTTCGCTCTCGCCGCGCGGCGACTGGCGCGCACCGTCCGACAGTTCGTCCCGTACGTGGCTCCGCGACCTGGCCCGCTTCGACACCCCGGACCCCGAAGACCGGCCGGAGGCCTAGGAGACGTCAGGGGGCTGGATTTCCCGGACCCCGAAGACCGGCCGGAGGCACGGGACTTGCCGAACTACGGGCCGCCCGGACATCGAAGTCCTTCCGGGGACCCGGGACCTCCCGAGAGCCCGGCACTTCCCGGAGGCCAGGGACTTCCCGGAACTCGAAGATCTGCCGGAGGCAGGGGACTTGCCGGAAGTCCGAACTCCCCCGAGGGGCCTCCCCTTCCGGGTCCCGGGCCTCCCTGGGGCGCCGGGGTCGTGCTCAGTGGTGCAGGGCCTCCTGCCGGTCGGGCACGTGTGTGGCGATCACTCGCGCGGGCCCGGCCGGCTGCTTCGCGCGGCGCCGGTCGACCGCGTACGCCGCGCCCGCCACCCCGATCCCCAGGACCGCGAGCCCGGCTCCGGCGGTCGCCGGTGCGGTCGCGCCGAGGCCCGCCGCCAGGGCGAGTCCGCCGATCCACGCGCCGCCCGCGTTGGCGAGGTTGAAGGCGGCCTGGTTGGCGGAGGACGCGAGGGAGGGCGCGGCGGCGGCCTTCTCCATGACCATGAGCTGGAGGGGCGAGCCGGTGACGAAGGCGGCCGTGCCGAGCAGCACCACCGCCAGGGCCGCGCTCCACTCGGTGCGCATCAGCAGCGGGAAGGCGGCGAGCACGGCGACCAGCGAGGCGAGGCCGCCGAAGAGGGTGCGGCGCATCGCGTGGTCGGCGAACCGCCCGCCGAGCAGGTTGCCGGCCGTGGCGCCGACCCCGAACAGCGCCAGCAGCGGTGTGACGCTGCCCTCGGCGTATCCGGCGGCGTCGGTGAGCATCGGCGTGATGTAGCTGTACGCGGAGAACAGGGCCGCGAAGCCGGTGACCGTGGTGCCCAGCGCGAGCCAGACGGGCAGCGGGCGCAGGGCGGTGAGTTCGCCGCGCAGACCGCCGCCCGAGGTGTGGCCGGGCGTCCGCGGGATCAGCAGGTACAGCGAGGCGATGGCGGCCAGGCCGATCGCGCTCACACCGAGGAACGTGGCCCGCCAGCCCAGGTGCTGCCCCACGAGGGTGGCGGCGGGGACTCCGGCGACGTTCGCGACGGTCAGGCCGAGGAACATCAGCGAGACGGAGCGGGCCTTGCGCTCGGGGGCGACCAGCCCGGTGGCGACGACGGCGCCGACGCCGAAGAACGCGCCGTGCGGCAGACCGCTGAGGAATCGGGCGGCGAGCAGCCAGTTCTCGTCGGGGGCGAGCGCGGAGAGCGCGTTGCCCGCGACGAAGAGACCCATCAGGGCGATGAGGACCGTGCGGCGCGGCATCCGGGCGGTGGCCGCGGCGAGCAGCGGGGCGCCGATGACGACGCCGAGCGCGTAGGCGGAGACCAGGTGTCCGGCGGCCGGGATGGAGATGCCCAGGTCGCCCGCGACGTCGGGCAGCAGGCCCATCATGGCGAACTCGGTGGTGCCGATGCCGAAGGCGCCCACGGCGAGGGCGAGCAGGGCCAGTGGCATGAGATGCCTTTCGAAGGAGCTGGGGCGGAGCGGGACGCGTACGGGCGCGGCGGTCTGCGGGAGGTCGCGCGGGTACGGGCGCGTCCGCGCACGGCGATGTGCGCGGACGGTCGGTGGAGCACCGGCTATTAAGTTTAGCCGGTGAACAAAGTCTGCCGGGCCCAGTGTTCCAGGAGGTTGAAAGGCGATTCCGGGCGGGTTAAGAGGCCGTGGCGTCCATCTTGACGCGGGCCGCGATCGGGAGGTGGTCGCTGCCGGTCTCGGGCAGGGTCCAGGAGCTGACCGGTTCGACGCCCTTGACCATGATCTGGTCGATCCGGGCCATCGGGAACGAGGCCGGCCAGCTGAACCCGAAGCCGCTGCCCGCCGCACCCTGCGTGGACCGCATCTGCGAGGTGACGGCGTTCAACGCCCGGTCGTTCATCGTGCCGTTGAGGTCACCGAGCAGGACGACCTGCTGCAGCGAGTCGTCGGCGATGGCCTCGCCCAGGGCGTTGGCGCTCTTGTCGCGCTGCCGGGCGGTGAACCCGGCCTTCATCTTCACCCGCACCGAGGGCATGTGGGCCACGTACACCGCGACCCGGCCGGCCGGCGCCGTCACGGTCGCCCGCATGGCGCGCGTCCAGCCCAGCTTGATGTCCACGGGCCGCACGTCGGTGAGCGGGTACTTGCTCCACAGCCCGACGGTGCCCTGCACCGAGTGGTACTTGTACGTGGACGCGAGCGCCTCCTCGTACACCGGCACCGCCGACGCCGTCAGCTCCTCCAGGGCGAGCACGTCGGCGCCGGAGGCGGCCACGTCCCGGGCGGTGCCGGACGGGTCCGGGTTGTCGGCGTTGACGTTGTGGGTGGCGACCGTCAGATCGCCGCCCGCGCCGGTCTTGTCGGTGAGCAGTCCGCCGAAGAGGTTCAGCCAGACCGCACCGGTCAGCACCACGGCGATCAGGGCCACGGCGGACTTCCGCACGAAGGCGAGGACCAGCAGGACCGGGATGAACACCCCGAGCCACGGCAGGAACGTCTCTGTGAGACTGCCGAGGTTGCCGATCCGGTTCGGGATCCGCGCGTGCGTCAGCATCACCAGGGCGAGCAGCAGCGCGAGGGCGGCGAGGATCAGCCCGCGCCGCCAGATGCCGCGGTCGCCGCGCCAGCCGTCGAGCAGGCGCCGGAGCCGGGAGTCTCTGCGTTCCGGCCCCCGGCCGTCGCTGCCCGTCTCCGTCATATACGCCTGCGCCATACCGTCGCCTCACAAAATGCCGTGCGCACCGTCTGCCCCTCGACTAAGACCCTAGGGGATGTCCGGTGTGGTTCTCGCCGTCCGGGACGGCCGTACAGGCAAGGGGACGTAGAACTCGGTGCCCGGAGTTCCGCATCCTGGCACGACGTGCGGCCTCTGTGACGAAACGCGCACATTCACCCCGTCAGAAACCGTTCTTGTCACGGCCGGGCGGGGCGCAGGCCCTCCAGCAGCGTGTCGACGATCCGCTCGGCGAGGTCCTCCGGGAGTTCGGTGTCCGGGCGCATGACGGAGCGGACGAGCATGGGGCCGACGAACATGTCGTTGAGGAGCTCGATGTCGACGTCGTCGCGCAGTTCGCCGTTCTGCTGTCCGCGCCGCAGCACCTCGAAGCCCATCTGGCGGCGCGGCGCTATGACCGTGGCCTCGTACGCGGCCCACAGCTTGGGGCTGGACTTCATCTGCGCGTAGACGTTGTGCAGGATCGCCGAGGAGCGGCTGACCAGACCGCGCCGGCGCAGCGACTCCAGCAGCACGACGAGGTCGTCGCGCATGGAGACGCCGTCGAGTTCGGGGTCGGCGGGCTCGGCACCGCGCAGGACGTCGACGAAGAGTTCCTCCTTGCCGCTCCAGCGGCGGTAGATCGTCGCCTTGCCGACGCCCGCGGTGCGTGCCAGCCGCTCGATGGAGATGTCCGCGAGCGGGACGCCGTCCTCCAGGAGCTTCATCACGCCCTCGATGATGGCGCGTTCCACCGCCTCGCTGCGGGGACGTCCCCGACCGGGGCACACCTGCCTGTCTCGGCTGTCCGCGAGGCTCACGTCGAACTCCGTTCCCATCGTTGACCAGGTGTCATTCTCCCCCGTTCACGGCGGTGGCGGGCCCGCGGCGCGAGGTGCCCGCCGTGGGCACCCGGGTCGGGGGTGCCCACGGTCGCGTACGCCGGTGTCAGTCCTGTCCGAGGTCGGCCGTCACCAGCTCGGCCTCGTTGCCGCTCTCCTGCGGGGCCGCGGGGCGGCCGGGCAGGAACAGCGCGACGACCACCGCGCCGATGACCGCGACACCCGCGCCGCACAGGGCGGTGACGTGCATCGCGTGCAGGAACGCGTCGTTCGCGGGGGTGACGAGGGCCTTGCCCTGCGGGCCGAGCTTGGCTGCGACACCGAGGGTGGCCTCGATGGACTCGCCCGCGGTGTGCCGCAGCGGGGCCGGGACGAGGGAGAGCTTGTCCTCGATGCCGTTGCGGTAGGCGGTGGAGAGGACGGAGCCGAGGACCGCGATGCCAAGGGCGCCGCCGACCTGGCGGAAGGTGTTGCTCAGCGCGGACGCGGAGCCGGCCTTCTCGCGCGGCAGGGCCTGCATGATGACGACGCTGGTCGGGGTCATGATGTGCGCCATGCCGGTGCCCATCAGGAAGAAGATGACCTCGAGGAGCCAGATCGGGGTGTCGGCCTCCAGCGTGGCGAACGCGGCGAGCATCGCGGCGATGATCACCAGCCCGGCCGTGCAGGTGGCGCGGTTGCCGAAGCGGTCGACGACGAGCCGGGCGCGCGGGGCGAAGATGATCTGCGCCACGGCGAGCGGGAGCATCAGCAGACCGGTCTGCAGCGGCGAGTAGCCGCGCACGCTCTGGGTGTAGAAGACGGAGAAGAAGGTCACGCCCATGAGCGCGAAGAAGACGAGCGCGATGGCCGAGATCGCGGCCGAGAAGACCTTGTTCTTGAAGTACGTGACGTCGATGGACGGGTGGTCGCTGCGCTTCTCGAACACCACGAAGCCGACGAGGACGGCGAGACCGGCGCCGATGGTCGCGAGGACCTGCGGGTCGGTGAAGTCGGCGAGCTGGCCGCCCTTGATGATGCCGTAGACGAGCAGGACCAGGCCGATGATCGAGAGGACCACGCCGACCGGGTCCAGACGGCCCGGGTTCGGGTCGCGGGAGTCGGGGACCAGCCAGATCATCAGGCCGATCGCGAGGATCACGATGGGCACGTTGATCAGGAAGACCGAGCCCCACCAGAAGTGGTCGAGGAGCACGCCGCCGGTGATCGGGCCGATCGCGATGGCGAGGCCGACGCCGCCGGCCCAGATGCCGATCGCCTTGGGCTGCTCGTCGCGTTCGAAGACGTTCATCAGGACGGCGAGCGTGGCGGGCATCACGAAGGCGGCGCCGAGGCCCATCAGCGCGCGGAACACGATGAGCTGGACCGGCGAGCCGGACTCGGCGGCCAGCGCGGAACCGATGCCGAAGACGGCGAGACCGGCGAGCAGCACCTTCTTGCGGCCGAGCCGGTCGCCGAGGAGGCCCGCGGTGAACAGGAGACCGGCGAAGACGAGCGTGTAGGCGTTGATGGCCCACTCCAGCTCACCCTGGGTGGCTCCGAGGCCGGTGGGCGCCGGGGTCGAGATCGTCTTGATCGCGACGTTCAGGATGGAGTTGTCGAGCACCACGATCAGCAGGCTCAGCATGAGCGCGCCGAGGATCGCCCAGCGGCGCCGGTGCACCGCCTCGGGTACTCGTCGTTCGAGCGGAGGAGCGGAAGTTGTCATGACGACCACATTAGAGTCATTTCGATACGGCACCGTCTCGTATCGGAAATGCTTTACGCAGACCTTACGAAGGGACCTAGGCCTTCGGACGGAGGCGGGCGCTGCGGGCCTCCGGGCGGACGGCCGGGGCCGGCGGACGGACAGGTGCCGGCGGACGGGCGGAAGCGCGACGCGGAGTGGCTTGGCACGGAGGGGCGTGGCATGGAGGGGCGCGGCGTGGCGTGAACGACACCGCGTCCGACGGGCCCGGTCTAGCCGCGCGTAGCACGAGGTGCCACCATGGAGGTGATCCGGGGACGCCGTCAGGGTGCCTCGAGATGACATAAGGAGCCGTTGCGATGACGCAGCTTTCGGCTGCCCAGAAGCAGCCTGCGGAGGGTGTCCTCAAGGCCACCGGCAGCAAGGCGCTGTACGGGGGCAAGAGCACCCGCCGTATCACGGTGCGCGACATCACCGCCGCCAAGGAGCGCGGCGAGAAGTGGCCCATGCTCACCGCCTACGACGCGATGACCGCGTCCGTCTTCGACGAGGCCGGCATCCCGGTCATGCTCGTCGGCGACTCGGCTGGCAACTGCCACCTGGGCTACGAGACGACCGTCCCGGTGACCCTGGACGAGATGACCATGCTGTCCGCCGCCGTCGTCCGCGGCACCAGCCGGGCCCTGATCGTCGGCGACCTGCCCTTCGGTTCCTACCAGGAAGGCCCGGTGCAGGCGCTGCGCTCGGCGACCCGCCTGGTCAAGGAGGCCGGGGTGGGCGCGGTGAAGCTGGAGGGCGGAGAGCGCTCGCACCGCCAGATCGAGCTGCTGGTGGAGTCCGGCATCCCGGTGATGGCGCACATCGGCCTGACCCCGCAGTCCGTGAACGCCATGGGCTACCGCGTCCAGGGCCGGGGCGAGGAGGCCGCGCACCAGCTTCTGCGGGACGCCAAGGCGGTCCAGGACGCGGGCGCCTTCGCCGTCGTCCTCGAACTGGTCCCGGCGGAGCTCGCCGGCGAGGTCACGCGCACCCTGCACATCCCGACGGTCGGCATCGGCGCGGGCCCCGAGACCGACGCCCAGGTCCTGGTGTGGACCGACATGCTCGGTCTGACCGGCGGCAAGGTGCCGAAGTTCGTCAAGCAGTACGCCGACCTGCGCGCCGTCATGGGCGACGCGGCGAAGGCGTTCGCCGAGGACGTCGTCGGCGGGAACTTCCCGCTGGAGGAGCACTCCGTCCACTGACACCCCGGGTTCCGGGGCTCTGAGCCACTGCGGCACCGTGGACAACCCGCCGATCTTCCCCCGTCGGCGGGTTGTCGCCGTTCTCGCGTCCTGCCCGCGGGTTGTCGCCGTTCTCGCGTCCTGTCGGCGGGAGGCCCCCGCACCCCGCCTCCAGCCTCGTCCGCCCCGCCCGTCCTGCCGGTTCCGTCCGTCCGGTCCGTCCTGTAGGCGGGTTGTCGGCGTTGTTCGCGTTCTTGTCGGCCGACTGTCGACGACCTATCGGTAACGCTCGGATTCTGTAGGCGGCCTGTCGGTCGTTTGTCGGTGGCGGCTGGCACCTTGATGGACATGACGCGAATCGACAACACGCCCCGGCAAGCTGCGACCGGCCGCAGCGCCGTCACCGTACGGGGGCTGGTCAAGCACTACGGCGAGACCAAGGCGCTGGACGGGGTCGACCTGGAAGTGCGCGAGGGCACCGTCCTCGGCGTACTGGGACCCAACGGCGCCGGCAAGACCACCCTCGTCCGCTGCCTGTCCACCCTCATCACCCCCGACGCCGGCACGGCCACGGTCGCCGGCTTCGACGTGCTGAAGCAGCCCCGGCAGCTCCGCCGGGTGATCGGCCTCACCGGCCAGTACGCCTCCGTCGACGAGAAGCTCCCCGGCTGGGAGAACCTCTACATGATCGGGCGGCTGCTCGACCTGCCCCGCAAGGAGGCCCGCCGGCGCGCCGACGAGCTCCTGGAGCGCTTCTCCCTCACCGAGGCCGCCAAGCGCCCGGCGTCGACGTACTCCGGCGGTATGCGCCGCCGGCTCGACCTCGCCGCCTCCATGATCGGCAGCCCGGCCGTGCTGTATCTGGACGAGCCGACGACCGGCCTCGACCCGCGCACCCGCAACGAGGTGTGGCAGGAGGTCAAGCGCATGGTCGCCGACGGCGTCACCGTGCTGCTCACCACCCAGTACATGGAGGAGGCCGAGCAGCTCGCCTCCGAGCTGACGGTCATCGACCGCGGCAAGGTCATCGCCAGCGGCCGGATCGACGAGCTGAAGGCCCGCGTCGGCGGCCGGACGCTGCGGATCCGCCCGGTGGACCCGCTGCAACTGCGCCCGCTGGCCGCGATGTTCGACGAGATGGGGCTCACCGGCCTCGCCACGACGATCGTGGACGCCGAGACCGGCAGCGTCCTGGTCCCGATCCTGAGCGACGAGCAGCTCACCGCCGTCGTCGGCGCGGTCACCGCGCGCGGCATCACCATCGCCTCCATCTCCACCGAACTGCCCAGTCTGGACGAGGTGTTCCTCTCCCTCACCGGCCACAAGGCCAGTGCCCCGCAGGACGAGACCCCCGCCCGCGCCTACGAGGAGGTCTCCGCATGAGTACCGCCACCGTCGAAGCCCCCCTCACCATCGAGGCCGACCCCCGCATCTCGCTCCGCGCGCACGCCCGCCACACCGGTGCGCTGATCCGCCGCAACCTGCTGTGGATCCGCCAGGACCCGGAGTCGATGTTCGACGCGATCCTGTTCCCGGTCATCTTCACGCTGCTGTTCGTCTACGTCTTCGGCGGCTCCATCGGGCAGTCGCTCGGCGGCGGACAGGAGGCGTACGTCCAGTACGTCGTGCCCGGCCTGATGGCCATGATGGGCATGAACATGGCCCAGGGAGTGGGCACGGGCTTCAACACCGACTTCAACTCCGGTGTGATGGACCGGTTCCGGTCCCTGCCGATCGGGCGCGGCTCGGTGCTGTTCGCCAAGATCGCGGTCGAGGTGATGCGGATGCTGATCGCGACCGCGATCCTCATGATCGTCGGTGTCCTGGTCGGCTTCCACATCACCAACTGGCCCGGCCTGTTCGCCTCGGTGGGCCTGTCGGCCATCTTCGGTTCGGCCCTCATGTGGGTGTTCCTCACCCTCGGCGTGATCATGAAGAGCGCGCAGTCCGTGCAGGCCATGGGCTTCCTGGTGCTGATGCCGCTCCAGTTCGGCTCGTCGATCTTCGCGCCGACCAAGTCGATGCCGGGCTGGCTGCAGAACTTCACCGAGTACAACCCCCTGTCGTCCCTCGCGGACGCGGCACGCGGGCTGATGGTGGGCGGTCCGGTCGCGCACGGCCTGTGGGTGACGCTCGCCTGGTCGCTGGCCCTCACCCTGGTGATGGCGCCCGTCGCCATCCACAAGTTCCGCACCAAGAGCTGACGTCCGGGCACGGACCCGGCCCCGCCGACCGGGGCCGGGGAGCGCCGGTTCGCGTCCGCGCCTCAGACGAGGGCGGTGGCCTCCTCCAGGGAGAGGCCACCGCCCTCCGCGTGCGCCGCCTCGAACGCCGCGTCGCCGAGCAGGGCCCGCGCGCCCGACTCGGCCTGCTCACGCGTCTCCACCTCCATGGGACCGGGAACGTGGCCCGGCGGCAGCAGGGCGTCCGCGGCGCCGAGGAGACGGGCCGCGTCCGTCGCGCGACAGCCGCCGTCCAGACCGTTCAGGGCGATGGCGGCCGTGGTCAGATGGGCGGAGGGCATGTGCGGGGCGATCATCCGCGACAGCCGGTCCACGGCGTTCAGCGCCCGGCGCACCTTGTCCAGGGCGCTCTCGCACCGCCCGTCGATCGCGTCCAGCCAGGCCTCCACCCCGAGCATGAACCCGTCGAACAGGACGAAGGAGGCGGCCCCGAAGTCCTGGCGGAGCAGCCGTATCTGCTCGCGCGCCTCGTCGGTCCTGCCGGTGCGGCCGAGCCAGGTCGCGAGGAAGAGATGGGCCGCCGGCATGGCCTCGTTGTGGGCGCCGTGCCCGGTCGCGAGGACGCCGCGGATCATCCGCTCGCCCCGCTCGGCCTCCCCCAGCTCCATGTACATGCTGCCGAGCCGGACGCTGAGCACCGCCGTCTGGGCGCGTGCGCCGAGCCGCTCGGCGTACTCCGCCGCCTCCGCGTAGTCCGCCGCGGCGGCCCGGAAGTCGCCCTTGCGCTCATGGGCCTCCCCGCGCGCGGAGAGCGATTCGGCGGCGCCCCACGCGTCCCCGAGGCGTCCGAAGAGCTCCAAGGCCTCGTCGGCGTCCACGGTGGCGTCGCCGGCCATGTCGGCGCGGTTGGCGAGGATGTTGGCGCGCATCTGCAGGGAGGTGGCCAGCTCCCAGTCGTAGCCGAGTTCGCGGCAGGTGCTGACCGTCTTGTTGATCACCTCGGTGAACCGCTCCATCGTGCCGGTGAGCAGCACGGCGTAGAACCAGAGGTAGCCGGGGGTGCGGCAGGTCTGCGGCATGCCGGGCTCGTACGTCATGCTGATCGCGCGGAGCTTCTCCTGGGCCTGCGGGGTCTGCCAGGCGCCCATGTCCATGTCCATGTAGGCGAGATGGACGAGGTGGACACCGCGCCGGGCCTCCTGGAGGACCTCCTCGCGCATGGGCGGCGGGAAGTCCGTGCAGCGCTCGTACAGCGGGGTGGCCGGCCGCACGGGCGGGGCGAAGGGGTCGGGTCCGAGGGTCATGACCTCCATGGACCAGGCCCGGGCGTCGACGCGCTGGTCGCGGATCTGCCAGTACCAGGCCAGCGAGTGGACCATGCACAGCGCCTCCTGCTCGTCGCGCTCGGCGACGGCGTGCCGCAGGGCGGTGCGCAGGTTCTCGTACTCGCGCTCGATGCGGTCGATCGCGGCGCGCTGGCCCGGGCCGCGCAGCAACGGGTCGGTGGTGCGGGCGAGTTCGCGGTAGTACGTGAGGTGGGCGTGCTCCGTGGCCTCGCGGGCGCCGGACTCGTCGAGGCGTTCGCGCGCGTACTCGGCGACCGTCTCCAGCAGCCGGTAGCGCATCTCGGTGTCCCCCTCGCCCGAAGGGGCCGCGACGACCAGGGACTTGTCGACGAGCGAGCCGAGGACGTCCAGCGCGGCCGGACCGCAGACGGCCTCGGCGGCGGCCAGGTCGCAGCCGCCCGCGAACACCGACAGCCGTCCGAGGGTGTCCCGTTCGGCCTCGTCGAGCAGATCCCAGGACCAGTCGACGACGGCGCGCAGGGTCTGCTGGCGGGGCAGCACCGTACGGCTGCCCGAGGTCAGCAGCCGGAACCGGTCGTCGAGCCGGTCGGCGATCTGGCGCGGGGTGAGCATCCGCAGCCGGGCGGCGGCGAGTTCGATGGCCAGTGGGAGACCGTCGAGACGCCGGCAGATCTCGGCCGCCGCCTCGGGGTCGTCCTCGACGCGGAAGCCGGGCCGGGCGGCTGCTCCCCGGTCGGCGAGCAGCCGCAGCGCGGAGGGTTCCGGCAGCGGGTCCACCGGGCGCAGCAACTCCCCCGGCACGCCGAGGGGTTCACGGCTGGTGGCCAGGACGGTCACGCCGGGGCAGCGTTCGAGCAGGGCCTCGGCGAGGTGTGCGGCGGCGTCGACGACGTGTTCGCAGTTGTCGAGGACGATCAGCATCCGGCGTTTGGCGCAGTGTTCGGCGAGCCGGGTGAGCGGGTCGTCGTGCCGGTCGGCCACGGCGCGCATCTCCTCGGCACCGGCGCCGCGCAGGACGGTCTCGCGGGCGCCGACGGCGGTCAGGACGGCCTCGGGGACGGCCTTCGGGTCGTCCACCGGCGCCAGCTCGGCCAGCCACACGCCGTCCCGCGGCGCGGGTGCCAGGGCCTCGGCCGCCTCCTGCGACAGCCGGGTCTTGCCCGCCCCGCCGGGCCCGAGCAGGGTCACGAGCCGGGCCGTGGAGAGGTCGCCCCGGATGGCATCGATGTCTTTCTCCCGCCCCACGAAGGACGTGAGCCGGGCCCGGAGGTTGCCGGGCGGCGGCGGGACGACGGGGCGGACGTGCGGGTCCGACGCCGGGTCCGGGGCCCGCCCGGCCCGGTCCCCGGAGGGGCGGGGGACTTCCGGTACCGGGTGTCCGGCGAGCCCGGTGTCCGGGGCGCCGGGGCGGGCGAACGCGCCGGAACCGCGGCCCACGGGCGGCGCGGTGGCGGGGTCGGCGGCCGGGGAGTGGGAGCCGTGGGCGGACGCGGAGGCCGCGGCCGAGGTTCCGGAGGCCAGAACTCCGGCACCGGAACGTCCATCGGTCCCGCCGGACCCGCCGGTCCCATCGGTCCCATCGGTCCCACCGGTCTTGGCCCTACCGCCGGCCTCGACCCTCCCGCCGGACCCGGACCGTTCCCGAGACCCGGAACCCGCCCGAGGACCAGGACCGTCCCAGGCCTCAGGGCCGCTCACGGTCCCGGAACCCTCGAAGGGCCCGAAGGCGCTCCGGGCCACGGAACCGTGGGCTCCGGGACGGTCCCCGGGGCCGTTCAGCAGCTCGGTGTGCAGGGAGCGCAGTTCGGGGCCCGGGTCCGAGCCCAGACGGTCGGCGAGGAGGGTGCGTACGGATTCGTAGGCGGCGAGGGCCTCGGCGGGCCGGCCCGCGTCGCGCAGCGCCCGCAGCCGCAGGACGTGCAGCGGCTCGTCGAGCGGGTGCAGATCGCAGAGGGCGGTGAGCTCGGGCAGGGCCTGCTCGGCGTCGCCGAGGGCCAGGGCCGCGGCGAGCCGGGCGCGCCGGACGTCGAGCCGGCGGGTTTCCCAGCGGGCCGACTCGGCCGTGCGGTCCGGAAGGTCGGCGAGGGCGGGGCCGTGCCACAAGGCCAGGGCGTCGTCCAGGGCGGCGGCGGCCTTGGCCGGATCGCCGTCGGCGAGGGCACGGGTTCCCTCGCCCGCCAGCCGCTCGAAACGGTGCAGGTCGACGTCCTCGGCCACCGCCGCCAGCCGGTAGCCGCCCTCGACCGACTCGACCGCGCCCGCGCCGAGCGCCCTGCGCAGCCGCCCGACGAGCGCCTGCAGCGCGCCGGGGGCGTCGGCGGGCGGGTCGCCGTCCCAGACCTCGTCGACCAGGACGGCCGCGGAGACGGTCCGTCCGGGCCGCAGGGCGAGCACGGTGAGCAGGGCGCGCAGCCGCGCCCCGCCGACCGGGACGGGCGTGCCGTCGGGGCGGAGTGCCTGGGTGGTGCCGAGGATGCGATAGCGCACGGGGTCCATTGTCTCTGGTCATGTCAGGTGCGGGGGGCGGGTACGGGGAGTTCGGGCGGGACTCCGCCCCGGGCCCCGGTCGAACCGCTCGGGACCGCTGCCCCCGTTCCCCCACCCTCCCCGGAACCGATAGCCGATGGCGAGACGTTTTCCGTGTGAGCCCGGTACGGTCGGGCAGGCCCGAGTACACCCGTCGTCAGCCCAGCCAGTCCAGGGAGCCCCATGACCACCGCCGCGACCCGCCGCAGCGACCGGAGGATCAGCCCCGTCTTCGTCGGGATCGCGGCCGTCATGGGGGTGACCGGCTGGGCGACGTGGACCGGGTTCGCCGAGCAGCCCGGTGTGGCCGTGTTCCTGTTCGTGACGGCGGCCTGGGTCGTCTCGCTGTGCCTGCACGAGTACGCGCACGCCCGCACCGCCCTGCACAGCGGTGACATCTCGATCGGCGCCAAGGGCTATCTGACCCTGAACCCGCTGAAGTACACCCACGCCCTGCTGAGCATCGTGCTGCCCGTGATCTTCGTGATCATGGGCGGGATCGGTCTGCCGGGCGGGGCGGTCTTCATCGAGCGGGGCCGCATCCACGGCCGCTGGAAGCACAGCCTGGTCTCCGCCGCGGGCCCGCTGACGAACGTGCTGTTCGCCGTCGTGTGCACGGCGCCGTTCTGGCTGCACGCCCTGGACGGCGTCCCGGACGCCTTCCGCTACGCGCTGGCGTTCCTGGCGCTGCTCCAGGTCACGGCGGCGATCCTGAACTTCCTGCCGGTCCCGGGCCTGGACGGCTACGGCGTGATCGAGCCCTGGCTGTCGTACGGCGTCCGCCGTCAGGTCGAGCCCTTCGCGCCGTTCGGACTGCTCGCGGTGTTCGCGCTGCTGTGGATCCCCTCGGTGAACCGGGAGTTCTTCCACCTGATCGACACGATCCTGGGCGGCCTCGGCATCGACGGCCGCGACAGCGACTGCGGACAGTGGCTCTACCGCTTCTGGGAGCCGAACAACGACATCTGCCTGAAGTCGTGACCGGGCGGGCCGGGACCGCCGTCCCGGCCGGTCGCTACGCCCTGCCGCGCCGCGCGTAGTACCAGGTCATGTTCGAGGACAGGCCCGCCAGCAGCACCCATACGATGCCCAGCCAGCTTCCCTGGACGAACGAGACGACGGCCGCGGCCACGGAGAGGACACAGACGGCGAGGGCGTAGAGAGCGAGGCGGGGCATGGGGTCGGCTCCTGTCGGGGGGACACTGCTTCGCATCAGTGTCCCCCACGCACCCCGCACGTCCGCCACCCACGCCCCGTACGTCCGTGGCCCGCGGCCCTCACGTCCGTGGCCCGCGGCCCGTATGCGTCCCGCGCGGCCTATACGTCCGTGACCCGCAGGCCGGCGTGTGCCTTGTAGCGGCGGTTCACCGAGATCAGGTTGGCGACCAGGGCCTCCACCTGGTGCGCGTTGCGCAGCCGGCCGGAGAACACGCCCCGCATGCCGGGGATGCGGCCCGCGAGGGCCTGGACGATCTCGACGTCCGCCCGCTCCTCGCCGAGGACCATCACGTCGGTGTCGATCTCCTCGATCTCCGGGTCGGCGAGCAGCACGGCGGAGAGGTGGTGGAAGGCCGCGGTGACCCGGGAGCCCGGCAGCAGGGCGGCGGCCTGTTCGGCGGCACTGCCCTCCTCCGGCTTCAGCGCGTAGGCGCCCTGCTTGTCGAAGCCGAGCGGGTTGACGCAGTCGACGACGAGCTTTCCGGCCAGCTCCTCGCGCAGCGATTCGAGGGTCTTGCCGTGACCCTCCCACGGCACGGCGACGATCACGATGTCGCTGCGCCGCGCGGTCTCCGCGTTGTCGGCGCCCTCCACACCGTTGCCGAGTTCGTCGGCGGCGGCCTGCGCGCGGTCGGCGGCGCGCGAGCCGATGATCACCTTCTGGCCCGCCTTGGCGAGCCGGTAGGCGAGGCCCTTGCCCTGCGGACCGGTGCCGCCGAGCACGCCGACAACGAGCCCGGACACGTCGGGCAGGTCCCAGGGGTCCTTGGCGGGGGCCTTCTGTGCACTGTCAGTAGAGGTCATGGGCCGACTTTACGTGCGCGGGCCGCGCCGGGGCGCCCGGGGCGGCCGAGCTCTGCGGGTGAGGACGGTCACCCGAGCGCGGCCACCGGGACACGCCGGAAGGTGATCGTCTCGTACGCGCCGAAGTCGCCCGTCTCGTAGAGGAGTCCGACCGTGTCGGTGTCGACGCGGACCAGGTCGGAGTACGCGGCGGGCAGTCCGTCCACGGTGTGCGCGGACCGCCAGGTGGTGCCTCCGTCGGCCGAGACGCGGACCGTCATCAGGGCGCGGAACTCGGGGTCGGCGGGCCCGGAGTACAGGAGCAGGTCCGGGTCGCGGAGCTGGAGCAGGCTGCCCTGGACGACCGGGGTGACGAGCCCGGCCTGCGGGCGGAAGGGCTTGACCAGGGTTCTGCCGCCGTCCAGGGAGTGGGCGTCGGCGCGGTTGCCGGGCGACGGGGAGTCGTTGCGGGTGTTGAAGTAGACGCGGCCGTCGGGGAGTTCGGCGGCGGTGGTCTCGTTGGCGTTGATGTACCCGTTGGTGTTCTCGTCGATGTAGCCGAGGTACCAGGTGGCCCCGCGGTCGTCGCTGAGCAGACAGTGCCCGCTGTTGTACTTCGCCTCGGTGCCGTTGTCGGTGCCGGTGGGCGGCAGGGTGTGGTTGCCGGGGACGACCACCCGGCCGGAGCCGAGCTGGAGGGCGTGCCCGGGTGTGGTGGCGTACCAGCGCCAGCCCGCCTTCTTCACCTGTGCGGTGATCTCCTTGGGGGCGGACCAGGTGCGTCCTTCGTCGTCGCTGTGCTGCACCCAGACGCGACGGCCGTCGGCGGCCTTCACCTTGCCGCGCAGCAGGGCGTCCTCGGTGGCGGAGGCGGCGCTGCGGACGTGGACGAGCAGGACGCGGCCGGTGTCGAGGGTGACGGGCGCGGGGTTGCCGGCGAGGTCGGTGCCGTTGTTCGCGACGACCTGGAGCGGGCCCCAGGTCCGGCCGCCGTCCATGGACCGCTTGAGCACGACGTCGATGTGTCCGTGGTCCTTGGCGGAGCCGACCCGGCCCTCGCAGAACGCCAGCAGGGTGCCGCTGCGGGTGGCGACGACGGCGGGGATCCGGAAGCTGGCGTAGCCCTCGCGCCCGCCGCGGAAGGGAACGCTCACCGCCGTGTCGGCGACCGCCCCCGTGTCGGTGACCGCGCCAAGACCCGCGCCCGTCGCCGTGCTCGTGTCCGTACCCGCCTCCGTGCCCGCCTCCGTGCCTGTCCCGGTGCCGGTCGGTCCGTCCGTCCCGGTGCCCGTCGCTGCGCTCGGCTGTGTCATGGCCGGCTCCCTGCTGCGGTCGCTTGTGGGGTCGTCGGTGCGGACTTCTGCCCAACTTGGGCGAATTCGTGGTGAACTCCGGGTCACGAGTGGCCCGTTGCGGCAGGATGCGGCCATGGATGCCGTACGGGTCGCATTGCTGCGCGAGGTGCTTGCCGGGACCGAATGGCTGGGTGCGACACGACGGTTCGGGGGAACCCTGCGGGGGTCCGTGGTGTCGCACGGCGGCGGCCTGCTGCTGGTCGGTTCCGAGGCGTACGAGCCCTGGCACCTCGCGGCGCACCTGGTGGACGAGGCGGCCTGGTCGGGCACGCCGGAGCTGTCGCCGACCCTGGTGCGGCACGGGGCGCGGGAATCGGACCCGGCTCACCTGGCGGTGGGCCTCGGGCGGATCGAGGCGGCCCGCCGCGGGGAGACGCTGCTCGTGGTGACGCCGCAGGCGCCCGGGGACGCGCTGCTGGAGCGGGTGCACGACGCCCGGCGGGCCGGGGCGACGGTGCTCACCCTGTCCCAGGGTGAGGGCGAGCTGTCGGCGCTGGCCCACGAGTCGCTCGCGGTGCCGCCGGACCCCGAGCTCGACCTCGACACCGTGCAGCATCTGGTCAGCGCGGCGGCCGGGGAGAACGCGCTGCCCTCGCCCCGGGGCCGCCACCGCCTCCGCGACCGCCTGTCCCGCCTCGCGGACCAGCTCACGGCCCCGCCGACCTACCGGTGGTAGCGGGGCGCGGCCGCCTCAGTCGTCCTCGGTGCCCGGGGCCTGGTCCGACTTGTCGTGCCACTTCGGGTCCGTCTCCCATTCGAGGTTCCGCTCCCGCGCGAGGTCCATCGCGCGTTCGGCCTCTCCACGGGTGGCGTACGGGCCGAAACGGTCCTTGCCCGGGCAGTCGGGGCCCTCCTCGACCTTCTTGTGTTCGAGGCAGTAGAACCACTCGCCGGGCTTGCCGACCGTCCGCTTCTTGAACAGGGCCATCACCAGCTCCTTTCGCCAGAGACATGTTCCCCCATGCCCGCTGGTTAGACTCGCTGCCATGTCTGGCCAGTCGCTGCTCGTACCAGGGGAGCTTTCTCCCACCCGCCCCGTGCCGGGAAACATCAGGCGTCCCGAGTACGTGGGGAAGCCCGCCCCCACGCCGTACACCGGACCGGAGGTGCAGACCCCCGAGACCATCGAGGCGATGCGGGTCGCCGGGCGGATCGCCGCGCAGGCGATGGCCGAGGCCGCGAAGCTCATCGCGCCGGGCGTGACGACGGACGAGCTGGACCGGGTGGCGCACGCCTACATGTGCGACCACGGCGCCTACCCGTCGACCCTCGGCTACCGCGGCTTCCCGAAGTCGCTGTGCACGTCGGTCAACGAGGTCATCTGCCACGGCATCCCCGACTCCACGGTGCTGCGGGACGGCGACATCGTGAACCTCGACGTGACGGCGTACATCGGCGGGGTGCACGGCGACAACAACGCGACCTACCTGGTCGGCGACGTCGACGACGAGTCGCGGCTCCTCGTGGAGCGGACCCGGGAGTCGCTCGACCGCGCGATCAAGGCGGTCAGGCCGGGGCGCCAGATCAACATCATCGGGCGGGTCATCGAGTCGTACGCGAAGCGCTTCGGGTACGGGGTCGTGCGTGACTTCACCGGGCACGGGATCAATTCCTCGTTCCACTCCGGGCTGATCGTCCCGCACTACGACAACCCGCACGCGACCACCGTCATGCAGCCCGGGATGACCTTCACCATCGAGCCCATGCTCACGCTCGGTACGCACGACTACGACATGTGGGACGACGGGTGGACCGTCGTGACGAAGGACCGCAAGCGCACGGCCCAGTTCGAGCACACCCTCGTCGTCACCGCGAGCGGCGCGGAGATCCTCACCCTGCCGTGACCGCCGGGAGTTGCCGCGACCACCGAACCCGCCCTGTCCACAGGGCGGGTTTTCGCATGTGGGCCCGGCCGCCGATCGGGGTACGGTTTTACCGACAGGGCGTCGGGAAAGCTCTTGACTTAGGTAAGCCTAACCATAGAAGATTCGACTGATCCCGCAACGGCTCGCGCCCCACCTCATCGGCTCCGGAGGCCCCATGAACGCGTCGGACACGTCGCACACCGCGTCGGACACGACGAGCACGCCGGACACCACGGACCCGGCGGGCACACCCTTCTCGACCCTCATCCGCACCGCGTCGCACGAACAGCACACCGAGGCGGAGACCTCGACGTTCATGAGCGACCTGCTCGGCGGCCGGCTCGGCGTCGAGGCGTACACGCGGTACACCGAGCAGCTCTGGTTCGTGTACGAGGCGCTGGAGGCGGAGGCCGAGCGGCTGGCCGGCGATCCCGTGGCCGGGCCCTTCCTGCGGCCCGAGCTGCTGCGCCGCACCGCCCTGGAGCGCGACCTCGCCCACCTGCGGGGGCCGGACTGGCGCGAGACGCTCACCGCGCTGCCCGCCACCCGCGCGTACGCGGACCGGGTCACCGAGTGCGCCCGTGAGTGGCCGGGCGGCTACGTGGCCCACCACTACACGCGCTACCTGGGCGATCTCTCCGGCGGCCAGATCATCCGCGGCAAGGCGGAGCGGACCTGGGGCTTCAGCCGCAAGGGCGACGGGGTCCGCTTCTACGTCTTCGAGGACATCTCCAACCCGGCCGCGTTCAAGCGGAGCTACCGCGAGCTGCTGGACGGGGTCCGGGCCGACGATCTGGAGAAGCAGCGGATCGTGACGGAGTGCAAGCGGGCGTTCGCCCTGAACACCGGGGTGTTCAGGGCCCTCGGTGAGGAGTTTCCGCTCACCGCGTGAAGGGTCGCCCCGGGCGCGGGGCAGTTACCGCGCCCGCCCTCGACCGCCGGAGTGCTCCGGGGGCTTTACCCCCGAATTCCCCCGGGGAGGGACTGGCCCCGTCCGTGCGCCTGCGGCCGGTGGGGGCTGGTCGCGCAGTTCCCCGCGCCCCTGAGGGGCGCGGGTGTGGGCCCGGGATGCGACGCCGACCCGGCCCTGAGGGGCGCGGGCCCGGCGTTGCCGGCGGATCCCTGCCCCGAGGGGCGTGGGCCCGGGTCCGGTATCGGTTGGTGCCGCTTCAGCGTTCCAGGCGGACTCGGCCGCCCATCTCCACCCAGTCGCCCGGCTGTGGTGCGGTGAGGATCTGGGAACCGACGCCCTGGGTGATGTTGAGGGCCCTGCCGAGCTGCCGGGTCAGCAGCAGTGCCGCCGCCCCGGTGGCCTCGTCCTCCTCGATGCCGTCGTTGCGGCCGGGGAAGGCACGGGCCCGTACCCGGCCGGCGGCCTCGTCCTCCCAGGCCCAGGCGTAGATCCACTCCCCCGACGGCGGCACGGCCAGCGCCTCGACCTCGGCCGCGGTCCCGTGCCGCCGCAGCGTCCTCGGCGGTGCCCACTCGGCCCGTGCCTCGATCCAACTGAACTCGCCGTCCAGCCGTACGCCCACCACGCCTGCGGGCGTGACCAGTTCGGGCACGTCGAGCAGCCAGCCCACCCCGACGCACGGGTGTCCGGCGAACGGCAGCCGCAGCGAAGGGGTGTAGATGTCGATGACCCCGCGCTCGGGGTCGTCGACGAACACGGTCTCGCTGAAGCCGAGTTTCGCTGCGAACTCCTGCCGTTCGGCGCGGTCCGGCATCACCGAGCCCTCGCGCACGACACCGAGCTCATTGCCATACCCGCCGCCTGGTCCGCAGAAGACCCGCAGCACGTCGTAGTCAGTCACTCCGGCATTCAAACATTCATCCGCCTCGTCGGTGGCCCGCACAACCGGACCGCCCACCTCCGAAAGCTCCCTGATCATCGGGAACGCTGTCGGAGGCGGGCGGTCCGGGTGGGATCGGACCGGTCGGAGACGTCCTGTCCGGGTCGGGCACGTCCTGTCCGGTCCGACGGGGTCAGATTCTGTCCGGTCCGACGGGGTCAGATCCCGTCCGGTCCGGTGGGTCGGACGGTCCGCCGCCTGCGCATCGCGACCACCACTCCGGCGCCCGCGGCGACGGTCACCGCGGCCGCGGCTCCGAGCGCCCCGGCCGGGAGCTCCGACCCGGTGGAGGCCAGCGCACCGCCGGCCCCACCCGTGGTGGACCCGGTCGTGCCCGTGCCGCCCGTGGTGCCCGACGACGTACCCGAGCCGTCCGAGCCCGCCCCGGAACCGGATCCGGAGTCCGAGCCGCCGTCTCCGTCCGGGAGCTGGGCGTCGTCGCTCAGCGCCACCGAGAGGCCGACCGGGTCGAGTTCGGTGCCCTCGGTGTAGAAGCCGCCGAACGCCTCGGCGCCGGCCTTGGTGAGTTTGGCGGTCACCCCGTCCAGAGTGATCACGTCGTCCGTCGCCTTCAGGTCGGCGCTGTTCGTGCTCAGCTCGGCGAGGACGACGTCGTCGGAGGCCTTGCCGAGGCTGTCGACGTCGGCGGTCAGCTCGCCGGAGCCGCCGTCGAGCTCCACGCCGAGGTCACTGAGGGTGAGGTCGAGACCGTAACTGCCGTTCGCCTCATGACCCTTGAAGTTGACCGCGCCCTTGAAGGACGCCGAGAGGGTGTCGGCGTCGGTGTCGTAGGTGCCGGTGGCGTCCGGGAAGGTGAAGGCGCCGTTGCCGGCGGCCTGCGTGGCCCCGCCGGACGCGGTGATCCTGCCCTGGGCGGCACCGTCGACGACGTACGTACGGAAGGACTGCTTCACCCCCCAGCCGAGGGTGCCGTCCGCTATCTCGCCCCGCGCGGCGGCGCCGGTCTCCGAGGCCGAGGCGCTCGGGCTCGCACTGCCCGAAGCCGGGCCGGAGGGAGACGCGGACGACGAGGGGGAGCCCGAGGGGGAGGTGGAGGCGGACGTGGACGACGTCGGTTCCGGGGACGCGGAGCCCGTCGCGGTCGACGACGGGGTCGCGCTCGGTGTCCCGGTCGGCGACGGCGTCTGGGTCGCGGCCGGCTTCTGCGTCACGGTGAGGGGGTCGCCCGCGGCGCCCTCGTAGCCCGCGCTGCCGAGGACGGTGGCCGCCTCCTTCGTCAGCCTGGTCTCCATGTCCGTCATCGTGCGGGTCACGGTGACGTCCGCGAGCGGGACGTCGTTCCGCGTCGTGCCGCCGCTCGTCACATCGGCGGTGATCTCGGCCGCCGCGCTGTCGAATCTCACGTCCGACAGGGTGAGTTCGAAGCCGTGCAGCGTGGAGGCGATCTTCAGACCGCCCGCGAAGCCGAGCCGTACGGCGTGGGTGTCGGAGTCGTACGTCCCGCTGCCGTCGGGGAAGGTGAACGGGCCGTTGCCGGCCGCCTGCGTCGCCCCGCCGGCCGGGGTGAAGGAACCGGCCGCCATCCCGGTCACGTACGAGCGGTAGGACTGCTTGATGCCCCAGGTCAACTCGTAGTCCTTGAGCGGCGCTTCGGCGGCCGAGGCGCTGGTCACGGCGAGGGCACCGGCCCCCAGGGCGACCGCGACGGCGGCGGCGAGTGCGAGAGGGCGGCGGCGAAGGGCGGACATGGTCGTGGGTCTCCTCGAGGTTCGGGGCAGGTCGGGTTCAGGGTGGGGAGTTCGGGTCAGGTCGGGTTCAGGGGTCCGCGGGGTCCGGGGGCAACCCCGGTTTGCGGGTGAGGGGTTGGAGGGGGGCAGGAGGTGGGGGCGGCGGGTGAAGGGCGCCGGGGTCAGCCGGTGCGGGTACGGCGCCTGCGGACGAGCCCGAAGGCGGCCGCGGCCGCGAGCAGGGTCCCGGCGGCGAGGCCGATCGGCAGGGCCGATCCGCCGACCGGGCCGCCGTCGGCGGCGTTCTCGGTACGGGACGCGGCGGCGGCCTTCGCGTCAGGTGCGGTCGACGTGCTCGGCGCCGGCGAGGGGGACGCGGACTCGCCGAGGTCGGGCAGGGCGGGGAGCCGCGCATCGTCCGAGAGGGCGATGGACAGGGTCACGGGGTCCATCGGCGTGCCCGCGCGGTACATCCCGCCGAACGCCTTCGCTCCGCTCGCGGTCAACTCGCTCGGCGCTTCGGTGACTTGAAGCAGCCCGTCCTCGGGTGCCAGATCCTTGGCGGCGAAGGTCACGAGCGGGACCTTCTTCCCGGTGAGGTCCGCGCTCGTCACGTCGGCGTAGAGCGTGCCCCTGCCGTCGGCGACGGTGACCCGCAGTCCGCCGAGCCGGAGGTCGAGTCCGTG
This sequence comes from Streptomyces sp. NPDC028298, assembly GCF_055565895.1. Lineage (NCBI taxonomy): Bacteria > Bacillati > Actinomycetota > Actinomycetes > Kitasatosporales > Streptomycetaceae > Streptomyces > Streptomyces sp. NPDC028298. The sequence continues at coordinate 645,816 of NZ_JBVHTL010000002.1, forward strand.
GCGGCCGGTGAAGCGCAGGGTTCCGTCGAAGCCGGCCTTCAGGACGCGCTTCCTCCTGTCGTACGTGCCCTCGCCGTCCGGGAAGCGGAAGAGCGCGCCGCCGTCCCGGGCTCCGGCGGTCAGCGTCCACCTGCCGTCGGCGACGGGCCCGGTGACGTACTCGCGGAAGGTGCGGCGCACACCCCAGTCGACGGCTCCGTCCTCGATCGCGCCCGCCGCCTTCCCCGCCTTCTTGGCCGGGGACGTGGAGGGCGCGGCGGTGGGTGTGGCCGACGGCCGCGCCGGGGCCGGCACGTCCGCCACCAGGCTCACCGGGTCGAGCGCGGTGCCCGCCGTGTAGTAGCCGGCGAAGGACCGGGCGCCCTGTGAAGTGAGCGTGGCCGGGAGGTTGTCGAGCCGAACCGCCGTGCCGCCGCCCTTCATGTCGATGCCGCCGAGGGAGAGGGCGGCGAAGGGCACCGCCGTGGACGTCGTGACCGTCCCGGTGCCCTTCGCCTTGCTGGTGATGTCGACGTAGAGGGTGCCGCGACCGCCGGAGACGCGGACGGTGGGGCGGCTGATCGTGAGGTCGAGTTCGTGGCCGCCGTCGCTCTTGCGGTGTCCCACGAAGCGGACTCCGCCGGAGTAGGCGGCGGTGAAGGCGCCCGTGCCGCCGTCGTAGGAGCCGGTGGCGGAGTGGAAGCGGAACCGGCTCGCGCCGACCGTGGCCGCACCGCCGGTGAGGGAGTAACTCCCCTTCGCGATGGGCCCGGTGACATAGCTCTGGAAGGACGACTTGATGCCCCAGTCGAGCCGGCCGCCCCGCACCGTGCGGCTCGTCGCGTGCGCGGCGGTGGCGGTGAGCAGCGCTCCCAGCACGGCCACGCAGACCACGGCGGCCCCCAGGGCCCTCGAACGCGCGGTCATGGGTGTCCTCCGGATTCCGGGGTCGGGAGAACCCCTGGTGACTTAGGTAAGGCTAACCTAAACTATCGACCGGACGTGCTGGAAGAGGACCGAGAGGAACAACGGGACAGTGCAACGCTTGCGCACACGAACGGCGGGGGCGCTGCTGTCGGCGCTCGCCCTCACCCTCGCCCTCACCGGATGCGGGGGCCCCGGCGGCCCCGCTCCGACGGCGGCGACCGGGACGGCCGGGACGAACGGGTCGGACGCCACCGACCGCGTCGAACCCCTGGCGTCCCCCGGAACGCCCCGACTCCCGGTCACGGTGCGGTCGTTCGGCGGAAAGAGGACGACCGTCGAGAAGGCGGACCGGATCGTCCCGCTGTCCGGCAGCCTCAGCGAGATCGTCTTCACGCTCGGGCTCGGCGACCGGGTCGTGGCCCGCGACATCACGGCGACCTTCGAGCAGGCGAGGAGACTGCCCCTCGTCACCCGCAACCACGACGTCTCCGCCGAGGGCGTGCTCTCGCTCCACCCCGACCTCGTCCTCGCCGAGTCGACGACCGGACCGGACGAGGCCGTGCAGCAAATCCGCGACGCCGGTGTCCCCGTCCTCGTCGTCGCCCCGGCGCACGGCCTCGCCGACGTGGGCACGCGCATCCGGGCGGTGGCCGACGCGCTCGGCGTACCGGCGGCGGGACAGCGGCTGGCCGAGCGGTCGCGGGACCGGATCGCCGCCGTGCGCAAGGCGGTTCCGGCCCACGCGGACCACCCGCGCGTCGCCTTCCTCTACCTCCGCGGCTCCGCCTCCGTCTATCTCATCGGCGGCCGCGGCTCGGGCGCGACCTCGCTGCTGGAGGCGGCGGGGGCGGTCGACGCGGGGGCCGAGTCGGGACTGGACAAGGACTTCACCGCCATCACCACCGAGGCGCTCGTGCGGGCCGCGCCCGACGCGATCCTCGTGATGTCCAAGGGACTGGCGTCCGTCGGCGGGACCGACGGGCTCGTCAGGATCCCCGGGGTGGCACAGACCCCGGCCGGGGCGAACCGGCGGGTGGTCTCCATCGAGGACGGGGTGCTCCTCAACTACGGGCCGCGCACGGACCAGGTACTCGAGTCGCTGGTACGGCAGTTGTACGGGGAGACCCGATGACCGCGCTCGACCGCCCGGCACCGGAAGCACCCACCGATCCGGCTCGCGGACCGGGACCTGAACCGGCTCGCGGACCGGAGACAGATCCCGGCACCGAACCGGCCTGCGGACCCGGCACCGATTCCGGCACCGAACCGGCTCGCGGACCCGGCACCGAACCGGTCGCCGTCGCCGCTTCGGCCGCCGAACCGGACACGGCATCCGTCGCCGGCAAGGCGCCCGTCGCTCCCGGCCGCGGACGGATGCGCCGCGGCACCCCCTGGCTCCTGACCGCCGGACTGCTCGCCGCCCTGCTCGTCCTGGTCCCCGTGGCCGCGGGACTCGGCGCGTATCCGATCCCGACCGGCGACGTGCTCGCCTCCGTCGCGCATCGCGCCGGTCTCGGGGGCACCGCGCTGGACCGGGTCCCGGAGTCGGTCCTGTGGGACGTGCGCTTCCCGCGGATCGTGCTCGCGCTGCTCATCGGCGGCTCGCTGGGCTGCGCGGGCGCCCTCATGCAGGGCGTGTTCGGCAACCCGCTGGCCGAACCGGGCGTCATCGGCGTCTCGTCGGGCGCGGCCGTCGGCGCCGTCGCCGCCATCGCGCTCGGCCTCGACTTCCTCGGCACCTTCACCGTCCCGGCCGTCGCGTTCGTCACGGGTCTGGCCGCGGTCCTGCTGGTCTACGCGATGTCCCGCTCCGGCGGACGCACCGAGGTCGTCACACTGATCCTCACCGGGATCGCCCTGAACGCCTTCACCGGCGCCCTGATCGGGCTGTTCCTGTTCTTCGCGGACTCCGCCGCCGTCAGCCAGATCACCTTCTGGCAGCTCGGATCGCTGGCCCAGGCGACCTGGCCGAAGGTCCTCGCGGTCCTGCCCTGCGCCGCCATCGGCCTGACGCTGGCACCGCTGTACGCCCGCCGGCTCGACCTGCTGGCCCTCGGCGAACGCCCCGCCCGGCACCTGGGCGTCGACGTCGAACGGCTGCGGCTCGTCCTCGTGCTGGTCATCGCGCTGCTCACGGCGGCGGCCGTCAGCGTGTCCGGGATCATCGGCTTCGTCGGTCTCGTCGTACCGCATCTGCTGCGCATGGCGGCCGGACCCGGTCACCGCTTCCTGATCCCGGGCAGCGCCCTCGGCGGCGCCGCCGTACTGCTCGCGGCCGACCTCGCCGCCCGGACCCTCGCGCAGCCCGCCGAACTCCCCCTCGGTGTCCTCACCGCGCTGCTGGGCAGCCCGTTCTTCCTCTGGCTGCTGCGCAGGACCCGTCGCAAGCAAGGAGGCTGGGCATGAGACCCACTCGACGCAACGGCACCAGGCGCCCGCTGCTCCCGCGTTCGGTGCGGCCCGTGCCGCCGTCCGCGCCCGATCCCGGTGACGTCCTCGCCGAGACCGAGGGCCTGCGGGTCCGGCTCGGCGGCCGGGAGGTGCTGCGCGGTGTCGACGTCACCGCCCGCGCGGGCGAGGTGCTCGCGCTGGTCGGGCCCAACGGGGCCGGAAAGTCGACCCTGCTGGGCGCGCTGGCGGCCGATCTGCCCGCCGCGGAAGGGGTCGTACGGGTCCACGGGCGTCCCGTGCGGGACTGGTCCGCCGCCGAACTCGCCCTGCGACGGGCGGTGCTTCCCCAGTCGGCGACGCTCTCCTTCCCGTTCACCGTGGAAGAGGTCGTCCGGATGGGACGGGCGCCCTGGGCCCACGTCCGGCGGGACGACGACGCCGCGGTCGGCGCGGCGATGGCGGCCACCGAGGTCACCGCGTTCGCGGCCCGCCCGTTCGGCGCGCTCAGCGGCGGGGAGCGGGCGCGGGTGGCGCTCGCCCGGGTGCTCGCGCAGCGCGCTCCGCTGCTGCTGCTCGACGAGCCGACCGCCGCACTCGACCTGCGGCACCAGGAGTTGGTGCTGCGGGTGTGCCGGGACAGGGCGCGCGCCGGTGACGCGGTGGTCGTGGTGCTGCACGATCTGGGGCTGGCGGCGGCCTACGCGCACCGGGTCGCGATTCTGTGCGCCGGTCGTGTCGCGGCCCACGGCCGGCCGGTGGAGGTCTTCACCGACGGGCTGTTGACGGACGTGTACCGGCAGCCGGTCGAGGTGTTGCCGCACCCCAGGACCGGCGCCGCGCTCATCACCCCGAAACGCGACGAACCGCTCCCCTTGACCTCCCCTTGACGATTCCATGGGGTGCGTTTTGAGTCACCGTGATCAAGCCGTTCCTGTACGGCTTCTGTGAGAGGTGAATCACCGCACGCGTGGGTATCAGTGAGGCAAGCCTCAGATAAGTTAGGCCAGCCTCACCATGCCGAACGGGCCCCGCCGTGCGGCTTGTCCGACTTCTCTTGGAGCCTGCATGCGAGCCGTCCGACTGTCCGTTGTCACCGCTGCCGCCACCGCGGCCGCTCTGGCCGCCGTCACGGGTTGCACCCAGAAGAGCGACGCGAAGAACGGCGACGCGATCCAGGTGACCGCCGCGGACTCGAAGTGCGAGACCTCCGCCAAGACCGTGCCGGCCGGACAGGTCACCCTGAAGATCGAGAACAAGGGGTCCCAGGCCACCGAGGTCGAGATCGTCTTCCCCGACGACCGGATCGTCTCGGAGAAGGAGAACATCGGCCCCGGCACCAAGTACACGCTCACCGCCGAGGTCAAGGCCGGTTCGTACGAGATCGCCTGCCGCCCGGGGATGAAGGGCCACGGTGTCCGCCAGAAGCTCACCGTGACCGGCGGCAAGGTCGCCAAGCGCGACCCGCGCCTGGACAAGGCGGTCGCCTCCTACCGCGAGTGGGCGCAGTCCGAGGCCGACGCCACGCTCCCGAAGGTGAAGACGTTCGCCGACGCGATCAAGGCCGGCGACCTCGAGGCCGCCAAGAAGGCCTACGCCCCCTCGCGCGTCGGCTGGGAGAGCACGGAGCCCATCGCCGAGTCCTTCGGCGACATCGACCCCAAGACCGACACCCGCGCCGACGGCCTGGAGAAGGGCCAGAAGTGGACCGGCTGGCACGCGCTGGAGAAGGCCCTGTGGGCGGACAAGAAGATCGGTGACGAGCAGAAGGCCCTCGCCGACCAGCTCGTCACGGACCTGACCGACTGGCAGAAGCGCGTCGGCAAGGCCGAGATCACCCCGACCTCCATGGCCAACGGCGCCAAGGAACTGCTCGACGAGGTCGCCACCGGCAAGGTCACCGGCGAGGAGGACCGCTACTCGCACACCGACCTCAGCGACTTCAAGGGCAACGTCGACGGCGCGCAGAAGGCGTACGAGCTGCTCAAGCCGGTCGCCTCGGAGAACGACGCGGCGCTGACGGCGGAGCTCGACAAGCAGTTCGCCGCGCTCAACAAGCTGCTCGACACGTACCGGACCGACAAGACCTCGGACGGCTTCGTGTCGTACGACACCGTCGGCAAGGCCGACCGCAAGCAGCTCTCGGACGCGGTCAACGCGCTCGCCGAGCCCCTGTCCAAGCTCGCCGCCGCCGTCGTGAAGTAGGAGCAGCGCCATGACGGACACCCAGGACAGCACGAACGGCACGAACGGCGCCGACGCGGCCGAGCCCGCGCCCGCCGGCTCCGCGCCGACCCGGCGTTCCCTGATCGGCTGGGGCGGTGCCGGGCTCGCGCTCGGCGCCGCCGCGGCCGGGGGTGCCGTCGCGATGACCCGCGTCGGCAACGACGTCGACCCGGCCGGCGCCGACACCGGCGCGGCCGTCCCCTTCCACGGCGCGCACCAGGCCGGCATCGCGACCGCGGTGCAGGACCGGCTGCACTTCGCCGCGTTCGACGTGAAGACCGACGACCGCGCCGAGTTCGTCCAGCTCCTCAAGGACTGGACGCAGGCGGCCGCCCGGATGACCGCAGGACACACGGTCGGCGAGGGGGCGTACGGCGGTCTGGCCGAGGCTCCGCCGGACGACACCGGTGAGGCCCTCGGGCTCAAGCCGTCCCGGCTGACACTGACCATCGGCTTCGGTCCGTCGCTGTTCGCGAAGTTCGGTCTGGCGGACCGGCGGCCGGAGGCGCTCGTCGACCTGCCCGCCTTCTCGGGCGACAACCTGGACAAGGCCCGCAGCGACGGCGACCTGTGCATCCAGGCCTGCGCGGACGACCCGCAGGTGGCGGTGCACGCCATCCGCAACCTGGCCCGTATCGGCTTCGGCAAGGTCGCCATCCGCTGGTCGCAGCTCGGCTTCGGCAAGACGTCGTCGACGACCCCGGACGCGCAGACCCCGCGCAACCTGATGGGCTTCAAGGACGGCACCCGCAACATCGCGGGCACCGAGACCGCGCGGCTCGACAAGTTCGTGTGGGCCGACGCGAAGGACAACGGCGCGAACGCGGCCTGGATGAACGGCGGTTCCTATCTCGTCGCCCGGCGCATCCGGATGAACATCGAGACCTGGGACCGGACCTCGCTGCAGGAGCAGGAGGACGTCTTCGGCCGCGACAAGGGCGAGGGCGCCCCCGTCGGCAAGGCCAAGGAGCACGACAAGCCGTTCCTGAAGGCCATGAAGCCCGACGCGCACGTCCGGCTCGCGCACCCCGACTCCAACGACGGTGTGACGATCCTGCGCCGCGGCTACTCCTTCACGGACGGCACGGACGGTCTCGGCCGCCTCGAAGCGGGCCTGTTCTTCCTCGCCTACCAGCGGGACGTGCGCAAGGGGTTCATCCCCCTGCAGCGCAACCTGTCGCGCTCCGACGCGCTCAACGAGTACATCCAGCACGTGAGTTCGGCGGTCTTCGCCGTTCCGCCCGGCGTCCGGGACAAGGACGACTGGTGGGGCCGGGCGCTGTTCTCCAAGGAGGCGTAGCCGTGTTCAGCAACTACCTGATCGGTCTTCGCGAGGGACTTGAGGCCAGCCTCGTCGTCTGCATCCTCATCGCCTACCTGGTGAAGACGGGGCGTACGGACGCCCTGAAGCCGATCTGGGCCGGTATCGGCGTCGCGATCACCGTGGCGCTCGGTTTCGGCTGCGCCCTGGAGTTCGGCTCCCAGGAGATGACGTTCCAGGCCCAGGAGGCGCTCGGCGGTTCGCTGTCGATCCTCGCCGTGGGCCTGGTGACGTGGATGGTCTTCTGGATGCGGCGCACCGCCCGGCACCTGAAGTCCGAGCTGCACGGCAAGCTGGACGCCGCGCTCGCCATGGGCACGGGCGCGCTGGTGGCGACCGCGTTCCTGGCGGTCGGCCGGGAGGGCCTGGAGACGGCCCTGTTCGTGTGGGCGTCGGTGCACGCGGCCAGCGACGGCACACCCCGCCCGCTGATCGGTGTGGCGCTGGGCCTGGCCACCGCGGTCCTGCTCGGCTGGCTGTTCTACCGCGGCGCGCTCAAGATCAACCTCGCCAAGTTCTTCACCTGGACCGGCGGCATGCTGGTCGTCGTCGCCGCGGGCGTGCTCGCGTACGGCGTCCACGACCTCCAGGAGGCCGACTTCGTCCCGGGTCTGACGAACCTGGCCTTCGACATCAGCGGCACGATCGACCCGACGAGCTGGTACGGCACCCTGCTGAAGGGCGTCTTCAACTTCCAGCCCGACCCGACGGTCCTTCAGGTCACGGTGTGGGCGCTGTACTTGGTCCCGACGCTCACGATCTTCTTCGCCCCGGTAGGGTTCGCCTCCGGGAAGAAGAAGGTGAAGGCACCTGATGAGCAGGCATCACACGGGTCGCAGCCCTCGAAGGCCTCGTAGTCACGGCCGTCTCGGCCGTCTCGCCCTGGCGGCGACGACGGTGACCGCGCTGTTGGGGGCGGCGAGCGGCTGTGTGGTGGTGCACGGCGAGCGGGAGGTGGTCCCGGCCACGAGCCGCGCCGAAGCCGCCCGTGCGCTGCGGGAGTTCACCGCCGCGTACAACAAGGCGGACGCGACGTACGACCGTTCGAAGGACGCGGACCGGGTGACCGGTCCGCTCGCGGACATCGACGGCGCCAAGCTCAAGGCCGGGCACCTCACCAAGCCGGGCGGCAATCCCACGCATTCGGCGCTGACGTTCGACGACGCCGAGTTCTCGATCCCCGCCAAGGCCGGCTGGCCCCGCTGGTTCGTGGCGAACGCGACCGCGAACAAGGGCCTGGCGGGCAGTCGCTGGCTGCTCGTCTTCACCCGGGACAACGCCCGTGAGAAGTGGCAGGCCTCGTACCTGACGGTCCTCGGGGCCGGTGACGTACCGAAGTTCGCGACGGACGAGGGCGGCTGGGCGCAGCCCGTCGCCGCCGACGACGCGGCGCTGGCGGTCGCGCCGCGACAGCTCGGCCGGTCGTACGCGACGTATCTGAAGGACGGCGGCGACACCTTCGCCGCGGGCGTGCACACCTCGCAGTGGCGGGCCCAGCGGGAGAAGTTCGCGACCCGGCCCGGCCTCGCCCGGCAGTACATCGACGAGCCGCTGGCCTCGGGCGACTACGCGCCGGTCGGGCTGCGCACGGCGGACGGCGGGGCGCTCGTGTTCTTCGCCACGCACCGCTTCGAGAAGGAGACCGCCGCCGCGGGTACCGAGATCCCCTCGCCCACCCCGGACGTGCAGGCCCTGACGACCGGTGAGGTCAACCAGTCGCTGACCCTGGAGTTCGTCTCCAACCAGGTCGTCCTCGACCCGCCGAAGGGCGCGGGCCGGGGGCAGGTGTCCGTCCTCGGACGGGTGGAGGGGCTGACGGGCGCCAAGGGCGAGTAGGCCCCGCCCCACGCCACGGACGGCTCCCCGCGCGGCGGCTCAGCCCCGGTGGGGCCAGGCGGCGAGCTGGTCCGCGCCGTTCTCCCCGGCGTAGCGGGCGCACGCGTCGGTGAGGGTCTCCAGGAGCGTGAGCGGGTCCGGCAGCGGATGCTCGGGGCCACGCACCCAGTCGACGCTCAGACCGCCGGGGAGCTGGGCCGGCGGTACGAGGACGTACGAGCCGCGGCAGTGCCAGCGGAAGCCGGGGTGTTCGTCCATCGTCTCCGGGTGGCAGTCCAGCTCGCACGGCCACCACTCGTCCTCGTCCTCGGGCGTACCGCGGGTGAGGGTGAAGAACAGCATGCGGCCGTCGCCGGTCTCCGCGACGGGGCCGACCTCGATGTCGGAGGCGAGCAGGCGCTCCAGGGCCTCGCGGCCCGCGTCCAGAGGAACGTCCAGGACGTCGTGCACCATGCCGGTCGCGGTGATGAAGTTCGCCTTCGGCTGGTGCCGGGCCCAGCGCTCGATCTGGGCGCGGTCGGTCGTCGACTGTGTCTGCCAGGCGAAGGAGACGGGGTGGCGCGCGGGCGTGGGACAGCCGACGCGGTCGCAGGAACAGCGGTAGCCGGCGGGGTACGCGGCCTGCGCGAGCGGCAGCCCCGCGGCGGCGGCGGCGAGCAGCAGGGCCTCACGGCCGTCGGCGGTCGTCTCCGCCGGGGCTTTGGGCCGGTCTCCGCGCAGCCACTTCGAGAACCTGTCCCACGCGCCGGAGCGGCTGCCGAACTCTGCGCTCATCTATCCCCTCGCCTGCCTCGCCGTAGGGCGACTCGTCCTCGCCCCATCGTCCCACCATCCTGGGCTCCGGGTGGCCGGAGCCGACAACCGGGGTAGGTGGGGCGATGCGCCCGCCAGACCCTGATCAGGTGTTATTGCATGATTAGGGGTGATTTCACGGGTGCCGGGCCGAGGCCTGACCGGTGCGGGGAGTAGTCGTCCGGCGCGTCCGCGTAGCCGCACGAGACAGATGCCACTCCGGCGGGGAGGGCGGTCCCGGTGGACGGGACGGGGCGGTCCCGGCGGACGGGGTGGGCCGTGCCGGTGGACGGGACGGGCGGTCTCCGGTGCACGGGCGGGCGGTCCCGGTGGACGCCGGCGGGCCGTGCCGGTGGACGGCGGTGGGCCGTGCCGGTGGGCGGCGTGGGAGCCGTTCCTGCGGACACCACCCGCACGCCTCCCGCTCCCGGGGCCGGGCGCACCGCACCATGAGCATCAACTGCCCCTGCGGTTGCGTAAGGAGCCTTCCTTGCACCCTGTCCGCCGCGCCACGCCCCGGCGCTACCTCATGTGCCCACCGGTGCACTTCGACGTCACGTACGCGATCAATCCGTGGATGAACCCCGCCAAACCCGTCGACGTGCCGCTCGCGCTGGCCCAGTGGGAGGACCTGCGGGACCGCTACCGCTCCCTCGGCCACTCGGTCGAGGAGCTCGCCCCGCGTCCCGGCCTGCCGGACATGGTCTTCGCGGCGAACGGCGCGACGGTCGTGGACGGCCTGGTGCTGGGCGCGCGGTTCGCCTACCCGCAGCGCGAGGCGGAGGCGGCGGCGCATCTGGAGTGGTTCCGCGCCCTCGGCTTCGGGCAGGTCCGCGAACCGGAGCACGTCAACGAGGGCGAGGGCGACTTCGTCGTCACGGGGTCGTACCTGCTCGCGGGCCGGGGCTTTCGCGCGAGCCCGCTCTCGCACGGGGAGGCACAGGAGTTCTTCGGCCGCCCGGTGATCGGCCTGGACCTCGTCGACCCGCGCTACTACCACCTGGACACGGCACTGGCCGTCCTCGACGACCGCGCCGACGAGATCATGTACTACCCGCCCGCGTTCTCCCCCGGCAGCCGCGAGGTCCTGCGCCGGTTGTTCCCGGACGCGCTGACCGCCTCGCCGGAGGACGCCGCCGCGCTGGGGCTCAACGCCGTCTCGGACGGTCTGCACGTGCTGCTGCCGCAGGAGGCGGCGGGCCTGTTCGAGCCGCTCCGGGAACGCGGCTTCGTTCCCGTCGGCGTCGACCTCGGCGAACTCCTCAAGGGCGGCGGAAGCGTGAAGTGCTGCACGCAGGAGCTGCGGCCCTGATTCAGGAGGCGCCCTCGGGCGGCGGCCAGGCGTCGCCCCACTCGGCGTCGCGGGCCGCCTTGTACAGCGGCCCGTGGCGCTTGGTGACCGTCTGCCGGCGCAGCGCCTCGTCCGGCTCGCACAGGTCGAGCAGGACCTGGCCCTTGCGGATCTGCGGTTTGCGCACGACGCGGGAGGGCGCCGGCTCGGGCGGGAAGCGGGTCGCGGCGACGTAGCTGAACTTCTCGTCCTCGTAGGGCAGGGAGCCGCCCTTGACCTGGCGGTGCAGCGAGGAACGGGCGACCCGCGCGGAGAAGTGGCACCAGTCCTGGCCGGGGACGATCGGGCAGGACGCGCTGTGCGGGCAGGGCGCGGCGACATGGAAGCCGGCGCCGATCAGGCGTTCGCGGGCGGCGAGGACCCGGGTGTAGCCGTCCGGGGTGCCGGGCTCGATGATCACCACCGCCCCGGCGGCGCGCGCGGCCGCGTCCACGACCGAGGCGCGGTCGTCCTCGGTGAGCTCGCCGAGGACGTACGAGACGGTGACGAGATCAGTGCTCTCGATGGTGAGCGCCGCTCCGATACGAGAGCGCTGCCACGCGGCGCCGCGGAGTTCCGGGTTGGCGTCGGCGATCTCCCGGCCGAGCGCGAGGGCCGGCTCGGCCCAGTCGAGCACGGTCACCGGGCGGACGCCCTCCCAGGTCGCGTTGACCGCCCAGGTCGCCGCGCCGGTGCCGCCGCCGACGTCCACATGGCTCCCCGGCGCCCAGCCGGGCACCGTGTCCGCGAACGCCTCCAGCGCCGCGGACACCGCCTCGAACGTCGCGGGCATCCGGTACGCGGCGTACGCGGCCACGTCCGAGCGGTCCCGAAGGATCGGCGTGTGGGTCGGGGTGGTCCCCCGGTAGTTCGCGATCAGCCGCTCGACCGCCTGCGCGGCGGTCTTCGGCGGCAGGCCGTCGAGCAGTCCGGCGAGGGCACCGCGCAGGAGGTCGGCGGAGGGTACGGGGGCGTTCACGGCCCGATTCTCTCAGGTGCCGCGCATCCCCCCGAACCGGCCGGCGGTCCCCCGGAGGCGCCACCCCCCGCCGGCCGGCGCCCTCCCCCGTACCGGCCGGGCGCCCGCTCAGGTGCCGCGCACCGCCCGCCGCAGCCGGGTGGCCGCCGCCGCGCGGGGCGCGTTGTCCGCCGGACGGCGCCGGGGATGGACCGTGTTGGCCAGCAGGACCAGGAACGTGTCCGTCGCCGGGTCCAGGACCAGCGAGGTACCGGTGAACCCGGTGTGGCCGGCCGCTCCGTGGCCCGAGAGGGTGCCCATGAACCAGGGCTGGTCGATGGCGAACCCGAGGCCGGGCGGGGTGAGGAGGAGTTCGACGAAGTCGGGACCGAGGATGCGCGCGGGACCGTACGAGCCGCCCGCGAGCAGGGTGCGGCAGAAGACCGCCAGATCCCGCGCGGTGGAGAACAGCCCGGCGTGCCCGGCCACCCCGCCCAGCGCCCAGGCGTTCTCGTCGTGCACGACGCCCCGCAGCATGCCCCGGTCCGCCTTGGCCCACGGCCGCCGCTGGTCCTCGGTGGCCGCCGCGCCGGGGCAGGGTCCGAAGGTGGTGGCGTTCATCCCGAGCGGGCGGGTGATGCCGTCCCTGACAAGGATGTCGAGCCCCCGGCCGGTGACGCGTTCCAGCACGTACTGCAGGAGGAGCAGGTTGACGTCGGAGTAGCGGTACTCGCCCGGCTTCGACGAGGGGGCCTCGGCCCGCAGCAGCGCCAGCCGGGCCGTGTCGTCCGGGCAGTCGTACAGCGGGAGCTCGGGGCGCAGCCCGGAGGTGTGGGTGAGGAGCTGCCGTACGGTGATGCCGTGTTCGCGGGCCGCGCGGAACTCCGGCAGGTACGCGCCGACGCGCGCCTCGATGCCCAGCGTGCCGCGTTCCAGTTGCTGCACCGCGGCGACCGCCGTGAACAGCTTGGTGAGCGAGGCCAGGTCGAAGGGCGTGTGCACGGTCATCGGCACGCGCGCGTGCGGCGGCAGCTCGACGCCCGTGCCCTTGGCCTCGTCGTGCGCCGCGTACCGCACCGCCCAGCCGGCCGCCTCCTCGACGGCGATGACCGGGCCCCGCCCCGCGACGACGACCACGCCCGCCGCCCACGGGTCGGGCCCGCCGGTGAGGGAACGGACCTCCTGGACGAGCCCGCGCAGTTCACCGGCGTCGAGTCCGGCGCGTTCCGGCGTACCGTTCCGCAGTCTTGGTGCGCTCAGTTCCCCGCCCCTTTTCCGTTCGAAGTGCGTCCCGTCCGCCGGGGACGGCACAGTCCCACGAAGCAGGCGACGGCCACCGACGCGGCCACCAGTTGGACGACGGCCATCGGGACGGCGGTGTGCTCGCCCGCGATGCCGACGAGCGGTGAGGCGACCGCGCCGACGAGGAAGGAGGTGGTGCCGAGCAGCGCGGAGGCGGATCCGGCCGTGTGCCGTACGCGCATGAGGGCGAGGGCCTGGGTGTTGGGCAGGGCGAGGCCCATGGCCGACATCAGCACGAACAGCGCGGCGGCGACCGGGGCGAGCCCGACCGGGCCGAGGACACCGGTGGACATGAGCAGCAGCGCGGTCGCGGCGAGGACGACGAGGGCGAGGCCGGTGGCGAGGACCTTTTCGAGGGCGACCCGGCCGACCAGCAGTTTGCCGTTGATCTGCCCGGCGGCCACGAGGCCCACGGAGTTCACGCCGAACAGCAGGCTGAAGGTCTGCGGGGAGGCGCCGTACAGGTCCTGGATCACGAACGGAGAGGCCGAGATGTAGGCGAAGAGGGCCGCGAAGGTGAAGCCGCCCGCGAGCATGTACCCGGTGAACACACGGTCGGCGAGCAGCCGGCGCATGGCGTGCAGGGCCTCGCCGACACCGCCGCCGTGCCGGTCGGCGGGTTCGAGGGTCTCGGGCAGTTTCGCCCAGACGAGGGCCGACAGCGCGATGCCGACGGCGGTGAGGACGACGAACACGCCCCGCCAGTCGGTGAAGCGCAGGATCTGTCCGCCGATGAGCGGGGCGACGACCGGGGCGACGCCGGAGATCAGCATCAGGGTGGAGAAGAAGCGGGCCATCGCGACGCCGTCGTACAGGTCGCGCACGACCGCGCGGGCGATCACGATCCCGGCCGCGCCGGCGAGTCCCTGGACGAGGCGGAAGGCGACGAGGAGGCCGATGCCGGGCGCGAGGGCGCACAGGGCGGTGGCGAGGACGTAGACGGCGAGACCGGCGAGCAGCGGGCGCCTGCGGCCCCACCGGTCGCTCATCGGCCCGACGACGAGCTGTCCGAGCGCCATGCCCGCCAGGCACGCGGTGAGCGTGAGCTGCACGGTGGCGGCCGGGGCGTGCAGGGAGCCGGTGACCTCCGGCAGCGAGGGAAGGTACATGTCCATCGCCAGCGGCGGCGTGGCGGTGAGGCCGCCGAGGACGAGGGTGACGAGGAGCCCGGTGCGGCGCGGGCCGCCGGGTCCGGCGTGCGCCCGCGCCTCGGCGCCGGCCTTCGCCCCGGCGGACGGGGTGCCGGCGGCCGGAGCCGATGCCTCGGCGGCCGCCGGCGCTGTGCCCGCGGTTGCTGCCTCCGGTATATGCCCTCGCGGGCCTTCCTGGTCCCGCGCGGTGCGGCCACGCTCGGGCATGTGCCCCCCTCTCGGAAAGATGCGGCCCCTATGCTCTCAGTTCGAACAGCGGGTTCGGAGTCACGGATCAAGGGGCGGGCATGACGGGCGAGCGTGAACGCGTGCGGTGGGGGATTCTGGCGACCGGCGGGATCGCCGCGGCGTTCACGGCGGACCTGGTGGACATGCCGGACGCCGAGGTGGTGGCCGTCGCCTCACGCTCGGACTCCTCGGCGCGGGCGTTCGCGGAGCGGTTCGGGATTCCCCGGGCGTACGGGGACTGGGCCTCGCTCGCCGCGGACGAGGACGTCGACGTCGTGTACGTCGCCACGCCGCACTCGGCGCACCGGGTGGCCGCCGGGATGTGTCTGGAGGCGGGGCGCCATGTGCTGTGCGAGAAGGCGTTCACGCTGAACGCGCGGGAGGCCGGGGAACTGGTCGCCCTCGCCCGCGGGAGCGGCCGCTTCCTGATGGAGGCCATGTGGATGTACTGCAATCCGCTGGTCGTGCGGCTGAAGGCGCTGGTCGACGACGGGGTGATCGGTGAGGTGCGCACGGTGCAGGCGGACTTCGGTCTGGCCGGGCCGTTCCCGCCCTCGCACCGGCTGCGGGATCCCGCTCAGGGCGGTGGCGCGCTGCTGGACCTGGGCGTGTACCCGGTGTCGTTCGCGCAGTTGCTGCTCGGGGAACCCTCGGACGTCGTCGCGAGAGCGGTGCTCTCCGAGGAGGGCGTCGATCTCCAGACGGGTGCGTTGCTCTCCTTCGAGAGCGGTGCTCTGGCTTCGGTGCACTGCTCCATCAACGGCGGCACTCCCGTCGCCGCCTCCGTCACCGGCTCCGCGGGCCGCATCGACATCCCGGGCGGCTTCTTCTTCCCGGACCACTTCGTCCTGCACCGCGACGGCCGCGAGCCGGAGACCTTCCGCGCCGACCCCGCCTCCGGTCCCCGCACCAGCCTCAAGCACGAGGCGGCCGAGGTGATGCGCGCCCTGCGCGCCGGCGAGACCGAGTCCCCCCTCGTCCCCCTCGACGGCACGCTCGCCGTGATGCGGACGCTCGACACGATCCGCGAGCACATCGGCGTCCGCTACCCCGGCGAGGCGAAGGCGTAGCGGCCCGCACCCGGCCGGCGGCGGACCGGTCCCGACCGGCGGCGAACCGGACGCGAACCGGACGCGAACCGGCGCGCACGTACGCCGGAGCCCGGCGGTTCACCACGGAATGGCAAACGCCGCAATCCACACATACGGAAGCTGACTCTCCGGACCATATAAGCCGTTGGTGCGCTTATGCTCGTCATCTCCCCATCAGGGCTTCACAGTTGGAGCACACGGCTTCGGTAGACCACGGTCCACTCCGAGGGGGAGGTGGCAGCCGCTCCGCCGCCCGGGTGGGGGCCGACCTCGCGCGGGACCGCGAGGCGCGCACCGGACCGCGGAGCGGCTGCCCCCGTCGTCAGTCCCGGCCGCCGCCGTCCGCCTCGGCCGACTCCACGGCCGGATCCGCAGCCGTCTCCACGACCGCAGCCGCACCCGTCTCCCGCGCCGGACCCCCGGCCGTCTCCCGGGCCGGCTCCGCCGCCCGCTCCCCGGCCGACCGGCGCGCGCGGGCGCGCAGCGCGAGCGCGCCGCCCGCGAGGAGCGCCACCGCCGCCCCGGCCCCGCCGATCAGCCCCCACGGCGCGCCGCCGTCCTGCCCGGAGGCGGCCGCAGCCGGAGCGCCCGCCGCCGCCTTCGCCGCCTTGCGCGTGGGCTTCGCGCTCGCGCCGCCCGCGCTGAGCGGATCGACCAGCGTCCCGACCGGCTCGGCGTTCGCTCCCTTGCCGAACCCCCAGTCGAGGAGCCGCGCCGTCTCCTCGTAGACACCGTTGCCGCCGCTCTTGGGGTGCATCACCGTGACGAGCAGGGTCCGTCCGTCGCGGGTCGCCGCGCCGGTGAAGGTGTTGCCTGCGTGACTGGTGTAGCCGTTCTTCACCCCGATCAGACCCTCGTACGGCTTCATGCCCCACGCGCCCGTCAGCAGGCGGTCGGTGTTCTGTATCTGGAAGGTCTTCTTGCCGCCGGCGGGGAAGTCTGCGGTCCTCGTCGAGCAGTAGCCGCGGAAGTCGGCGTCCGCGAGCCCGTGCCGGGCGAAGAGCGTCAGGTCGTACGCGGAGGAGAGCTGGCCCTTGTGGTCGAAGCCGTCGGGGCTGACCACGTGGGTGTCGAGGGCCTGGAGGTCCTTCGCGAGCGCCTGCATCTCGGCGACGGTGGCCTCGATGCCGCCGTTCATGTGGCTGAGCACGTGCACCGCGTCGTTGCCGGAGCGCAGGAACACGCCCTGCCACAACTGCTCGACGGTGTAGGTGATGCCGGGCTTGATCCCGACGAGGCTGGAGCCCGCGGGGACGTCGGCTATGTCGGCGTCGACCACCTTGTACGTCCGGGCGCGCTCGAACTTCTTCAGGACCGTGTCCGCGAACAGCATCTTCAGGGTGGAGGCGGGCGCGAGGCGCCGGTGGGCGTTGTACGCGGCGAGCACCTCGCCCGTGGTGAGGTCGGCGACCAGCCAGGAGCGGGCCGTGAGGTGCTCGGGCAGTCCCGACGCGCCGCTCACCTGTATCCCGGCACGGGCCAGCCGCTCCCCGCCGATCGTCGTCGTGGCGTACGCGGTCGCGGCCGTCGCGGCGGCGAAGGGGACGGCTGCGGCGAGGCCGAGAGCGGCACGGCGGGAGAGCCCGGAAGAATCACGCATCCCGGGACCGTACAAAGTCCGTCCGGGAAGCCCGACAGCGGGGTGACAAAGAAAAGCACCGGCGCTTCCAAAGCGGCGGTAAACAAGCCACGCGAGAACACGGCCGCCCGCCGGCACCCGCGGGCGCTCCCCTCCCCCGACGCGCGCGGGCGGGCGCCCGAAAGCCCGTCTCCGGGCCAGTCAACAGGCGTTTCCTGGCAAAGAGCCCTCGAAAGCCTGGGAATGGACTGTCTGACCCAATATTGATTCCCGCGTGCCGATTCTCAGGCCTCACACATCCCTCGCTCAGCCCGGCGCAAAGGTTCCTCCCTAGCTTGTGACTGCGCCCACAGGGGGGCGCCAAGAACCTTTGAGGAACGGGATGTTTGGCATCTATCTCAAGCGTGAGCTGAGCCGGCGCAAGAAGGCGGCGCTGGTGATCGCCATGGGTCTGGCGCTCGGTATCGCGCTGGTCATCACCGTCAACTCGGTGTCGGCCGGCATGCAGCAGGCTCAGGAGAAAGTCCTGAAGTCGCTGTACGGGCTCGGCACGGACATGACCGTCACCAAGGCGCAGGCGGCGCCGTCCGCCAACTCCTCCGGCCGCCCGAAGTTCAACTTCGACGCCAAGTCGGACAGCTCCACGTCGCAGAGCTCGGACCGGGTGATGACCCAGGGCGGACAGACGCTGAAGTCCTCGCTGGTCACCGAAGTGGCCGCGCAGAAGGGCGTGTCGAGCGCGGTCGGCTCGCTCAGCCTGAACGTCGTCAAGGTCGACGGCTCGTTCACCCAGGGCAAGGCGAAGTCCTCGACGTCGAACCAGGGCGGCCCCGGCGGCCAGGGCGGCAGCACCGGTATGCCCCAGGTCCAGGGCGGCGGCGCCTCCTTCGACGTGAACTCCTACTCGGTCGCCGGCGTCGACGTGAGCCACCAGGCACTCGGCCCGCTGGCCACCTCGAAGATCACCACGGGCAGCACGTTCACGGCCGCGCAGAGCTCCGCGAAGGTCGCGGTGATCAGCAAGTCGTACGCCAAGGAGAACAAGTACAAGGTCGGTTCGACCCTCAAGATCTCCGGCAAGAAGTACAAGGTCATCGGCATCGCGACGCCCGACAGCAGCGAGTCGACCACCGACGTCTACCTGCCGCTGAAGCAGGCCCAGACGCTCGGCGACGCCAAGAACAAGGTCACCACGATCTACGTCAAGGCGACCGACTCGAAGCAGATCGCCACGGTCAAGTCGACCATCCAGAAGAACATCTCCGGGACGACGGTCACCACCTCCGCCGACCTCGCGGACACCGTCTCCGGCTCGCTGTCCACCGCCTCGAACCTCGCCACGAGCGTCGGCAAGTGGCTGTCCATCGCGGTCCTGGTCGCCGCGTTCCTGGTCGCCGCGCTCCTCACCTCCTCCGCCGTCTCCCGCCGGGTGCGTGAGTTCGGCACGCTGAAGGCGCTCGGCTGGCCGTCCCGCAAGGTCACCCGCCAGGTCGTCGGCGAGTCGATCGTGAACGGCCTGCTCGGCGGCGCCCTCGGTATCGCCCTCGGCCTCGCCGCGGCCTACACCGTGACCGCGATCAGCCCGAAGCTGACGGCCGAACTCGGCTCGACCGGCTCCACCGGCGGCCCGGGCGGCCCCGGCGGCGGCGGTCCCGGCGCGGCGGCCTCCGCGGCCAAGAACACCGTCGACATCGCGCTGTCCGCGCCGGTGTCGGTGACCACCATCGCGCTGGCCGTGGGCCTCGCCGTCACCGGCGGTCTGATCGCCGGCGCGATGGGCGGCTGGCGCGCCTCCCGGATGCGCCCGGCGGACGCGCTCCGCAGCGTCTCCTGACCCACCCCCCGGGCACACCCCACGAGTCGGGGCGCCGCGTCCACTCCCCCCGGGCCGCGGCGCCCCACCCCCTTCATCCTCGGAGAACCCTCATGTACAAGCTCACCGGCGTCACCAAGCGCTACACACGGGGCAAGGACACGGTCGAGGCGCTGCGAGGCGTCGACCTCACCATCGAGGACGGCGACCAGCTCGTCATCCAGGGCCCCACGGGCGGCGGCAAGTCGACGCTGCTCCAGATGATCGGCGGGCTCGACCGGCCGACCTCCGGTTCGGTCGAGCTGGACGGCGTGGACCTCGGCGGCATCAGCGAGGCCAAGCTGACCCGGCTGCGGGCCGAGAAGATCGGCATCATCTTCCAGTCCTTCAACCTCATCCCGACGCTGACCGCGCAGGAGAACGTCGAGACCGCCCTCGTACCCCTCGGGGTCAAGCCCGCCGAGCGGCGCGAGCGTGCCGCGGAGGCGCTGCGCTCGGTCGGTCTCGGCGAACGGCTCACGCACGTCCCCACCGAGCTGTCGGGCGGTCAGCAGCAGCGCGTGGCCATCGCCCGGGCCCTGGTCAAGAAGCCGAAGGTGCTGCTCGCCGACGAGCCGACCGGCAACCTCGACGAGGGCACCCGCGACGACATCATGGGCCTGCTCGAAGGGCTGTGGCACGAGTACGGGCTGACGTTCGTCATGGTCACCCACGACTCGTCGATCGCCCGCCGCGCGCCGCGCCTCGCGACCATCAAGGCGGGGCAGATCACGCTGACCGAGCAGGGTGCCCGCCGGGCCGTCACCGAGCGGGCCGGACACCCGGCCCCGCAGCGGCAGTTCACGCCGCAGGAGTACGCCCAGGCGCAGTACGCGCAGGAACAGTACGGGGCCGCCCAGGGCCACTGAGCCGCGCGGCGGCCACGGCCTCCCGCGGCCACTCCCCGCTCCACGCTCCCCGCGCCGAACGGGCCGCGCACCGGACCTCGGTGCGCGGCCCGTCGGCGTTCACGCCTGGCCGGTCTCGAAGCGGCTGATCCTGCCGCCGTCGACGGTGAAGCTCCACCTGGTCTTCATCTCGCCCCAGGTGTCGTTGCGGTACCGCACGAGGAGGGAACGGCCCGCGTCGGACTCGTTGTCGACCTCCATGTGGCCGCGCGAGGAGAAGATCTCCCGGTCGGTCCAGTCGGCGAGGTCCCGGTCGGAGCCGTCGTCCGACATGGTGGCGCCCGGTGCGAGAAGGGCCTCGAACGCGTCCCGGTCATGGGCGTTCACGGCGGTGACGAACGCCCGGACGACCGGGTCGCTGAGGCGCGTCGGCTGAATGGTCATGGGAGTCACCCTCACACCGGCTCCCCGCACCCGCCACCCGAACGGCCGCCCGGGGCCGCCGGGCCGCGCCGATCGGTGCGACGGTGGACACCCGGGCAAACCGCTGCCGCCGTCTGGACTGGGAGTCACCGTGACCTGTATCGACCGGCGTGATCTGGGGCTGCTGCTGATCCGTCTGAGCACCGGCGGCGTACTGGCCGCGCACGGAGCGCAGAAGCTGTTCGGATGGTTCGGCGGCGGCGGCATCGAGGGCACCGGGCAGGCCATGGAGGCCATGGGGTACGCGCCCGGAGAGGCGAGCGCCAGGGCCGCCGGCCTCGCGGAGGCGGGCGGCGGCACCCTGCTGATGCTGGGCCTCGCCACGCCCGCGGCCGGTGCCGCGGCGGCCGGCGCGATGGCGGGCGCGGCGGCCGTGCACGTACCGAACGGGTTCTTCGCGCAGAGCGGCGGCTACGAGTACACGGCCTCGCTCGGCCTCGCGGCGGCGGGCCTGGCGGTGGCGGGCCCGGGCCGGCTGTCGCTCGACCATCTGATGGGCCACACGGTGAACCGGGGCTGGATGGTGCCGGTCGCCCTGGGCACGACGGCCGCGGTCACCGCGGTCGTCGTGGGCGTCCGGAACAGACGGGTGCGCGTGGCACGGGAGGGCAAGCAGGAGGCCCTGTTCGAGGAGTAGCGGCACGTGAGACGGCGTGTCAGGACAGGGCCGCGTCGCCCAGGCCGCCGTAGAAGTAGCTTGCCGACTCCTCTCCGGACTTGGTCATCACGCAGGTGATGCGGATCTGGTCCTGTCCGGAGATGTCCACCGAGAGGTCCTGGGCATCGCTGGAGCGGAAGGACAGCGGCTTGCCGATCGGGTTGCCCGCCGCGTTGCTGACCTGGATCGAACCCAGTGATCCGATCGCGTTGGGCGAGTCGGCCAGGATTCCCACCTTCGCGCTCAGCCGCTTGTAGCCGCTGGTGCTGTAGACGGCGCTCCCGCCGGCGCTGGTGCATCCGAGCCGGACACTCTTAGCGTAGTGCGCTCCGCCCATGGTCACGGGCTCGACCGTCGCGCCACCGTCACCGTCGATCACGTCCCGCTCCGCGAGGTAGACGGAGGAACCGGGCGCGGGTGACTCCGCGCCCGACGACTGCTGCCCGGTGTCCCCGGGCTCCGGGGTGGCCTCCGCGGTCGGGTCGGACGCGGGCGTCGCGGTGACCGTCGCCGTCGCCGTGACGGTCACCTCCGGCTTCGGGGTGTCCGCCTGGACGACCGTCTGCCGCCCGCCGAAGAACCCCGCCGCGACGGTGGCGGCACAGATGCACAGCAGCTCGAACCACTTCGGAATGACGCCGAACCGGCGCCGAGCACGCCGTTCCTGTTTGGTGAGATCCATTCCCGCCCCCTGTGTGTCGATCGTTCCGGCCGGGCCGGGAGCCGACGTCGTCGCGTCCCCTCAGACCTTGTTCGAGGTACGCGGAGGGAGAACGACGGAGGACGCCGGCCGTGTGCGATGGGTATGGAGGCGTCCTCGGCCCACCGAGTTCACGTGTCCCCCTGGCAGCACAGCGCGCTCGGCAGTTCCTCGACCTCACAACCGCAACCACAGTAGGGAGCGCGCGGGCAGATATGCCTCAAGTACGCAGTTCCTGTTGTCGGCACGGAAGCGCGAGGCATTCGGAGGGCACCCGGTTCGAGCACGCGCCCTCGTCGCGCGCCCGCCGGCGCCCCCCCGTTTCGGGCACCGCGGGTCATGGCATCGCCTTCGGGAACGCGGGGCACGGCACCAACGCACCGCGGTCGGGGGAACCTCGACACCAAAAGGCCCCGGCCAGGTCGTTCACCTGGTCAGGGCTGGAACGGCAGACGAGTCGGGCTGTACGCCGGGTTCTGTCGCCCGGTCGCCTCGCGGCGGCCGGGGAGACGGCCATCCATCTAGGGCCGACGTTGCCGCCGGCCTCGTGCGGTCTACCCGCGGACTCGGGCGGGCAGCCCTCGAACGTCCGCGCAGAACCGCCTTCCCTCGCGGGAGAGCGGCTCCTCTTGACCTTGCTCCGGGTGGGGTTTACCTAGCCGCCTGAGTCGCCTCAGGCGCTGGTGGTCTCTTACACCACCGTTTCACCCTTACCGCGAACCGGAGTTCGCGGCGGTCTGCTTTCTGTGGCACTGTCCCGCGGGTCACCCCGGGTGGCCGTTAGCCACCACCCTGCCCTGTGGAGCCCGGACGTTCCTCGGGAAGGTCCGCAAGGACCTCCACGCGGCCGTCCGCCCGGCTCGTCTGCCGTGCCGACCATGGTACCGGGCGGACGGGGCGCCGGGGACCGGCGGTCGCGGTGGCCAGGACGGAGCCCGCCAGGATGAGGGCGAAGGCGGCGAGGATCCCGGCGGTCAGGTGTTCGTGCAGGAAGAGGGCGCCCGCGGCGACCGCGACCGCCGGATTGACGTACGTGATCACCGTCGCCCGGGTCGGGCCCGCCTCCTTGATCAGTTCCAGGAAGGCCACGAAGGCGACGGCCGTGCAGATGACGCCGAGGCCCGCGAGGGCGGCCAGGACCTGTCCGGAAGGTATCGCCTCGGGCCGGGTGAAGGCCGCCGCGGGGGCGTAGACCAGCGCCGCCAAGGCCAGGCAGGGGGCCGTCAGATGCAGCGAGGGCACGTCCTTGAGGCGGCGGGCGACGATGAGCGGCGCGGTGGCGTAGCCGACGACCGTGAGCAGCACCTCGACGAGGGACCGGGCGTCGCCGCCGGTCAGATGCGGTGCGGTGAGGACCGCGACGCCGGCGAGGCCGAGGGCGAGGCCCGTGACGCGGCGGGCGCCGAGCCGTTCCGTGTCGCCGAAGGAGCGGGCCGCGACGACGCCGACGATCGGCACTCCGGCGATCAGCAGGCCCGCGGTGGAGCTGGACAGATGGCGTTCGGCGTCCGTGAGCGTCCACCAGGGGACCATGATCTCGATGACCGCGAAGGCCAGCATGGGGCGCCAGTGGGCCCGTACGGTGCCGGCCAGGCCGCCCTGCCGGATCGCGAAGGGGAGCAGCAGCGCGGCGCCGACCGCGCAGCGCGTGAACACCACCACCGACGGGGACACCTCGTCCACCGCCACCTTGATCATCAGATAGGGGATGCCCCAGATCACTCCCATCAGGGAGAACAGAAACCAGCCGCGTGCAGTCATACGGGCAGTCTCGGTCACCGCCCCGCGGCGGGTCTTGAACGCTGTTGCGCCGCGGCCGGGGGCGTGAGGACGCTCGCCCGGTACGCCGCCGGGGTCACGCCCAGCACGCGGCGGAACCAGCGGGTCAGATGCGCCTGGTCGGCGAAGCCCACGAGGGCGGCGACCTCGGCGGGGCGCAGTCCGGACTCCAGGAGCCGGCGGGCCCGGTTCACCCGGTACTGGGCCAGCCAGGCGTACGGCGGTATGCCCGTCGTCGTACGGAAGGCGCGCAGGAGCTGGTAGCGGGACAGGCCCAGGTCGCCGGCGAGGGAGGCGAGGGAGGGCGGGGCCTGGAGTTCGCCGGCCAGGCGGTCCCGTACGGCGTCGGCTATGCGCGCCGCGCCGGGTATCTCGTCGCGTTCGGGGCGGGCCGTGGAGTGCCGCCGGGTCAGTGCGGCGAGCAGCCACGGCAGGCGGGACTCGGCCTCCAACGGGTCCGGGCAGGCGCTCAGTTCGGCGTGCGCGGCGCGCAGGGCTGCGGCGAGTTCGGGGTCGTCGAGCAGCGGTTCCCGGAAGTGCGGGAGGCCGCCGACGGCGCCCTCGGTGAGCAGGGACGGCTCCGCGTACAGGGCCCGGTAGGCGTAGCCGTCGCAGGCGGCGGGGCCGCCGGTGTGGGTCTCGCCGGGGGCCAGCACGACGATGGACCCCGGTCCGGTCCTGATGTGGCCGCCGCGGTAGCCGATGAGCTCCGAGCCGCCGACGCTGACGCCGATGGTGAACTCGTCGTGGGTGTGCGGGGCGTAGCGGTGCCGGTCGAAGCGCGCGGTGAGCAGGTCCAGGGGCCGGCCGTCCCGGCCGAGGGTGGCCCGGGTCCAGCGGGCCTCCTCTTTCACGGGGTGCCGCGGAGACCGCGGTGCCTGTGTGGTCGTCCCCCGGGCCGCGGCGGTCGCCGCCACGGCCGTCGGCGGGCGCCGCGTGGTCCCGGTCGTCGCCGCTGCCGCCGTCGGCGGGCGTCGCGCGGCCCCGGTCGTCGCCGCCTGTCCCCGTGCGGTCATGTCCGTCCCTCCCCCTCGCGACCGTGACCGGTCGCGTTCCACCGCCTTCGCTCTACGGGAGCAACGCCCGCGTCCCCCGTTTCCATGCCGGGGCCGCCCCCGGGATCAGGCGGGTTCGAACCGCGCCTTCGCCGTCCCGGGGTCCGCCTCGGCGAGCCGGACCCGCAGGCGTTCGCCCAGCGGCAGTTCCGTCGTGCCGCCGGAGATCCGGGCGAAGACCGCCGGGGACTCCAGTTGCACGGTCCCGACCGTGGGGTCGTGATCCTGTACGTCCACCACACAGGCTTCGAACAGGTCGCCGACGCGGTCCTTGAGGAGCGCGGCCTCCACGATGTCGACGCACTCGCGCTCGACGGTCCCGGCGCGTCTGCTGCCCTCGGCCATCTCCTTGGGCAGGGCGTCGAGTGCCGCGAGGACCCACTCCGGGGTCGGCAGACCGGCGGCCGCCGAGAGGCAGATCTCCGAGGCGTAGCGGTCGACGAGCCGGCGCAGCGGGGCCGTGCAGTGGGCGTAGGGCGCGGCGACGGCGGCGTGCGCGGTGACCTCGGGCAGCGCCCCGTCCCGGAAGACGGTGTACCCGGCGCCGCGCAGCAGGGTCGTGCACTCCTGGAGGAAGGCGGCGTGGTGCGGCAGGTGCGGGTCCAGGGAGCGGACGAGCTGCGCGTACGAGACGTGGTGCGGCCAGTCGATGCGCAGGGCGCGCGCGGTCCGGCGCAGCCGTCCGACCGCCCCGTCGGGCGCGGCGGGCAGGGTCCGCAGCACTCCGGTGCCGTGGTCGAGCATCAGCTCGGCCGCCGCCATCCCGGTGAGCAGGGAGATCTGCGCGTTCCAGGCGTCGGCGGGCAGCGGGGCGCGGTAGGCGAGTTCGTAGGTCCCGTCCTTCTCGACGATCTCCTGCTCGGGCACGTTCAGTGAGATGCCGCCGCGCTCGGTCTCCAGTGCCTCGCGCAGTTCGCCGACCTCCTTGAGCAGGGTGAGGGGTTCCTCCGCCGTGCCCTCGTCGATCCGGTGCTGCACGGTCGCGTAGTCGAGCTTGGCGCGGCTGCGGACCAGGGCGCGGCGGACGTCGACGATCTCCGTACGGCCGTCCGGGCCGAGGTCGATCGTCCACAGGACGGCCGGGCAGGTCTGGTTCGGGAGGAGGCTCGCGACGCCCTCGGAGAGGGCGGGCGGGTGGAGGGGGATCTTTCCGTCGGGGAAGTAGAGCGTCATCACGCGCCGGTGCGCCTCGGCGTCCAGGGCTCCGCCGGGCGCCACGAAGGCGCCGACGTCGGCGATGGCGTACTGGACGCGGTAGCCGCCCCGCTCGCGGCGCGAGAGGTGCATCGCCTGGTCGAGGTCCTCGGAGGACGGCGGGTCGATGGTGAAGAGGGGGATGTCCGTCGCGTCGTACGCGGGCAGGCGGGCCGGCCGGCCCGCCTCCGCGAGGACGTCGGCCGGGAAACTCCCGGGAACGCCGAGCTCGGTCCGCAGCGCGCGGAGAGCGGCTCGCAGCGGGGCCTGCGGGGCACCGGTGACACGGACGTGACGGCGGGGCATGGGTCGAGCGTAGGCCGGGGGCGGGGGTTGAGCACGCGGGGCGCCCTCCGGGCGAGGGGGACCGGTGGACTGGCGGGAAGGGGGGTCGGGGCTACGCCGTAGGCTGGCGGAGGTCTGTTTTCAGTGTGAGGAGAACCAAGCGTGCTCGTGCTGCTGCCGCCCTCCGAGGGCAAGGCACCCTCCGGCCGGGGAACCGCGCTCAAGCCGGAGTCGCTGTCCCTGCCGGCGCTCGCGGAGGCACGTCGGGCGGTCCTCGACGAGCTGGTCGAGCTGTGCGTGGCCGACGAGGACAAGGCCCGCGAGGTGCTCGGGCTGAGCGAGGGCCTGCGGGGCGAGATCGCGAAGAACACGGAGCTGCGGACCGCGGGCACCCGCCCGGCCGGGGAGATCTACACGGGGGTCCTGTACGACGCCCTGGACCTGGCCTCGCTGGACACGGCCGCCAAGCGGCGCGCGGGCCGTTCGCTGCTCGTCTTCTCCGGACTGTGGGGCGCGGTACGGGTCACCGACCGCATCCCCTCGTACCGCTGCTCGATGGGAGTGAAGCTGCCGGGCCTCGGAGCGCTGGGCACGCACTGGCGTACGGCGATGGCCGCCGCGCTCCCCGAAGCCGCGGGCGACGGACTCGTGCTGGACCTGCGGTCCTCGGCGTACGCCACGGCGTGGAAGCCCCAGGGCGAGGTGGCCGGGCGGACGGCGACCGTGCGGGTGCTGCACGCGCACCTGGTGAACGGCGTCGAGAAGCGTTCCGTCGTCAGCCACTTCAACAAGGCGACCAAGGGCCGGATCGTCCGCAGCCTGCTGACCGCGAACGCCGCGCCGAAGAACCCGGCGGAGCTGGTGGAGGCCCTGCGCGACCTCGGCCACACGGTGGAGGCGGAGGCTCCCGCCAGGGCGGGCCGGTCGTGGGCCCTCGACGTGGTGGTACGGGAGATCCACTGACAGGGCTCTGCTGATCGGGCTCCCCTGATCGGGATCCGCTGATCGGGCTTCACTGATCGGCATTCGCTGAGGGGTGCCCCCCGTCGAGAGGCCCCCGCCGAGGGGTGCCCGGCGAGGGCCTCCGCAATCACGTTGCAGCATGTGCAACGACCTTTGCGCATGCTGCACACCCCGGGCAGGATGAGGGCATGACTTCGTCGTCGCCCTCGCCTTCGCACGCCTCCGTCCTGGATCTCGCGCCCGTCGTCCCCGTCGTCGTGGTCGCGGACGTCTCCGACGCGGTGCCGCTGGCGCGGGCGCTGGTCGCCGGCGGGCTGCCCGCCATCGAGGTGACCCTGCGGACCCCGGCGGCGCTCGACGCGATCCGGGCCATCGCGGCCGAGGTGCCCGACGCGGTGGTGGGCGCGGGCACGGTCCTGACGCCGGAGCACGTGACGGAGTCGGTGGCGGCCGGCGCCCGCTTCCTGGTCAGCCCCGGCTGGACGGACGGACTGCTGGACGCGATGAAGGCGTCCGGACTCCCCTTCCTGCCCGGGGTGTCCACGACCACCGAGGTGGTGGCGCTGCTGGAGCGGGGGGTGCGTGAGATGAAGTTCTTCCCCGCGCAGGCCGCGGGCGGCACGGCCTACCTGAAGTCACTGGCGGGACCGCTCCCCCAGGCCCGGTTCTGCCCGACGGGCGGCATCGGCGCCGACAGCGCGCCGGACTACCTGGCGCTCTCCAACGTCGGCTGTGTGGGCGGCAGTTGGATGCTCCCCGTCGACGCGGTCGCCGCGCGGGACTGGCGCCGGGTGGAGGACCTGGCCCGGGCGGCCTCGGCGCTGCGCCGGTAGTCGCCGCCCGAGGGCGCCGGTGCTCGCACCCCGGGTGCCGGTGGTCGCGCCGAACGCCCCGCCCGGCTCAGCTCACGCGGATCACCACCTTGCCGAAGGCCGTGCCGCTCTCGTAGTAGCGGAACGCCTCCCCCACCTCGTCGAAGCCGAGGACCCGGTCCACGACCGGGCGGATGCCGTGCAGTTCCAGGGCCCTGTTCATCGACTCGAAGTGCGCGCGGCTGCCGACGAAGACCCGGCGGATCGTGGCCAGACTCGCCGCGTACGCGGCGTTGGAGATCCCGATCCCGGACCCGCGCCCGTTGCCGGTGGCCAGCAGCACGATCTGGCCGTAGAGCGCGGCGGCGCGCATCGACTGCTCGATGGTGTCGGGCCCGTTGGTCTCCACGATGAGGTCGGCGCCGCGACCACCGGTCAACTCCCTCACCGCGCGCCCCCATTCGGGGTTCCGTACGTAGTCGACGACGTGGTCCGCGCCGAGTGCCTTGAGGCGGTCCGCCCTGGCCCCGCTCGATGTCGTCGCGATCACCTCGGCGCCCAGCGTCTTGGCGAACTGCACGACGAACAGGGACAGCGCGCCGGTGCCGAGGGTGAGTACGGTCTGGCCGGGGGTGACGGGCTCGCCGCCGGTCAGGCTGTGCCAGGCGGTCACCCCGGCACAGGGCAGACAGGCCGCTTCCTCCCAGGTCAGATGGCCGGGAACGCGTACGGCGGCCGCCTGGTCCAGGCGGGCGTACTCGGTCAGCATGCCGTCGAGGGTGGCGCCGGGCTGGTCGAACCGGTCCGGGGTGATCCGGCCGTCCGGCCAGTTCGGGAAGTACGTGCCGGCCACCCGGTCGCCCACCGCGAACCGGGTCACCTCCGCCCCGACCGCGACGACCTCCCCGGCGCCGTCGCTCAGCGGGATCACGTCCGGCACGGCCTTCAGCGGGTAAGCCCCCTTCAGGAGCAGCAGGTCGCGCTTGTTGAGGGAGACGGCACGCACCCGGACGAGGATGTCCCGGGGCCCCGGTTCGGGGCGGGGCGACTCCCGCGGCACGATCCCGTCGACGGTGCCGAGCGTTTCGAGGTGGTAGGCGCGCATGTCCGCTCCCTGGGTGGGCTCCTGCGTGGATGCGTCCATGCTGTTCGCACCGGAGATCCCGCTCAATTCCCGGCAAGGTATGACGAGGCGTTCCGGGCGCGGCACGACGAGTGCCGCCGTGCCGCTGTCGTGGCGGTGACGTACAACTGATCGCATGACGACCGGTATCTCCACCCAGCCCCCGCCCTTCGCCCGGGAGCTGCTGCGCTGGCGGCACGCGCGCAGGGTGAGCCAACTGGAGCTCGCCTCCCGGGCGGGCACGACCCAGCGGTACGTCAGTTTCATCGAGCGCGGGCGATCGGTCCCCGGCAGGGAGATCGTGATCCGGCTCGCCGAGTCGCTGGGCCTGACCCTGCGGGAGCGCAACGCGCTGCTCCTGGCGGCCGGTTACGCTCCCGCGTTCGCCGAGTCGCCGCTGGACGCGGCCGCGCTCAAGCCCGTACGCGAGGCGCTGGACAGCATCCTCGAAGGGCATCTGCCGTATCCGGCGGTGGTGGCGGGGCCGCGGGGTGAACTCGTCGCCGCCAACGCCGCGTTCGACGTCCTGTCGGAAGGTGCCGATCCCGTGCTGCTGGAACCGCCGGTGAACGTCCTGCGGTTGGCCCTTCATCCGCGCGGGATGGCGGCACGGGTGGTGAACCTGGACGCGTGGGGGCGGCACATCGTGGAGAACCTGCGGGCCCGCGCCCTGCGCAGCCCCGACCCCCGTCTCGACGCGCTGGTCGGGGAGTTGGCGGCGTACGTGCCGGAGAGCGAGCCGGGCGCGGACTATCTCGGCTTCGCCGTACCGCTGCGACTGCGGTGCCCGGAGGGCGAGTTGAGGCTGCTCACGACGCTGACGTCGTTCGCCACCGCGGTGGACGTCACGCTCGCCGAACTCCATCTGGAGGCGTTCCTCCCGGCGGACCCGGAGACGGCGGGGATCCTCCGCGACCGTGCCGCGCGGCGGGGATGAGGCCGCCGTGCGGCGCCGGGGGCGGCGCGGTGGTCAGCGCAGGTGCGAGGTGTCGTTGAACAGGCGGACGCTCGCGTTGCCGTCCCCGTAGTACGCCACCGCCGACAGCGACGCCGCCGACAGTTCCATCCGGAACAGGGACTCCGGCGGGGCGCCGAGGGCCAGTCGTACGAGGGTCTTGATCGGCGTGACGTGCGTGACGAGCAGGACCGTGCGGCCGGCGTAGGCGGCGATCAGCTTGTCGCGGGTGGCCGCCATGCGCAGCGCCGTCGCGGCGAAGCTCTCGCCGCCGCCGGTCGGTTCGGCCTCCGGGGAGGCGAGCCAGGCGTTCAGGTCGTCCGGGTGGCGTTCGCGCACCTCGCCGAAGGTCAGCCCCTCCCAGGCGCCGAAGTCCGTCTCGCGCAGGCCGTCCTCGATGACGACGTCGAGGCCGAGCCGGGCGGCGACGGCGGCCGCGGTC
The DNA here is from genome assembly GCF_055565895.1 of Streptomyces sp. NPDC028298. NCBI lineage: Bacteria > Bacillati > Actinomycetota > Actinomycetes > Kitasatosporales > Streptomycetaceae > Streptomyces > Streptomyces sp. NPDC028298. The sequence continues at coordinate 676,073 of NZ_JBVHTL010000002.1, forward strand.
TCGCGGGTGCGGGCCAGCGGGGAGGCCACGACGGCCTGGATGGTGCCGCGTGCCGCCAGTGCCGCGGCGACGCGCTCCGCCTGTTCGCGGCCCGCGGCGGACAGGGACGGGTCGGTGCCGCCGCTGCCCGAGAACCGCTTCTGCGGGGTCAGGGGGGTCTCGCCGTGGCGGAGCAGGACGAAGGTGGCGGGGGCGCCCATGTCCGGCGGGGCGCTCCAGCCTGCGGTGGGCGTGGTGGCGGCCACGTTTCTCGCGGCGCGCTCGTCGTCACCGGGCTTTCCGGCTCGGCCGGGGGCTCCCGGCCCTGCGGGCGCCTTGCCGGCTTCGCCGCCGGTCGACGGGGTGCCGCCTGTGGCCGTCGGCCGGGTGCCGCCCGCCGGGGGCTGGTCGCGCAGTTCCCCGCGCCCCTGACGGGGCGCTGCCCCTGCCGCCGGGATCGCGGCTTCGCCGCCGGACGACGGGGTGCTGCCTGTGGCCGTCGGCCGGGTGCCGCCCGCCGGGGGCTGGTCGCGCAGTTCCTCGCGCCCCTCAAGGGGCGCTGCCCCCGCCGCCGGGATCGCGGCTTCGCCGCCGGACGACGGGGTGCCGCCTGTGGCCGTCGGCCGGGTGCCTCCCGACGGGGGCTGGGCGCGCAGTTCCTCGCGCCCCTCGCGGGGCACGTGCGTGCCACCCGGCGCCGTCGGCCGGGTATCGCCCGTCGCGGGCTGGGCGTGCAGTTCCTCGCGGGGTGCTGCCCCCGTCGCCTTGTGGGGTGTTTCTCCTTCGCGGGATTCCTTCAGGGCCGCTCGGGCCCTTGCCGCGCCCGCTGTCGCGTCGCCGGGTGGGCCCGTCGGGTCGGGTGCCGCGGCGCGGGCCGCGCGGGCGTTCAGTTCGGCGGTCGACGCGGACGGGGACCAGGCCTCGCCGCGCTTGCCGGCGTCCATCGCCTCGTTGGCCAGACGGTCCGCGTGCTTGTTGCGTTCGCGCGGCATCCACTCGTACGTGACCTGGGAGCCCGGGAGGACCGCGGCCGCCCGTGCCGCCAGCGGCTTCATGTCCGGGTGCTTGATCTTCCAGCGCCCGGACATCTGCTCCACGACGAGCTTGGAGTCCATCCGGACCCTGACCCGCGCGGTCGCGTCGAGGTCGCGGGCCGCCTCCAGACCCGCGACGAGGCCCCGGTACTCGGCGACGTTGTTGGTGGCGACGCCGATGTACTCGGCGCGCTCCGCCAGCGTCTCCCCGGTGGCCGCGTCGATCACCACGGAGCCGTAGCCCGCGGGCCCCGGGTTGCCCCGGGAACCTCCGTCGGCCTCGACGATGAACTCCCGCACGGACGAGTCTCCCTACAGGCCGGACTCGGACGTACGCACCAGGATGCGCTGGCAGTTCTCGCAGCGCAGGACGGCGTCGGGAGCGGCCGCCTTCACCTCGTTGACCTCGGTGATGTTGAGCTCCAGGCGGCAGCCCTCGCAGCGGCGCTGGTAGAGCCGGGCGGCGCCGACGCCACCCTGCTGGAGGCGCAGCTTGTCGTAGAGCTTGAGGAGATCGGCGGGCACGGAGGCCGAGATGACCTCGCGCTCCTTGGTGACCGAGGCGGCCTCACCGTCGAACTGCTCGAAGGCGGCGTCCCGGCGCGCGGTCGCGTCGTCGATCTTGGCCTGGACGGAGGAGACCCGCTCGGTCAGCTCGGCGACCCGCTCCTGGGCGGACTCGCGGCGCTCCATGACCTCGAGGACGACGTCCTCCAGGTCGCCCTGGCGCTTGGCGAGGGAGACGATCTCGCGCTGGAGGTTCTCCAGGTCCTTGGGGGAGGTGACGGCGCCCGAGTCGAGGCGCTGCTGGTCGCGGACGGCACGCTGGCGCACCTGGTCGACGTCCTGCTCGGCCTTGGTCTGCTCGCGGGCGCAGTCGCTCTCCTCGGTCTGCGCGGCGACGAGCAGGTCGCGGAGCTGGGTGAGGTCCTTGTTCAGCGACTCGATCTCGGCGTGCTCGGGCAGCGACTTCCGCTTGTGCGCGAGCTGCTGCAGCCGCGAGTCGAGGGACTGGACGTCGAGAAGTCGGATCTGGTCGGCGGGCGCGGCGTTCAGTTGGGGGCTCCTGATGTGTCGTTGTGTGAGGCCGCGTGGGCGGTCCAGGGGTCGGTGACCGTCCGGGAGACGTGGACGCGCAGTCCCCATCCCTTCCGGTCGGAGATCTCGTCGAGCTGGGCGGCGGCCAGCTCGCACCAGGGCCACTCGGTGGCCCAGTGCGCCGCGTCGAGCAGCGCGAGAGGACTGTGGGCGCGGGCCTCGGACACCGGGTGGTGCCGCAGGTCCGCGGTGAGGAAGGCGTCCACGCCGGCGGCGCGCACGTCCTCGAAGAGGCTGTCGCCGGAGCCGCCGCTGACGGCGACGGTCCGCACCAGCGCCTCGGGGTCGCCCGCGACGCGGATGCCCTGCGCGGTGGCGGGCAGCCGCTCGGCGGCGCGGGCGGCGAGTTCGCGCACGGTCAGCGGATGGTCGAGCTCGCAGACGCGGCCGAGGCCACGGCGTCCCTCGGGGTCGGTGGTGTCCGGTACGAGGGGCCGTACGACCCTGAGGTCCAGCGCCCCGGCCAGCGCGTCGCTGACTCCCGGGTCGGCACGGTCGGCGTTGGTGTGGGCGACGTGCAGCGCGATGTCGTTCTTGATCAGCGTGTGCACGACCCGGCCCTTGAAGGTGCCGGCCGCCACCGTCGTCGTACCGCGCAGATAGAGCGGGTGGTGGGTGACGAGCAGGTCGGCCTCCAGCTTCACCGCCTCGTCGACGATGTCCTGGACCGGGTCGACGGCGAACAGGACGCGCGTGACGTCCTGGTCGGGGTCGCCGCAGACGGTGCCGACCGCGTCCCATCCCTCGGCCCGCTCGGGGGGCCAGAGGGCGTCGAGCTCGGCGATGACTTCAGACAGACGGGGCACGGGGAAAGGCTACCTGGCTCACGTCCCTGTCCGACCGGTCGTGGGCCACCGGCCCGTACCGGGGGCGGGCGCGGGACGAGCGGGTCCGCGCCGGGGCCGGGCCGGGGCCGGGGCGGGACGTGGTTTCCGCCGGTTTCCGGCGTACGTCTTCGCGCCATCGTTCAGCACATCCGCCCCGTTCCCTCAGGAGAATCCCGACAGGGCCACCCTTATGTGTGAAGCAACAGCCCGTCGCTCCCCCGCGTGTGCGTGCGAAAACTACCTTCGTCGCCGGAGGTGACCGAACGATGACGGCCGGTGCGAGAGAACCCGAGGTGCGCAGCGAGCGTGCGAACGGCGGCGAGTACGGTGACGCCACGAGCCGGTGGGCCGCTCCTCCCGGCTGCGTGATCACCGCCGACGGCGCCTACGGGGCACGGCTCGCCCGCGACGGCGACTCCTGGTATCCGGAGCGCTGGACCCTGGACGGCCCCGAGCCGTACGCCGTACCGCTGCCCGGTCCGCAGCCGGAGCAGCCCGGCAGCGAGGTGCTGCCACTGACCGACGGCAGGGTGCTGATCCACCGGGTGCACGACGGGCGCCACACCTTCTCCCTGCTGTATCCGACCGGTCCGGGCACCGGCGAGCTCCCGCTGGGCGCGGTGGAGTGTCCCGACGCGGGCACCGTGCTGCGGCTGCTGCCGCCCGCGCCGGACGGGGAGCGCGCGTACGCCCTGGCGGTGGGCCGGGGGTCGACGGCGGTGTGGCTGGTCGCGGGCGGCGCGTTCGGCCCGGAACATCTGGCGGAGGTCCCGGGCCACTGCTCGGGAGGGGTGTGGCTGGACCGTACGGGACGTCTGCTCGCGCTGGACCGCTTCCATGACGGCCGTACGAAGAGCGTGGTCGTCGACCTGGAGCGCGGCGGAGAGGTGTCACCGCTCCTCCAGATCTCCGAGCACAGCAACGACCGGCTGCTCCTCGCGGACGCGGACAGCGGGCTCCTGCTCATCCGGTCCGACGCGCCGTCGCCCGGCCGGGACCGGCTCGGCTGGGGCGTGCTCGGCAGCACCCTGCCCGTCCGCTTCCCGGACTGTCTGAGCGCGACGGGCTGCTCGATCAGCCCGTTCGCGATCCAGCCGGGACAGGTGCTGACCCCGGAGTCCTGCGCGGTCGCCCTGCGCATGGACGGACCGGGCGGCACCTGGGTGGGCGTGTGGCGTCCGACCGAGCGCCGGATCGACCATCGGCCAGCGCCGGAGGGCTGGTTGCCCGGCACCGGGCTGTGGACCGCGGAGGGGGTGCTCCACCTGCCGTACGTGACGGGGGGCGTCCCCTGCGGTGTCGCGCGGCTGGCGGCGACCGGGCGGGCGGAGGAGCCGGACACGGGGGATCCGGCGCTCCGCGGGCTCCCGGCACCGCGGCCGGTCCCTCTCCAGCAGGCGCCGCTGCGGACCGCGCCGACGGCCGCATCACCGCACCGGGCCCAAGCCCCGGCTCCGGCCCCGGCCCCGGCCCCGGGAACCGAGCAGCCTCGGGCGCTCCCGGTCCACCTGACCCTCGGCGGCGGCACCGCCCGCGCGTCGAGGGAGGAGGCGGTCCACGCCGTCGACGCAGCGGCCCGCGCCGTCCATGCCGTCCACGGAGGGGAGGCCTCGTCCGCCGGCACGGATTCCGCGCCGGACGGGACGGGTTCCGCGCCCGGGGGCCAGGAGCCGCTGTCGACGGTGACGAGCCTCACCCCGAGGACCTCGCCCGGCGAAGCGCGGCGTGCGGACACGCACCCCGGCCTCGCGACGGGCGCGGCGCTCCCGCCCGCCGTGCGGCCGGATGACGAACGGACCGAACCGGTCCCGCCGGTCGCGCGACGCGCCCCCGAACCCGCCCCGCCCGCCGCCGCACGGCAACACCAGCCCCAACCCCGGACCCAGCCGAGCCGCTGGACCAGGGTTCCCCTGCCCCTCGCACCGGACCGGAGACCCCGGGCGGAGGCCGCCGGACCACCCGCACAGGAACAGGGCATCTGGACCGAGCACCCCGGAACACCGGCACAGGACCAGGGACATCCGGCCGAAGCGGTCGGAACGTCCGTACGGGAGCGGGCGCATCCGACCGGAGGCCCCGCAACACCGGCGCCCGAGCAGAGACGCCGGGCCGAAGCCGCCGCAAGTGCCGCGGCCCAGGCGGACCTCTGGACCAAGGTCGCCGAGACTCCCCCGCCCGGTATGAGCCTCAGGACCCGGGCCGACGGGACACTCCCGGGCGGCATGACCGTCACCGTCGAACCGGCCGGGCCGCTCCCGCCGGCCACGACCATCGCCCCCGCCCAGGCCACAGCCGTCGTTCCCGTCATCCCCGCCACGGCCGCCACCGAGGCCGCCGCTGAGGCCGCAAGGGAGGCCGGGGCCGCCGCGCGGACCAAGGCGGCCTTCGAGGCGGCCTCCGAGGCCGAAGTCCGCAGCGCGGACACCGCCGTCGCCGGAACGGGCCGCCCCACCGAACCCGCCCCCACGACCACCGAAGCCGACGACAACCGGCCCGACGGCACCCGGCCCCACCGCAAGCCGACCCCCCGCACCGACCCGGGTCTGTGGACCAAGGTCGCCGAGACTCCCCCGCCCGGCATGAACCTCGGTGCCCTGACCGGCGCGACACCCGCGGGCGGGACCGTCTCCGGGGACGGGAACACCGACGCGGTGCCGGCCACCGGTGAGTTCAGGGGGCAGGTCGCCCTGAGGTCCCTCGCCGCCGTGGCGCACCTCCCCGCGGAGTCCGGGGTTCCGAGTGTGACGGCCCACACGGACGAGGAGAAAAGGGGCAGCAGGGGCGAAGAAACGTCACCCTCCGACTCCCGCGCGATGACCGCACGTTAGACTCCCCCGGCTGTAAAGAAGGATCTTGCATACGGGGTGAACACTTCAATGAACGACTCGAGCACCATGGAAGCGCCGGGCGCGGACGTCCACGAGACGTCGGCGGCCCGGTCCGAAGGCCACGGCAGACACCGCGGCCCGGTCTCCGGCCACGACGACGAGGCGACCCCTCAGGGCCGCCACCGCAAGCCGTCCGGCCAGTCGGCCACGACGGCCTGACGGACCTCACGGCAGCCGGAACCGGCGTACGGCCCCGCTCGCACCTTGGCGAGCGGGGCCGTGCCCGTTCGGGGCGTCCCGGCCGACGGGCGCGATCCGCCGACGACCGTCCGTTCGGCGAGGGGCCCTCGGCGAAGAGCCCTCAGCGGGGCGCGTCCTCCCGTTTGAGACCCAGCACCTCCATCGCCGCGAACGTCTCGCCGCTCGGCCGGTCCGCGTAGTACGGGGTGAGCAGCGCGTCGAGCTCGTCGTGGCTGAAGGTGTCCTGCTTGCTGTCGAACTTCACCGCCACCCGGGGCCGTTCGACGACCGCGACCATTCCTCCGTGCACGACGAGGAGCTGCCCGTTGACGTGCGCGGCGGCGGGTGAGGCCAAGTAGCCGACGAGCGGGGCGACATGCTCGGGGGCGAGCGGGTCGAGGCCCTCGTCCGGCTGCCCGAATCCGGCGAAGACGTCCTCCGTCATCCGGGTCCGGGCGCGCGGGCAGATGACGTTGGCCGTGACGCCGTACTTGGCGAGTGCCAGCGCCGTCGAGGTGGTCAGCCCGACGATTCCGCCTTTCGCCGCCGCGTAGTTGGGCTGTCCGGCGGAGCCGGCGAGGAACGCCTCGGACGAGGTGTTCACGATCCGTCCGTAGACGGGCCCGTCGGCCGCCTTGGAGCGGGCCCGCCAGTGCGCGGAGGCGAAGTGGGTGGTGTTGAAATGGCCCTTGAGGTGGACCCTGATGACCGAGTCCCACTCGTCCTCGGTCATCGAGAAGACCATCCGGTCGCGCAGGATGCCCGCGTTGTTGACGAGGATGTCCAGCTTCCCGAACGCGGTGACGGCCGACTCGACCAGTTCGCGGGCCTGTTCGTGGTCGGCGACGTCCCCGGTGTGGGCGACGGCCCGGCCGCCGCTGTCGCGGATCTCGGCGGCGACCTCTTCGGCGGGGGTGGCCGAGGCCGCGCCCGATCCGTCCCGTCCGGGCTGTCCGTAGTCGTTGACGACGACGGCGGCGCCCAGCCGGCCGAGTTCCAGCGCCTCGGCCCGGCCGAGCCCGCGCCCCGCGCCGGTGACGATCGCGGTGAGCCCTTCAAGTGGCAGTGACATCAGGGTCCTTAGCGGTTGGGGTGGAGGTCCGCGCCCGGGTCAGATCTCGATGCACGTCCGCAGGGCGGTGCCCGAACGCATCTGGTCGAGCGCCTCGTTGATCCCGACCAGCGGAACCCGGTGGGTGATCAGGCCTTCGAGGTCGATGCGGCCCGCGCGCCACAGGGCGATCGTGCGCTCGTAGGAGGCGAGGACGTCCCCGCCGCCGTACATGGAGGGCAGGATGCGCTTCTCGTCGAAGAACAGCTCGAACATGTTGAGCTGGAGGAAGTCGTCCATGGCGCCGGCGCCGACGACCACGAGGGTGCCGCCGCGGCGGGTGTGGTCGTAGGCGGTGCGGGCGGTGGCCGACCTGCCGACGACCTCGAAGACGTAGTCGAAGCCCTCGCCCGCGGTCACCGACTGCTTGGCGTCGGCGAGTTCGTCGGGCGAGACGGCCCGGGTGGCACCGAAGCCGAGGGCGGCCTCGCGGCGGGAGGCGACCGGGTCGACGGCGACGATCTCCGCGGCCCCCTTGAGCCGGGCGCCCTGGATCGCGGAGATGCCGACGCCGCCGCAGCCGATGACGGCGACCGACGAACCGGCCTCCACGTCGGCGGTGTTGAGGGCCGCGCCGAGTCCGGTGGTGACGCCGCAGCCGATCAGGGCGGCGATGTCGAAGGGCACGTCGTCGGGGATGGGAACCGCGCAGCCGGCGGAGACGACGACCTCCTCGGTGAAGGTGCCGGTGCCGGCGAAGCCGAAGACGTCGCCGCCGGGGCGCTTGAAGTTGGGGGTGCCCGCGTTCATGAAGCCGGCCAGGCACAGTTCGGTCTGGCCCCGCTTGCAGGCGGGACAGGCGCCGCAGGCGGGCAGCCAGCAGATGACGACGCGGTCGCCGGGCTTCACGTGGGTGACGCCCTCGCCGACCTCGGTGATCTCGCCGGCGCCCTCGTGTCCGGGCACGAACGGCGCGGGCTGCGGCAGGACGCCGTTCATCGCGGACAGGTCCGAGTGGCACAGTCCCGTGGCCCGCACCCGGATGCGCACCTTGCCGGGCCCGAAGCCCACCGCCTCGACGTCATCGAGGACCTCGAGCTTGTCCTGGCCTATCTCGTGCAGTACGGCTGCGCGCATGGTGCGGCTCCCCTCGGGACGGTTCGTACGGGTGTCAGAGGTGTTCGACGACGGTGTCGGCGAGGACCGGCGCGTCGTCCCGCTCGACCGCGCTCACCGCGACCCGGACCGCGCCGTCGCCCCGCCACATCCGGATGCGCAGGGTCTCGCCGGGGAAGACGACTCCGGCGAAGCGGGTGGTGTACGCGCGGACGCGGGTCACATCGCCGCCGAGCAGGGTGTCGACGACGGCCTTGAGCGTCATGCCGTACGTGCACAGCCCGTGCAGGATGGGCCGGTCGAAGCCGGCGAGCTTGGCGAACTCGGGGTCGGCGTGCAGCGGGTTCCAGTCCCCGGAGAGCCGGTAGAGCAGGGCCTGTTCCTCGCGGATCGGGCGTTCGACGGTGCGGTCCGGTGGGCCGGAGGGGGCTTCGAGGCGGGCACTGGGCCCACGGTCGCCGCCCCAGCCGCCTTCGCCGCGTACGAAGATCTGGGCGTCGTTGGTCCACAACGGGCCCTCGGCGTCGGTCACTTCGGTGCGCATGACGAGGACGGCGGCGGTGCCCTTGTCGTAGACGGCGGCGATGCGGCCGGTGGCGGTGGCCGTGCCCTCGGCGGGGATCGGCCGGTGCAGCCGGACGCTCTGGCCGCCGTGCAGGACGCGGGCGAGGTCGACGTCGATGCCGGGCATGGACAGTGAGCTGATCACGCCCGGTGAGCCGGCGCCCGCGACGGTGGCGAAGCTCGGCAGGACGTGCAGCCGGGATTCGAGGGTGTAGCGCAGTTCGTCGGGGTCGGTCGCGGGGACGCCCGCGCCGAGGCCGAGGTGGTAGAGCTGGACGTCCTTGTGACTCCAGGCGATCTCGCCGGTCCGCGGTTCCGCTGCGACGGCCTTGGCGGCGTCAATGGGCATGGGGCTCCTTGCTCGACTGCGCGAAAGACCTCGGTGCGGCCGTCCGCACCGTCGGCCGCACCGAGGTCGCCACTGGGCCGCGGAACCCGCTCGTTCTAGAACGCGTTCCAGTACGGCGAACCCTTGTATAGCCGAGCGCCCAGCACTTGTGAAGACTACTGACGCCATGTCAGATCGAGGCGCGTCGCGGCCGGCGGCGGGTCGCGGGGCGGGCTGCGGGGAGTCGTGGTGCGGCCGTCGGCCGTGACATTTGTCCCGGCCGATCGCCGACAACTGCATCTGCCGGGGCACCGCCCCGGACCCCTAGCGTCGTCCTCATGACACGGACGACGGGGACGACGGCGGGAAAGCCGGAGGGAACGTGCGCGCCGCCGGTGACGGGGACGACACCGGCGGTGCGGTTCAGGGGCGCGGTCAAGACCTTCGGCGACGTGCGCGCCGTGGACGGTCTCGACCTGGACGTGGCGAACGGCGAGACGGTGGCGCTGCTGGGACGCAACGGAGCGGGGAAGTCGACGGCGATCTCGCTGCTCCTCGGCCTGGACGAGCCGGACGAGGGCTCGGTCGCGCTCTTCGGCGGCCGCCCGCAGGACTCGGTGCGCGCCGGACGGGTCGGCGCGATGCTCCAGGACAGCCGGCCGGTGCCGCGGGTCACCGTCCGGGAGCTGGTCTCCTTCGTGGCGGGACGCTATCCGGCGCCCCTGCCGGTGGCCGAGGCGCTGCGGCTGGCGGGCGTCACGGAGCTGGCCGGGCGACGCGTCGACCGGCTGTCGGGAGGGCAGACGCAGCGGGTGCGCTTCGCCGTGGCGCTGGCCGGGAATCCCGCGCTGATCGTGCTGGACGAGCCCACCGCGGCGCTCGACGTGGAGGCACGGCACGCGTTCTGGGAGTCGATGCGGGCCTACGCCCGGCGCGGCCACACCGTGCTGTTCTCCACGCACTACCTGGATGAGGCCGACGCGCACGCCGACCGGATCGTCGTCGTGGACCGGGGGCGGCTCGTCGCGAACGGGACCGGGGAGGAGCTCCGGCGGTCGGTGGGCGGCAACCTGGTCTCCTTCGACCTGGCGGGGCTCGCCGCGGACGCTCTGGCGCTGCTGCCGGGGGTGGTGTCCGTGGAGGTGCGCGGGGAGCGGGCCCGGCTGCGCACGGACGACTCCGACGCGACGGTGGTCGCGCTGGCCGAACGGGGGGCGATCCGCGGTCTGGAGGTCGTCCCGGCGTCCCTGGACGACGCTTTCTTGGCCCTCACCTCACGCGACCGGGAGACGGTGTGATGTTCGACTATCTGCGGCTCGAAGTGCGCCGGACGCTGCGCGACACCGGCTTCGTGATCGGCGGCGTCGCGATGCCGGTGATGATGTATCTGCTGTTCACCAACCTCGGCGGGGGCGACGACGGGGCGTGGAGGACCGCGTCGATGGTCGGCATGGCGGCCTACGGGGCGGTCGGCTCGGCGCTGAACACCGGCGGCGGGGTCGCCGAGGACAAGGTGACCGGCTGGCTGCGGCAGCTCCGGGTGACCCCGATGACCTCGCGCGAGGTGGTGCTCGGCCGGGCGCTGACCGGTTCGGTGACGGTGCTGCCCGCGATCGTCTCGGTGCTCGCGGCCGGCGGCCTGGTCAACGGCGTGCGGCTGGACGTGTGGCAGTGGGCCGCGACGGCGCTGCTGCTGTGGCTCGGCTCGATCCCGTTCACCCTGCTGGGCCTCGGCAACGGCTACCGGATGACCGCGCAGACGACGGGCGTCGTGAACATGGTGTGCAATCTGGGGCTGGCGGTGGTGGGCGGGCTGTGGTTCCCGCTCGCCCTCTTCCCCGGCTGGCTGCGCTCGGTCTCCGCGTACACGCCCACGAACCGGTTCGCGCAGCTCGGCGTGTCGGTCACCGAGGGCCGGGCGCCCGGCGCCACGGCGGTGGCGGTGCTGGTCGCCTGGCTGCTGGTGTTCGGTTCGTACGCCGTGGTCTCGTACCGTCGATCAGCACGAACCGTCTGAACGGGGAGCGGGACATGTCCTGGATGAAAGGCATCGGCTGCCAGGTCCGCGCGCTGCGGGCCGAACGGAGGCGCTGGAAGGCCGACATGGAGCGGTTCAAGGAGGAACAGCGGGCCGCGCGCCGGAGCGGCGGCGCGATGCCGGAGAACCCGGGGCCGCCGCCGACGGGCTTCGCGCTGCTGCCGTGGCTGCTGCTGGGGATGGGCGCGTTCTCCAACCTCTTCCAGGGCCGGACCCCGCAGCCCTGGGTCGGCGCTCTTGGCCTGCTGGCCTTCAACTCCCTGTACATCTACGTGACGTTCCGCGCGTTCACGAAGGCGACGAGGCAGGCCCGGTCGACCCGGGTCGCGCTCGTCCTGATGGGCGTGGTCACCTGCGCGCTGGCCATCGGGTACGGCGGAACCTGGCTGTACTTCTTCCCGCTGCTCGGGCTGGCCACCGGGGCGGTGGTGCGCGGGCCCTGGCTCGGGAAGATCGGCCTCGGTCTGACGGTGCTCGCCGCGTCGGTGTCCGTCTTCCGGGCGGGCTGGGACGCGGTGAACGTCGCCTACGGCACCTTCCTGTCCACGATGGTGACGGCCGCGATCCTCTCCCTCTCCGAGGCGGTACGGGAACTGCGGGCGGCCCGCGAGGAACTGGCGCGCCGGGCCGTGGAGAAGGAGCGGATGCGCTTCTCGCGCGACCTGCACGACCTGCTCGGGCACACGCTGTCCGTCATCGTGGTGAAGTCGGAGGCGGCCCGCAGGCTGGCTCCCCGGGATCTGGACGCGGCGCTCACGCAGGTCACGGACATCGAGTCGGTCGGCCGGCAGGCGCTGACGGAGATCCGTGAGGCGGTCACCGGCTATCGCGAGGGCAGCCTCGCCACAGAGCTGGACCGGGCCCGCTCGGCGCTGTCGGCGGCGCGGGTGGAGCCGGTCGTACGGCAGTCGGGGCCGCCGCTGGTCCCGCAGACGGAGGCCCTGCTCGGCTGGGTGCTGCGCGAGGCCGTCACCAACGTCGTGCGCCACAGCGACGCGACGCGCTGCGAGATCACCGTCGACGGGACCGCGGACGTCGTCCGGCTGACCGTCTCGGACAACGGCACCGACGCCTCCCCGGCACAGCCCGAACCGGGGGTCGGCGGCACCGGCCTCAAGGGCCTCACCGAACGTCTCGCGACGGCCGGCGGCTCCCTGCGGGCGGGCCGGACCGCGCGCGGCGGGTTCGAGGTGAGGGCCGAACTGCCGGTGGAGGCGGCGGACTTGACGGAGGCGTCGGTCTGAGGGCGGAACTCCGCCCGGCGGCGGGGCCGTGGGGGCCGGTCCGTCGCCGGGCGGCCGGGGCTACGGAGCCCAGGGAGCCGTCACGGCCCAGCTCACGTCGTCCGTCCACGAGGTGGCGCTGTCGAAGGCGTTCGAGCCTCCGTCGCTCGCGATGTAGAGGGTGTGGTTGTAGTGCCGGAGGTAGCGCGTCGGGTAGTTGTACGACGCGAACGAGGTCCCCGTACCGCTCTTGCCGCTCTGGGCGCAGAACGTGGCGTCCTGTCTGAACTGCGTGGTGCCGGTCATGGGCTGCCGGTAGAGCTGGTAGTTGAAGTGGCGCAGGAAGTCGCCCGGGTAGTTCCGTGACTCGAACGAGTAGCAGGAACTGTCGGCGAGCCCCCGGCGGACGATCCAGGTGGCGTCGCTCTTGTCGAGTGCCGCACTGCCCGAGGTGATCGTCGAGACGACCGCCGCGTCGTTCTGGTGGCGGACGTAGCCGGTCGTGCAGCACGCGGTGGTGGCGCGCAGCGAGATCTCGGACCCGGCCGTGAGCGAGCCCGTGCTGCCGGTCGGGCCGCCGTAGCCGACGGAGACGATGTTCGACTGCACCTGGTCGTCGGCGGCGTCCGTCGGGATGCCCGCGGTCATGACGCCCTCGAAGAAGGAGCCGATGGAGCCGTTGCTGTTGTCGCCTCCGGTGCCGAGGACGATCGCGCCTTCCTGGTGCATGGGCGAGTAGCCTCCGGCGGTGGGTTCACCGCCGGAATAGGTGGTCGTGAGAGCGCCCGATCGGGCGTTGCCGTATTTCAGCGCGAAATGGTCCTGACCGTTGTTCTTCAGCAAAGCGGTCACGAACGGCATCGGGCCGGTTCCGGTGTTCGACGTGTTCCTGCTGTATCCGGCGTCCGACTGGAAGAGCCCGTTCTCCAGGTCGGCCTGCACCCAGGGGCCCTGGCCGTAGCAGGGCGAGAACCAGCACTCGGTGCCGAAGTTGATGGCGTCCATGTGGCCGTTGCCGGTGTCGAGGTTGTTGGTCTCGGCGTTGCCGTAGTCGAAACAGCAGCTCCCGTTGACGTGGGTGCCGGAGGTCACCATGTACATCCCCTCGGCGGCGCCGTTCGTGGCGACTCCCGAGGTGGAGTTGTCGCGGTAGCCCATGCCGGCGGAGATCTCCAGGCCGTAGACCTGATGGCCGCCGGCGGTCACCGGCAGCGCGTCCGCGGGCGCCCCGACGTCGGCGGCCCCCGCCCCGCCCGCGCCCTCGACCGTGAGGTCGTTGTGGCGCGAGGACTGGTCGTAGATCTTCGTGACGATGCAGGTGGTGCCGCCGCAGAAGGAGTCCTGCGCCGCCGCGTTCGCGTACCCGCCGGCCGCGAGGAGACCGATGTTCGCGGTGGCGCCGTCGGAGGCGCGCTGCACCTGGTAGAGCGAGCCGTTGTACGAGGAGTAGAGCGCCCTGACGAGGCTGTGCGCGGCGACACAGGGGGTGCCGGCGGTGGCGTAGACGTCGCACGGGAGCGAGCCCGCGGCGGTGGCCTGCGGCGCGCCGACGGCGAACGCGACGACGGCCGCCGTCACCGACAGCGCGGCCAGGACTGTGTTTCTGAGGCGCTGTAAGCGCACGAAGGCTGACAACACGGTGCACCTCTTCCGTTCCTGGTAGGACAGTGCGGGTGCCCGGTCGAAATACCGGACATCGTTCGATCGATATGCCGAACCCCTTCACGGTCGAAATTCCGAACGTTTGCGGAAAACGGTCCGGCCCGGGAAAAACCAAGGGGAGCGCTGAATTCCGAGGCGATTATTTGCCTGCGGCCGGGGGCCGTCAAGACGCGCGGACACGGACGAGGACGATTTCCCGGAATCCGCCGGAACGCGCGGGGCGGGCCGCGGGACGCCCGTCTCGTCCTACCCTTGGCCGCGTGAACGAGATGCCCCGGGACCACCGGCCCGCCAAGTCCGTCCGTGTCCTGCTCGCCGAGGACCAGAAGATGATGCGTGGGGCACTCGCCCTGCTGCTCGGGATGGAGCCGGACATCGAGGTGGTCGCGCAGGTGTCCGCGGGCGACGAGATCGTGGACGCGGTGCTCACGAGCCGGCCCGATGTGGCCCTGCTGGACATCGAGTTGCCGGGGATGAGCGGACTGGACGCCGCCGCCGAACTGCGGGAGCAGGCGCCCGACTGCCGGGTGCTGATCCTCACCACCTTCGGCCGCCCCGGCTATCTGCGCCGGGCCATGGAGGCGGGGGCCGCCGGGTTCCTGGTCAAGGACGGGCCCGTGGAGGAACTGGCCGAGGCGATCCGGCGGGTCCTGACCGGGGAGACCGTCATCGATCCCGCGCTCGCCGCCGCGGCGCTGAGCGCGGGACCCAGTCCGCTCACGGCCCGCGAGTGCGACGTCCTGAAGGCCTCGGTGGACGGGGCCACCGTCGCCGACATCGCCGGCAAGCTGCACCTCTCCGAGTCGACCGTCCGCAACTACCTCTCGTCCGCCATCGGCAAGACGGGCACCCGCAACCGCATGGAGGCGATGCGGGAGGCCCGCCAACAGGGGTGGCTGTAGCCCCGGGAGATCCTCAGGGCTTCGTCACCACCGCGTCCGCCGACCCGCTGCCCTTGCCCTCCGGTGCCACGCACACGAACCAGTCGGGCAGGGAACCGTCCACCCGCCAGATCAGGTTCGGAACGCCGTAGGGAAGCATGGTGCCCCGGTGGGCGACCCTCCGGGCCTTGACCGTCGTGCCGTCGTCCCAGGTGCAGGTGACCTCCTTGGCGGTCTGGGCGACCTTGCCGATCACGAGCCCCTGAGGAGGCTTCTTCTTCTCCTTGGCCGCCTCGGCGTCCAGCGGCAGCGAGAAGGCCTCGATGTCCTTGCCCGAGAACGGATCCTTCTTCTGGGCTCCGTCGATCGTGTCCCTCGAGTGCCCTACTCCGACCCGGACAACGCTGACGAAGGCCCACTTCTTGTCCGCGACGTCCGGAGCGTCCCTGGCACCCGTCGGCGTGACGCCGTACTGGGTCATCATCGTGCGCTGCTTCCGGGCCTCCGCCTCGTCCTTCGGCGCCGGCCACATGTCCACGAGGACCGACCATGTCGTGTGGTCGGGGTTGGTCCACTGCGACACGAAGGTTCCCCGTGGCCCGAGGGTCCGCCACTCCTCCGGAAGGCCGCCCGGTCCGGTCCCGGGGCTGATCGACGGGCGAACGGGGCCGGCCGGCACGACCCCCTTGGCGTCGTCGCCGCTGCCGCCGGTCAGCGCCAGTGTCCCCGTGGACCCGGCGACGACCAGGGCGACCGCCGCCGCCGTCGCCCACCGGCGCGCCCTGCGGCGCCGGCCGCCGCGCAGCACCGCCTGGTAGGGGGCCGTACCGATCTCGACCCCGTCCGCCGCCTCGGCCAGCAGGAAGGAGATGTCCGCGTCCGTCGCCGCCATGTCGTGATTCGTCTCCCGGTTCGCGCTCATCGGATCCGCCCTCCCTGCGCCATCGTGTCCGCCAGCTCCGGTACGGCACGGAGCTTCGCGATGCCCTTGGCCGCGTTGCTCTTCACCGCGCCCACCGAGCAGCCCATCGCCTCGGCCGCCTGGCTCTCGCTCAGGTCCTCCCAGTAGCGCAGGACCACCGCCTCGCGCTGGCGCGGGGGCAGTTGGGACAGCGCGGCGATCAGGGTGCCGCGGTCGTCGGCGCGCGCGATCGCGTCGGCGCCGTCGGGGACCTCGTGTCCGATCCCCGAGTCGTCCCTCGGCGCGAGGAACTCCTTCAGTTTTCTGCGGTGTCTTCGAGCGTGCGCGTTGATCATCATGCGCCGCACGTACGCGTCCGGTTCGTCGGCCGAGCCGACCCGGCGCCAGGCCACGTACACCTGCTCCAGCGTCGTCTGGACCAGGTCCTCGGCGGCGTGCTGCTCCCCCGTCAGGAGAAACGCCGTACGCATCAGCCGCGGCCAGCGACCGACCACGAAGCCCTGGAACTCCTCGTCCCGAGCCTGCTTCCGAACCCCCATGGGCACCTCCTAGTGACCCAAGGAGTCCACAGGCACCTGAATTCGTTGCCTCACCGCCGTGACATCGTCCGGGGCAGCCACAAGAACATCAGGACGGCCCCGGCGAGCAGCATCACGCCGCTGACGCGGAACGCCAGCGCGTACCCGGCGGTCAGCGCCTCCCCCGCGAGGCTTCCCCCGGTACGGGCCGCCGCGATCGTGGACATCACCGCGAGTCCCAGCGAACCGCCCATCACCCGCGAGGTGTTGACCAGGCCCGAGACCACCCCCGCGTCCTCCGGCACCGCGCCCGAGGTCGCGATCGCGGCCAGCGGTGTCGCGGCCAGACCGGCGCCCGCCATCATCAGGACGCCGGGGAGCATGATGGCCGTGAGGTACGGGCCGTCCGCCGTCATCGTCGACTGCCAGCCGAACCCGGCCGCGGCCAGGAGCGTGCCGAGCACCGCCACGTTGCGCGCGCCGACGACCGGCATCAGGCGGGGCGCCGACTTCGAGCCGACGACCACGGCGAGCGAGCTCGGCACCAGGGCGAGGCCCGCGCCGAGCGGCGAGTAGCCGAGCACGTTCTGCGCGTACAGCGTCATGAAGAACCACATGCAGAACATCGCCGAGCCGGAGACGAACATGGCCGCGTTCGCGGACGCCACCGAGCGCAGCCGCAGCAGCTTCAGCGGCATCAACGGCGCTCCGGTCCGGGCCTCGACGGCCAGGAAGGCCCCGATGAGCGCCGCTCCCGCGCCGAGCGGTACGAGTGTCTCCGTCGCGGTCCAGCCCTCGGCCTCCGTCTGCACGATCCCGTACGCGAGGGTCGCGAGTCCCGCCGTCACCAGGAGCGCGCCCGGCAGGTCGAGCCGCCGCCCGTCCCCGGCCCGGCTCTCCCTCAGCCGGTACGCCGCGCCGGCCAGCACGAGCGCGCCGACGGGCACGTTGATGAGGAGCACCCAGCGCCACGACAGCCCGTCGACCAGCAGTCCGCCGACGAGTCCGCCCGCCGCGCCGCCACCGGCTCCCACGGCGGTCCAGGTCGCGATGGCCCGCGCCCGTGCGGGGCCCTCGGGGACGGCGGACGTCAGGATCGTCAGGGTCGAGGGCGCGAGCACCGCCGCCCCCAGGCCCTGCGCGGCGCGCGCGACGAGCAGTTGGGTGCCCTCCTGGGCGAGGCCTCCGGCGGCCGAGGCCAGCGTGAACAGCGCCAGACCCACCAGGAACATCCGCTTGCGCCCGTACAGGTCACCGGCCCGCCCGCCCAGGAGCATGAATCCGGCGAAGGCGATGGAGTAGGCGTTCACCACCCACTGGAGTCCGGGGGCGCTCAGCCCCAGGTCGGCGCGCATGGAGGGCAGGGCCACGTTGACGACGGACACGTCCAGGACGACCAGGAACTGTCCGGCGCACGCGAGCGCGATCACCACCCAGGTGGGCGGGGCGGTACGGGCGGTCGTCCTGGTGTCTTCAGCGGCTCGGAGCATGACTGTCATGCTCTCAACCCGCTGACGCTCCTTGCATCGGTATTTCGGCGCAGCCGGACGTGGGACACCGGACCTAGGCCCTGTCCGCGAGGTCGCCCCCGTGACTCCCCCTGTGACTCCCGGTGCCCTAGGACCTGCGCAGCAGGGTGACCACCGCAGCGCCGCCCAGTCCGATGTTGTGCGCGAGCCCGACGCGTGCGCCCTGGACCTGCCGGGCCTCGGCCTGTCCCCGCAACTGCCAGACCAGTTCGGCCACTTGCGCGATCCCGGTGGCCCCCAGGGGGTGCCCCTTGGAGATCAGCCCGCCGGAGGGGTTGACCACCCAGCGTCCGCCGTACGTCGTCGCCCCGGACTCCACGAGTGCGCCCGACTCTCCTTCCGCGCACATGCCGAGGGCCTCGTAGGTCAGCAGTTCGTTGACGGAGAAGCAGTCGTGGAGCTCCACGACGTCCACGTCCTCGATGCCGAGCCCGGAGCGCTCGTACACCCGGCGCGCGGCATCCCGCGACATCGGCCGGCCGACGACGTCGATGCAGGAACCGGAGGCGAAGGACTCCTCGGTGTCGGTGGCCATCGCCTGCGCGACGATCTCGACCGCCCTGTCCTCCAGCGCGTGCCGCTCGGCGAACCGTTCGGACACGACGACGGCCGCGGCGGCTCCGTCGGAGGTGGGCGAGCACTGGAGTCGGGTGAGCGGCCGGTGCACGGCCTTGGCGGCGAGGATCTCGTCGACGGAGTACACGTCCTGGAACTGGGCGTAGGGGTTGTGCGCCGAGTGGCGGTGGTTCTTGGCGCCGACGGCGGCGAGCTGGGCCTCGGTCGTGCCGTACCGCTCCATGTGCTCACGGGCCGCGTCGCCGAAGATCTGCGCGGTGGGCGGTGACATCTCGAAACCGTGCCGGGCGGCCATGATCCCGTAGTGGCGGGCGACCGGTGACGTGGCGAAGTCCCCGCCGTCGGCTCCCGACCCGAGCGATCCCCGCTTCATCTTCTCGAAGCCCAGCGCGAGGACGCAGTCGCTGACGCCGCCCTCCACGAACTGCCGGGCCAGCATCAACGCGCTCGCCCCGGTGGCGCAGTTGTTGTTCACGTTGTAGACGGGCACGCCGGTCAGGCCCAGTTCGTAGGCGGCGCGCTGACCGGCGGTGGACGGCTGGAAGCAGTGGCCGACGGGGACCTGTTCCACGTCCGTGTAGGAGATGCCCGCGTCGGCCAGGGCGTTGGTGCCGGCCTCGCGGACCATGTCCCAGTACTGCCACTCCCGGGTCTCGGGCTTCTCGAACCTGGTCATGCCGACACCGACGACGTACGTCCTCATGGCGCGCTCCTAGTCCCGTGGCAGGCCGAGCAGGCGCTCGGCGACGACGTTGAGCTGGACCTGGGTGGTGCCGCCCGCGATGGTCAGGCACCGGGAGAGCAGGAATCCGTGCACCGCCCGTTTGCCGGGGCCCTCGCACGACGCGCCTTCGGGGCCGAGGAGTTCGAGCGCGAGTTCGGCGACCTTCTGCTGGTGCGCGGTCTGCACCAGTTTGCGGACGGAGGCGCCCGCGCCGGGCTCCACGCCGGAGACCCGGCGCAGGGTGGTGCGCAGCGTGACGCAGGCCAGGGCGTGGGCCTCGGCCAGCAGCGCCCCCAGCCGGGAGGCGTCGACGTCGGCCGGTATCAGCGCCTCCAGGCCGGTGTCGAAGGTCAACTGGTCGGCCATGTGGACGCGTTCGTTGCCGAGCGTGTTGCGGGCCACCCGCCAGCCGTCGTCGACCTCGCCGACGACCGCGTCCGCGGGCAGCAGCACGTCGTCGAACCAGACCTCGTTGAAGAGGGAGTCCCCGGTGATCTCCTTCAGGGGGCGGATGTCGATGCCGTCCGTGGTCTTCATGTCGACGACGAAATAGGTGAGCCCCTTGTGCTTGGGCGCGGCCGGGTTCGTCCGGGCGAGGAGGATCCCGTGGTCGGCCCACTGCGCCGCGCTCGTCCACACCTTCTGTCCGTTGATCCGCCATCGCCCGTCGGCGGTGCGCTCGGCGCTGGTGCGCAGCGAGGCGAGGTCGGATCCGGCGCCGGGCTCGGAGAAGAGCTGGCACCACAGGACGTCGCCGCGCAGGGTGGGCAGCAGATAGCGCTCCTGCTGCCGCGGGGTCCCGTGCGCGATGAGGGACGGCACGACCCAGGTCGCGATCCCCAGGTCGCTGATCCGCACTCCGGCCGCGGTCAGCTCCTGCTGCACGGCGAGCTGCTGGACCGGGCCCGCGCCGAGGCCGTGGGGCGGGGGCAGGTGCGGGGCGGCGTAGCCGGTGGGCGCCAGCGTCCGGCGGGCCTCCGCGGGGCCGAGCCCGCGCACCCGGTCGGCCACCGCACGGGCCTCGGCCCGGTACGCGGACGCCTCCGGGGGCAGCTCCAGGCGTAGTTCCCGCCGTACGCCGGAGCGCGCGAGCCGTACGGCCCGCCGCAGGTGTCCGCTCCCGGCGCCGAGCAACTGCCGTGCCACCAGGGCCCGGCGCAGATACAGATGGGCGTCGTGCTCCCAGGTGAACCCGATGCCGCCGAGGATCTGGACGCAGTCCTTGGCGCAGGAGGCGGCGGCGTCGAGGGCGGTGCCGGCGGCGAGCGCGGCCACCAGCCCCCGCGCACCGGGCGGCTCCTGGGCCGCGCGGGCCGCGTCCCAGGTGAGCGCTCTCGCCTGTTCCAGCCGCAGGAGCATGTCGGCGCACAGGTGCTTGACGCCCTGGAAGTGTCCGATGGGGCGGCCGAACTGCTCGCGGACCCTGGCGTGCGCGGCGGCCGTCTCCAGCGACCAGGCCGCGGTGCCGCAGGCGTCGGCGGCGAGGACGACGGCGGCGAGGTCCGTGACCAGCGACGGGTCGACCGCGAGGACGCGGCCGGCGGGGACCCGTACCCGTTCGGCCCGGACCTCGGCGGTCCCCCGGGTCGGATCGGCGCTCTCGTGCGGCCGGACGACCAGGTCGGCGGCGTCCACCACCAGCCGGATCACGCCGTCGGCCGCGGCGCCCGTCCCGGCGGCGGCATCCGTGCCGGAGCCGCGTTCGGGCCCGGCGAGTGTCGCCGCCAGCACGAGCACGTCCGCGTCGGCGCCCGACAGCACGGGCGGCGCCGTCCCGTCCAGCACGTATCCGCCGTCCACCGCCAGAGCCGTCAGGGAACCGGCGCCGAACGCGACGGCACCGATGCGCTCCCCGCACCCCAGGGCCCGTACGAGATCGGCGCGCCCCGAATCCCGTACGAGATCGATGCGCTCCCGCTCCCGTACGGCATCGGCGCGCCCCGAAGCCCGTACGGAATCACCCGATGAGCCCGGTTCACCCGCGAGTTCCGCCGCCAGCACCGCCGACGCCAGGACGTTCGCGACGAAGGGCCCCGGCAGTGCCGCCCGAGCGGCCTCCTCCACGACGACGGCCAGGTCGGCCAGGTCACCGCCGCCACCCCCGTACGCCTCGGGCAGGTGCACGGCGAGCAGCCCCTGCCCGGCCAGCGCGTCCCAGAACGAGGGCCTGCCGCCACCGGGCGCGTCCAGGAGTTTGCGGACCTCCTCGGGCGGCACGGCGCGGGCGATCCAGCCGCGCACGGCCTCGGCCAGCTCCCCCTGCTCCGGCGTCACCGCGATGCCCATG
This sequence comes from Streptomyces sp. NPDC028298, assembly GCF_055565895.1. Lineage (NCBI taxonomy): Bacteria > Bacillati > Actinomycetota > Actinomycetes > Kitasatosporales > Streptomycetaceae > Streptomyces > Streptomyces sp. NPDC028298. The sequence continues at coordinate 697,498 of NZ_JBVHTL010000002.1, forward strand.
CATGCCTCCCCCGAAGGCCCAAGGTGCGTGGATCCGCGCCAGACTAGAACACGTTTCATTCTGACGATAGGTCAGATACCCATGGATCGGTCAAGAATTCGTTAGTACGCCGAAGCATCGGAATAGTTGCCCGGGCACACCGGGTTCCCCCTGCACGTACCTCGCGTGGACCACCCGACCGACGCCCCCGCATCCCCCTGGATCACCCGGCCGACCGTCTCCCCGGCATCCGCACGGAACCCCTCGCTCCGCTCCCGAGAGCTCCCTTCGCTATGGCCTGGAGGCCCCCCTCAATGACGCACACGACGACCGACCGACCCGCGCGGAGGCCCGGCGGCGCGACCGTGCCGGTGCTCGCCTTCGCGGGCATCGTTGTCGCGGTGATGCAGACCCTGCTCGTCCCGGTCATCAAGGACCTGCCGGCGCTGCTGGACACCGCGCCCAGCAACGCCACCTGGGTCCTGACCTCGACCCTGCTCGCGGGTGCCGTGGCCACCCCGATCATGGGCCGCCTCGGCGACCTCTTCGGCAAGCGGCGCATGCTGCTGACCAGCCTGTCCATCATGGTGATCGGCGCCCTGATCAGCGCGCTGACCAGCACCCTGCTGCCGATGATCGTGGGCCGCTCGCTCCAGGGCTTCGCGATGGGCGCGATCCCGCTCGGCATCGGCCTGATGCGCGACCTGCTCCCCCGCGAGAAGCTCGGCTCCGCCATGGCCCTGATGAGCTCCTCGATCGGCGTCGGCGGCGGACTCGCGCTGCCCGCCGCGGCCCTCGTCGCCCAGCACGCCGACTGGCACGCCCTCTTCTACGGCGCCGCCGGACTCGGCGTCGTCTCGATCGTCCTCACCCTCCTCGTCGTGCCGGAGTCCCCGATGCGGGCCAAGGGCACCTTCGACGTGCTCGGCGCGATCGGCCTGTCCATCGGACTCGTGCTCTTCCTGCTGCCGATCACCAAGGGCAGCGACTGGGGCTGGACCGCGCCCACCACGCTCGGCCTGTTCGGCGCGTCCGTCGCCGTCCTGCTGCTGTGGGGCGTCATGGAGCTGCGCCTGAAGGCCCCCCTGGTCGACCTGCGCACCACGGCCCGCCCCGCGGTCCTCTTCACCAACCTCGCCTCGATCATGGTCGGCGTCTCCTTCTACGTCGTCTCCCTCGTCCTGCCGCAACTGCTCCAGCTCCCGAAGTCCACCGGCTACGGCCTCGGCCAGTCGATGGTGAGCGCGGGCCTGCTCGTCATGCCGCTGGGCCTGACGATGATGGTCACGGCGCCCGTGTACGCGCGGCTGTCGGCGAAGTACGGCCCCAAGGTCACCCTGATCATCGGCATGGTGATCATCGGCATCGGCTACGGCGCGGGCCTCGGCCTGATGAGCGCCGCCTGGCAGTCCCTGGTCATCGCCGTGATCCTCGGCGCGGGCATCGGCCTCGCCTACTCCTCGCTCCCCGCCCTGATCATCGGTTCCGTCCCGGCCTCGGAGACCGGCGCGGCCAACGGTCTGAACACCCTCATGCGTTCCATCGGCACGTCGGTGTCGAGCGCCGTCATCGGCATGGTGCTCGCCAACACCGCGCACCACGTCGGCGGGGTCGCGATCCCCACCATGCACGGCTTCCGCGTGTCCTTCCTGATCGCGACGGGCGCGGTCGCGGTCGGCCTGCTGATGGCCCTGTTCCTGCCCGGCCGACGCCCGGCGACCAAGCCCTCGCTGCTGGCGAGCAGCGAGGAGGAGGCGGCCCTGGAGCGGGCGCACGAGATCCTCGGCGGCTTCCGCGGCCGGGTGCTGGACGCCGAGGGCGGCCCCGTCGCCCGCGCCAAGGTCACCCTGATCGACCGGCGCGGCCGCCAGGCGGGCGCCACCCTCTCCGCCGAGGACGGCAGCTACGCGCTCGCCGTACCGGCCCAGGGCGCGTACGTGCTCGCCGCGCGGGCGGCCGGCCACGGCCCGCTCGCCTCCTCGGCCACCCACGCGGGCGACGACTCCCCGGTCGCCCTCGACCTCTCGCTGCCGGGCGAGAACGCCGACGTCACGGCCTGACGCACCGGCCTCGCGAGTGATCATCGCCACCCCCGCCGCCCACGCGGCGGGGGTGTGGTGCACGATGCTGCGCGTACCCGTTGTCCGCACCGCTGGAGTTCGCACCGATGGAGGAAAACCCCATGTCCTCGGCACCCAAGCCCGAGATCCTCGCCGCCTTCGAGGCCGCGAAGGGGTTCATGCCGCGCGGTGAGGGACTCGCGCTCCACGCCGCCGCGGTGGAGGCCGGACGGCTCGGGCTGCCGCTCCTGGAGGTCGGCACCTACTGCGGCCGTTCCACGATCCTGCTCGCGGACGCGGCCCGCGAGGCCGGGGTGACCGCCCTCACGGTCGACCACCACCGGGGCAGCGAGGAGCAGCAGCCGGGCTGGGAGTACCACGACCCGACCACGGTCGACCCGGAGCTCGGCCTGATGGACACGCTCCCCACCTTCCGCCGCACCCTGCACCGGGCGGGCCTGGAGGAGCACGTGGTCGCGCTGGTCGGCCGCTCGCCGCAGATCGCCGCGTTCTGGGGCACGCCCCTCGGTCTCGTCTTCATCGACGGCGGCCACACCGACGAGCACGCGAGCGGCGACTACGAGGGCTGGGCGCCGCACGTCGCCGAGGGCGGCCTCCTCGTCATCCACGACGTGTTCCCCGACCCCGTCGACGAGTTCACCGGCCAGGCCCCCTACCGCGTCTACCTCAGGGCCCTGGAATCGGGCGCGTTCACCGAGACCGCGGTGAGCGGCTCCCTGCGCGTACTGCGGCGAACCGGAGCGGGGATCTGAGCACCCGGTTAGAGTCGCTGACGTGTCGTACGTAGGCCCAGACTTCGATCCGCCCCAGCCGCGCCGCTCCCGGCGCGGACCGCTCACCGTCGCGCTCGCCGCGCTCGTACCCGGCGCACTGGCCGGGTACCTCGTGTGGCAGGCCGTGGGAGACGGCTCGGGAGGCGGGTCCGACCGGGCCGTCTCCCCGGCGTCGTCCTCCGCGCCCGGCTCCGGCTCCCCTTCCGCACCGGCGTCCGCCTCCACGAAGGACGACGGCCGGCCGGGCTCGTCCTCGGCACCGGCGCCCTCACGCTCCTCCTCGTCCTCCCCGTCCTCGAAGCCGGCCGCGTCCGGCTCCCTCAAGGGCAAGGTCATCGTCATCGACCCGGGGCACAATCCCGCCAACTTCCGGCACGCCTCCGAGATCAACCGCAAGGTGAACATCGGAACGAACTGGAAGGAGTGCGACACCACCGGCACGTCGACCAACGCGGGTTACACGGAAGCCCGGTTCACCCTCGACGTCGCGCACCGCATGCGGGCCATCCTCGAAAAGCAGGGCGCCACGGTGAAGTTGACCCAGGACGGCGACCGTTCCTTCGGTCCCTGCGTCGACGAGCGCGCCCGCATCGGCAACGCGGCGCACGCGGACGCGGTCGTCTCCCTGCACGCCGACGGATCGGCGGCGGGCAACCGCGGCTTCCACGTGATCCTTCCGGCGTCCGTGCACGCGGGGGCCGCCGACACCCGCCCGATCGTCGCCGCCTCCCGCGACCTCGGCGAGCACATCGCCGGTCTGTTCGTCCGCGAGACGGGCAGCGCGCCCTCCAACTACGTCGGTGACGGAACCGGACTGGTGGTCCGTAAGGACCTCGGCGGTCTCAATCTGTCAACGGTTCCGAAGGTGTTCATCGAGTGCGGCAACATGCGCGATACGAAGGACGCGGCGCTGCTCACCAGTGGCGCCTGGCGGGAGAAAGCGGCACGGGGGATCTCTGAAGGAATCGTTGGTTTCCTGCACGGGTAGTGATCTACGGATCCAACCCGGCGACACCCTGATCGTCCGGGCGATAGTGTCGTCCGTACGATAAAGGGCCACCCCCGCGCTTCACACCGTGTGCCGACGGCTGCACCATGTCGGCGGCACGGCGTACGGCGATGCCTCACCGACGACGAGACGACTGACGAAGGACCTGAAGTGAATATCCGCTCCCTCACTCGAGGCGACGGCGTGGTGATCGGAGCAGCGGTGTTGCTGTTCATCGCGTCGTTCCTGCACCTCTACTCCGTTTCCGGGTACAACCTGGACACGAACGCCTGGGACAACCTCGGTTACGGCCTCGGCGTCTACATGGGCGGGGTCATCGGCGCCGCCCTGATCGTCGTCAACCGCTGCCTGCCCCAGCCGCGCAAGGTCCTCGGGCTCGACCTGGGCGCGGTCGGCGTGGCGTTCACGGTCCTCGTCGCGTGGACCCTGTTCTGGTCGCTCGTGGACGTCGGCGACGGCGCCAGCGCCGCCGCGGGTCTCATCCTCGGCTTCATCGCGGCCCTCGTCCTGGCCGGCGCGGCCGTCGCGACCCCGCTCGTCCCCGCGCTCCAGGCCGCCCTCATGGGTGCCCCGACCCCGATCGCCCCGGCGCCCTACGGCGGTCAGCCGCAGGGTGGTTACGGCTACCCGGGCGCCTCGCAGCCCGGCCAGCCCGCTCAGCAGCCCTACGGCGCCCAGCCCTCGCAGCCCACGCAGCCGTTCGGCGGACAGCCGAGCCAGCCGTCGGCTCCGCAGACGCAGTCGCCGGCCCAGGACTTCTCGCCGTTCTGGTTCGCCGTCCCGGTCGCCCGGCCGCTCTTCTCGGAGGACGGCGCCTCGACGCCGATCGCCGAACTGGCTCCGGGCACCTGGTACCTGGCCGTCGAGCAGCGTGGCGCGACCCTCGTGGCGCAGACGCAGGACGGTCGTCGTGGTGTGCTTCAGGACACCTCAGGGATCCAGCGCGGCTGATCCGCCCCTCGCTCGCGCGACGGCCCCCCGCCCTTTCCGGCGGGGGGCCGTTGTCGTACAGTCGCAGCACGCACCGGACCTGACGGATCGTCAGAACCTTGTCAGAACTCTGCTTCTGGAGGCGCCATGCGGCTCGGTCTCGCGCTCGGCTACTGGGGGCGCGGCCCCTCGGCGGACCATGTGCCGCTCGCCCAGGAGGCGGAGCGGCTCGGCTACCACTCGGTGTGGACCGCGGAGTCCTGGGGCTCGGACGCGTTCACCCCGCTCACCTGGATCGCCGCGCGGACCACGCGCATCCGGCTGGGCACGGCCGTCGCGCAGATGGCCGCCCGCTCCCCCACCACCACCGCGATGCACGCGCTCACGCTCGACCATCTCTCCGGCGGCCGCATGATGCTCGGCCTCGGCCTGTCGGGACCCCAGGTCGTCGAGGGCTGGTACGGGCGGCCGTTCCCCAAGTCGCCGCTGACCGCGACCCGGGAGTACGTCGACGTCGTACGCCAGGTCCTGCGGCGCGAGGGACCGGTAGAGCTGGACGGCCGCTTCCACTCCCACCCGTACCGGGGCGCCGACGGCACGGGGCTCGGCAAGGCGCTGAAGCCGATCACGCACCCGCTGCGGGCCGGACTGCCGCTCCTGCTCGGCGCCGAGGGGCCGAAGAACATCGCGCAGACGACCCGGATCGCCGACGGCTGGCTGCCGCTGTACTGGTCGCCGACCCGCCCTCAGGCGTACGAGGCCTCGCTCACCGACCTGCCCGAGGGCTTCCTCGTCGCACCGATGGCCCGAGCGCACGTGTGTGACGACGTCGCCGAGGGGCTGCTGCCGGTCAAGGCGATGCTCGGCTTCTACATCGGCGGGATGGGGCACGCGGCCCGCAACTTCCACGCCGACCTGATGGCCCGGATGGGCTTCGGGGAGGAGGCCCGCAGAATCCAGCGGCTGTTCCTGGAAGGCCGCCGGGAGGAGGCCGTGCTGGCCGTCCCCGACGCCTTCGCCGACGAGATCTCCCTCGTCGGACCGCGTGAACGCATCGCCGAGCGCCTGGAATCGTGGCGCAAGGGCCCGGTGACCGACCTGCTGGTCCTGTCCCCGGACCCCCACACCCTGCGCGTGCTGGCCGAGCTGAACTCCTAGGGCGGGTACGGCCGTTCCCGCCGCTCCCCGGTCGTTGCCGCCGCCCCGGCCCGTACCGGTCCGTTCCGGCTCCGTACCCGTCCGCTCCGGCCCGCACCCGTCCTCGCCGCGTCAGCCGCCGCTGAGCTGGGACGCCGAGGGCACCTTGTCCTTGACCTCGGCGCCCGCGCTCTTCCCGGCCGCCTTCACCTGGTTGATGACGTCGTCGAAGGAGTTCACGACGGAGTCCGTGGAGTCGCCGTTGCGCAGTTTCGCGGGAAGGTCCTTGAGCGCGGCGATGCCCGCGGCGAGCGGGGCGACGGCCTTCGACAGCGCGGGGTCGCCCTCGGCGTTCTTCGAGGCGGCCTTGAGCCGGTTGTAGGCGAAGACACCGGCCAGCCCGGCCTTGACCAGCGCGAGCTTGCGGCCCTTCGCACCCTTCTTGAAGGTGCCCGCCTTCCAGGGTTTGACGATCCACTGGTAGGTGGCGCCGGCCGCGAGCCCGGCGTTCGCCACGAAGCGGGTCTTGGCGAACTTCTGCTTCTCGGCCGACGTGGTGGGCGTCGGCGTGGCGGCCAACTGCGTCGCGGTGGCGCTGTCCTGGCCGGATCCGTCACCACAGGCCGTGGCGCCGCCGATCAGGACGCAGGAGAGGGTCAGCGCCACGAGCAGGCGCCGTATCGGTACGGGCACGGGATCCTCCGGATGAGGGGACGGTTCTCCCTGTCCGCCGGTGCTCGCCTCCCACGGGGGCGGACACGGCTCTCCCCGGCAGCGTCACCCGGCTCCGGCGGCCGTGCCAGCCGGTGGGGGCCGTTCGGGTTTCATCCGGGGCCGACGGGCAATCCGCTCGACATGTCCCCTAGATATCGCAACGGCAATCAGGCGGGGACGATCATCGCGATCGTCGCCGACGTCATGGCCGTCATTCTCGGTCTCTGGATCCTGATGTATCTGCTCGACGCCAATCGTGGCAACGATCTCGTGCAGTTCATCCACAGCACCGCGGCCTGGCTGGCCGGCTGGTCGCGCGACCTGTTCACCTTCGACAAGGAGTGGGCGCGTGTCGTCGCGGGCTACGGCCTCGCCGCCGTCGTCTACCTGTTCATCGGCCACGCGGTGGCGAACCGCATCCACCGCCACTGACCGGCACCGAAAAAGCCGGGCAGCACCCGACGAGTCCCCCCAAGACTTCTACGAGTTCGACGAGTTCGACGAGTTCACCGTGTCCGGAGCGTCCGGACGGTCCGGGAAGCCGGGACCGTCCGGACCTTCAGCGCGTCGGCGTGCAGCAGTCGGGGTCCAGGCCGGACGGCAGACGCTCGCCGCCGAAGACCGCGCAGGTCGGCTCGTCGCCGCCCAGTGCTGCGACCGCCAGGAGCAGGGAGCCCGCCGTCCAGGTGGTGAGCTCCTCGGGCCAGACGGCCCGGTCCTCGAAGACGTAGCCCGTCCAGTACAGACCGGACCGCGGATCGCGCAGGTGCTGGATGGACTGGAGGATCTCCAGCGCACGGTCCGACTCGCCCACCGCCCAGAGCGCCAGCGCGAGTTCGGCCGACTCACCGCCGGTCACCCACGGGTTGGGGACCACGCAGCGCACCCCGAGCCCGGGCACCACGAAGCGGTCCCAGCCCTCCTCTATACGGGACTTGGCCTCGGCGCCCGTCAACGCGCCCCCGAGCACCGGGTAGTACCAGTCCATGGAGTAGCGGTCCTTGTCGAGGAACCGCTCCGGGTGCAGCCGGATGGCGTGCCGCAGCGCGCCGACGGCCAGCTCCCAGTCGGGCTGCGGCTCCTCACGCTGCTCGGCGATCGCGAGGGCGCAGCGCAGCGCGTGGTGGACCGACGAACTCCCGGTGAGCAGCGCGTCGTCGACCGGCGTTCCGTCGTCCTCGCGCTTCCAGCCGATCTGTCCGCCGGGCTGCTGGAGCCGCAGCACGAACTCCACGGCCGCGTAGACGGCGGGCCACATGCGGTCCAGGAAGACGTCGTCGCCGGTCGCCAGGTAGTGGTGCCAGACGCCCACCGCGATGTACGCGCAGAAGTTGGTCTCGCGGCCCCGGTCGGTGACGTCCTCGAAGTCCCCGTCGGCGTAGGCCGCGTACCAGGACCCGTCCTCGTTCTGGTGCCGTGCCAGCCACTCGTAGGCGCGCTCGGCGGCCTCGTGCTCGCCGGCCGCGTCGAGGGCCATGGCGGCCTCGGTGTGGTCCCACGGGTCGAGGTGGTGGCCGCGGAACCAGGGGATGGCTCCGTCGGGGCGCTGCACCGCGAGGATCCCGCGCACGGTGGCGGCGGCCTCCTCGGCGGTGAGGACCCCGGGCAGGACGAGGTGTTCTGTCCGCCGGGGAGTGGTCACGTGGCGTCCGCCTCGGAAGCGGCCTTCGCGGAGTCGGTCGTGTCCGCGAGCTTCGGCAGGTGCGGCTTGGTGGCGTACGCCACGAAGCTCTTGCCGATCACCGGGTTCAGCGCCTGCTCGACGACCCGGGTGGCCAGCGGCTTCTTCATGATGTCCCAGACCAGCAGCTTGTGGTACGCCCGCACGGGCAGCGCCTTGTCGTTGTCGACGCCGAACGCGCACTTCAGCCACCAGTACGGCGAGTGCAGCGCGTGCGCGTGGTGCGAGCCGTAGGGCCGCAGGCCGGCCTCACGGATCTTCGCGAGCAGTTCGTCCGCCTTGTAGATGCGGATGTGGCCGCCCTCGACCTCGTGGTAGGCGTCGGACAGCGCCCAGCAGACCTTCTCCGGGCCGTAGCGGGGCACGGTGATGGCGATGCGTCCGCCCGGCTTGAGCACACGGACCATCTCGGCGAGGACGCCCTTGTCGTCGGGGATGTGCTCCATGACCTCGGAGATGATCACGACGTCGAAGGACTCGTCGGGGAAGGGCAGCGCGAGCGCGTCGCCCTCCATGGCCGTCGCGGTGGCCCCGGCGGGCGCCTCCCCGGCCTCCTTCATCGCCGCGAACCACTTCGCGACCTCGCGGATCTCCTCGCCGTTCTGGTCCAGCGCCACGACCTGCGCGCCGCGCCGGTAGCACTCGAACGCGTGCCGGCCGGCACCGCATCCGAGGTCCAGGACGCGGTCGCCGGGGGCGAGCGGGAACCGGGAGAAGTCGACGGTCAGCACGTGGCCCTGCTTTCGCGGTTGGCTGCAACTAGTTCTTCGGCGGCGGGGGTGGCTTCCGCGGCCTCGGCGCGGTCGGGTCCCGGGGTCGCCGGGGAGCCGCCGCGCGCGTCGGTGCCCGCGGTGACGGCCGCGCGCGAGCGGAGCCGGGACGCGGGGAGGGCCATCGCCGCACGGTAGTGGGCCACCGTGCCCTCGGCCGCCTTGGCCCAGGTGAAGCGCGCCAGGACGCGCTCGCGCCCGGCGGCACCGAGCCGTGCCCGCAGCGCGGGGTCGCCGAGAAGTCGGCCGAGAGCCGCCGCGAGGGCTCCCGGGTCGCCCGGCGGGACCGCGAGACAGGTCTCGCCGTCGGGGCCCGCGACCTCCGGGATCGCTCCGCCGGTGGTGGCCACCAGGGGCGTGCCGGTGGCCATCGCCTCGGCGGCGGGAAGCGAGAAGCCCTCGTACAGGGAGGGCACGCAGGCGACTTCGGCCGAGCGGACGAGGTCGACGAGCTCGGCGTCGGAGATGCCCTTGACGAACTCGACGGCGCCGTCGAGGCCGTACCGCTCGATGGCCTGGGCCACCGGCCCGTCCTCGGCGCGCTTGCCGACGACGACGAGGTGCGCGCCCGGGTGCTCGGTCCGCAGCTTCGCGAGCGCCTCGACGAGGAACACCAGGCCCTTGAGGGGCACGTCGGCGCTGGAGGTGGTGACGATGCGGCCCGGTACCTGGGGCACGGACGGGTCCGGGGAGAACAGGTCGGTGTCCGCGCCGATGTGGACGACGTGGATGCGGTCCTGCTCGACCCGGAGGTGGTCGACGATCTCCTGGCGGGAGGTGCCGGAGACGGTGAGCACGGACGGCAGGCGGCGCGCGACGCGCTTCTGCATCCGGGTGAAGGCGTACCAGCGGCGCACGGAGGCGCGGCGCTGCCAGCCCTCGGCGGCGTCCAGTTCGAGCTGCCGGTCGACGGTGATGGGGTGGTGGATCGTGGTCACCAGCGGAGCGCCGACGTCCCCGAGGAGGCCGTAGCCGAGGGTCTGGTTGTCGTGGACGACGTCGAACTCGCCGCGCCGGGCCCGCAGATGCCGGCGGGCGCGCAGCGAGAAGGTCAGCGGCTCGGGGAAGCCGCCGGTCCACATCGTGCCGACCTCGAGGGCGTCGATCCAGTCGCGGTACTCGTCACGCGCGGGCGTGCGGAAGGGGTCCGGCTGGCGGTACAGGTCCAGGCTGGGCAGCTCGGTGAGGCTCAGGCCCGGCAGGCCCTCGTCGAGCACGGGGTAGGGCTGGGAGCCGATGACCTCGACGCGGTGGCCGAGGCGGGCGAGTTCGCGCGAGAGGTGCCGTACATAGACACCCTGGCCGCCGCAGAACGGGTTTCCCTTGTACGTGAGGAGCGCGATGCGCAGGGGTCGGTCCCCGTCGGCTGCCGCGCCCTCCCCGGGGTCCGCCTCCATGGCCTCAGCGGTCACTTCCGGTCCCCTTCTCCCTGCACTTTCCCGCGAGATTACGCCGGGACGCTAATCTAGAACAAGTTTCAGACTTGATCGTTCACGGAGCACTGAATCTACCGGCAGGTAGCGCCGCTGTGAGCGGTGGATCAGGTGATTCACGCCACGACCGGGCGGCTGGATCGCCTGGTTCACCCGGTGGTGTCACGCCCTGCCGGGCCGGCTCACCGCTCCCTCTCGCTGATGTCACGGAACGGACCCATGCCTGCGGAAGCCAAGGCGGACTCGAACAACGCGCGACCGGCGCCGGGGGCCAGCACGCCCGCCGCGTCCTCCGGCGCCGCGCACCACCGGCCGCACTCCATCGCGCATCCCGCCTCCCCGCCGCTCACCGAGCGCCAGGAGGCGCGCCGCCGCCGGATCCTGCACGCGAGCGCGCAGCTCGCCAGCCGGGGCGGCTTCGACGCCGTACAGATGCGCGAGGTCGCGGAGTCGTCGCAGGTCGCCCTCGGCACCCTGTACCGCTATTTCCCCTCGAAGGTGCATCTGCTGGTCGCCACGATGCAGGACCAGCTCGAGCACATGCACGGCACGCTGCGCAAGAAGCCGCCGGCCGGGGACACGGCCGCCGAGCGGGTGGCGGAGACCCTGATGCGGGCGTTCCGCGCCCTCCAGCGGGAGCCGCACCTGGCCGACGCGATGGTCCGCGCGCTCACCTTCGCGGACCGCAGTGTCAGCCCCGAGGTCGACCAGGTCTCGCGGCAGACCACGGTGATCATCCTGGACGCGATGGGCCTCGACGACCCGACGCCCGACCAGCTCTCCGCCGTCCGGGTGATCGAGCACACCTGGCACTCCGCCCTGATCACCTGGCTCTCCGGCCGCGCCTCGATCGCCCAGGTCAAGATAGACATCGAGACGGTCTGCCGCCTGATCGACCTGACGGGCCCGGACGACCGGTAGCTCCGGCGGCTCCGGCGTCTCCGGTACGAGGGGCAGCGCCGCCCGCCCGAACGGGAAGGCCGGTACTCGCAGGAGCGCCGGCCCGAGCGTCAAGGCCAGTACCTGCGGAAGCACCCGTACGACCGGGTGCGCCGCTCCGAGCCCACCCTCTCCTAGCCCACCCGCCCCTGGCCCACCCGTTCCAGGCCGCTCCAGCTCCGCCCGATCGCCGTCTCCCCGGCCCAGCGCTCCAGCAGCCGCCGCGCCTCCGGCTCCGGGGCCGCGAGCGACACCGCCTGGGCGCCCGCCCGGACATCGCGTTCCTGCTGATGGGTGCCCTCGCTGCAGCAGGCGCACAGGACACGTACGGAACTGGCGGGTTCGGCGCCGAAGCCGTGCTCGGTGAACAGGGTGAGCAGGGCGTCCAGGTCGTCGCTCTCGCCGGCCGCGACCGTCACCTCCAGCGTCGGCAGCGGTGAGGGTTCGAAGAGCGTGAGCTCGTCGAACACCGGGTACGCCGTGCCCTCGTAGACCCGTTCGCCCTTGGGCTCGCCGTCGTGCACGACGATCTCGCCGTACCGGCGCCCGCCCGTGACGGGCACGTTCACGACGCGTCCCCGGGTCGGGCACAACCGCTCGATCCACACGACCTCCCGCTGCCCGTCGGTGTCCAGCCGTACGCAGGCGGCGCCGAAGCGTCCCGCGATCTCGCCCTCACCCTCGGGGATCTCGATGCCGAAGCCGGCCCAGGCGTCGCGGGCCGTCGCCCAGTCCCGCAGGATCGTGGCGGCGATGCCGAGGTTCCAGTACGCGGGATCGCCCTCGCCGCGCGGGGAGCGGGCCGCCGCCGCCCGTCCGAGGTCGAGCGCCTTGTCCCAGTTCCGCAGGAACTTGTGGGCGAGCGCGGCGTCGTACCACCACACCGCGCTCCGCTCCTCGTCGGGGAAATGCGCCAGAACCCGCTCGTAGAGGTCGGCGGAGCGCTGCCACTCCTCGGCGTCCCACGCCGCCTCCGCTTCGCCGATCAGTTTCCTGGCCTCGGACTTCTGCACTGTTCCCGCCCCGGTCGATCCGTCGAAAGCCGGAGGATATCGGGGACGGTGGAGCGTCCCCGTGCCCGGCGGCCTATTCCTCCGGCGGGAACACCGGTTCGCCGCCGGCCAGCAGCGAGATCATGACGGCCTCCACCGGGCAGCCCTCCGCCGCTTCGAGGATCTTCTCGTTGGCGTCGGTCTCCGCCTCGACGGGGTGGGACTGCATGCCGGTGTCGAGGCGGAAGGCGTCCGGGGCGAGGTGGACGCACTGGGCCGAGCCGATGCAGACGGACCGGTCGACCTCGACCTGCCAGCGGTCGCCCATCCTCAGGCCTCCCAGCCGGCCGGCAGGTGGATCATCTTGTGCTCCAGGAACTCCCCGTACCCCTCGGGCCCGAACTCCCGCCCCAGACCGGAGTTCTTGTAGCCGCCGAAGGGGCCCAGCATGTCGAGGCTGAAGGTGTTCACCGAGTAGGTGCCGGTACGGACCTGGCGGGCGATGTCGATGCCGTGGGCGACGTCCGCGGTCCAGACGCTGCCGCTCAGCCCGTAGTCGGAATCGTTGGCGATCTTCACGGCCTCGGCCTCGTCGCCGTAGGGGAGCAGACAGATCACCGGGCCGAAGATCTCCTCCCGGGCGATGCGCATCGTGTTGTCGACGTCCCCGAACAGGGTGGGTTCGACGTACCAGCCGCGGTCCAGCCCCTGCGGACGTCCGCCGCCGGCCAGGATCTTGGCGCCCTCCTCCTGGCCGATGCGGATGTAGTCGAGGTTGCGCCGCTGCTGCCGCTCGGCGACCAGCGGGCCGACCTGGGTGGCCGGGTCGAGCGGATCTCCGACGACCAGCGCGTTCGCCGCCGTGGCGAAGGCGTCCGCGAACTCGTCGTAGCGCGAGCGGGGCACGAGGATGCGGGTCTGGGCCACGCAGGCCTGGCCGTTGTTCATCCAGGCCGCCGAGACGATCCCGGGGACCGCGGTGGCGAGGTCCGCGTCGGGCAGCACCACGGCCGCCGACTTGCCGCCCAACTCCAGCGTCACGCGGGTGAGATGACGGGAGGCGACCTCCATTACGCGTTTGCCGGCGGCGACCGAGCCGGTGAAGGAGACCTTGTCGACGCCGGGGTGTCCGACCAGGTACTCGCTGACCTCGCGGTCGGCCGGAAGGATCGACAGCACCCCTTCGGGCAGCCCGGCCTCCTTCGCGATCTCGCCGAGCAGATAGGCGTCGAGCGGCGATTCGGGCGACGGCTTCAGTACGACGGTGCAGCCGGTCAGCAGCGCGGGCGCGAGCTTGGCCGCCGCGACGAACTGCGGGACGTTCCAGGGCACCACGGCCGCCACCACGCCCACCGGCTCGCGGCGGACGAGGAGCTTGCCGAGGACTCCGTCGCGCTTCTCCTCGTACGGGTAGTCGCGCGCGACCGTGATCGCCGCGTCCCACACCATCATCGCGCCGAGGGCCTGCGCGAGGACGCTCCAGGAGTAGGGGGAGCCGTTCTCCGAGGAGATGACGCGGGCGATCTCCTCGTGCCGTACGGCGATGGCGTCCTTGATCCGGGTCACGACGGCGATCCGCTCGTCGAGGCTCGTCCGCGGCCAGGGGCCCTCGTCGAACGCCCGGCGCGCGGCGGCGACGGCACGGTCGACATCGGCCGTCGAGGCGTGCGGCACCCGGCCGATGACCTCCTCGGTGTGCGGCGAGATCACCTCGATGACGTCCTTGCCGAGCGGGTCGGTCAACTCCCCGCCGATGAACAGTTGTCCGTGTTCCACGAGCTCGGTCATGGCCGACTGCCTCCCAAGGACGCTCTCTGCCACTACTTCTGACGCTTCATCAGATACGAGAACTGATACCAGTTCCAGCCGGATGAGTCCACGCCGCGGACACGGCGACGGACCGCGGAACATGCGGACACGACAGTCGACTTGGGCTCCCATTGGAACCCGTTCTAGTTATAGTGGCGGGAGTCGGCGATGGGTGGGAGCGCATGACGCAGGTGACCGATCACGGCGGGGGCGTACGGTCGATCAGGGTCCCCATCCCGGACAATCCGCTCGGCCACACGCTGGTGTATCTCGTCGACACGGACGCGGGTCCCGTGCTCGTCGACACCGGCTGGGACGACCCGGCCTCCTGGGACACCCTCACCGAGGGGATCACCGGCTGCGGGACCTCCGTCACGGAGATCCACGGCGTGGTCATCACCCACCACCACCCCGACCACCACGGTCTGTCGGGCCGGGTCCGGGAGGCGTCCGGCGCCTGGATCGCGATGCACGCCGCCGACGCGGCGATCGTCCGGCGCACCCGCGAGACCAGGCCCGAGGGCTGGTTCGCCTACATGGCCGCGAAACTGACGGCCTGCGGCGCCCCGGACGAGCACGTGGCCCCGCTCCGCGAGGCACCCCGCTCCCTGCGCCGCCCCAGCACCCTGCCCGGATTCTCCCCCGCCCTGCCCGACCGCGAGATCGTCCCCGGCGAACTCCTGCCCCTGCCCGGCCGCCGACTGCGGGCCGTCTGGACCCCCGGCCACACCCCCGGACACGTGTGCCTCCACCTGGAGGAGGCCCACCCGGACCGACTGCCCGGCAACGGACGCCTGTTCTCCGGCGACCACCTGCTGCCGAGGATCACCCCGCACATCGGCCTCTACGAGGACCCGGACACCCACGGGCGCCCGCCCTACGCGGGCGGCGTCGACGGCCTCGCGGAGATCGCCGACCCCCTCGGCGACTACCTCGACTCCCTGGAGCGCGTCGGCCGCCTCGGCCCCGCCGAGGTGCTCCCGGCCCACCAGCACGTGTTCACCGACGCCCCCGCGCGGGTCACCGAACTGCTCGCGCACCACGAGGAGCGGCTCACCGGCCTGCTCGCCCTGCTCTCCGTACCGCTCACACCCTGGCAGCTCGCCGAGCGCATGGAGTGGAACCGCCCCTGGGCCGAGATCCCCTACGGATCACGGAACATCGCGGTCTCCGAGGCCGAGGCCCACATCCGCCGCCTGGTGAAACTGGGACGGGCGGAGGCGGTGGCGGGCAGCGACCCGGTGACGTACGCGGCGGTGTGAGACCACCCGGGCACCCACCGAGTCCCCGGCACTGCCGGACTCCGGTCCCCACCGAGCCGGCACCCACCCGCACCCGGGGCCGCCGATCGGCGCGCCCCACCGACTTCGCCGGCCCGCGCCCTCCTCAGCCCAACAACTCCCGTATCAACTCGTCTGCCTCGCCGAGGAGTTCGACCTCCCGCGGGCTCATCGTCGGGTTGGCCGCACGGCGCCGGCCCGCCTCGACGAGTCCCGCCTCGGTCACCTGGTCCTCGTTCCCGTCGAGCAGCGCCTCCAGCGTCTCCCCGGCCACGTCCCCGATCGCCTCGCCGCCGACGGCGACCTGGGCGAGGATCACGGCGGACATCGCCCAGTCGAGACCGGGCGGCCCCTCCTCGGCGTTGGACCAGTCGATGACCTTCGGCCCGTCCGGGGTCAGCATCACGTTGTCGGGATGCAGGTCCAGATGGAGAACGCGGACGCCGGGATCGTCGGAGAGCCGGGCGGGCACGGCGTGCAGCTTCCGCAGCAGCCTGGCCAGGGTCAGCCCCGCCTCCTGGGCGGAGAGCAGCCCCTGCCCGAAGGCCTCCAGCATGGTCGGCCCCGACAGCCGCTCCATCACCAGGTCCCCGCGGGTCGCGGCCCGCACACCCGGCACCGGATAGCCGTGCGAGCGCACGTGCTGCATCACCGCCGCCTCGGCCGTCGCGTCGCCCCAGCCCGCGCGGTCCCGCCGCAGCACCCACGCCTCGTCGATCTCGTAGACGTCCGCCGAACGCCCCGAGCCGAGCAGTCTCCCCGTTCGCATGGGCCCGAACCTAGCGGATGTCGCCCAGGTCACCCCGGGCCAGTGCCGAACGCGACAACCGACGGCCTCGGACCGGCCGGTAGAGTGTGCGCGTCGTCATCACACCCGTACGAGGAGAAGCCGGTGCAAATCCGGCGCTGACCCGCAACCGTGAGCCACCTTCGGTGGTGAGCCGGATCGCCTCGCCCGGGACGTGACCGGCTCGTGCCCTCGGCAGCCCGCCGACGGCCGGCATCGTCGAGGGATACGGAGCCGGAGCCGCCCGGAAGCCTCAGTGTGCCCGGTGCTGCCCGTCTCCCCGCAGGGAGAGTCATGTCTGTTCGCCGCACCGCAGCGGTACTGGCCACCACCGCCGTCATCGGGGCGGTGATCGCCCCGGCCGCCTCCGCCGCCGACTCGTCCCCGTCCCCGTCGCCCTCGGCGGCCCTCCCCTCGGGCCTGTTCGGCTCCGCCGACCCGACCTACGACGGCGTCTGGCGGCAGTCGCTCGCACTGCTCGCCCAGCACACCGCCGGCCAGAGCCCGGCCTCCTCGGCCGTGGGCTGGCTGACCGACCAGCAGTGCGCGAACGGCGCCTTCGCCGCCTACCGCGCCGACTCGAGCGCCGCGTGCGACGCGAAGACCCAGGTCGACACCAACAGCACGGCGGCGGCCGTCCAGGCGCTCGGCGGGCTCGGCGGGCACGACGACGCCACCGGCAAGGCCGTGACCTGGCTGAAGTCCGTGCAGAACAAGGACGGCGGCTGGGGCTACATGGCCGGCGGCCCCAGCGACACCAACTCGACGTCCGTCGTGATCGGCGCGCTGAAGGCGGTCGGCACGAAGCCCGCGAGCGTCACCAAGGACGGCAAGTCCCCCTACGACGCCCTGGTGAAGCTGTCGACGGCCTGCGACTCCGATGGTGAGGGCGCCTTCGCCTACCAGCCCGACAAGAAGGGCAAGCTGGCGGCGAACGCGGACGCGACCGCCGCGGGCGTGACCGCCGGCATGGGCCAGGGTTTCGTGGCGGAGACCGGCAACGCGTTCGACCTCACGGGCTGCCACGTCGGCGACAAGCCCAACCTCGCGGACGCCGCGGGGAACGGCGCCAACTATCTCGGCCAGGCGCTGGCGAAGACCTCGTACCTGAAGTCCGCGCTCCCCGGCGCCGAGGACCAGCCCGACTACGGCAACACGGCGGACGCGGTCGTGGCCCTCGCGGCCATCGGCGCGACGAAGGACGCGCAGAAGCCGCTCGCCTGGCTGGAGAAGAACTCCGCCGACTGGGCAGCCAAGTCCGGCCCCGCCGCGTACGCGCAGCTCATCTTCGCGGCACACGCCACCGGCACCGACCCGCGCGCCTTCGGCGGCAAGGACCTCGTCGCACAGCTCGCCGCCACGGGCCCGGGCCCGGTCGCGGCCGGCGCCTCGGCGAGCCCGAGCGAGAAGAAGAACGACGAGAAGAAGGACGACGGCAACGGGCTCGGCGTCTGGTGGATCATCGGCGTCGGCCTGGTCGCGGGCATCGGCATCGGCTTCCTGATCAGCGGCCGCAACAAGAAGAAGCAGCCGTGACCCGCCGTCGGACGGCCGCGCTCGCCCTGGCGCTCGTGCCCGCCCTCCTGCTCCTCGTCCTCGGCGGCGCGGGGCAGGCGGGCGCGGTCGGCTACCGCTACTGGTCCTTCTGGGACCTGACCGGCGGAAAGTGGACCTACGCCACCCAGGGGCCGTCGACCGCGCGGCCGTCCGACGGAGACGTCCAGGGCTTCCGCTTCGCCGTGAGCGAGGACTCCCGGCACGCCGTACAGCCGCGCGGGGAGCGGGAGTTCACCGCGATATGCGCCAAGACGCCCGCCCGGCCCGGCACGAAGCGGGTGGCCCTGGTCATCGACCCGGGCACGGCCGCCGACGCGCCGTCCGGCGAGCGTCCGCCGGCCGCGCGCACCGCCTGCGCCCAGGTCGCGCCCGACGCGAGCACGGCCGAAGCCCTGGCCGAGGTCGCCGCCCCCCTGCGCTACGACACCAACGCCCTCCTCTGCGCCATCACCGGCTATCCGCGTACGGGCTGCGGCGACCCCGTCGCGGCCGGCGGACCGACCGCGACCGCCCGCCCGGGCGCCTCCGCGCCGGCCCACCAGGGCCCCTCGGTGGGCCTGCTGGCGGGAGCGGCCGCGGTGGCCGTGCTGGGCGCGGCGGCCGTATGGCAGGCCCGCCGGCGCAGGGGCTAGGCACAGCTCATGACCGAGGCCGACCACCCCACCGCCCCGAAGCCGCGGACCTCCCGCCGACCCGAACCACACCGGGAACCCGGCATGCCGGTCCCTCGACACCCGGAGCCGGACGCGAGCGAGTCGAAGGCACCGCGGAGCACGAGCACGGCGGGATCACCGCCGGACACCGACCGGGCGGAGCCATCGCCGAGCGACGCCCCGGCGGGTTCGCAGCCCCCCGCCGCGCCCGCCGCCCCCGGCGTCCCGTCACGAGGCACCCGCACCCTCCCTGACCCCCGCCCTCGCCCCCATACCCTCGGTCCCGCTGCGGTGGCCCGGGCCGACGCGCTGCATCCCGGGGCCTGGTGGGTCTGGGCGCTGGGGCTCGGCACGGCCGCCTCGCGCACCACCAACCCGCTGCTGCTGGCGCTGCTCATGGCGGTGGCGGGCTTCGTGGTGGCCACCCACCGCAGCGACGCCCCGTGGGCCCGTTCCTACGCCGCGTTCGTGAAGCTGGCGGCGGCCGTCCTCGTCATCCGTCTGGCCTTCGCCGTCTTCCTCGGCTCCCCGATCCCCGGCACGCACGTGATCGTCACACTCCCCGAGATCCCCCTCCCGCACTGGGCGCAGGGGGTGCGCGTCGGCGGCCGGGTCACCGCCGAGGGCCTGCTCTTCGCGCTCTACGACGGCCTGAAGCTGGCCGCCCTCCTCGTCTGCGTCGGCGCCGCCAACGCCCTGGCGAACCCGGCACGACTGCTCAAGTCGCTGCCGGGAGCGCTGTACGAGGCGGGCGTCGCGGTGGTCGTCGCGCTGACCTTCGCTCCCCACCTGATCGCCGACGTCCAGCGGCTGCGCGCCGCGCGCCGGCTCCGTGGCCGCCCCGACCGGGGGCTGCGCGGCCTGCTGCACGTGGGACTCCCCGTCCTGGAGGGCGCGTTGGAGCGTTCGGTCGCACTGGCGGCGGCGATGGACGCACGCGGCTACGGGCGTACGGCACAGGTCCCGGCCGCCATACGCCGGACCACCGGCGCCCTGACCCTGGGCGGCCTGCTCGGTGTCTGCGCCGGAACGTACGGACTGCTGACCGCGGCGGGCGACACCTACGGCCTTCCGGTCCTGCTGGCCGGGCTCGGCGCGGCGCTCGGCGGCCTGTGGCTGGGCGGCCGCCGCTCACCGCGCACGCGGTACCGGCCGGACCTCTGGGGCGTCCGGGCCTGGCTGGTCGCCGGGTCGGGCGTGGCGGTCGCGGCCCTGATGATCGTGGCCGCCTCCCAGGACCCCGCGGCGCTGCGCCCCGGCGTCATCCCCCTGGTCGCCCCCGACCTCCCGCTCCTGCCCGCGGCCGCGATCCTGCTCGGCCTGCTCCCCGCCTTCGCGGCCCCGGCCGCCCGGCGAACCCCTGCCCCCGAGGAGTCATCGTGATCCGCTTCGAGGATGTCTCCGTGACGTACGCGGGAGCGGCCGAACCCGCCGTCCGGGGCGTGGACTTCGAGGTGCCCGAGGGCGAACTGGTGCTGCTGGTCGGCCCGTCCGGGGTCGGCAAGTCGACGGTGCTGGGCGCGGTGAGCGGGCTGGTCCCGCACTTCACGGGCGGAACGCTGCGCGGCCGGGTCACCGTCGCGGGGCGGGACACCCGGACCCACAAGCCGCGCGAACTCGCGGACGTGGTCGGCACGGTGGGCCAGGACCCGCTCTCCCACTTCGTGACGGACACGGTGGAGGACGAACTCGCCTACGGCATGGAGTCGCTGGGCCTCGCGCCGGCCGTGATGCGCCGCCGGGTCGAGGAGACCCTCGACCTGCTCTCGCTGGCCGACCTCCGCGACCGCCCGATCGCCACGCTGTCCGGCGGCCAGCAGCAGCGGGTCGCGATCGGTTCGGTGCTCACCCCGCACCCGCGGGTCCTGGTCCTCGACGAGCCCACCTCGGCCCTGGACCCCGGCGCCGCCGAGGAGGTCCTGGCCGTCCTGCAGCGCCTGGTCCACGACCTCGGCACCACGGTCCTGATGGCCGAGCACCGCCTGGAACGGGTCGTCCAGTACGCCGACCGGATCGCCCTGCTGCCCGCGCCGGGAGCGCCGCTGACGCTCGGCACCCCGGCCGAGATCATGGCCGTGTCCCCGGTGTGCCCGCCGGTCGTGGAGCTCGGCCGCCTGGCCGGCTGGTCCCCGCTCCCCCTGACCGTGCGCGACGCACGCCGCAGGGCGGGAACCCTGCGCGAACGCCTCACCACCACACCCCCACCCGAACCCACGACCCCTCGCCCCCTCCCCCTCCCCCAGACACAGTCACAGTCACCGAAACCCCCAGCCACCCCCACCCCCCTCCTCTCCCGCCTCTTCCGCGGACGGGGACGGGAACGCGGAGGAGGCGGGAGCGCGCCGACGACCACGCCCCCTCCCCCGCCGTCGGAGGTGGCCGTCGTCGAGTCGCTGGCGGTCCGGCGCGGGCGCGTCGAGGCGCTGCGGCGGGTCGACCTGACCGCGGGGCCGGGCGAGACCATCGCGCTGATGGGCCGCAACGGCGCAGGGAAGTCGACCCTGCTCGGAGCGCTGGTCGGGCTCGTCGAACCGGCGGCCGGATCCGTCCGGGTCGGCGGGGCGACACCGCACCGCACGGCGCCGCGTGACCTCGTACGCCGCGTGGGACTCGTACCTCAGGAGCCGCGGGACCTGCTGTACGCGGACACGGTGGCCGCCGAGTGCGCGGCGGCCGACGAGGACGCCGGGGCCGCGGCCGGAACCTGCCGGGCGCTGGTGTCCGAGCTGCTGCCGGACATCGCGGACGACACGCACCCGCGTGATCTGTCGGAGGGGCAGCGGCTGGCGCTGGCGCTGGCCGTCGTCCTCACGGCGCGTCCCCCGCTGCTGCTGCTCGACGAGCCGACCCGGGGCCTCGACTACGCGGCCAAGGCCCGGCTGGTCTCCTTGCTGCGCGGGCTGGCCGCCGGCGGGCACGCCATCGTGCTGGCCACCCACGACGTGGAACTCGCCGCCGAACTGGCCGACCGTGTGGTGATCCTCGCGGACGGTGAGGTCGTCGCCGACGGTCCCACCGCCGAGGTGGTCGTCGCGTCCCCGTCCTTCGCCCCGCAGGTCGCCAAGATCCTGGCCCCCGAGCCGTGGCTCACCGTCGCCCAGGTCGGAAGGGCCCTCGCATGACCACCACCGACCCCTCCGCCCACCCCCGTTCCCGCCCTCAGCCTCAGCCCCAGGCCCGGGCCGTCCGTCTCGGCCCGCGTTCCGTCGCCGCCCTGGTCCTGGTCAGCGCGACCGGAGCGGCCGGATTCGGCTGGCCGCTCTTCGCGGGTCCCGGCTCGCAGGTCAGCGCGCACGCCCAGGACGCGCCCTGGCTGTTCGCGGGGCTCCTCGTCCTGCTGGTCGCGGTGGTCGCGGCGACGATCTCCGAATCGGGCCTCGGCCCGAAGGCGGTCGCCATGCTCGGTGTGCTGGCCGCGACCGGCGCCGCGCTGCGCCCGCTGGGGGCCGGGACAGCCGGGATCGAGCCCATGTTCTTCCTGATGGTGCTGAGCGGCCGGGTGCTCGGGCCGGGTTTCGGCTACGTCCTCGGGTCCGTGACCATGTTCGCGTCGGCGCTGCTGACGGGCGGGGTGGGGCCCTGGATGCCGTTCCAGATGCTGGCCATGGGCTGGTTCACGATGGGGGCCGGGCTCCTGCCGGGCCCGGACCGGCTGCGCGGCCGCGCGGAGCTGCTGATGCTCGCCGGGTACGGCTTCCTCGCCGCCTTCGCCTACGGCACCGTCATGAACCTGGCCGGCTGGCCCTTCATGGACGCGCTGGCCTCGAACATCGCCTTCGACCCGCACGCCGCCGTACCCGCCAACCTCGCCCGCTTCCTCGCGTACTGCCTGGCGACCTCGCTCGGCTGGGACCTGGGGCGGGCGGTGGTCACGGTCGTCCTGACCCTGACGATCGGCACGACCCTCCTCAAGGCGCTGCGCAGGGCCACGCGCCGGGCGGCTTTCGAGAGCCCGGTCACGTTCGACCCGCGGTGATCAGGGACCCACGTCACAGCGCCGGTCAGCACCGCGTGGCCTCCCCCGCACCGTCCGTCAGGGGCGGGGTGAACCGGCCCACAGGGCGCAGGTCACATACGAGGCGCCCTAGTAGACACAGCACCTGACATGCCCCCACCAATACACCCTCTGACCTGCACATTGAGAGCCACGTCACACCACACCCACCCCCCTCGAATGCGACCACAACTAGTAAAAAGGTTCATTGCGGACGGGCTCGGATCCTGTTTGTCTTGAGGACGTCGCCAGGCGCCACGAGCCCCCACGGGCCGCGGCGCCGACGTACGCCGCTCCTTCCACACACCACGTGGTCACGGCGCACCAGCGACTCCATGTCCCCGAGGAAACAGGTTCTCCGTGTCCGTCTCCGTCATCCGCCGCATCGTCTCTTCCCCGAAGAAGGCCCTCGCCGGTACCGCCGTGGCCGCCGCCACCGCCGGTATGGTCCTGGCCGCGGCGCCTGCTCAGGCCGCCACGCCGACCAGCGCCTCCGCCGCGAAGTCGATCGCCCACACGATGATTCCGGACGCCTCGCAGTTCAACGCCTTCAGCAAGATCGTCGAGCACGAGAGCGGCTGGAACGTCAGCGCGACCAACTCGTCCTCCGGTGCGTACGGCCTGGTCCAGGCGCTTCCCGGCTCCAAGATGGCCTCCGCCGGCTCCGACTGGAAGACCAACCCCAAGACCCAGATCAAGTGGGGTCTGGACTACATGAACTCCCGCTACGGCAGCCCGGCCGGTGCCTGGAGCTTCTGGCAGGCCAACGGCTGGTACTGATCAGCCCCGCAAACACAAGGCGGCACCCCGTTCCGGGGCTGCCGCCTTCGTCGTACCCGGCCCCACCCCTTTCTCCCCCTCCGTCCGACCACAACCTTCTTTCGCCCCCTCCGCCCCTACCCGACCCGAACCTGGGGCTCCGCCCCAGACCCCGCTCCTCAATCGCCGGAGGGGCTGAAACTTGCGCCGCCCGGAGCTGAAAGCGTTGGTGGGCCGGGCCGAGAGCTTTGGCGGTCCGGGTTGGAGCTTCCCCCGACCAAGGCTGGAAGCCGTGACCGGCCGGGGTTGGAACTTTCGCCGACCGGGGCGGGAAGCTTTGGCCGGCCGGGGCTGGAAGCTTTGGCCGGCCGGACTGAAAGCTTTGGCCGGCCGGGGTTGGGACTTTCGTCGGCCGGAATTGGAACCGTCTGGATCACGCGCCCGCAGTCGGGATCCGGCGTGAGGGGACGTGCCGGTACATCAATGGCCGTCGCCACCGACGCCCACATCTCCGCCCAACGGCGACGGGCTGATGCACCGGCACGGCCCCGACCCACCCACCGGCCGGAGCCGCGAGCGCGGACACGACCCCGCCCCCGTGGTGGACTGGCCCCCATGACCCCGCCGCACGACCCCGAGTCAAGAGGCCTCCGCCTCGTGCCCGCGCTGTTGTCACTGACCGTCGTCAGCGGCCTCATCGACGCGGTGAGCTACCTCGGCCTGGGCCACGTCTTCACGGCCAACATGACCGGCAACGTGGTGGTCCTCGGCTTCGCCGCCGCCGGCGCCCCCGGCTTCTCCGTCCCGCACACCCTCACCTCCCTGTGCTGCTTCGTGGCCGGCGCCACAGCCGGCGGACGGACGACCGTCCGCCTGAGCGACGGCCCCCGCCGCACCTGGGCCCGCGCCGTCTTCGGAGCCGAGGCGATCCTGACGGCCGCCTGCGCGGCGGTGGCCTTCGCCGCCCCGCACGCGACCGCCACCACCTACACCGTGATCGCCGTCACGGCCTTCGCGATGGGCCTGCGCAACGCGACGGTCCGCAGGCTCGGCATCGCCGACCTGACGACCACCGTCCTGACGATGACCCTCACGGGCCTGGCCGCCGACAGCCGCGCCGGCGGCGGCGCGGGCCACCACTCCCCGCGCCGCACCGCCTCCGTCCTGGCGATGGCGGCCGGCGCCCTGCTCGGCGCGTGGCTGGTCCTGAACCACGGCCTCGCCCTCCCCCTGCTGATCGCGGCCCTGATCCCCGCAGCCCTGGCGGCAACCGTCTCCGGCCGGGAGTAGCGCCGCAAGCCCGCGGCAAACCCGCGGCAAACCCGCCGCGAGCCCACGGCAAACGCCCCGCGCCCCCTCACACCCGCTGAATGATCGTCCCCGTCGCGAGCCCCCCACCCGCACACATCGTGATCAACGCGAACTCCTTGTCCGCCCGCTCCAGTTCATGCAGCGCGGTGGTGATGAGCCGCGCCCCCGTGGCCCCCACCGGATGCCCGAGCGCGATCCCGCCCCCGTTCACGTTCACCTTCTCCAGGTCCTGCTCGAAGACCTGCGCCCAGCTCAGCACCACGGACGCGAACGCCTCGTTGATCTCGACGAGGTCGATGTCCTTCAGCGACATCCCGGCCTTGCCGAGCACCGCCCGGGTCGCGTCGATCGGCCCGTCCAGGTGGAAGTGCGGGTCCGAACCCACCAGAGCCTGGGCCACGATCCGCGCCCGCGGCCGCAGCTTCAGCGCCCGCGCCATCCGCTTGGAGGCCCACAGGATGGCCGCCGAACCGTCGGAGATCTGGGAGGAGTTGCCGGCCGTGTGAACGGCCGTCGGCATCACCGGCTTCAGCTTCGCCAGCGCCTCCATGGACGTGTCGCGCAGCCCCTCGTCCCGGTCGACGAGCCGCCACATGCCCTGCCCGGCCCGCTGTTCGTCCTCGGTGGTGGGCACCTGCACGGCGAACGTCTCGCGCTTGAAGCGCTCCTCGGCCCAGGCCACGGCGGCCCGTTCCTGCGAGATGAGCCCGAGGGAGTCGACGTTCTCCCGGGTCAGTCCGCGGTGGCGCGCTATCCGTTCGGCCGCCTCGAACTGGTTGGGCAGATCGACGTTCCACTCGTCGGGGAACGGCTTGCCGGGCCCGTGCTTGGACCCCGAGCCCAGCGGCACCCGCGACATCGCCTCGACACCGCAACTGATCCCGACGTCGATGACACCCGCGGCGATCATGTTGGCGACCATGTGGGAGGCCTGCTGCGAGGACCCGCACTGGCAGTCGACGGTCGTCGCGGCCGTCTCGTAGGGCAGTCCCACGGTCAGCCAGGCGGTGCGCGCGGGGTTCATGGACTGTTCGCCGGCGTGGGTCACCGTGCCGCCGACGATCTGCTCGACGCAGTCGGCGGGGATGCCGGTGCGGCCGAGGAGTTCACGGTAGGTCTCGCCCAGGAGATAGGCGGGGTGCAGATTGGCGAGCGCGCCTCCGCGCTTGCCGATGGGGGTCCGTACGGCTTCGACGATCACGGGTTCCGCGGCCATGGGGGCTCGTCCTCTCCTCAGGCCTGCCCGGCGGCCAGGCCCTGGCTGAACCGCGCAGCGCGGGGCGTCCCGGCCCACCCACCGCGCAGAACTAGAACGCGTACCAGTTCTGCGTGCAGTTTGCTGAGCGAACCCCCCGCGCCGCAAGGGTCGTGCAGCTCCCGAAGTCGTGATCTGCACCAATCCCGCACGGAATTGGGAGGGCCGCGCCTCTTGCCACTTGTAGAACCCGTTACTACCTTCACGGCGATTCCATGTTCCTGATGACCCGTCAGAATTACGTGCGAGAAAGAGCCGGGAGTTGCCGATGTCCTGTCCAGCGCTGCCCGACGGGTTCGACTTCACCGACCCCGACGTGCTGCACCACCGCGTGCCCCTCCCGGAGTTCGCCGAGCTGCGCCGGGCCGAGCCGGTCCACTGGGTCCCCCAACAGCCCGGTGTGGCGGGCTTCGAGGACGACGGCTACTGGGCCGTCACCCGGCACTCGGACGTCAAGTACGTCTCGACGCACCCCGAGTTGTTCTCCTCGTTCCTCAACACGGCCGTCATCCGCTTCAACGAGCACATCCAGCGCGAGCAGATCGAGGTCCAGCGCCTCATCATGCTGAACATGGACCCGCCCGAACACACCCGGGTCCGCCAGATCGTGCAGCGCGGCTTCACTCCGCGCGCCATCCGCTCGCTGGAGGACGCGCTGCGCGCCCGGGCCGGTTCGATCGTCGCGAACGCGCTCGCGCAGGCCGCCCCCGACGGCTCCTTCGACTTCGTCACCCAGGTGGCCTGCGAACTGCCGCTCCAAGCCATAGCCGAGCTCATCGGCGTCCCGCAGGAGGACCGCGTCAAGATCTTCGACTGGTCCAACAAGATGGTGGCGTACGACGATCCGGAGTACGCGATCACCGAGGAGATCGGCGCCGAGTCGGCCACCGAACTCATCTCGTACGCGATGAACATGGCGGCGGACCGCAAGCAGTGCCCGGCCAAGGACATCGTCAGCACCCTGGTGGCGGCGGAGGACCAGGGGAACCTCGCCTCCGACGAGTTCGGCTTCTTCGTCCTGCTGCTGGCGGTCGCCGGCAACGAGACGACCCGCAACGCCATCACCCACGGGATGCACGCCCTGCTCACCCACCCCGATCAGTGGGATCTCTACAAGAGGGAGCGGCCGAAGACCACCGCCGAGGAGATCGTCCGCTGGGCGACCCCCGTCGTCGCCTTCCAGCGCACCGCGACCCAGGACACCGAACTGGGCGGGCAGCGGATCAGGAAGGGCGACCGCGTCGGCATCTTCTACTCCTCCGCGAACAACGACCCCGAGGTGTTCGAGAACCCCGAGGTCTTCGACATCACCCGTGATCCCAACCCGCACCTCGGCTTCGGCGGCGGCGGCCCGCACTTCTGCCTCGGCAAGTCCCTGGCCACGCTGGAGATCGACCTGATCTTCAACGCGATCGCCGACGCGATGCCGGAGCTGCGACTGGCGGGCGACCCCCGCCGCCTCCGCTCCGCCTGGCTGAACGGGGTCAAGGAGCTCCAGGTCCGTCACGCGTAGCGGGGCCGCGCACGCTCGGGCCGGCGGCCTCCCGGCACCGCCGGCCCGTCCCGAGGGAGGCAGGGGCATCCCCGCGTCCGCCTCTGCCTCCCCCGAGGTGATCAGCCCGGCGTACGGCCCGCCACGCCGACCGGTCGTCCCACCGCGGCCCCGGCCGGTGCCACGGCCGCCCGGACCCGCGGGCCGCTGACGAGATACGTGAGGCCGAAGCCCGCGGCGACGACAGCCGCTCCGCCGACGGCGTCCAGGACCCAGTGGTTTCCGGTCGCCACGATCGAGGAGACCGTGAGGAGCGGGTGCAGCAGGCCCAGTGCCTTCATCCACCACCTGGGCGCCAACACGACGATGACGATCCCGCACCACAGGGACCAGCCGAAGTGCAACGAGGGCATCGCCGCGTACTGGTTGGTCAGCTCGGTCAGCGTTCCGTAGTCGGGCTTGGAGAAGTCCTGCACCCCGTGCACGGTGTCGATCACGCCGAGGCCCGGCATCAGGCGCGGCGGGGCGAGGGGGTAGAGCCAGAAGCCGACGAGGGCGAGGAGGGTCGCGAAGCCGAGGGCGGAGCGCGCCCAGCGGTGGTCGGCGGGGCGGCGGACGTAGAGCACGGCGAGGATGGTGAGCGGGACACCGAAGTGGAACGACTGGTAGTAGAAGTCGAAGAAGTCCCGCAGGCCGGGGACCTGGACCACCGCGTGGTTGACCCAGTGCTCGATGTCCAGGTGCAGGAACCGCTCGACGGAGAGGACCTGCCGGCCGTGGTGCTCGGCGGTGGCCCGCCCGCCGGAGTTGGTGCCGCCCGTGGCGGCGAGCCTGACCTGCTGGTAGGCGGAGTAGCCGACGCGGATCAGGAGCAGTTCGAGGAGCAGGTTCGGGCGGGTGAGGATCCGGCCGGACGCCGACAGCGGGATCCGCCTCCACCGGGTGGAGGCGGGCGCCGCGTGGCGGGTGGGGACCGGGGCCCGGTAGTACGCGGACGTACGGGACAGGAACGGAACGGCCGTGGCGGCGGCCAGCGCGGCGATCAGCACCACGTTGTCGCGCACCGGTTCGAGGACCGGCATGTCCGGCAGCAGCATCGGGACGGGCAGCGTCATGACGAGGACGACCGCGACGGGCCACACATAGCGGTCGGAGGCCTTCCGGCCGACCCGGCCGACGAGCGCGAGCAGGACCCACAGGACCTGGTGCTGCCAGGTGGTGGGCGAGACGGCGACGGCGACGCAGCCGGTCACCGCGACGGCGAGCAGCAACTGCCCGTCCCGGGCGTAGCGCACCGCGCGGCGCAGTCCGAGGAAGGCGACGGCCGCGCCGAGCGCCAGGAAGAGGCCGACCTCCAGCGGCCCGGTGAGGCCGAGCCGCAGCAGGGCGCCGTGCAGGGACTGGTTGGCGAGGTCGTCGGCGGACCCGCCGAGGCCGACGCCGGCCAGGTGGTGCACCCAGTACGTGGTCGAGTCGTGCGGCATCGCGCCCCAGGCGAGCGCGGTGAGGGCGGCGAAGGTGACGCCGGTGGCGGTGGCGGCGCGGCGGCGGCCGGTGAACCAGAGCAGCGGGGCGAAGAGCAGCACGGTCGGCTGGAGGGCGGCGGCGAGCCCGATGAGGACGCCGCAGAGGCGTTCGCCGCGGACGACGAAGCAGCCGAGCAGGACGAACAGCACCGGGATGATGCTGGTCTGGCCGAGGTAGAGGGCGTTGCGCACGGGGAGCGACAGCATCAGCAGGCTGACGGCCACGGGCGCGGCGAGCAGTGACGTACGCCGGCTCACGGGCGGTGGCAGGGCGCGGGCGGCGATCAGGCCGAGCGCCACGACGAGCAGCAGGGTGCCGAAGGTCCAGCCCCAGCCCAGGGCCTGTTCGGCCGACCGGGTGAGGGGTTTGAGGACGAGGCCGCCGAACGGGGTGCCGGTGAACCGCGTCGAGTCGTACAGCGAGCCCTTCACGTGCAGGACGCCGTGCGGACCGACCCAGGTCTCCAGGTCGGTCAGCCGCTCCGCCTTGGGGGTGCTGAGGACGGCGGCGAGCTGTCGTACGGCCAGTACGGCGGCGACGGCCCAGAGCCCGACGCGCAGCGCGCGCACCCGGGCCCGCACCGTCTCCGGTGCTCCCACGAGGCCCTCGCCCGGCCGTCCGCCGTGCTCCACGTTCGCCACGCCCTGTCGGCCCTCCGACCCGTTGATCGACCCGCGTCTCACAGATCCCTTATGTCAACCCATATCAGGATCCGGCGTGTCACGGCCACCGTCACCGGAGGGCGCGGCAGGCCCGGATCGGCCTGAACGCCCGCTCCGCTTTGTCCGAATATCGACGGTCCGCGAAAGGGCCGGTTCCCGGCCGGGCCCGCGACATGACTCACAGACGGCACCCCGCGAGGACGGCTCCGGTTCTCCCGTCGCGCCTGCATACGCCGCCTTTACGCACTCTGAGCGCAGGTCTGCTTACCCCACGTGATGGGGGCAAAGGGTCCTAAGGTCGCTTTTCGGCCCGTCTTCGGACGGGCCGCCGGTCCGCCCCGGGTCACCCGCGGGTCACCTTCACGGGTCACCTGCGCGAGCCCCCGGGCCCGCTCCCGGGCGGACCCGTCCCTGTCCCCGGCGAAAGGAAGGCTCTTGCCGACCGCCACCCCGACCGCGACCCCGACGGCCCCCGCCGTCCGTGTCCCGGCTCCCGCCCGCCCCGGCTCCCCCGAGGTCACCGTCACCGACCCCGCGCTGGTCAGGCGCGCCGTGAAGGCGGCGGCGCTCGGCAACGCGATGGAATGGTTCGACTTCGGCGTCTACAGCTACATCGCGGTGACCCTGGGCAAGGTCTTCTTCCCCTCGGGCAACCCGACCGCCCAGCTCCTGTCGACGTTCGGCGCCTTCGCCGCGGCCTTCCTCGTCCGCCCGCTCGGC
Source organism: Streptomyces sp. NPDC028298 (assembly GCF_055565895.1). Taxonomy (NCBI): domain Bacteria; kingdom Bacillati; phylum Actinomycetota; class Actinomycetes; order Kitasatosporales; family Streptomycetaceae; genus Streptomyces; species Streptomyces sp. NPDC028298. The sequence goes on from NZ_JBVHTL010000002.1 coordinate 727,742, forward strand.
GGCATGGTCTTCGGTCCGCTCGGTGACCGGATCGGCCGCCAGAAGGTCCTCGCGCTCACCATGATCATGATGGCGGCGGGCACCTTCGCGATCGGTCTGATCCCGTCGTACGCCACGATCGGCGTCGGCGCTCCGATCCTGCTGCTCGTGGCCCGTCTGGTGCAGGGCTTCTCCACCGGCGGCGAGTACGCCGGCGCCACGACCTTCATCGCCGAGTACGCGCCGGACAAGAAGCGCGGCTTCCTCGGAAGCTGGCTGGAGTTCGGCACGCTGGCCGGATACATCGGCGGCGCGGGTCTGGTGACCCTCATGACCGCCCTGCTGTCCACCGACGACCTGCTGTCCTGGGGCTGGCGCGTCCCGTTCCTGATCGCGGGCCCGATGGGCATCATCGGCCTCTACCTGCGGATGCGCCTGGAGGAGACCCCGGCGTTCGCCGCGGAGCTGGAGAAGTCCGAGGCCGCCCGCCCCAAGGTGCCGCTGCGCGAGATGGTCACCGGCCAGTGGCGCACCCTGCTGCTGTGCATGGGCCTGGTGCTGGTCTTCAACGTCACCGACTACATGCTGCTGTCCTACATGCCCAGCTACCTGACCAGCGAGCTCAAGTACGACGAGACGCACGGTCTGCTCGTGGTCCTCGGCGTGATGGCGCTGATGATGGTCGTGCAGCCCTTCGCGGGCGCCCTGACCGACCGGGTCGGCCGCCGCCCGGTGATCGCCGCGGGCTGCGCCGGCTTCCTGGCGCTGTCCGTCCCGGCGCTGCTGCTGATCCGCCAGGGCAGTCTGCTCGCCGTCGCGCTCGGCATGGGCGCCCTGGGCCTGCTGCTGGTGTGCTTCACCGCCGCGATGCCCGCCGCGCTCCCGGCGCTCTTCCCGACCCGGGTCCGCTACGGCTCGCTCTCGATCGGCTTCAACGTCTCCGTCTCGCTCTTCGGCGGCACGACCCCGCTGGTCGTCACCGCCCTCATCGGGGCGACCGGGAACATGATGATGCCCGCGTACTACATGATGGCCGCGGCCGTGATCGGCGGTGCCGCCGTCTGGTTCATGACGGAGTCGGCGGGCCGGCCGCTGCCGGGCTCGGCGCCCGCCGTGGAACCCGCCCGACGCTGACGCCGGCGGGCCCCGCGCCCCGCCGACGCGCGGGGCCCGAATCCTGCTGGCACGCGGAGGTGCCGGGGGTTAGGTTCGAGACGAAAGTCCTTAGCGCATCTAACTAGGCTATGAAAGGCCCGGTGCATGAGCGAGTCACAGCTCTGGAACGACGTCGACGACCACTTCACCAACCTCCTGGCCCCCGCCGACGAGATCCTCACCGCCGCGCTCCACGACAGCGACGCGGCCGGACTGCCCGCCATCAACGTCGCGCCGAACCAGGGCAAGCTGCTCCAGTTGCTCGCCGAGATCCAGGGCGCCCGCCGCATCCTGGAGATCGGCACGCTCGGCGGCTACAGCACGATCTGGCTGGGCCGCGCCCTGCCCGCCGACGGGACGCTGATCACGCTGGAGTACGACCCCCGGCACGCCGAGGTAGCCCGCGCCAACCTCGCGCGGGCCGGCCTCGACAAGATCACCGAGGTGCGGGTGGGCCCGGCCCTGGAGACCCTGCCGAAGCTCGCGGACGAGAATCCGGAGCCGTTCGACCTCGTCTTCGTCGACGCGGACAAGGTGAACAACCCCCACTACATCGAGTGGGCGGTCCGGCTCACCCGGCCCGGCAGCGTGATCGTCCTCGACAACGTGGTCCGCGGCGGCGCGGTGACCGACGGGACGAGCACCGACCCGAGCGTGCGGGGCACCCGGGCCGCGCTCGAACTGATCGCCTCCCACCCGAAGTTGGACGGCACGGCGGTGCAGACGGTGGGCAGCAAGGGGTACGACGGCTTCGCGCTGGCCCGCGTACGGGCCTGACCGCCCGGTCCCGCACCACCGCGCCGCCGCACCCCGCGCCGTTCTCAGACCTCGTGGTAGAAGCCCACGTTCACGGTGTGGGGCCCGGTGCGGTCCTGGATGACCAGTTCGCCGGAGCCGCCCGCCGGGAGCCGGGCCGTCCCGCCGTACGGAAGCGGCTGGGGCTGCAGTCCCGTGAGGATCAGCCGGACCTCGGAGGACGGCTCCGGGTGCGAACCCCGCAGCCAGGTGACCTGCCAGGAGCCGTCGGGGCCGCACAGGAACTCCAGGTGGACCCGGGAGACGAACAGCCAGTCGTCGGGGGTCGCGAGACGGCACACGGCCCGGTCCCGGCCCACCCGCAGCATGGCTCCTGGGTCGCTGGGCGCGTCGGCCATCTGCATCCCGGCCGTCGCTCCGGCGTCCCCTCCGGTCACCGAGGCCATGGTGAGTTCGAGCAACGCGCGCTCCTTCGTGAGGTGCTGGTCCAATTGTCCCGCCGGGGAACGAGGTTGCCCCGCCGCCGCCGCATGATAATTCGACCTTTACCGTCGCCGCGTGACCTCCGGCACAATGGACTCATGACCGAGCGCAAGCCACCGGGCGTCAGCTTCGAGTCCTGGGTCGACCGGCAGATCCGCCAGGCGGAGGCCCGCGGCGAATTCACGGAACTCCCGGGCGCGGGCAAACCGCTGCCCGAGGTCACCGACACCCCGTACGACGAACTCTGGTGGATCAAGCGGAAGATGGCCCGCGAGGGTCTGTCGGTCCTGCCGCCCACGCTGGCCCTGCGCAAGGAGGCGGAGGACGTGCTCGCGGCGGTTCCCGCGCTTCCCTCCGAGCGGGCGGTGCGGCGGGCCGTGGAGGAGATCAACGCCAAGATCCGCGAGATGATGTTCAAGCCGCCGCCCGGACCCCCGCTCGGCCTCAAGCCGTACGACGTGGAGAAGATCGTCCAGGAGTGGCACACGACCCGCGAGAACCCGCCCCCGGACGGCCCGCCGTCCTAGGGCGTGTCCGGCCCCACCCGACTCCGAAGAATCAGGAACTCCGAAGAATCCCGGACGCGGTGAGGCCGCGTCCCGGGCCATGATCCGGGACGCGGCCTGTTTCACCGGGGAAGGTCCGGGTGGGCTCAGATCCGCAGGAGCCGCTCGGTCATCTCGCGGTAGTCCCGCAGGGCGAGCCGCAGCCGCTCGGTGTCCTCGCCGCCCGCCTTGTCCTCGTCGCCCGACTGCCAGGACGTCCGCAGGTCGCGCCGCCGCCGGGTCACCGCTTCCGTGAAGCGGCCCGCGAGCTCCTCCAGCACGTGGTCGGCCTCTTCCACGGAGGCCTGCGGCCCGTCGATGAAACCGCCGACCGCGTGCCGCATCCGCAGCGAGAACTTGTCGTGCTCGTCCAGCGGGAGCATCCGCTCGTCCCGCCCGGCGGACTCCTCCGCACGGTCCTCGGTGTCCGCCGGACCGCTCCCGGGCCGCGCTCCCGCGGCATCCCGGGACACCGGACGCGGACCGGGTCCGTCGTCGGTGCCGCCGGACGTGCGGGACACGGGGGCCACGGGACCGTCGTCCGGACGCCCCGCGCGTCCGTCGGCCGGGGCGGCACCCCGCCCGTCGGCACCGGCACCCGCCGTCGCGCGGGACGACGTCGTACCGGTTCCGGCCGGACGGACCGCGGAGTCGGCACCGTCGGCCTTGCCGGTCCCGGCCGCACCGGCGCCGGCCCTGGCGCGGTCGCCGTTCCGGTCCGGGGCGCCGGTCCCGCTCGGGGCGGGCTCGGTGGACACGGGGTCCACCCGGCCCTTGAGGGCCTCACGACGCGACACGTCCTCGGCCTCACCGTGGTCGCCGTCCGCCCGGTCGTCCGGGGAACGCTCAGGGGGTACGGGGGTCACGCGGCCCTTCATGGTGGCCTCGCGCGCCGGGGTCCGCTCGGGATCCTGCTCTGGCTTCATGGTGCTCACCTTCTTCAACTCCCCTTCGCCTGACGCCTGGTGAAGGACCAGGGAAGGTGGGAGCGAGTGTCGGGGGTGGACGTCCTGGTGCTGCTCGCGCCGTTCTCGGCGCTCTCGCCGTTCTCGGCACGCCCGGCGCTCTCCGCCGGCTCCGCGCGCCCGTCGTTCCCCGTCGTCCGCGTCTGCTCGGCGCGCCGGGTGTCCTTGGTCAGGGCGAACCGCCCGTTGCGCTCCTGGCGGGCGGCCGGGGTCCCGCTCACGTCCTCCGTGTTCCGCGCCCGGGCCGGCGAGGTGTCCTCGCGGGTCGTGGTCAGCAGCTCGTCGAAGAGGTCGCGGGCCTCCAGCATCGCCTCGCGCAGCTTCTCGGTGTCGCCGCCGCCGTTCCCGCCCCCGCCGGTACGGGCCAACGCGGCCCGGTGCACACGGCGATACCCGTGGACGTGGTGTCCGTGGTGGACGGACAGCGCCGACACCTGCTCCTCGTAACGGTCCCCGCCCGGGAATCCGCGCTCTCCGGCCAGCTCGCCGAGCAGACGGTCGGCCTCGGCCACCGCCTCCTGGGGCGAGTCGACGAACCGTTCCTGGGCGGCCGTCCAGCCGGCCGCGTACCGTTCCCTGGCCGCGGGCTCGAGCGGCCGCGCACTCAGCGCGCCGTGCTTCTTCACGCGCTCGTTCAGGTCGCGTTCGGCGGCCTGGGTGTCGCCGTCGTGCCGGGCGACGGTCCGGTCGTACTCCGGTCCGAAGCGCCGCCGCAGGGCGCGCCCGCCCGGCGGCCTTCGGGCGCGGAGGGTCAGGGCGGCCGCGACAACGGCAACGGCCGCCACGATGATCAGAGCGATGATCACGGCTGTGGACATGGGTGCCTTCCCGGTTCTCGACCCAACGGGCCGGTTCCCGGACCGGGTTGCCCGGAACCCGCTCCTCAAACGGCCCCGGGACGGCACGGACGTCAACACCCCCTCCCCGTCCCGCCGTTCGGCCGCGGCCCCATATCCGGTTGCGCGCCCGGGGTGGCACCCGCCGACAATGGCCCGCATGACCCGACCGCCGTCCGCCGCGCGAGGCTCCTGGAGCGTGGCCCCCGAACCCTTCGACTCCCCTGCCGCCGTGGCCCTTTGGCGGGCGTACTACACCGAGGTCAGCGACCGGTGGTACGAGCTGCACGAGGGACGTACGACGGATCCCGACGAGCTGGAGCGGGAGATCGCCGCGCGGACGGGCGCCGAGTTCGCGCCGCCCGCGGGTGTGCTGCTCCTCGCCCGCCACGACGGTGAGCCCGGCGGGACGGCGGGGGTGCGGATGCTCGACGCCGGCACGGGCGAGCTGAGCCGGGTCTTCGTCCGCGCGGACCTGCGCGGCAAGGGCGCCGCTCCGCTCCTGCTGGCGGCCGCCGAGGCCGCGGCGCGCGGCCTGGGCGCCCGGCAGCTCGTCCTCGACACCCGCTCCGACCTGGTCGAGGCGCGGGCCCTGTACGCCCGGCACGGCTACGAGGAGACCGCGCCGCACAACGACGAGGTCTACGCCGAGCACTGGTTCCGGAAGGACCTGGCCGGCTGACGGTCGGGCCGTCAGGCCGGTTCCCCTCGTGGGCGGGCGGTGGAGGCGCTCTCGTGCGGGCGTTCCGCGTCGGAACCGCACATCTCCTCGTTCAGCTCCGCCACCAGCTGGGTGAGGTCGGTCGGACGGTCCGGCGTCCACCAGTCGCCCAGCAGTTCGGCGAAGGACTCCTCGCGGGCCCGGGACAGATTCCCGGCGGCGACCCGGCCCTCGTCGGTCAGGACCAGGTCCACGCCCTCGCGGCGGGCCAGCCGGCGCTCCTCGATCTGGCGGGCGGCGGCCAGGACGACGTCCAGGGGGACCGCGCTGCGCTCGGCCAGGAGCGCGGGCTCCGCCCACCCGTACTTCTTGATCCGCAGCAGCAGCCAGCTCGCCGCCGGCAACAGGTCGTAGCCCGCGCGCGCGGTGATCGTCTCGTAGACCTCGCGGCGCCCCTCACGGGTGCCGAGCACGGACAGCGCCCGGCACACCTCGTCGTACGACGACCGCTCGACCGGGTTGCTCGCCAGTGTCTCCGTGACGTCGGGTGCCGTGACGGAGCCGCGCAGTCTGTCCTCGCGCAGGAACCAGGCCAGCACGAACCCGAGCAGGGCGACCGGGGCCGCGTACAGGAAGACGTCGGTGATCGAGGTCGCGAACGCGTGCAGGACGGGCTGGCGCAGGTCGGCCGGCAACTGGCCGATCCCCTTCGGGTCCGCCTTCAGGGAGTCCGTCGTGACGCCGGGTGGAAGCTGCTGTCCGGCCAGCGCCTTCGTCAGGTTGTCGCCGAGGCGGCCCGCGAAGACCGTGCCGAAGATCGCGACGCCGAACGAGGCGCCGATGGACCGGAAGAAGGTCGCCCCGGAGGTGGCGACGCCCAGATCCTCGTACGACACCGCGTTCTGCACGATCAGCACGAGCACCTGCATGACGAGGCCGAGGCCCAGGCCGAACACGAAGAAGTACGTGCTCATGATCCCGGTGCCGCTGTTCTCGTCCAGTTGGTGCAGCAGGAGCAGCCCGAGGGCGGTGATCCCGGTGCCCGCGACCGGGAACACCTTCCAGCGGCCGGTACGGCTGACGATCTGGCCGGAGACCGTGGACGACAGCAGCAGCCCGAACACCATCGGCAGCATGTGCACACCGGACATGGTGGGCGAGACGCCCTGCACGACCTGGAGGAACGTCGGCAGGTAGGTCATCGCGCCGAACATCGCGAAGCCCACGATGAAGCTGATGATCGCGGACAGCGTGAAGGTGTGGACCCGGAACAGCTTGAGCGGCAGCACGGGTTCGGCCGCGCGCCGCTCCACCGCGACGAACGCGACCGCGAGGACCACACCGAGGACCACGAGCCCGATGACCTGCGGCGAGCCCCAGTCCCAGGTGGTGCCGCCCAGCGAGGCCACCAGGACCAGGCAGGTGGCGACCGCGGCGATCAGGAACGTGCCGGCGTAGTCGATGACGTGCCGTGCCGACTTCTTCGGGATGTGCAGGACCGCGGCGATCACCACGAGCGCCACGACGCCGACGGGTAGGTTGATGTAGAAGACCCAGCGCCAGCTCAGATGTTCCGTGAACAGCCCGCCGAGCAGCGGTCCCAGCACACTCGTCGCGCCGAACACCGCACCGAACAGCCCCTGGTACTTGCCCCGTTCACGCGGCGGGACGAGGTCGCCGACGATCGCCATCGACAGCACCATCAGACCGCCGCCGCCCAGTCCCTGCACCGCCCGGAAGGCGATCAGCTCGCCCATGTTCTGCGACATGCCGCACAGCGCCGAGCCGACCAGGAAGATCACGATCGCCGTCTGGAACAGTCTCTTGCGGCCGTACTGGTCGCCGAGCTTGCCCCACAGCGGGGTCGCCGCCGTCGACGCGAGCAGGTACGCCGTCACCACCCAGGACAGGTGCTCCAGACCGCCGAGGTCGCTCACGATGGTCGGCAGCGCGGTGGACACGATCGTCTGGTCCAGGGCGGCCAGCAGCATGCCGAGCAGCAGCGCGCCGATGGAGACGAACACACTGCCGTGCACCGAATCCTTGGCGTCGGTCTCCGCGGCGCTGCGGCGGCGCACGGCCGACTCGCTGACCGCGACCGAGTCGTGCAGTCCGGGCGGCTCGCCCCTGTCGCCGCCGGTCGGCGCCTCCACCCCTTCCGGCCCCTGGCCGGTCGGTGTGTCGGAACCGTGCGCGTCCCCGGTCATGCGGCCTCCCTGAGCACCTGGGGTCCAGGTCACCCTCCATCCTGATCGGTGTGTCCGGTTATGGCCTGTCGAGGCAACCGGAATCTTCTCTTCCGGGGGGCTGCTTGAAGATTGCATGAAGGTCGTCCGCATAATCACTGGAGCTTTCAGGGGGGAGGGACCCACGCGTGACTGAATCGAACGGCCATGTCTGCCCCGAGTGCGCCGCACACCGGGCGCAGGACGGCACCCCGTCCTGCGCCTGCACCCGCAGGGCGTCCGACGCCCTGCGCGACGAGCGCTCGGCCGAGGCCGCGGCGGCGGAGGACTTCAACCCGCTGCGCATACGGCCCTACGTGGAACTGGGCACGGAGAACTCCGGGCACACCGGGGCGGGCCTGGGACCGGCCGACGGCACCGGCGTCCCGTACCCGGCCGGAACGGGCTCCTGGCAGGCCGCGCCGACGGCCGGTGAGGCCTGGGCCGGCGCGGAGGCGGGTGCCTGGACGGCTGCGCCGGAGGGGGCGTGGGTGCAGCAGGGGACGTGGGTGCCGGAAGGTGTCCACGGCGTCTCCCCCGCCGACGGAGGAGAGCCGACGGGCGCGGGCGCCCCGGCGGTCGGCGGGGTGCCGATGCCTCCGCCCGCCAACGGGGAGGACCCGGCCGCCTCGACCATGCAGCTCGCCGCGATCCCGGCGGAGGCGCACCCCGGCCCGGCGCCGGCTCCGGTCCCCGCCGACGCGACCATGCGGCTCGCCCCGGTACCGGCGGACACGGCCCCCCGCTCGGCACCGCTGCCGCCGGAGGTGACCGCGCCGCCCACGCCGATGCCGGCCGACGCGACCATGCGGCTGAAGGCGCTCCCCTCGGAGGCGCGCGCCACCGACGTCCGCCTCTTCCACGACAACGCGCGCCCGCCGGAGCCCGGAGGGGACGCCTCGTCCTCGGGCCGGCGCGGGCGGCGCCGGCGCACCGGCGTCCTCGCCGTCGCCGGAGTCGTGGCGACCGTGGCGGCCGCGGCCGGAGTCGCGAGCGGACTGCTCTCCTACGACCCTCCCTCACGCGACGAAGCCCAGCCGAAGGACGTCAGGGCGAGCGCGCCGGACGTCCTGTCGGACACGGCCTCCGCGGTGCCGTCTGCGAGCGCGTCCTCGACGAAGTCCGCCTCGTCGTCCCCGTCGGCCTCGCTCAGCGAGAGCCCGTCGCCGTCGGTGTCCGCCTCGGAGACGTCGGCCACCCCGTCCTCGTCCGCCACGGCGTCACCGACGTCCGCCCGGCCGAGCGCGACGGCGACCGCGACGGGGTCCGTGGCGTCCACGGGAGGCGGCGGCGCGAACACGGTGGCCGGACCCACCCTGCGGCGCGGCGACAGCGGCTCCGAGGTGACCGAGCTCCAGCTTCGGCTGAGCCAGCTCAGGATGTACATGCACAGGGCCGACGGCCAGTTCGACCGCCACCTCGAGGACGCCGTGCGCTGGTACCAGTGGGCGCGGGGCATCTCGGGCGACGACCCCGGGGTGTACGGCCCGGCCACCCGGGCGAGCCTGGAGGCGGAGACGTCCCAGCCGTGACTCGCCGAGGGCGTTCACCGGTCACCGGTGCGGGTCGGCCGTCGCGGGCCCGGTCCGGTGGGGGGTCGGGGCCGCGCCGGTACATCCGCCCGTCGCCGTTGGGTGAGGTGTGAACGTCGGTGGCGACGGGCATTTGATGTACCGGCCCGGCCCCTCCCGCACGTCGCCGGGTACGGGCGCGCCGTGGCGACCGCTCCACCTTCCAGCCCCGGCCGGCGATCGTTTCAGCCCCTCCGGCGTTCGAGGAGCGGGGCCTGGGGCGGAGCCCCAGGTGCGATGGGGGTCCCCCCTGGTCGAGCGAAGCCGAGACCTTGGGGGAGGGTAGGGGCGGAGGGGGCGAAATCCCGTCGCCCAGCCCCACCCACCTCAGCCTTCACCCCCGCCAGAGGGATCCGCACCCAGAGGGACCTCTCCCCCGGGGGCCGCTCAGCCGATGTGAAGCCGGACGGCTCCGGTTCCGTCCCCGACAACCTCGACCCGCACCTCGGTCAGATCCCGAACAAGCACATCCGGCCCATGGAACCCGGCCCGAGGCCCAACCCCCACGACCCGCATCCCAGCCGCCCGCCCCGCGGCGATCCCGGCCCCGGAATCCTCGAAGACGACACAGTCCTCAGGAGCGATCCCCAGCTCGGCCGCCCCCTTGAGGAACCCCTCGGGATCGGGCTTGCTGGCACCGACGCTCTCGGCGGTGACCCGCACATCGGGAAGCCCGAGCCCAGCCGCGGCCATGCGCCCACTGGACAGCGCCACGTCAGCCGAGGTGACAAGGGCGTGCGGCACTCCCGCGAGGGAGGCGAGGAACTCCGGCGCACCCGGGATCGCGACGACGCCCTCCATGTCGGCGGTCTCCTCGGCCAGCATCCGCGCGTTGTCCGCGTAGTTCTGCTCCATGGGACGGTCCGGCAACAGCACCGCCATCGAGGCGTACCCCTGCCGCCCGTGGACGACCTTCATGACCTCGTCGCCGTCCAGCCCGTGCCGGTCGGCCCAGCCACGCCAGCAGCGCTCGACGACGACGTCGGAGTTGACGAGGGTCCCGTCCATGTCGAGCAGGAAGGCACGGGCGGTCAGAACGGTGGTGGCCGTCGTCATCGATGCTCCAAAGCACAGGTAGGGGGGACCAGTACACCCCCGGGAAACAAGGCGGCCCCGCCCGCCGGTCAGGGAGATGCGGACGGGAACCACTTTGTTCCTACAACATACAAAACAACCCCGCCCAGCGCCACTCGCACGGCCCACAGAGCCACTCGCACAGCCCACAGAGAGGACAGCCGCGCCGACCGAAGGATCTTTTAGCCCCCTCCGCCCCTACCCGCTCCACCCCTGGGGCTCCACCCCAGCCCCCGTCCCGCTCCTCAATCACCGGAGGGGCTGAAGCTTTCGCCTGCCCGAGCTGAGACTTGCTCCGCACCCGAAAAGGCAGCCCGGAGTGGCCGAAACTCACGCCCGAACCCCAGCGAACGCGGACCCGCAGCCGGGATCCGGCGGAAGGGGCCGTGCCGGTACATCAATGGCCGTCGCCACCGACGGTCACATCTCCGCCCAACGGCGACGGGCTGATGCACCGGCACGGCCCCGACCCCCCACCGGCCGGGACCCGCGAACACGCCGGGAACCGCGAACACACAGCACCGCACCGCACCACCCCACCCCACGAGAGCCCGGCACCGAACCCCTGACGCCGACCGCAGCCAACGCCCAACGGCAAAAACGCCAGAGGCGAGCGAATTCAGCCCGCCACAGCCTCGTACAGGCTCCAGACCCCCAGCCCCATCATCAGCACAGCCGCCACCTTGGTGATCAACGACAACGGCACCCGCTTCATCAGCGCCTTGCCGCCCACGATCCCCAGCCCCGCCACGGCCCACAGCCCCAGCACCGCACCGAGCCCCACCGACAGCGGGTCGTCGTAGCGCGCCGCGAGGTTCGCCGTCATGATCTGCGTGAGGTCGCCGAACTCGGCGACGAGGATGAGCATGAAGCCCGCCCCGGACACCTTCCAGAACGTCTGGTTCGCCGGCTTGCGCACCTCTTCCTCGTCCTCGCCCTTCTTCATCAGCAGCACCGCGGCCCCGCCGAGGAACAGCACACCGGTGACGGCGTGCACGATCTGCTGCGGCAGCAGGGTCAGCACGCTGCCCGCCGCGACGGCGAGCACCACATGGACGGCGAAGGCGGCGGCGACACCGACGAAGACGTACGAGGCGCGGTAGCGGGTGCCGAGGACGAGCCCGGCGAGCGCGGTCTTGTCCGGCAGCTCGGCAAGGAAGACGACACCGAAGACGAGCGCCATCACGCTGAAGCTGATCAAAATCCCTCAATCGGTCGGGCTGCCCCGCCGAGAGTGTTGCGATTGCGCGTGCTGTGACTGCGCGACACCTCGGCACGGCAGCACACAGCAACACCCGCGCCGGGAGGCACGGGCACAAGCACCCACACCGGAAAGGCCCGGCAGGGCAAGTGCACTGCTTGCCGAAGGTCTCGCTGGCCGACCTCGTGATCGAGGCCTGCCTCCGGGCGCCGGCTCAGACGAGCTGAGCAGTATGTCGACGGTCCGGCGAAGAGCTACTCCCCTTCTGCGCCGTCCATAGTACGCGACCAGCGAGCCGGCTCCCCAGGGCCGAAAGTCCCCCGACCCGGACACCCGCCCGCCGGAGAAAGTTCTGTCATGAACCTTGTCATGTCATGAACGCGTCATTATTTTCTAACCGCGCACTTACCTCACGGCAACACGACGCCGCGAGCATTCGTTCGCCCGCACCCCAACACCCCCACACCACAAGGGAGTTCGCATGCCCAAGGTCTACGCGCGTCGACGGCTGAGCATACTCGCAGGCATCACGGGTCTGATAGCCATGGCCGGTGTCTTCACCGGCCCGACCGCCTCCGCCGCCCTCCCCACCCCGGTCAGCGCGGCCACCGCCCGCACCTACCTCGCGTCCCTCACCGTCGCGACCGAGAACCGCACCGGCTACTCCCGCGACCTCTTCCCGACCTGGATCACGATCAGCGGCACGTGCAACACCCGCGAGTACATCCTCAAGCGCGACGGCTCCAACGTGACCACCGACTCCGCCTGTGTGGCCACGAGCGGTAGCTGGTACTCGGTCTACGACGGCGCCACCTGGACCGCCGCCTCCGACGTCGACATCGACCACCTCGTCCCGCTCGCCGAGGCCTGGGACTCCGGCGCCAGCGCCTGGACCACGGCCCAGCGCCAGGCCTTCGCCAACGACGTGACCCGCCCGCAGCTCCTCGCCGTCACGGACAACGTCAACCAGTCCAAGGGCGACAAGGACCCTGCCGAGTGGATGCCCTCGCGCACCGCGTACGCCTGCACCTACGTCCGCGCCTGGGTCCAGGTGAAGTACTACTACAACCTCAAGATCGACTCCGCCGAGAAGACCAAGCTGAGCTCGGTCCTCGCCGGCTGCTGACCCGCACCCGGGGCATGGACCGGCGGCCACGAGCCGCCAGGGTTCCGGACACCGTCCCCCCACGGTGTTTCCCACGGTCTCCGGAACCTCCCCACAGGCCTCCGTCGTTCCGTACCGTACGGGGCGACGGAGGAGGGGGATCACCATGGCCGAGCTGCGCCTGGGACCGCTGCTGAGGTACGTGGACGGCTCGTCGGCGACCTTCTGGGTCGAGGCGAGCCGCCCGTGCACCGCCGAGGTGCGCTGCGCGGACGGCACCCGCGGACAGGCCCGCACCTTCCAGGTGGCCGGCCATCACTACGCGCTGGTGCCGGTGGACGGGCTGACACCGGGCACGACCACCTCGTACGAGATCCTGCTGGACGGCACGACCGTGTGGCCGCTGCCCGACTCGCGCTTCCCGCCCTCGGTCGTCCGCACCTCCGGGAGCGAGGACGAGGCCGTCCGCGTCACCTTCGGTTCCTGCCGGTGGGCGTCGCCGCCAGCGGACGAGAAGGACCCGGTGGGCCCCGACGCGCTGGACACCCTCGCCGCCCGGATCGCCTCGGCCCCCGACGCCGAACGCCCGGACGTACTCCTGCTGTTGGGCGACCAGGTGTACGCGGACGAGGTGTCCGGGGCGACCCGCGCCTGGATCGCCGCGCGCCGGGGTCTCGCGGACCCCCCGGGCCACCAGGTCGCCGACTACGAGGAGTACACCCGCCTCTACTACGAGTCCTGGCTCGACCCCGAGATCCGCTGGCTGCTGTCGACCGTGCCGAGTTGCATGATCTTCGACGACCACGACGTCATCGACGACTGGAACACCAGCGCGTCCTGGGTCACGGAGATCCGGGCGACCCCGTGGTGGCGCGAGCGGGTGCTCAGCGGGCTGATGTCGTACTGGGTCCACCAGCACCTCGGCAACCTCTCCCCCGCCGAGCTCTCCGACGACCTGCTGTACGCGGCCGTGCGCGAGACCCCCGACGGCACGGACGTGCTGCGCGCCTTCGCCTCCCAGGCCGACGCCGACCCCGCCTCGGTCCGCTGGAGCTACCGCCGCGACTTCGGCCGCACCCGCGTCCTGATGCTCGACACCCGCGCGGCCCGCGTCCTGGAGGAGAAGGACCGCGCGATGCTCGATCCCGGGGAGGCGGCCTGGCTGCGCGAGCAGGCCCTGGAGACGCCCGAATCCCGGGACCACCTGCTGATCGGCACCTCGCTGCCCTGGCTGCTGCCCCCGCTGATCCATCACGTGGAGACGTGGGACGCCGCCCTGTGCCGGGGCGATCGGGGCGGGCGCTGGGCCCGGTTCGGCGAGCGGCTGCGCCGCGCGGCCGACCTGGAGCACTGGGCGGCCTTCCCGGAGTCGTTCGTGGAACTGGCGGAGCTGATCGCCGAGGTCGGCTCGGCGGAGCGGGCACCGGCGACAGTGTGCGTGCTGTCGGGGGACGTGCACCACGCCTACGTCGCCGATCCGGTCTGGGCCGACCCCGCCCGGCAGCCCTCGGCCCGCGTTCTCCAACTGACCTGCTCCCCCGTGCACAACTCCATCCCGCGCTCCGTGCGGCTCGGCTTCCGGTTCGGCTGGAGCCGTCCGGCCCGGCTGCTCGGCACCCTCCTGTCCCGGCACGGCGGTTGCGCGCGGCCGCCGGTCGACTGGCGGAAAACCGGCGGTCCTTGGTTCGGCAATCAGCTCATGACCCTTACCCTGCGCGGCCGTTCGGCCTCCCTGCGTCTCGAACAGGCGCGGCGGGGCCGCGGCGGCGGCCCCGGCCGGGCGGCCGGAGGTGCCCGGCTGACGACGGTGGCGGAGTCCCGGATCACCCCGGAATAGGCCCATTCCACGCGGTCGTCGACGCCCTCCCGCGTACCGGAGCGTGCGGGCGTGTGAACGTGATGTCACCGACACATGCGTCCCCGGAGGATCATCCGACCCATCCGCGGCGTACGCTGTGTGGCGGTCACAGACCGCACGCCACCCCGTCGCGAGGAGTGGCAGGGTCGGGCTCACGGGGTGGTCGGGGGAGAGTTTCGGTGCTGGAGAGTGTGGGGTCGCTGACAGGCAGCCCATGGATCTACGCGGTGATCGCCGTGTCCATCGTTCTCGATGTCTTCCTGCCCGTCCTGCCGAGTGGAGTCCTGGTCATCACGGCGGCGACGGCCGCGGCCGGCTCCGCCACGGCGACCGGCAACGTCCCGCACTCCGTGCCCGACATCCTGGTGCTCACCCTCTGCGCGGCCACGGCCTCGGTCCTCGGAGACCTGGTGGCGTACCGCGTCGCCTGGCGGGGTGGCGACCGTCTGGTTCGCGCCATCGCCCGCTCCCGCCGCCTGACGCGGGCGCAGGAACGTCTCGGCCAGGTCCTGGCGAGCGGCGGCGGCGTGCTCGTGATCGTGGCCCGTTTCGCTCCGGCCGGCCGCTCGGTGGTCTCGCTCGGCGCGGGCGCCGCGCACCGCCGGGTCCGCGACTTCCTGCCCTGGTCGGTCCTCGCCGGCCTGGCCTGGGCCGGCTACAGCGTCGCCCTCGGCTACTACGGCGGCCAGTGGCTGGGCGCCACATGGCTCACGGCGGCCGTCTCGGTCGGGGCCCTGTTCATCGCGGGTGCGGGCGCGGCCTACGTCGTACGCCGTCCCGCCGTGCGGGAGCGGGAAGCGGGCGCCTGAGCCCCTGGCCCGGGGCCCGTGACGGCACACGGGCACACGGGGACGCCACGCGGGCACACCGACCTCCGTACGCCCGTACCGACGCACGTACGGCTCAGAGCGCGTTCGGGTGGACGGGTGACGGGCGCCCTCACGCGAGGTCCACGGGCACGCCCGCCTTCGGACGACGCCCACGACCGTGCGCCGGGCCGACCGTCCGGTCCGTCATCCGGCGCGCTGGGCCGCCGCCCCACGCACCTCCAGGTGGTCCAGCAGTTCGGCCGTGGCCGCCGCGACCGCCTCGACGGCGCGGTCGAAGGCCTCACGGTTGTGGGCGGCCGGGGCACGGAACCCGGACACCTTGCGGACGTACTGCAGAGCGGCGGCGCGGATCTCCTCCTCGGTCGCTTCCTCGGGGATCGCGGGCGGACGAAGTGTCTTGATGCTGCGGCACATGGGTCCAGTCTCGCGCGTTCGGCGCCGTCGTGGTCACCGCTCGCGGAAGGCGGCCCGCCCGGGCCGGGGAATACCGTCACCGGCCCGGCGGATTGAGCGGAACATGACCTCAGTGGAGATCACCTACGTCGGCGGCCCCACCGCCGTCATCGCGATCGGCGGCCTGCGGCTCCTGACCGATCCGACCTTCGACGCCCCCGGCGAGTACCCCGTCGGTTCGCGGAAGCTGGTGAAGACCGCGGGACCCGCGCTCCCGGCCGAGCGGATCGGCCCGGTCGACGCCGTCCTGCTCTCGCACGACCAGCACCCCGACAACCTGGACGCGTCCGGGCGCGAGTTTCTCCAGGGCGCCCCGGTGGCCCTGTCGACGGCATCGGCGTACGAGCGGATCGGCGCCCCCGTTCGCGCCCTCGGCCCCTGGGAGTCCGCCGAACTGGCGCGTCCGGACGGCGGAACCCTGCGCGTGACGGCCGTTCCGGCGCAGCACGGGCCCGACGGCTCGCTGCCCCTCGTGGGCGAGGTGACCGGCTTCGTGCTGTCCGGGGAGGGGCTGCCCAAGGTGTACGTGAGCGGTGACAACGCGTCCCTGGACGTCGTACGGGAGATCGCGGACCGGGAGGGCCCCTTCGATGTGGCCGTGCTTTTCGCAGGCGCGGCGCGCACCCCGCTGGTGCCGGACGCCCCGCTCACCCTGACCAGCGAGGACGCGGCACGGGCCGCGGAGATCCTGGGCGCCGTCCGCGTGGTCCCGCTGCACTTCGAGCACTGGGGTCACTTCACGCAGGACGGTCCGACGCTGGCGAAGGCGTTCGCGCGGGCGGGTCTCACGGACCGGCTGCGGCTGCCGGAGCCCGGGGCCTCGGTACGGGTGCCGTAGCGGCCCCGCGCGGCCCGATCCGCACAACACCCGAGCGATCACTTGGAGTTCGGCAAGGTTCTCCGAGGATTGACTCGGGTCGCCGCGTCTTGTGACCATCTCCGGGGCCCGTTCCGGGGGCCCGTGGAGAGGAGCGAGGATCTATGGCGAACGACGTGCTGACAGTGGCCGTACTGGGTCCGGGCGGGGTCGGCGGGCTGCTCGCGGCACTCCTGTCCCGTGCCGGCCACCGGGTCGTCTGCCTCGCCGGGGACGAGACCGCGCGGAAGCTGGCCGCGGACGGCATCGAGGTGCGCAGCGGGCACTTCGGCGATTTCACGGCGCGGGTGGAGGCGGACACCGAACTGCGCGAGCCGGCCGACGTGTGCCTGATCGCGGTCAAGGCGACGGCACTGGAGGCCGCGCTGGAGCGTCTTCCGGCGAAGGCCCTGGGCGAGGACGGACTGGTCGTCCCGCTCCTGAACGGTGTCGAGCACCCGGCGCTGCTGCGCGAGCGCTACCGCCCCGGGCAGGTGGCCCCCGCGGTGATCCGCGTGGAGTCGACGCGGATCGCCCCGGGAGTGATCGAGCACGGCAGCCCGTTCGCCGAACTCGACCTGACCGCCGACACGGCACCGCGGGCGCGGGTGGAGGCGTTCGCCGGGGCGCTGGAGTGGGCCGGACTGCACGCCCGGGTCCGGGACGACGAGTCGGCGACACTCTGGGCGAAGATGGCGTTCCTCGCGCCGTTCGCCCTGCTGACGACCCGGTACGGGGTGCCCGTGGGCGACGTACGCACGCTGCACCGCGCGGAGTTGACCGCTCTCGTGGAGGAGACGGCCGCGGTGGGCCGCGCGTGCGGAGCCGCCACCGATCCGGCGACCGCTCTGGCCCGTTACGACGCCTTCCCGGCGGCCACCAGGTCCTCGATGCAGCGGAACGCCGAGGCGGGCCGCACCCTCGAACTCGACGCGATCGGCGGCGCGTTGCTGCGCGCGGCGGAGCGGACCGGGGTGCCGGCCCCGGTGGCGGGCGAACTGGTCCGGTATCTGACGCCGCCCGCCGGGACGGGGAGCTGAGGGTCGACGTGCCGGGTCCGGCTCCCCTGGACCCGGCCCGAACCGCCCGGCTGTACAAGGGTGTTCGCCCGGCTGGGTACGGGTGCTCGCCCGACCGCGTACGAGCGTCACGGGGCCGGAGTCGGTGCCGGTCCTCGGCACCGGGCCGGGGTCAGTCCCCCGCCGCCGTGCCGGGGTCCGAGCAGTGCCGGGCCACCGTGTCGGCGAAGGCGTGCGCCGCGGGTGACAGAGCGTCCCAGCGGCGGACCGCCCAGCCGACGGCGAGCGGCGGCAGGGCCGGTACGGGGAGGAAGCGCAGGCGGGGGTGGCCGGGCCCGGGCAGACCGGGCAGGGCCGGGACCACGGCGTGGCCGAGGCCGAGTTCGGCGAGCAGGATCGCGGTGTCCCAGTCGGCGACGCTGGTGTCGGAGGTGCTCGCCGGTATCCCCAACTCCCGGTAGGCGGAGTCGAGATGGGCGCGAGAGGTGGACCGCTCGGGAAGTCCCACGATCCGCAGTCCGGCCAGTTCCTCCGCCTCGATCCGTTCCCGCGCGGCGAGTTCGTCGTCGGCGTGCACGGCGAGCACCCAGGGGAGTTCGACCACGGCCCGCTGCTCGACCCCGCGCACGGGTGGGCCGAGGGTGACCCAGGCGAGGTCGAGTCCGTGGTCGGCGAGCGCGTCGAAGCAGCTCCGGCTGGAGTTCTCGGTCTGGAACTCCAGGCTGACCTTGGGGTACCGCCCCCGGAACTCGACCACGGCCTCGGCCATGAAGTGCCGCACGGTGGTGCCGCCGGTGGCGATCCGCACCGTACCGCCGCCCCCGCGTGCCAGTTCGTCGAGCCCGCGGAGTGCGAGGTCGAGACCCGCGATGCCGTCGGCGGCGGCCCGTTCGAGGAGCCGCCCGGCGCGGGTGGGCACCACGCCCCGGGCCTGCCGTTCGACGAGTCCGAGCCCGACCTCGCGTTCCAGCCGGCGGACGTGCTGGCTCACCGCCGACTGCGTGCAGCCCAGTTCCCGGGCCACGGCACTGAGGCTTCCGGCCCGGCAGACGGCGACGAACACGCGAAGATCATCCAAGGTCACGGCCCCAAGGTACTCGCGGGCCCGGCGAGTTGGCCGGTCAGACCCGGGTCTTGTCGAGCAGCTCGACGATCTCCTCGGTCGTGCCGGTCTCGCCGAGGCGGGGGAAGATCCGCTCGACGCTGTTGCGGTGCGTCTCGGCGTCGAGGTCGGACATCGCGTCGGTGGCGAGGGTGACGTGGTAGCCGTGCTCGTGGGCGGCGCGTGCCGAGGACTCGACGCCGATGCTGGTGGCGATGCCGGCCAGCACGATCTGGGTGATCCCGCGGCGGCGCAGGTGCAGGTCGAGGTCGGTGCCGTAGAAGGCGCCCCAGTTCCGCTTGGTCACGTGGATGTCCTCGGGGTGCCCGGTCAGGTCGTCGACGATGACGTCCCAGCCCTCGGGGAACGTGCGGGCGCGGCTCGGGCCGTCGATCCGGCCGCGTACGGCGTCGGCACCGTCGGCGGCGGCGGTGACCCGGACGAGGACGACCGGGAGGTCGTGGCCGCGGAACGCGTCCGCGAGCCGGACGGAGCGCTCCACGACGTCGGCGCCGGTGTGCGGGGCGACGGCCGGGTTCCCGACGATGCCGTGCTGAAGGTCGATGAGGACGAGCGCGGTGCGGGGGTCGAGCGTGGTGACTGCCATGGTCAGGCCTTTCGGGGGGTGGGATCGCGAAGGGATCGGTCGATGAGGGTCACCGCCAGGAGCAGTACGGCTCCGGCGAGCATGAAGAGGGCCAGGTGGTGCAGGCCGCCGGTGTCGGCGCCGTGCGTGAAGAAGGCGGCGTCGGCGGCGGAGGCGGCCATCGCGCCGAGGTACATGAACGTGCGCAGCAGCCCGGCGGCCGAGCCGATCCGGGCGGGGTCGGCCTGCCGGTAGAGGGCGTTCTGATTGGCCAGGCCATTGAGTCCCTGGGGCACACCCATCAGCGCGCCGACGGCGGCGAGGGCCCAGATCGCGCTGCCCGCGTCCAGGGTCAGCATCGCCAGACACCCGGCGACCTGGACGAGACTGCCGACCACCAACTTGCCGCGGACGGACTCCCGCCGTCCGGTCAGGCCGGAGACGACGAGTCCGCTCAACGACAGCGGCAGCAGGACCAGTCCGGCGCCGGCCGCGTGCAGCCCGCGCCCCTCCTCCATCCACTGCGTGAACCCGTAGAGGAAGGCGTAGGCGGTGGTGTAGCTGAGGAACTGGCGCAGGAAGGTGGCCAGCATGGGTGCGTTGCCGCCGAGCACCCGCAGGTCGACGAACGGGGCGGGGACCCGGAGTTCCCACCGCGCGAAGGCGGTCCCGGCGGCGAGCGCGAGCACCGGCAGGTACCAGTCCGCGGCCCGCGGTCTCATCAGGAACAGCATCAGCGAGACGAGCAGGGCGGTGAACAGGGCCATGCCGACGAGGTCGACACCGCGCGCGCCGGACGCGGACGGCCGGGACGCCTCCGGGTCGGCGGAGTCGGCGGGGCGGGCCGTCGTCGCGGGCTTCGCGGCCTTCGGCAGCCGCAGGGCTCCGAGGACCAGACAGGCCAGGGACAGCGGCACATTGACGAGGAAGATGGTGCGCCAGCCGCCGACGCCGATGAGCAGGCCGCCCAGGGTGGGCCCGACCACGGCGACGGTCTGCGCGGAGACGGCGAGCGCGGTCAGCACGCCGGCCGGGCTGCTCTGCCCGGTGCGCTCCGCCTCGCTGCGGGTCAGGTTCATGGCGGCGGGGTACGCGGCCGAGGTGCCGAATCCGAGCAGCACCCGGGCGGCGACGAGCACGCCGAGGTTCGGGGAGAGGGCGCCCAGGAGTCCGGCGACGCCCACCATGGCCGTACCGATGAGGTACAGGCGGCGTGGTCCGTACAGGTCGACGAGCCGTCCGATGACGGGCTGCCCGACGGCGGTGGCGAGATAGAGCCCGGAGACCAGCCACGCGGTGTCCGCCGGGGACGCGCCGAGCGCCCTGCCGATGGGCACCAGCGCCACGGCGATCATGGAGGAGTTGACGGGGTTCAGTACGGTCCCGAGGACCATCGGGGCGATCAGCCGACGGTCGAACCGGTCGGGCGGGCGGTGACGCGTGGGGGTGAGCCGGTGCTGGACCCAGTCGCGGAGCGTGGGTATCACGAGCGGGTGAGCCGTTCCAGCAGCGCCATCGCCGCGATGACGGTCTGCCGCTCGTCCTCCGTGCAGCGCTCCTCGAAGGCCCGGGCGAGCCACTCCGAACGGGCCTGCCGGGTGCCTTCGACGCGCTCGCGCCCGGCGTCCGTGAGCGTCACGAGCTGACGCCGGCCGTCCCCGGGGTCGGGGTTGCGCTGGATGAGCCCGAACTGGTCGAGGGCCGCGAGCGTGGCGGCCATCGACTGCGGGCGCACCCCTTCGACCGCCGCCAGCGCGCTGGCCGTGGCGGCCCCGCTCTTGCTCACCAGCGTGAGCGCGGAGATCTGGGAGGGGGTGAGGTCCTGCGCCGGGTCCTGAGCCGGATCTTGAGCCGACCCCTGCGCCGGACCCTGTGCGGGGTCCCGCGTCTCGGAAACCTCGCGGATCCGCCGCCTGAGCAGGCTGAACGCGACGCGCAGATCCTGCGCGGCACGCGCCGCGGAATCCGATACGCCCGCTTCGTTCGGCGGGTTGCCGCTGTGATCCATGCGCCCACCGTAAATCGCCCAGCTCAAACTGTCCAGTTCAAACTGCGCAGTCCAACCTGCCTATCTTGTTCACTTTCGAACTCCCGTTCGGAACACCCGTTCGCGTGAAGTCCCGGAAGGAACTCGCACCACAAAATCGAACAGGCGTAGCATTGCCGTGTGGCTGCGACCTATGACTTTCCAAGTGACCTCCTCGCCGGTCAGGAGGAGCTGCACCAGGTCCGGGCCGAGCTGCTGGCCCTGCTGAAACGACTCCCCTGGTCGGTGGAGCCCCTGGACGGCTTCAGCGACACCGGCGGCTGGCGCAAGGTGGAGCGCCCGGCCTCCCCCGGCTGGACCGACGACGAACAGGCCGAGGTCGAGAAACTCCGCCGACGCGAGCTCGAACTCACCGTGTTCGTCTCCGGCCACCGGTTCTGGTCGGAGATAGCCCCTCCGGAGAAGGTCGACGCCCGGATGCGCCTGAAGCACACGGACGACGAGCCCTCGTAGGCGATGCGGCTTTCTCTACGAGGGCGCGCCGGCAAGCCAGTCGGCCACGCCCCCGTGATGCGAGCACGTACCCCGTCGGTGCGCGGAGTAGCTGTACGTACCGTCGTCGCACAGGGCGGTGGCGCCGGCGGGGGCCTGCTGCGAGCCGCCCGAGGACGTGGAGGCACGGGAGTCACCGGGATCGCTGTCGGACGCGTCGGAGCCGCCCGCCGAAGAACCCGCGCCGTCGCCGGAGGAGTTGTCGCCGTCGTCGCTCGCGGCACCGGCGGCGGCGGACGAACTGTCGTCGCCATAGGCGTCCTCCGCGCCGGAGACATCGGCGGTGCCGGCTTCGCCGTAGTCGTCACCAGTGCCGTCCGCCCCCGCGAGGTCGTCGCAGGTCTCGCCCTCGCTGGACTTGACGGTGTCGAACGTCAGCGTGTCGTCGGTGCTCATCGTGTCGCCGGCCGCGGGCGTCTGGGCGCAGACCGTCCAGTTGCGGTCCAGGAGCTGCATACGGCCCTGGCCGGTGGCGTCGGTCGAGTCCAGGTCGTAGATACCGGCGCCCTGCGCGGCGTCCTGGGCCGCCTGGAGCTCCATGCCGACGAAGTCCCCGACCGTGACGATGTCCGCCTCGTCGCCAGAGCCGGACGACCCGTCGTACACAGACGACGAGGACGACGAACTGGACGACGCGTCACTGTCGTTGTCGTCGATCAGGGCGTTGCATCCGCCGACCACCAGAAGCGCGGCGAGCACGATGCCGCAGCCGAGTCGAGCGTTCTTCCCGTCCTCCGCCGTCGGCCCAGGTCTCTGATTGCGTGCCACGAAATGGCCCCCCTTTGCTGCTTGTCACTGCGCGCTCCCCTGCGCGCATGGCCCCGCTCGCCGCCATGAAGGGGCGCTCGCGCATCGCGAGGGGCAGGGGCCGTGAGGGCGCTGACGTTAGCCGCGTACCGCCCGATAGATGACCTTTCAAGGAAAGGGGCGAGCGGATGGTGTCGGTACAGGTACGGTGAGTCATGATCCCTGCCTGAGGGATCTTCTGCGCGGGAGCCCCCTCCCGGGTTGACGATCGTCGGGCTGGTGGCCCTGACCCGCTGAACGGGTATCGGCCCCGGGGAGCGCCCTTGGCCGATGCTGCGTTGGTCGTCGCCGGCGCCACCCGCGGAGGTGGGCCGGAACGGCGTGCGACTGGAACGGCGTGCGGTCGTAGCGGCGTGCGGTCGTAGCGGCGTGCGGTCGGAAAGAACGAGGCCCAGGCCACCCGGCTGCTCGCGCCGGTTGACCTGGGCCCGTGTCGTGTCGCGTCGTGTCGTGTCGTGTCGTCCTGAAGGCTAGGCAAGCAGTGATGCCCGCGGTGGCGTCACTTCTTGCGGCCGTCCACGATGACCGGCGTTCCGCTCGAGTCCGTACCGCACGGCACCGCGTACACCGGGTTGGCCTTCGCGGCTTCCTTGTAGGCCTCGAGGCACTGGTTGTACAGCACCTTGTCGCTCAGCGACTGCTCGATGATCTTGTTGGCGCGGGCGATGCCCTCCGCCTCGATCCGCTTGCGCTCCGCCTCCGCCTTCGCCGTACGCGCGGCCTCGGTGGCCCGCTCGGTGGCCTGCTCCTGCTGGATCTTCTTGTCGATCTGGTCCTGCAGCTTCGAGGAAGGCCTCACATTGCGCAGGTTGACGGAGGTGACGTCGATGCCGCGGGGCGCCAGGCGTTCCTTGACGAGGGCGGCGATCTCCGAGCTGATCTGCTCGCGCGCGGACGCGTACCCCTCCTCGCTGGTGTGCTTGGCGAAGACGTTGCGGATGATCTCGCGGCTGTCCGGCAGCACCAGCCGCTCCTCGACCGCGTCCTCGCTGCCCGCCAGCCGGTACAGCTCGACCGCCTTGGTCGGCGCCACGGCCCACTTGATGGTGACGTCCGCGTAGAGCACACCGCCCTGGGAGGAACGGACCTCGACGACGTCCTTGCCGTTGAGGTCGAGATCCACCGGACGGGTGGAGAAGGACGTGACGTCGGTGAACGGGGACTTGAAGTGGATGCCCGAGACCAACGGGGTACCGGTCTTGCCGAACGTCACCGGCACGCCGACCTCGGAGGCGCTCACGACATGGACGCAGGCGAAGAGACCCGCCAACAGGCCCGCCACGGCACTGAGCACCGCGCCGAGCTTCCAGTTGCCCGCGGCGGTGCGGCCGCGGCCGACGAAGAAGAGAACCAAGGCAGTTATGAGCAGCAGAATGGACAGGACGAGCACAGGTATCCCCCTCGGAAACGTTTCCGCGCCTCATGGGGCGCGGAGCCGCGCGCATCGTAGCGATCTACGGTGACAAGCTCGGGTACGGCCAGGGCCGGGCAAGAACACTGACGGCGTGAGGGGTTGCCGTGGTTGCGCCCCTTCGCCGCCCCATGCGATGCAACTGGCCCAGAGAGCAGGCGAGTTCGCGCGTGCACGCGCGCCGGGAGGGGTACGTCGACTGCGGCAGGGGCGACAACGGAAACGTGCCCGACTACATGCCGCACCGCATCCGTCGGACCACCCAGGAGCCGTCACTTGTCGCACCGAACAACCGTGGGGCTGGGCGTCGCGTGCGCCGCCGCGCTCCTCACGGTCGCTGCCTGCACGTCGGATCACACCGATGCCGGGCGGCCCAGCCGGCCCACGCACTCGTCCGGGCCAGGCGCAGCCGTCGCCACCCCGCCGAGCACCACTGAGCCTCCCGCCCAGAAGCCCCCGGGGCTGGACAGCGACGAAACGCTCGCCGGCCACCAGGACGTGACCAGCGGGAGTGCCAGTATCGCGTTCAGCGAGGGCAGGAAGAGCGACGCGCTGATCGTCGCGGTGAACTGTCGGGGCACGGGGACGATCAAGGTCGCGGTGCAGTCCGTCAAGGTCTCGTTCCCGCTGGACTGCGTCGCAGACGAGGTGAACACCACCTACAACGAGGTGGCGGTCAAAGGCGCGGACCGCGCCGGAGTCGTATCCGTCCAGGCCCCGTCGGGCGTGCGCTGGTCGATGACCATAGGCCGAGGCACACCGGCCCAGGAGGAATAGCCCGGAGACGGATCGCACGCGGCATGAGGTGACCGGGAGCGGACGCTTCCGACCGTCGAGGTCCGCTCCCGTAGACGTCGGTCGCCCGCCCAACCGCTTGGGGTCTTGAGGCCTTGGGGCCTTGGGGCCTTGGGATCGATACGACCCACCGAACGCCGCCACCTACCCCATGGTCTTGGCGCCGTCCAGGGACTCGCGGATGATGTCGGCGTGACCGGCGTGCTGGGCCGTCTCGGCGATGATGTGCATGAGCGCGCGGCGGGCCGACCATCGCCCACCCGGCTCGGACCACGGGGCCTCCGGCAGCGGTTGCGTGGCGCCCAGGTCGGGCAGGGAGGCAACCAACTCGTCTGTCCGACGGGCCACTTCGGCGTAGTCGGCGAGGACGCCGGCCAGCGTCTCACCGGGCAGCATCCGGAACTCGTCGGCCCGCCGGGCCCAGTCGGCCTCGGTCATGTTGGTGAAGTCGGGCATCGCGGACGGCCCGTCCAGGATGAACTGCGCCCAGGACCGCTCGACCGAGGTGACATGCTTGACCAGGCCGCCCAGACACAGCTGACTGGCGGTGGTCCGAATCCCGGCCTGCTCGTCGGTGAGGTCCCGGGTGGTGAAGATCAGGAAGCGCCGATGCTTGGCCAGTACGTCCAACAGGTCGGCACGCTCACCACTGACGCTCGGCTCCTCGGCCGGGTCGCAGGTCGCCAGTTCGTCGCCAGTCACGGTCTCACTCATGATCGCTGCCTTCCATGGTTCACGTTCCGCCGGACAAGAAGAACGCTATGAGCCATAGAGGTCAGATCCTGACCTAGATAAGAACGGATCAGGCGCGAGCACCGAGAAGGAGACCGGCCCGGGCGGGTAACCCCGTGGCCGCGGCGACATGTCCTGCCTGATGATCGAGCCCATGGATGCTGTCGTTCAGCGGGTACTCACGTCGTGGACCAAGAAGTCACGCGGCGGCGCTGAAGCTGCCCGGAGGAACGCCGCTCCGACGGCCTTCTTGCTGCCTCAGGGGTTGAGTTCTGCCCTGCACGAGGTCGCCATGCGGGAGTCCGAAGCCTTCGCGCCTCGCATGCGGGTGCGGGATCTCTCGAGTCCCGGGACAGTCCTTCGCGAGATGGACGGGCTCCTGCGCGTGGATCCACCAGAGGTGACCATGTTCGGCATGCCTCGACGCAACCGACGCCCGCCTGCCGTTCGCCTGGCTCCCGGTCAGTGGCTGCAGTGGCAGATCAACTACCGGTTGGTAGGGAGCTGCGGCGGTGAATGGTCGTACCGACTGGAGACGTTCAACATCTTCTACGGCTCCACGGAGCCCGGCACGTTCCTGGGAGACCCACAACGCCGTGTGGACGAACGCCGCTCACTGCGCTGAACAACACGCGCTCTGGCCGCATTGGTTCGCCGAGTTCAGACCGATGGAAGCGGTCCGGCGTTGACGACCGTACCGGTCCACGAGTCCGGTAGATCGGATGCATGTCCCCGGTGCAGTTGGGGGCTGTTGGTGTCAGCCCTTGATGTCAGAAGCCCGGCTCCCTTGGCGTGGCGTCCCGAGGATCTGAAGCACAGCGCCACTAACGAAGAGGATCAACCCGAGCCCCTGCCCCTCTGAGGTCTGACAGGCACGTCATTCGGCTGCTTGGGCCTGGTGACGGTCGTTCGGAAGCGCGGAGGTTGCTGTACTTCGCCGCTGTACAGCACCCCTAGATGGTCCGCCTGGACGGAACAGCATCGACGGCTGGCGCTTGCGCGATCATCAGCACATGGAACCGTGGACGATCAAACACTTCTCCCAGGCCAACCCGGAGGGAACCGGGCAGGGTGATGTGCCTGCGCTGCTCCGTAGAGTCGCAGACTCCATCGAAGGCCTTGGCTCGGTCGAGGTTCAGGATCTCGTCATGCATACGGAGATCACCGCGGACGGCTATCGGCCAAGCCTTACGGTCTACTACCACGACGCCGAAGACTGATCCGGGCTGCACACGGACGCTTTGCGCTAGGTCCGCTTCCTCATCAGGTCGATCACAGGGGCTGTCGACATCGGTCAACCTGGCCTGCGCCTCGGCCGATCGTCCACTGAGGTCCACCGCCGATGCTGCTGTTCGTGCTTGTTGGTGTCAGCCGCTGATGTCAGCCGCCACACGCGCTTTTTGCAGGGGGCGGCGCTGTTGAACGATCGGGGCTGTCCCTGGTGTGGCGGAGGATGGTGCGCATGTGCGCTCTTTTCGACCCCCCCGAGCCTCGCCGCGTCTCGCCGGGCGAATACCCCGTGTGGGACCAGGCTCTCGCCCTTCTGAACCGGGACCTGGCGGTGACGCTTCCCCAGCTGGAACCCCTGCAACTACTGGCCCTTCCGTCCTACGATGCGGATGAGCCGGAGAACGTCTACGTCGCCATGGCCAACGGCGAGTGGCACGGCAATCACCTGGACCCGGACTCACAGGACAGCCTTGCCTCTGCACTGGCGAGCGTCGCCGATGCCGCGCAGGAGACCGTCATAGAGCTTCTGTGGCAGGCGTGGCCCCTGTGCCCCGAGCATGGCCTGGGCATGCATCCAAGGGAGGATGCACAGGAGCGACTGTTCTGGTGGTGTGCGGGAGAACGATTGCGTCGCGGCCCGGCTCATATCCACACGGCCGTGGGCGCACTCGACGCCTTGGGAGCGTCGATCCGTACACGGTCTTGAAAACCGTCATGGCGCGAGTCACCGCGGGTCCAAGTCCCACACCCACCGCCAGCAGAAACGGCGCTTGACCAGGTGACACGGTCAAGGGCCGTTTTGCGGCTCGGTGCCTGACGGCGACTGCGGTTCCCCGTGCTTCCCCGCCCGAACGGGCACGCGAGGAGCACGGCCCCTAGTCAGGTAGTTCTACGACTGTGACGCCTGCAGCGAGCATTCTCGCGATCACTTGGTCTGCCAGGTCGTCATCGCAGATGGCTTCGGCCATCGGTGGATCACCTTTCAAGATCGGCAGGTAGCCCAGGCCCGTGTGCCAAGGCTCCCAGCGATCACGTTCAGTGGTCCACATCGGCTCGAATTCGAGCAGATCCCGGTCGTTCATGCCCACCCCCTGGATGCACGGTAGCGCGCGGTCGGTGGAACGGCTTTGGGCGGGAGCTGCCATGGGGCGAGTGATCATGGCCCCTTAAGCTTCCGGCGAGTCGGGCAGTCTCAGCCACGACGGGTTCTGACCTGATGCCGCCGGCCAACCCATCTCAGGGCGCGGCGGCGCAGCCCGCGCGGAGCGGAGCGGAGCCGGGGCTTGATCAAGTAGAGAAAGTCCTACCGCGCTGCGCACTCCTGGGGTGCTCTTCCACGGCGGAGTCGAAGCTCAGTCGTCAAAAGGCAGTGACCCACGGACCGGAAGAGGGAACCGGTCACAGCCGGGTTGCCCGGCTGCGGCCAGTCCGCGGTCGGCTGCGATCCAGGCAAGATCCGCTGATGTCAGGTCTGGATGACAAAGACCCCCAGCCATGATCGGCTGGGGGCCTTTCCCTGGTGGGCGCGGACGGTTTCGAACCGCCGACATCCGCCTTGAAAGGGCGGACGTGGCCGGCAGCGCACTTCCCCAGGTCGCTTCGGCTATACCTGCTGCCCAGGTGCACGGCGCATCTCTACTGTGGCGAGCCGTCATTGACCGTGGTTGACCGCACGATGTGGCACGCGGCCTTCTGATCCGTAGCTCTAGAGAGAACGGTCGGGCACGGTCATGTCGGCCGAAGTTGAGCCCATGGCCACCGCTGCCCATCGCGGGCGGGCGCTGGGATCGCGGTACACCGCTGCTGTACGGGTAGCGTCCCCCTGGTGGATCTCAACCTCATCAAGGATGTTCCCGGCGGGCTGACTCGGCGGGCTCGCAGCTTTGTCGCTGTACACGGCATCAGGGTCGATACCCGGTCTGTCGAGCAGCACAGGCAGTGGTGGCTTGATCGGGGAATCCCAGAGGATGTCGTTGACCGCATGGCGGCCTATCAGGAGCACTGGGGCGGCCTGCTCCTACCGCCGGCCTCCCAGTACGACGGAGGGCCGAAGTACTTCGACGCTGACTCCCCCGAAGGAACGTCCTCCGAGGGCTGGTGGTTCGAGGCCGGCACACAGCGGACCGCCGTTCCTTACGCATTCATGATCGGTCCGGCCGGTGAGTTCGGGATCCACGCGGACAGCTGGGCGCCGTTGCACGCGAGTATCGAAGGGTGGATCGAGGCGGTCGCGCTGACTCATCACGCGTCGATGTGGGCCAAACAGATCACGAAGATCACGGGCGATGACGTCGATGGCATCGAACTTGATGCCATGGAACCGGTCCTGGAGGTACAGGGCCTCGCTGACAACTGGTGGCGCGGTGCGGATTCGCTGGTCGCGATCTACACAGGCGAGGCGCGATGCTTGTCCTCTCCAGGGGGGCGTACTGCGCTGATCTACTCCGGCCTTGACGAGTGGGGGCTATACGGAGGTGTCGGCGACGGGTCGCCTCGGGCGGAGCAGTCTTGAAATCCGTCGTGGCGCGAGTCACCGTGGGTTCGAATCCCACGCCCACTGCAGTGGTGGAGAGCCTCTGACCAGCAGGATCGGTCGGGGGCTCTCTTCGGTCCTGTCGCCGCGAGCGACCGTGGTTCCCCGCGATTCCCCGCCTGACCGGGCACGGAAGGGGCACGGTTCTTCCGTGCATGAGCATGGTCAGGCAGAGGGATCGCATACTGGCGGCATGCTCTCGCCACAGCGGTTCCGAGATGCCCAGCACACGAAGTACCACTTCATTGATCATGTGCTCGTGAGCTGTCCGAAGTGCGCTGGGATTGCACACGTTGCCCCGGTGGCGCCTGCGGCTGAGGACGCTGTTCCCTCGGTGTTCGCGCGCCGCCGTCTCGTCTGTAGGGCATGCGGTCTGTCACGAGAGGCTGCTGGGGGAGGGTTCCGCCTCTTCCGAGGGCGAGGCGAAGCGACAGATCCCTACTTCGGTCTGCCGCTGTGGTTGCAGACAGAGACGCGACACGGCTGGCTGTGGGCCTACAACCCGGAACACCTGGAACTGATCCGGAAGTTCGTACAGGCACCGTTGCGTGAACGAGCACCATGGGACGCGCAAGTAAAAAAGATGACCCTCGTCGCGCGGCTACCAACCTGGATCAAGAGCGCGAAGAACAGAGATGAGGTTCTGCGCGCCATCGACCGGATCCGGTCGTCCCTCGCCTGACCAGCTCAACCACACACCTACCCCAGCTCCCATCCCGTCTGCCGTCGACCCACACACCGTGGAGCGGGCATGGTTCAGGGTGTCAAGGTGGAGCGCCCTGCCGGACGAACGACCTTGACGCCCTGGGCCGCGACTGCTCGGCTCTGCCTGGGTCGACGGCGGGCGGGGTGGGAGCACCCCACACACGCCACACTCGGTCGGCACCCGCGAACGGCGCCCCCGCCATCTCGGAGCCTGAGCGCCCCCGCCGGAGGCTCGTTCTGACCGTGGCCGCGCTACGTGGTGCCCGACTCATGGCCTCCGGGCCTTATCCACCTGTGGGCGCCGTCGGCGCAGCCCGCGCGGAGCGGGCCGAAGGCAGGAGCGTCGCGCGGAGCGGAGCGGAGCCGGGGCTTGATCAAGTAGAGAAAGTCCTACCGCGCTGCGCACTCCTGGGGTGCTCTTCCACGGCGGAGTCGAAGCTCAGTCGTCAAAAGGCAGTGACCCACGGACCGGAAGAGGGAACCGGTCACAGCCGGGTTGCCCGGCTGCGGCCAGTCCGCGGTCGGCTGCGATCCAGGCAAGATCCGCTGATGTCAGGTCTGGATGACAAAGACCCCCAGCCATGATCGGCTGGGGGTCTTTGTCCTGGTGGGCGCGGACGGTTTCGAACCGCCGACATCCGCCTTGTAAGGGCGGCGCTCTACCACTGAGCTACGCGCCCAGGACGAGTCGACAGCCTACATCGCCCGGGGGGATGCCCCGCAAACCCGTATCGGGCGAGTTGGTGGCCAGGCAGGGGCAGCGGCAGGGGCAGAGGTGGGCCGTGGCGAGGGAGCACATGGGGTTCTGCGGGTGGGGGCTCGTCGGGGAGCGGTCAGGGGGCGCCGGGCGGGGGTTATCCCCACCTCTCATTCGGGAGCGGGCCGGATCGATCCGGGCTTCGTGCGTGCATACCGTCGAAGAGGCTTCGGCGGCCCGCTCGGGCGAGGGGCGAGGCGTCCAGGCGTTCAGGCATGCACGTGATCGCAGACCGGTATCCAGGGGGAGATCGACATGGCCAGTACACGTCATCGCGGCATCGGCGGGAGCCGGAACCGTACCCGCGCCGCCGCTCTCACCGCCCTCGCGGTCGGGCTCGTCGCCACGGTCGGTGCGTGTGGGGCTTCCGCCGGGGACGACAAGGAGCCCGAGCAGCGGTCCTTCGGGCTGCACGGGCGGGTCCTGACCGTCGACTCCGACGACTCCGCGCTCGATGTCGTGGCGTCGGACTCCGCGAAGGCCGGTGAAGTCCAGGTCACCCGGTGGTTCCAGGGGCACGTCGCCCTGGGCGGAGACCCCCGGGTCACCTGGGCCATGAAGGACGGGGACCGGCTGGTGCTGCGGATGAAGTGCTCGGGCGTCGTCGCCGACTGCTCGGCCCGGCACCGGATCGTCGTGCCGCGCGGGGTGGCCGTCAAGGTCGAGGACGGGGACGGGCGGGTCAGCGCGAAGGGCTTCGCGGAGGCGCTGAGCATCCGTACGGCCGACGGCTCGGTACACGTCAGCGACTCCTCGGGCGCACTGGATCTGCGCAGCGGCGACGGCTCCATCCGGGCCGTCGGCGTGGACACCCGCAGGGTGCGGGCCCGTACCGACGACGGGTCGATCCGGCTCGAACTCGGCACCGTGCCGGACCTGGTGGACTCCCGCAGCGGCGACGGTTCCGTCTCGATCGTGCTGCCCCGGGCCGGCTACCGGGTGACGGCCGCGAGCGGCGACGGCTCGGTCCACGTGGACGTGCCGCGCGACGGTTCCAGCTCCCACCGGGTCTCCGCGCACACCGACGACGGAAAGATCACGGTACGAACAGCGAACTGATCGGCCCGTGTGTTCGTCTTCAACCGGTGGGAGAATGACAGCCGGGCAAGGCGGATGACAGCACGGGAGAGGGATGTGACGGCGACACCTTCGCGGCCGTATTCGCCGTTCTCGGGACCCACGCGGCCTGCGCGCCCAGCACAGCCTGCACAGCATGCGCGCCCAGCACGCCCAGCACGCCCTGCACGCCCTGCACGTCCCTGGGGCCTCCGGGACCTTCTCGGCCTCCGGGGGCGCTTCGGCCTCCCGGGTAAGGGCAATCTCGGGCTCCGGCAAGGGCGCCCACGGATCCCCTTGATGCCGCCGGTCCCGCCGGTCCCGCCGGTCCCGCAAACGCGGGCGACCTCACCGACACGCCCGACGTCCGGCACCGCCCGTGACGTGCTCACGCTCGTCGCCCTGCCCCTGCTGGCCGCCCTCGCGCTGCCCGCGGCCTTCGCGGGGGGCGGCACCCGGCGCTGGTTCGGCGGGCGGTCCGAGGAGCACCGGGCCGAGGCGCAGGCCGCCAAGGACGCCGCCGCGGCGGCGTTCTACGAGCTCGACACCGCCCAGCGCGACCTGCGGATCTCGATCGAGACCATCACGGCCGTCGACGACTCCCCGGCCGCCCGCCGCGCGGTCTCCGACTTCGCGGCGCTGGGGCGGCGCATCGACGAGGCCAGCCAGAAGTACATCACCGCCGTCGACGCCCACGATCTCGACCGGGACGAGCTGGAGGCGTCGGTCGCGGTGCGGGCCCGCACCGAACTCGTCGCCGCGAAGGACGAACTCGGCCGTGTGAAGGCCGATCTGGACCGGTTCGAGCAGAGCCTCGGGCCGCTGCTCGGCAAGGCCGAGACCCAGCTCGCCCGGCTGGCGCCGGCCGTCGAGCGGGCCCGGCAGGCACTGCTCGCCGCCTCCAACGCCCTCGATTCCGTACGACAGTCGGGGCTGAAGGCCGACGATCTCGCGGCACGGCTGGCCGCGCTGGCCCCCGAGCTGACCAAGCTCAACCAGGGCGCCGGGCAGCACGGCGTGCCGGAGACGCTGGAGCGGGCCGAGCGGGTCTCACGCGAGGCCGCGGCGGTGCGCTCGGAGGCGGAGCGGCTGCCGGAGCGGGCCGCGGAGATCGACCACCGGCTCGTTTCGCTGCGGACCCGGGCGCAGGCCCTGACGACCCGCTCGGGGCAGGTGGAGCCGGTGCTGAGCGAGTTGCGGCGGCGGTTCTCGGCGGCGTGCTGGCAGGACCTCCAGCACGTGCCGGAGCAGGCCGCGGAGAACGTACGGCAGGCCGAGGCGAAGCTGAACGAGGCTCGGGCAGCGCGTGAGGCGCAGCGCTGGCCGGACGCGACCTCGCTGCTGGCGACGGTGCGCGCGCTGCTGAACGGCACCGACGAGGCGGTGTCGGCGGCGGGTGACCGGCTGCGGCGGCTGAACGCCGTGCAGAAGGATCCGCAGCAGGAGATCGACCGCACCCGGTTCGCGATCCGGGACGCGCAGCGGCTGGCGATGGCGGGCCGTTCGACGCCCGACCCCCGGCAGGCCCGCCCGCTCGACGACTCCGTCGCCCGGCTCGACCGTGCCGTGGCCACGCTGGAGGGCCGGCACCCCGACTACTGGCACTTCCTCACCGAGACGGAGGCGGTGCGGCAGACGGTGGCCCGTGTCGTCACGCAGATCCGCGAGGAGCGCGGCGGCGTCTGAGAGCGCGGCGGCGCCTGAGAAAGTACCGGGGATCCGAATCAGGGATCCGAACCGGGGATCCGAACCAGAGGTCCGCACCAGAGGTCCGCACCAGGGATCCCAACCGGCGAATCCCCCCGACCGGCTCGCCCCGAGGCCGCCGCCCGCCTGCTCACCCGCTCACCCGCCGAGGAGCCCCCAGGGCATCCCCGCGGGAGGAGCCTCCCCCCGGCTACCTCGCCGGGGAGAGGACCCTGGCCGCCGATCAGGTGCGGTACGCGTAGTACGCCGCGTTCGGGTACGCCGCGAGCAGGCTCGACAGCGAGCGGCGGTAGGTGTCGGTGTCGTGGTAGGTCAGGTACGGCACCCCGCCGCTGCTGCGGTACGACGTGATCATGGAGTGGTCCTTGGACCCGTCCTTGTCGAAGTCCATCTGCATCACGTCGCCGACGTCCATCTGGTAGACGTTCGCGAGGGGCGTGGAGCGGTGGGCGGTCTGGGTGAACCAGGACCACTCGTTGACGCCGACCCAGGTGTCGGTCTGGGTGGACGCCGTGTAGTTCCAGGTGCCGTACTCCTCGGCGGAGCTCGCGACCGTCGCCCAGCCGCCCGCCATCAGGGACTGGCTGAGGTAGTTCGTGCAGTCGCCGCCGACGGAGTTGAAGCTGCGGTAGGCGGGGTTGTAGTTCTTCCAGTACTTCTCGGCGTACGTCGCCATGCCCGCGTAGTCGTACGGGCCGCCGGTGAGGTTCTTGGGGTTGGCGGGCGCGGGGTACGTGGTCGCTGCCCGGGGGGCGTCGACAGCGGCCATCGTGGTTCTGGTGGGCTTCGTCGTGACGGGCTGGTTGATCTGCCGGGGGCCCTTGTCCGTCGAGCGTTCGCCGGTCAGTTTCCAGGTTCCGTCGGGCCGGGCGGCGAAGGTCAGGACGTGGTGGGCCCGGAAGCCGGTGGTGGCGGGCTCGTCCCCGCGGATCTTCCGGTAGGTGAGGGTGGTGGTCTCGGTGACCCAGGCGGTGGCGTGACGGCCGGTGAGCCGGGTCCGGTCCACGGTGACCTGGGTGTCGGCGGCGCTGTAGGCCTCGCCGAGGGCGGCGAGGCGGGACCGGGTGCCGTGCAGCGCGGTGACGGCGGTGGTCTCGGTCTGCGCGAGGGTGCCGGAGACCCGGATGCCGGACGTGGTCGCCTTCAGGGCCGTACGGGCCTTCGGGGCCGTGTCCAGCAGGGCGGCCGTGCGGTCGGTGAAGACGGCGTCGGCCACGCGGCCGAAGGCATCGGCCGTCGCCGCGGTCACGCGGGGGGCGGGGGCCGCCGCGTGGGCGGTGGACAGGGGCAGCAGGAGGGCGGAGAGGGTGAGCGCTCCCACGACGGAACAACTGCGGCTTAAGTTCTTCGGTGTCACTGAAGATTCTCCTTGATCCCCGGTAGGACTCCAGGGAAGGGAATCTTTACATGTCCCACTCAACTGTGGTGACTCCGGGGGGAGTTCGCGTCGACTACAACCAAGTCCCTTATGTCGGAGGTAAGTTGATCTCGACGTACGGGGCGGGGTCACCACACGGAAGCGGGGTCACCGTCCCGGCGGCGGGCCCTACTTCACCACGGTCGACCAGTCGGGCGACTGGGCGGGGTCCAGGCCGCGCAGGCGTTCCAGGGTCTCGGGCTTCTGCACGTCGAGCCAGTTGGACAGCTCCTGGAAGGACACGCATTTCACGCCCTTCTTCGTGCACACGTTCTTGATGACCTGGTCGATGGACTTCATGTAGATGCCGCCGTTCCAGTCCTCGAAGTGGTTGCCGATGAACAGCGGTGCCCGGCTGCCGTAGTAGACGCGGTTGAATCCGGCCATGTAGGAGTTGACCGTCTCCTGTTCCCACTGCGGGTACTGGGCCGGGTTCCCCTCGGTCTCACCGTCGGACTGGTTGTAGAGGAAGTTGAAGTCCATGGACAGGCCTTGGTACTTGCCGTTCTCGTAGGGGAGCATCTGGAGCGGGAAGTCCCACACGCCCTCCTTCTTCCTGGGCCATATCTGGAAGTCGCCCGCGGAGCTGGCGTCGTAGCGCCAGTTGTACTCCTTCGACGTGGCCTTCATGGCCTTGAGCAGGTTCTTCTGTCCTTCGAGACACGGCGCGCGCCCGCCGCTGATGGCCTTCGACGGGTCGAAGGGGAGCGACGGAAGGTCCGTGTAGCCGGTGTTGGTCCTCCACTTCTCCACGAAGTCGAAGAACTGGTTGATCTCGCTCTCCCACTCCTCGACGCTCCAGTCCCCGCCACCCTTGTCGCCGCAGAAGTGGCCGTTGAAGTGGGTGCCGATCTCGTTGCCGCCCTTCCACGCCTTGCCGAGCTCCTCCAGCGTGGTGCGTATGTGGTCGTCGGTGGCGTAGCTGATGGCCGCCGATCCGGGCGAGTGCATCGGCGGTTCGTAGAGCGTCTTCTTGTCCTTGGGCAGCAGG
The DNA here is from genome assembly GCF_055565895.1 of Streptomyces sp. NPDC028298. Taxonomy (NCBI): domain Bacteria; kingdom Bacillati; phylum Actinomycetota; class Actinomycetes; order Kitasatosporales; family Streptomycetaceae; genus Streptomyces; species Streptomyces sp. NPDC028298. The sequence continues at coordinate 763,682 of NZ_JBVHTL010000002.1, forward strand.
TAGATGCCGGTCAGGAAGAACGTCATGTGGGCGTTGTACTGCTCGGCCATCTGCCGGTAGTGCGAGAAGAGTTCGTCGTCGCCCTGGAGGGCGCCGTCCCAGGAGAAGACGACGAACTGGGGAGGCTTCTCACCGGGCTTGAGCGGTACGGCCTTCAACTCGCCTTTCTGCGGGCCGGTGTAGGACGTGGAGCCGTCGCCCAGCACATGGATCTTGCCGTCCCACGGCGGTTCCTTCTTCACCTTGGTGGCCGGGCCGTGCGCGCGGGCGGACGCGGCCGGGGTGGTGTGGTCGGTGTTGAGGGCCAGGTAGGTGGCCGCCGTGGAGGTGACGACGAGGAAGGCCGTCATGGCCGCGAAGCCCTGGCGGGCGGAGGCGGCTGCGGAAGCGGGATCGGACTCACGGCGCCGGCGCCGGCTGTGCTTCGAGTTCATACGGGGCACATTCTGCGAGGGGGACGGAAGGTGTGTGGCGCGGCCACCGGGTGGCCGTCGGCGGGGGCCGAGCCGGACGGTCGGCCGACGGGATCAGCGGAGCGGGCTCATGGCGCCGGACCAGATGCCGTACGGCACGTCGGCGACGGGTGCGCCGGCGATCCCCTTGAGCGGCAGCGGTTCGAGGCTCTTGGTCAGGTCGATGCGGTAGAGGACCACGGCCGTCGACACGGAGGCGTTCGAGCCCACGTACCAGGCGGACTTGTCGTCGAGCGTGGCGCCCCGCTTGCCGGCCACCCTCACCGAGAGGGGGGCCGCGCCCGGGTGGCCGAGGCGGAAGGAGTCCGCGAGCGCGTCGGTGACCTGGCGGGCCACCTCGGCGCGCATCGCGCGGTGGGGCGCGGGCATGTCCAGCCGGACGCGGGAGCCGTTGCGGGTGATGCGCTTGACCGAGTACGGCTCGTAGTGCGTTCCGTCGGCGGCGAAGGTGGCGTAGGCGCTGGCCATGCGGATCGCGCTGGGGGTGGCGGCGCCGAGGGACATGGCCGGCACCTGGGGTCCGATGCTGGAGGGCAGCAGACCCGAGGCCTCGGCGGTCTCGCGCACCTTGTCCAGGCCGGCGTCCATGCCGAGCTGCATGAACGGGGTGTTCACGTTCTGGGCGAGCGCCGAACGCAGGGAGATCCGGCCGTAGTTCTTGTTGCCCTCGTTGTGGGCGGCGACCTTCTTGCCGCCGCGGTCCCAGTAGGGGCCCTCGGGGGTGCTGACCGGGACGCCGTCGTTGCCGTCGTACAGGGTCTCGGGGGTGACCGGAGTGGCCGCGCCCTCGCGGGTCTTGTGGACGCCGTTCTCCAGCGCGGCGGCGTAGACGAAGGGCAGGAAGGCCGAACCGGCGGGGACCGTGGTCGCGTTGGACTCGTTGTAGCCCTGCTTGCGGTGGTCGGGGCCGCCGTAGACGGCGAGGATCCGGCCGTCGTCGCCGATCGAGGCGGCGCCGTAGTGGGCGGCCTTCGCGTTGTCCGGGTCGTCCTTCTTCGTCTGCTTGCGGGCCTTGGCCACGGCGTCGGTGAGCGCGGTCTCGCGCTTGCGGTCGAAGGTCGTGTAGATCTGGTAGCCGCCGAGGTCGAAGTCCCGGTCGGAGATGTGCCCGGCCTTCTTGGCGTACTGGGTCGCCAGCTCGACCAGGTAGTCGCTCTGCTTGCCGGTGTCGTAGCTCCCGCTCTGCTTGATCGGCTCGGGGAACTTCGTGTACGTGGCCCGCTCGGCGGCCGAGAGCTTGCCGGTCTTGACCATGCGGTCGAGGATCCAGGACCAGCGTTCGACGGCGCGCTCGTGGTTGGCCTTGCTCAGGGTGGGGTCGTAGAGGCCCGCGCCCTTGAGGAGCGAGGCGAGGAACGCTCCCTCGCTGGCGTTGAGGTGGCTCACGTCCTTGCCGTAGTAGGCCTGCGAGGCCCGCTGGAGGCCGTAGGTGCCGCGTCCGAACCAGCTCGTGTTGAGGTAACCCTCGAGGATCTTGTCCTTGCTCATCTTGTTGTCGAGCTTGAGGGCGATCATGGCCTCGGTGAACTTGCGGGTCACCGAACGGTTCTGGGTCAGGTAGACGTTCTTGACGTACTGCTGGGTGATGGTGGAGCCGCCCTGGGTGTCCCCCTGGCCGACCGTCTTGACCAGGGCGCGGGCCAGGCCCTTGGCGGAGATGCCGGGGTCGCTGTAGAAGCTCTCGTTCTCCGCCGCGAGGACGGCGGAGCGCACGTCCTTCGGTATGTCCTTCAGCGGCATGGCCTGGCGGCGCACCCAGCCGGTCCGGGCCATCGGCGTGCCGTCCGACCAGAAGTAGACATTGTCCTGCTGGGTGGCATATGTGTTCAGGTTCTGGGGTATGTCCGTTGCCGCGTAGGCGATGACGAGCAGCGAACCGCTCAGGCCCACGGACAGCGCGAAGGCGCAGAGCCACTGCCGCCAGGAGGGCAGCCAGCGGCGCAGTCCGGTGCGGCCCGGGCGCGGGTAGGCGGGTTTGAGGCGCCGCGTGTACGGCTTGAGGCGTGCGGCCAGCCGGGCCGCGGCGGAGGGCCCCGAGGGCTTGCGGCGGCTGCCGCGGCCGCGCTGCGGTACGGATGTGTCAGCCATGGCGCACCCCTGCGCCTCGGCGGCCCAAAGACAGGGGATTCGAGGCATCGTTGTGATGCCATGTCCTGGTCACGACTGCGTCTCCCTCCGCACTCCGGATCTGCGCGCGCGGGTAGTTGCAGCGGCCGCTTTCGCGGCTGCGAGCCCCCCTCCCCGACCTTGCGGCTCGTCGCGGCCCTATTAAATTATCAGCGACCAATCCAATCCCTTCGATCAGCAACGAGACAAAAAAGCTCAGAGCTCAACGAGTTCCCCTGGTTCACCCAGCGCGAGCAGTCGTAACTCCCGTCCCGGACGGCATGTTCCGCCACGCGCGACGAGCGCCGCCGAGCCCTCCGAACGACGCCCCCTTCCGGCTAACCTGTGGGCATGCCTCGCTACGAGTACCGCTGCCGGACCTGCGGCGACACCTTCGAACTGAGCCGTCCCATGGCCGAGTCGGCCGCCCCCACGGCCTGCCCCGCCGGGCACGACGACACCGTCAAACTGCTGTCGGCGGTCGCCGTCGCGCGGGGCGGCTCGGCGTCCGCGCCGGCGCCCCAGCCGCCTTCGGGCGGCGGCGGAGGCGGGTGCTGCGGCGGAGGCTGCTGCGGCTGAGCGCGGGGATTTCTTACCAACTCTTCAGCCTCGTCCCATTCGAACCCCCGGCGTGCCGCGACGGCATGGCGTCGGTCACACCAACGCGTCCGCGCCAGGGGCAAGTTCGACACATCCCCCAGGACGCCCCGAACCGGGCGTGTCGCGGACCGGAGCCCTACGGCCTCCCGACCCGGCGGAAAGAGCGCCGGAGTTGGGCAGTCCGGGCACTCCACCGCGAACACGGTTCGGAATGCCGGTCGAAACGACAGCGGTCCCGTGGGGAGGGTGCGCCGAGGACGATCACCCTCGGTACGCCCGTCCCCACGGGACCGCGACAGGAAACGGAATTACCTATTCCGAATTCCGGGAGTAGTTGAAATTCAGACGAGTCCCCGGCCGGCCTCGACACAGGCGCCCATGAACTCGCGCAGGATGCGCTCCCCCGCCACCACACCCCGCTCCGGCAGCGTGGCGATCGCCGGAGCCGTCCAGTCGGCCTCGGCAAGTTCGCCGTGGCCCGGACGCCAGCCGCGGTCGGCGGCGAGCAGCAGGTCGGCGTCGAGCAGCGAGTCGCCGGCGGCGAGGGTGAGCGGGGCTCCGGTGCGGCGGGCGACCTCGCGCACGGCCGCGCTCTTGGTGAGCGGCCCGGGGACGGCGTAGATCTTGCGTCCCTGCAACGAGACCGTCCAGCCGCGGCTCTCGGCCCACGCGGTGAGGTCCTTGACCCACTGCTCGGGCAGCAGTTCCCGCTCGACCACCAGGTAGACGAACAGGTCCTCGGCGACGCGGTGTTTGCGCACCCACTCCGGGTCCGCGGTCGCCTCCAGGTGCTCGCGGACCTCCTCCAGCGGCGCGCACTCGGAGGCGAGCCGCTCCTGCACGCTGCGGCGCCAGTCGGGGTCGGAGACACCGTCGACGAGCAGATGTCCGCCGTTGGCGCAGATCGCGTACTCGGGCTCCGGGCCCGGCAGGTTGATGCGCTGGTACTGCTTGCGGGTGCGGGTCGTGGTGGGCACGAAGTGCGCGATGTCGCCGAGTTCGGTGAGCAGCCCGGCGGCCGTCTCCGTCATGTAGGAGAGGGGCTTGCTCTCGTGCACCTCGACGCAGAGCAGCCGGGGCGCGCGGGCGTCCGGCATGGTGAGCGCGAGCGCGGCGGAGGAGTAGATGAGTGTGCGGTCGAGGTCGCTGGCGACGAGCACCTTGGGCGTGGACATCAGAGGGTCACCGCCTTGCCGTCGGCACCGGTCGCGCCGCGCGTGTACTTCGGGTGGATCAACCCCACACAGGTGTACGGGAGTTCGTCGACCTCCTCGACGGGCACCCCGCGCTGCTCGGCGAGCAGCCGGACGTGGTCGAGGTCGGCGCCCGCTCCGGCGCGCGCGAGGATCTTCCAGGGGACCCGGCGCAGCAGTACCCGGGTGGTCTCGCCGACGCCCGGCTTGACGAGGTTCACGTCGTGGATGCCGTACTCCTCACTGATCCGTTCGACCGCCGCCCAGCCCTCCCAGGTGGGTTCGCGGTCGGCGGCGAGGAGTTCCTTCGCCCGGTCGCGGGCGGATTCGGCGACGTCGGGGAAATGGGCGGCGACGGCGTCGAGGAACTCGACGGAGACGTCGGAGCCGGCGAGCTCGCGGTAGAACTTCGCGCCGTGGAAGTCGTGTTCGCCGACCAGGTCGGAGCGCAGGACGGTGCGCGAGATCAGCCCGGAGACGGTCGAGTTGAGGCACGCGGAGGGGATGAGGAAGTCCTCGCGGGTGCCGTACGTGCGCACGCAGGAGCCCGGGTCGGCGAGGACCGCTATCTCCGGGTCGAAGCCGGTGATGCCCTCGGCCTCCTCGAACTCCTCGATGGCGTCGGCGAGTTCGCGGGTGATGGCGCCCTTGCCGGTCCAGCCGTCGACGAAGACGACGTCGGCGGGGTCGTGGTGGGCGGCGAGCCAGCGCAGCGCGTTGGCGTCGATGCCGCGGCCGCGGACGATGGAGACGGCGTAGTGCGGCAGGTCGAGGCCGTGCTGGTGGTGGGCCCAGCGGCGCATCAGGACGCCGACGGGGGTGCCGGCGCGGGCCAGGGACACCAGGACGGGGCGCGGGGAGCGGTCGGCGAGCACGAGTTCGGTCACGGCGCCCACGGCCTCGGCGATCCGGGCGGCGGAGGCGTCGAGGGCGGCGTGGAAGAGCTCCTGGTACGCGGCGCTCGGCTGGTACTCGACCGGCAGCGACTCGGCGTAGTGGGCGCCGCCGCTCTGGATGGCCTCCTCGCGCTCCTCGGTCGGCGCCTCCAGCGTCACGTCCGACAGGTCCTGCAGCAGCCAGCCGACCTCGTCGGGGGCGTACGAGGAGAAGGCGGGGCCGCGGAGGGGCTCGGGCAGCATGGAGGGCCTTTCGGTGGACGGCCGTACGGGCGTGTACGAGGGCACGACGGCGAGCATGACGTGCGGGGTGTGCGCCGCCAACTGTGCCAACAGCCCGTCGGGTGCGTGCAGTTCGGGGGTGTCGGCGGTGGAGTCGACGACCGCGACGACGGCGTCGAAGCCGGCGCCCGCGACGTTGTAGGCGTAGCGCTCGCCGGGGCCGTCGTCCGGGTCGTCGTGGGCCGGGAAGGCGATGCGGCTGCGGATGGCGTAGCCGGGGTCGTCGAGGGCGAGCACCGGGGAGCGGGTCGTGGTGGAGAAGTACACCTCGGCGGGGGCGGAGCGCTCCAGTTCGTGGGCCAGGCGCAGCGGCGCGTACATCAGTTCCTCGAAGCCGAGGACCAGGACGCGGCCCGCGTCGGCGGGCAGGGCGTCGGCGAGCCGGGCCGCCATGGCGGGCAGGGCCGCTTCCATGCGTATTCGGTGTCCGGGGGTGAATCCGTGCCGTCCGCCGTCGGGGAGGCCGTGGGGCCAGCCGAGGTCGACGCGGACGGCCGGGCCGGCGTCCGGGGCGGCGGGGTGGGCGGGCGCCGCCGTCTCGTGGCGGGCGACCAGGGCGGTGCCCTTGGCCAGGACGTCCTCGGGCAGGCGCACCGTGCCGGAGGCGGCCGCGATCAGGTCCACGCGGGCGCCGATGTCGCCGGCGAACTTCTCGAAGCGCGCGTGGTCGGCGGCCGAGCGCATGTCGACGAGCGCGACGACGACGTACCGCTCGCGCGGGTAGCGCCGGTGCAGGTCGCGGATGGTGTTGAGGACGGTGTTGCCGGTGGAGAACTCGTCGTCGACGAGGACGAGCGGGCCGGAGCCGGCGAGCAGGCCCGGGTCCTCGGGCAGGAGGAGGTGCGAGGTGGCGTGCGAGTGGGACTCCTCGAAGCCGCCCGCCGGCCGGACTCCGCGGACCGGGCGGCGGGTGGAGTGGAGGTAGGGGGCGACGCCGATCCCGTCGGCGACGGAGTGGCCGAGCCCGGTGGCCGTCTCGGCGTATCCGAGGACGACGGCCGCGCGGGCGTCCTCGGGGCCCAGCAGCTCGCGCACGCGCCGGCCGAGCTCGACGCCGTACCCGTGGACCACGGCCGGTGACTGCGGCACGTGCTTGCCGAGGATGTTCGAGACGAGCAGGTGGGCGCGCTTGGGGTTGCGTCGCAGGGCGAGCCCCAGCAGGCCGCTCAGCCCCTCGTCGCCGACGAGCTCGACGCCGAGCCGCTCGGCGACCCAGGTCCCGGTCCACACCGCGTCGTCCGCGTCGTGCCCGGGGTCCGTGGCGTGCGCGGGGTCCGGGCCGCGCACGCCGTCCGGGCCGCTGCCGCCGTCGGGGTGGTTCGGGTCGTGCGCTGGGGTGTTCATCTGTTCCTTGCTGTCGGGGGTGCTCTTCGCTCGGCCGGACCGGCTCACGCCGGCAGTCCGGCGGTGAGCAGCTCGACGAAGCCGATGTCCTCGCGGGCGACGCCGAAGACCTCCGCGCGCAGCAGGGTGCGCTCGGCCCAGGCGCGATGCGGCTTCACCTCGTTCATTTTGTTCGTGTACGCCGATCTCAGTACACCGCCGCCGCCGCGCTCCGGCCTGAGGATGTCCTGGGCGTCACTGAATTCCTCGTGGCTGACCACGGACAGTGCGTGGACGGGCGGTACGTGCGAGGGGTGGATGCAGGTCTTGCCCATGAGGCCGTTGGCCTGGTCGAGGGCGATCTCGCGCAGCAGTCCGTCCATGGCGTGTTCGAGCAGCCGCTCGCGCAGTTCCTCCGCCTCTCCCTCCAGGAAGGGGCTGCGGCGGAGCTGCGGCTTGAACATGCGTTCCGGGACGCGGAAGTACTCCCAGACGGGCCCGGTGACGGTGAAGCCGCTGCCGTCGGCCCGGCCCAGCATGTTCACCACGTCGGCGATCACGGAGGCGACGACCTGGACGTCGTACGCGGTCATGTCGGGGGCGCGGCGCAGCCCGTAGGAGGAGCAGAAGTCGGTGACGCCGAGGCGCAGGGCGAGCACCCGGTCGCGGTACTTGTCGACGGCTCGGAAGATGCCTTCCAGCGTCTCGACGCGCGATTCGCGGTAGAGCAGTTCGGGCGACTCCAGGACGGGCATGGCGAAGAGCCGCCTGCCGCTCTCCGCCTCGGCGGCGGCGAGGGCCTCCAGGAAGGGGGTGCCGCGTTCCTCGGTGAATTTCGGCATCACGAAGCCGGAGAGCAGCGAGACGGCGGGGCCGAGGCGCCGTACGAGGTCGGGGATCTGCTCGGGGAAGCGGACACGGACGAAGAGCAGGGGCAGCTCTCCGGTGCCGGGGCGGGCGGCGAGGTCGGTGAACTGGCGGACCAGGTTCTGCTCGGCGCCCACGACCTCGGAGTCGTCGATCGAGTCCTCCAGGCACAGGACCATCGAGACGACGCCGCGTGCGGCCTGCTTGACGATGTCGTCGGCGAGGGTCGTCCGGGTCGCCGGGCTGTACAGCGTCGCGCCGAGGGCGGCGGCGAGCACTCTGGCCGGGGACTCGGACGTGAAGACGCCGGGTTCCTGGTGGAAGAGCCGCTGCCGCTCCTCCGGGGTGACGTGACCGAAATGACGCATGGGACTCCCCCGCGGCGGCTAGGTGGCCGAATGTGATGTGGCCGGTAATGGTACGTACGTTTCCATGTCAGAGATTCCCACCGGGCGTGAAGTTCAGGTAACTCCACCATGTCGAACACCGGCCGGTTCCGGAACGACCCCACATTGTCGTGACCAGGACCGACAGGGCAGGATGACCGCATGACGCACGCGATGCTGAAAGGGTCGAACGTCCCGCTGGACTCCACAGCGGTGCGCGCCGTCCTGCGCTGGACGCCCGGCCAGGGTGTCCCCGATGTCGATGCCTCCGCGCTGCTCCTCGGCCCCGACGGTCGTGTGCGATCCGACGAGGACTTCGTCTTCTACAACCAGCCCCGCCATCCGTCGGGCAAGGTCTGGCGGCTCGGCAAGAAGCGCGGCGCCGAGGGCCTCACCGACACGATCCAGACGGATCTGACGGGTGTCGAGCCCGGCGTCGGACAGATTCTCCTGGTCGCATCGGCGGACGACGTCACCTTCGACCACGTACGCGATCTGCGCATTCTGCTGTACGACGCGGGCGTCGCGGACGGTGAACCTCTGGCGTACTTCGACATCAAGCCGGAGACCGGGGCGGAGACCGCGCTGATCTGCGGCGAGCTGTACCGGCGCGGTGACGGGTGGAAGTTCCGGGCGCTCGGCGAGGGCTACTCCAACGGTCTGGTGGGGCTCGCGACGGATTTCGGGATCTCGGTGGACGAGTCGGAGGCCGCGGCCGGGTCCGCGCCGGAGACGGCCGCCTGGGCCGCGCCCGCGGCGGCTCCGGAGACCTCGCAGCCGCTGCCGCCCGAGCACGCGGCCCCGGTCCCGCAGCAGCCGGCCCCGGTGCCGCAGCAGCCCGCCTACGGCTATCCCGGGCCCGCGGCCGCTGCCTCGACCGGCCCCGCGTACGGCTACCCGCAGCCGGCGGGACGGCAGGAGGATCCTTCCGCCTACGGCTACCCGCAGCCGCAGAGCGCCCCGGCCACGCAGCCCGCGTACGGGTTCCCGCAGGCGGTGGGATCGGGCCCTGACCCCGACTTCCGGCTGCCGCCGCAGGGGCCCCAGTTCCTCTCCCGCTGAGTCCGGCGGGGGCGGATGCCGTCGGCCGGCCGTGCGCGAGCACCGCGGGCCGGCGGGAGACGCCCTAACGGTCGGCCTTCGACTTGTAGCCGCGGCCCCACTGGAGCCCCCAGCCGTAGAGGCGGTCGAGTTCGGCCTGGAAGCCGTACACGAACCGGACCTCGCGGCGCACGGTCACCTCGCCCTTGTTGCACTCGATCATGACGACGGCGCAGGAGCGGGCCTGCGGATGGCGCTCCTCCAGGCCGATCTCGATGCGCGGGCCGTTGCTCGGGTAGAGCGTGATGATGGCGTGCGTACGATCGAAGGCCGGGGTCTGGTCGTAGATGTAGACGAAGACCAGCAGGCGCTTGATGTCGTCGCGGTGGTCGAGGTTGACGTAGGCCGTCTCGCCCGAGCCGGAACCGAAACGGTCGTCGCCGCTGAGCTTCACGAACGGCGGGGCGTTGAGTTCGCCGAAGAAGCTGCCGAGCGGCTGGACGACGCCCTTGGTGCCGTCGGTCAGCTCGTACATGACGCCGAGGTCGAGGTCGACGTTGACCATGCTCTGGGTGTGGGCCTGCACCACTTCCGGCTTGAAGGTGCGGAAGGGGTGGCGCAGCAGACTTCCGCGCTGGGGCCCGCCGATGTCGGACGTGCGCATCCGCCAGGACAGGTTGATGCGGAGGTTGCCGCTGGCCGCGCCCTGTTTGGTGAGCGAGACCGTGTGGTTGCGCTTGGTCATCTCGATGGAGTTGGAGGCCGCGCTGCCGGAGTCGAAGTCCGCCGAGCGGCCGCGCCACAGGTCCTGCCAGATTCCCATTCGGCCCCCCACGTGTCTGGTGTGCGGCGGGGCGGCCGACGAGTCCTCGTCGACCGCCCCGCTCAGAGCGTTCCTCAGCCGGAGGGGTGTCACACCCCGGACGAGACCTCAGCCTTCTCGTCCGAGGTCGGGCCTTTTCCCTCGGCCTCGGCGAGCGCCTTGTTGCGGCGCACGGAGGACCAGAAGGACCAGCCGATCAGGACGACGCCGACGAGACCGGTGATGACCTCGTTGATCTCGTACTGGATGGTGACCAGGAGGATCGCGGCGAGGGCGCCGATGGCGTAGTGCGCGCCGTGCTCCAGGTAGACGTAGTCGTCGAGGGTGCCCTGGCGGACGAGGTAGACGGTGAGCGACCGGACGTACATGGCGCCGATGCCGAGGCCGAGCGCCATGAGCACGATGTCGTTGGTGATGGCGAAGGCGCCGATGACACCGTCGAAGGAGAAGGAGGCGTCCAGCACTTCCAGGTAGAGGAACATGAAGAACGCGGCCTGGCCGGCGAGGACGATGGCCGGCTTCTTCTTGCCGGTCCGTTCGGCCTCCTCCTCTTCCTCGTGTTCGCGCTCCTCCTCCTCTTCGAGCTTGTCCTCGAAGTAGCCGGAGAGACCGCCGACGATCATGTACGTGATCAGGCCGGCGATGCCGGAGATCAGTACCGTCTGTGCCTTGTCGACGTGGCCGCCGCCGTGCTGGTGGGCGTGGACCGCGAAGGTCATGGAGGTGATCAGCAGGACGATCAGGGCGATGCAGACCGACAGCATGTCGACCTTGCCGAGCTTGGCCAGCGGGCGCTCGATCCAGCGCAGCCACTGGATGTCCCGGTCCTCGAAGATGAAGTCGAGGAAGATCATGAGCAGGAACATGCCGCCGAAGGCCGCGATCGACGGGTGGGCGTCGGTGACGAGCTGCTGGTACTGGTCCTTGTCGTTCAGCGCGAGATCGACCGCGTCGATCGGGCCGATCTTGGCGCTGATCGCGACGATCACGACGGGGAAGACCAGGCGCATGCCGAAGACGGCGATCAGAACGCCGACCGTGAGGAAGATCTTCTGCCAGAAGGCATTCATCTTCTTCAGGATCCCGGCGTTGACCACCGCGTTGTCGAAGGACAGCGAGATCTCCAGGACGGCCAGGATCGCCACGATCCCGAAGGCGGTCCACCCCCCGTAGACGGCCGCCGCGGCCAGACCGAGCGCGGTGATCGCGAACGACCAGCCGAAGGTTTTCAGAAGCACTGGCTACCCAATCATCGTGTGGTGGGGGCACCCCCAAGCGGTGGCTCAGGGAGTGCGCAACCCCCGTGCCGTACTCGGCTTTACCTACTGTTGACCACGAAGTCTAAGGGGCCGCCTTCGGCTGATACAGGTGGGTCTAGGAAACATTGACCCCGAAGTCGAGTGCGATGCCCCGCAGCCCCGACGCGTACCCCTGACCGACGGCACGGAACTTCCATTCCGCGTTGTAGCGGTAGACCTCGCCGAAGATCATCGCCGTTTCGGTGGAGGCGTCCTCGGAGAGGTCGTAGCGGGCGAGCTCCTGGCCGTCCGCCTGGTTGACGACCCGGATGAACGCGTTGCTGACCTGGCCGAAGGTCTGGCCGCGGTTGTCCGCGTCATGGATGGACACCGGGAAGACGATCTTGTCGACCACGGCGGGGACCTTGGCGAGGTCGATCAGGATCGACTCGTCGTCGCCCTCGCCCTCACCCGTGAGGTTGTCGCCGGTGTGCTCGACGGAGCCGTCCGGGCTCTTGAGCTGGTTGTAGAAGATGAACCACTCGTCCCCGAGCACACGGCCGCCGCTGCACAGCAGCGCGCTCGCGTCGAGGTCGAAATCGGCTCCGGTGGTGGAGCGCGCGTCCCAGCCGAGCCCGATCATCACATGTGTGAGGTTCGGTGCGGCCTTCGAGAGGGAGACATTGCCCCCCTTGGCGAGCGTGACGCCCATGATGCTGGTCCTCCCGAGGTGCGATCTTCTGTTGGTACGGCCGGTCCGGTGCCGCACCGAGCGGTGCGGCACCGGACCGGGATGCCCGAGGGCCGGCGGACTCAGACGTTGACGCCGAAGTCCTGCGCGATGCCGCGCAGGCCCGAGGCGTAGCCCTGGCCGATGGCCCGGAACTTCCACTCGGCGCCGTTGCGGTAGAGCTCGCCGAAGACCATCGCGGTCTCCGTCGAGGCGTCCTCGGAGAGGTCGTAGCGCGCGATCTCCGCTTCGCCGGCCTGGTTCACGACGCGGATGAACGCGTTGCGGACCTGGCCGAAGGACTGCTGGCGGTTCTCGGCGTCGTAGATGGAGACCGGGAACACGATCTTCGTGACGTCGGCGGGAACGGCGGCGAGGTTGACCTTGATCTGCTCGTCGTCGCCCTCACCCTCACCGGTGATGTTGTCGCCGGTGTGCTCCACCGAGCCGTCCGGGCTCTTCAGGTTGTTGAAGAACACGAAGTTCTGGTCGGTGCTGACCTTGCCGTCCGCGTTCGTGAGGATGGCGCTGGCATCGAGGTCGAAGTCCACGCCGGTGGTGGTCCGGGCGTCCCATCCCAGACCGACGATGACCGCGGTCAGTCCCGGGGCCTCCTTCGACAGCGATACGTTGCCGCCCTTGCTGAGGCTGACTCCCACGAGTCCTCCCAATGGTGTTCAGGGGCGGGGAGCCCCGTAGGTGCGTTGGTATCGGATCAACGGTTCGATCCTAGTGAGGGGTTCCCGTGCCTTGCAGGGCTTGGAACCGAAGAATCACAGGGTGTCGAGCGCCTTGACGTACTCGTTCAGGTCACGCGCGTCCGGCAGCGCGTTGACGACGGTCCAGCGGACGACGCCCTCCTTGTCGATGATGAACGTGCCGCGCACGGCGCAGCCCTTGTCCTCGTCGAAGACGCCGTACGCGCGCGAAATGTTGCCGTGCGGCCAGAAGTCGGAGAGCAGCGGGTACTCCAGGCCCTCCTGCTCGGCGAAGACGCGCAGGGTGTGGATGGAGTCGTTCGAGACCGCGAGGAGCTGGGTGTCGCGGTCCGTGAACTGCGGCAGGTTGTCGCGCAGGGAGCACAGCTCGCCGGTGCACACACCGGTGAAGGCGAAGGGGTAGAAGAGCAGTACGACGTTCTTCTCGCCACGGAAGTCGGACAGCTTCACGGTGGCGCCGTGATTGTCCTTGAGCTCGAAGTCCGGGGCCTTGGTGCCGACCTCGACGGCCATAGTCACTCGCTTCCCTTCCAAGGGTCTGTTCGGGTGACGCCCAGCGTACGCAGTGATCGGCTCGCGGCGGCGGCGCGACCCCGGCCGGGTCCCCCGGGTGCCGGTTCCGGGCATGCGTGAGGCCCCCGCCGAGGTGGCTCGGCGGGGGCCTCACGGATGCTCTGCGTGCAGACGGGGCTGCAGCTCAGCGCTTCGACTTGGGAGTGGCCAGGCGGGTGCCCGACCATTCCTTGCCGACGGAGATGCTCTTCGTCTGGGAGAGGCCGGCTGTCTGTGCGGCATCGCTGATGTCGCTGGGCTCGACGTAACCGTCCCTGCCGGTCTTCGGGGTCAGCAGCCAGATGTTGCCGCCGTCCTCGAGGAAACTGATGACGTCCACCAGTGCGTCCGTGAGATCGCCGTCCTCGTCCCGGAACCACAACAGCACCACATCGGCGACGTCGTCGTAGTCCTCGTCGACCAGATCCTGGCCGATCAGCGATTCGATGCCTTCACGGAGCTCGTGGTCAACGTCGTCGTCGAAGCCGATCTCCTGGACCACCTGTCCGGGCTCGAACCCCAGCCTGGCGGCCGGGTTGGTCCGCTCCTCCGCGTGGTCCGCGGTCGCGCTCACGGCTTGCCTCCTGATCATGTTTCGGAATGGGGGTCTCCCTCTGCTCGTCCAGAGCGGGGGGATCTCAGCCACGCGCGTACGCGAAGCGTTGGCCGTAGTCCACACGGGCGGAGCGGATCGCGCAAGTACCCGGCCGCCGAGACCGCCGAAACGGTGACGATCCTGGCAGTGCCGACGCAACTCCCGACGGGCCTTCATGACGCCGCGTGACGGGCACCACACACTTCTGCCCCATTTATTCCCTTCGGAACCCTCGGGGCGTGCGAAAGCCGAACTGCTTTGCGGAACGCGTCACCCCCTGAGCGTATCGTTACGTTTTGGTCGAGACCGCCCCAACGGTCCGCACGAGCGACTCGGTTACCCCCTGGTAGAGATGACGTACGCGTTCGCGGGGTACACGATGGGGATCGGTGCAGATGCAGGGAAAACCCACGAAGACAGCCCTCTGACAGCGAAGGAACAGCGTGGCTTCCGGATCCGATCGCAACCCGATCATCATTGGCGGCCTTCCCAGCCAGGTCCCGGACTTCGACCCTGAGGAGACTCAGGAGTGGCTCGACTCCCTCGACGCCGCCGTCGACGAGCGCGGCCGCGAGCGGGCCCGCTATCTGATGCTGCGGCTGATCGAGCGAGCCCGCGAGAAGCGCGTGGCCGTGCCCGAGATGCGCAGCACGGACTACGTCAACACGATCGCGACCAAGGACGAGCCGTTCTTCCCGGGCAACGAGGAGATCGAGCGCAAGATCCTCAACGCGACCCGCTGGAACGCCGCCGTGATGGTCTCCAGGGCGCAGCGCCCCGGCATCGGCGTGGGCGGCCACATCGCGACCTTCGCCTCCTCCGCCTCGCTCTACGACGTCGGCTTCAACCACTTCTTCCGCGGCAAGGACGAGGGCGACGGCGGCGACCAGATCTTCTTCCAGGGGCACGCCTCCCCCGGCATCTACGCCCGCGCCTTCCTTCTCGACCGGCTCTCCGAGCAGCAGCTCGACGCGTTCCGCCAGGAGAAGTCGAAGGCGCCCTACGGACTGTCCTCGTACCCGCACCCGCGGCTGATGCCGGACTTCTGGGAGTTCCCGACCGTCTCGATGGGCCTCGGCCCGCTCGGCGCGATCTTCCAGGCGCGGATGAACCGCTACATGGAGGCGCGCGGCATCGCGGACACCTCCAGGTCCCATGTCTGGGCGTTCCTCGGCGACGGCGAGATGGACGAGCCCGAGTCGCTGGGCCAGCTCTCCATCGCCGCGCGCGAGGGCCTGGACAACCTGACCTTCGTCGTGAACTGCAACCTCCAGCGCCTCGACGGCCCGGTGCGCGGCAACGGCAAGATCATCCAGGAGCTGGAGTCGCAGTTCCGGGGCGCCGGCTGGAACGTCGTGAAGCTGGTCTGGGACCGCACCTGGGACCCGCTGCTCGCGCAGGACCGCGACGGGGTGCTCGTCAACCGGCTGAACACGACGCCGGACGGCCAGTTCCAGACGTACGCCACGGAGACGGGCGCGTACATCCGCGACCACTTCTTCGGTGACGACCACCGGCTGCGCGCGATGGTCGAGAACATGACCGACGACCAGATCCTGCACCTGGGGCGCGGCGGCCACGACCACAAGAAGATCTTCGCGGCGTTCTCGGCGGCCAAGGCGCACGCGGGCCAGCCGACGGTGATCCTGGCGCAGACGGTCAAGGGCTGGACGCTCGGCCCGAACTTCGAGGGCCGCAACGCCACGCACCAGATGAAGAAGCTGACGGTCTCCGACCTCAAGGGCTTCCGCGACCGGCTGCACCTGCCGATCTCCGACAAGGAGCTGGAGGACGGCGCCCCGCCGTACTACCACCCGGGCCGGGACTCGGAGGAGATCCAGTACATGCACGACCGCCGCAAGGGCCTCGGCGGTTACGTGCCCACGCGTGTCGTGCGGTCGAAGCCGCTGGTCCTGCCCGAGGACAAGACGTACGCGAGCGTGAAGAAGGGTTCGGGTCAGCAGTCCATCGCCACGACCATGGCGTTCGTCCGGCTGCTCAAGGACCTCATGCGGGACAAGGAGATCGGCAAGCGGTTCGTGCTGATCGCGCCCGACGAGTACCGCACGTTCGGCATGGACTCGTTCTTCCCGAGCGCGAAGATCTACAACCCGCTCGGCCAGCAGTACGAGTCGGTGGACCGCGAGCTGCTGCTCGCCTACAAGGAGTCGCCGACCGGCCAGATGCTGCACGACGGCATCTCGGAGGCGGGCTGCACGGCCTCGCTGATCGCCGCGGGTTCGGCGTACGCCACGCACGGCGAGCCGCTCATCCCGGTCTACGTCTTCTACTCGATGTTCGGTTTCCAGCGCACGGGCGACCAGTTCTGGCAGATGGCGGACCAGTTGGCGCGCGGTTTCGTCCTGGGCGCGACCGCCGGGCGGACGACGCTGACCGGTGAGGGGCTCCAGCACGCGGACGGCCACTCGCAGCTCCTCGCCTCGACGAACCCGGGCTGTGTCGCCTACGACCCGGCGTTCGGCTTCGAGATCGCGCACATCGTCCAGGACGGTCTGCGCCGCATGTACGGCTCGTCCGACGAGCACCCGCACGGCGAGGACGTCTTCTACTACCTCACCGTCTACAACGAGCCGCTCCAGCACCCGGCGGAGCCGGAGAACGTGGACGCCGAGGGCATCCTGAAGGGCCTGTACCGCTTCAGCGAGGGCACCTCGGGCACGATCCCCGCGCAGATCATGGCGTCCGGCATCGGCGTCACCTGGGCGATGGAGGCGCAGCGGATCCTCGCCGAGGAGTGGAACGTCAGGGCCGACGTGTGGTCGGCGACGTCCTGGAACGAGCTGCGGCGCGAGGCGGTCGACGTCGAGCGGCACAACCTGCTGCACCCCGAGGAGGAGCAGCGCGTCCCGTACGTGACGCGGAAGCTGTCCTCCGCGCAGGGTCCGTTCGTGGCCGTCTCCGACTGGATGCGATCGGTTCCCGACCAGATCGCGCGGTGGGTGCCGGGCACCTACCAGTCCCTCGGCGCGGACGGTTTCGGCTTCGCGGACACGCGCGGCGCGGCCCGGCGCTTCTTCCACATCGACGCGCAGTCGATCGTGGTCGCCGTGCTGACCGAGCTGGCCCGTGAGGGCAAGGTGGACCGGTCGGTGCTGAAGCAGGCCGTCGACCGCTATCAGCTTCTCGACGTGCGGGCGGCCGACCCGGGCGCGGCGGGCGGCGACGCGTAGGGCGTGAGCCCGGCAGGACCGACGAGGGGCGGCGGGCCGTGGGCCCGCCGCCCCTCACCCGTTTTCTTTCTACGATGCGGGCATGAATGCGGCCATGGATGCGGGCATGAACGAACAATCGGCGCAGGCCCGCTGGGAGCTGCGCACCCAGCGGCCCCTGCTCGTGCTCGCGGTGGCGTTCGCCCTCGCCTACGCCGTGCCGATCGTGGACAGCGACGCCGGCCGCTCCGTCACGTTCACCTGCACGGTCGTGGAGTGGGTGGTGTGGGGGGCCTTCGCGGCCGACTACCTCGTCCGGCTCGCCCTCGCCCCGCGACGGCGGGTCTTCGTCCGCGGTCACTGGATGGACCTGTGCGCCGTGATCCTGCCGATCCTGCAGCCGCTGCGGCTGCTGCGGCTCGTCTCCACGCTGACGCTGGTGGGGCGGCGCGCCCGGATGGCCTCGCAGATACGGCTGACGACGTACGTCGGGGGCGCGGTCGTCGGGCTGCTGATGTTCGGCTCGCTGGCGGTGCTGTCGGTGGAACGGGACTCGCCGAACGGGAACATCAAGACGCTGGGTGACGCGGTGTGGTGGTCGTTCACGACGATGACGACCGTCGGATACGGCGATCACGCCCCGACGACGGGGATGGGCCGTGTCCTCGCGGTCGGTCTGATGCTCTCCGGGATCGCGCTCCTCGGTGTGGTCACCGCGAACATCGCGGCCTGGTTCATCTCGCGGTTCGAGAAGGACGACGTGGAGGAGCGGCGGCAGACGGCGGCGATCGAGGCGCTCACGGCCGAGGTGCGCGCGCTGCGGGCCGAGGTCGCCGCCCTGACCGAGGGCCCGGGAATCCTGCCGCATCCCCTGGCGGCGGGGTCGGAGGAGCACTCACCCACGTAACGGACGGGATCGAAGGAGCGCTCGCCCACGTAACCGGCGGGGTCGGAGGAGCACTCGCCCACATAGCCGGCAGGGTCGGAGGAACACTCGCCCACGTAACCGGCGGGCCCGCGTGCCGCTCGAAGCGGTGCGCGGGCCCGTGTCCGGTCCGGTCCCCGGAGGCGTCAGAGCAGGCCGTTGCCCGGTCCGCCGCCCAGCCAGATGACCGCCAGGAGTGTGTCGATCGCTCCCAGCACCAGGGCGATCAGCGCCGGCACCGGCCCCGAGCCGGTCCAGCGGCGGCCCATCGCGAGCCAGCCGCAGACCATCGCGGCCGGTCCGAGGACGATCCCCAGCGTGAAGAAGCCCGCCACCGCGCACACGGTGCCGACGATCCCCAGGGTCGCGCTGTCCGGCCCGGTCCGTGATCCTGTACGGCCACGTGAACGGGGGTACCTGCGCGTACCGTTTCCGAAGCCCGCCATCATCAACTCCTGAACTCCCGTGACCTGTCGGTCGGTTCGGGTCGATGGACCGGGTACCCCCGTTTCACGCCGGCAGACCCGCCCGCGCCCGGGCGGGTCTGCCGGAGGCGGACGGGTCAGATGTGACCGACGCCCGCACCGGCTTCGGCGTTCTCGCCGCGCTTGGTGAACAGCGCGACGAAGACGGCCACGACGGCGACCACGGCGGCGACGAGGCAGGCGAGGCTCATGCCGGAGATGAACGTGTCGTGCGCGACCACCGAGATCTTCGCCGCGATGGCCTCCGGCATGCCCTTGGCCACCGGCGCCATGCCCTGCTGAACGGCCTGCGAGGCCAGGGCCTCCTGCGCGTCGGTGAGCTTGGGCAGCCCGGCCCCGACCCAGTTGCCCGCGAGGTCGTTGTCGACCTTCGACGCCATCACGGCACCGAGCACGGCCGTACCGAGGCTGCCGCCGATCTGCATGGCCGCCTGCTGGAGACCGCCGGCGACGCCGGAGAGCTCCATCGGGGCGTTGCCGACGATGACCTCGGTGGCGCCGACCATGACCGGCGCGAGACCGAAGCCGAGCAGGGCGAACCAGATGGACATCAGGCCGCTGGAGGTGTCCGCCTCCAGCGTCGACATGCCGTACATGGCGATCGCGGTCGCCGCCATGCCGCCGGCGAGCGGGATGCGCGGGCCGAGCTTGGTGATGGCCAGACCCGCGAGCGGGGAGCCGACGATCATCATGCCGGTGAGCGGCAGCAGGTGCAGGCCCGCGTCGACCGGGCTCATGCCGTGCACGTTCTGGAGGTAGAACGTCACGAAGAACAGGCCGCCCATGAACGCGATGGCCATGAGCACCATCAGCACCACACCCGCCGAGAGCGGGACGGAGCGGAAGAGGCCGAGCGGGATCAGCGGTTCCGCGACGCGCTTCTCCCACAGGGCGAAGCACACGAAGCCGAGGACCGAGGCACCGAGGAAGGACCAGGTCTTGACGTCGCCCCAGCCCCAGGCCGGGGCCTTGATGAGGGCCCAGACCAGGCAGAACATGGCGCCGGAGAGCAGCGCGATGCCGAGCAGGTCGAAGGAGCGCGGGGCGTTCTCGGCGCGGTGGTCCTTGAGGATCAGCACACCGAGGACGAGCGCGAGGGCGCCGACGGGCACGTTGATGAAGAACACCGACTGCCAGCTCACGTGCTGGACGAGCAGACCGCCGAGGATCGGACCGCCCGCGGTGGAGGCGCCGATGACCATGCCCCAGATGCCGATCGCCATGTTCAGCTTCTCGGCCGGGAAGGTCGCGCGGAGCAGGCCGAGCGCGGCGGGCATGAGCAGCGCGCCGAACAGACCCTGGAAGACGCGGAAGGTGACCACGAAGGCGATGCTGTGCGACAGGCCGATCGCGCCGGACGCGGCGGCGAAGCCGGTCACGCCGATCAGGAAGGTCTGCCGGTGGCCGAAGCGGTCGCCGAGCTTGCCCGCGGTGATGAGGGAGACCGCGAGGGCGAGGAAGTAGGCGTTGGTGATCCACTGGACGTCGGCGAAGGTCGCGCCGAGGTCCTGGGCGATCGCCGGGTTGGCGATGGCCACGATGGTGCCGTCGAGGGCCACCATCATGACCCCGACGGCCACGGTGATGAGGGTGAACCACGGATGGCCGCGCAGGCCCGTGGACGGGGCCTGGTCCAACGGCGGGACCGGAGTCTTGTCCTCCGGGCCCGTCTTGTCGATGGTGGTCTGACTAGTCATTTTTCGAGGCTAGTGACAGTCGCTGACAATTGACAAACCGATTCACAAGTCGGTAACTGTCACGTCACTCACAGATAGGCTGAACTGGGCGAACTGTTGGCGAAGGAGAGAGCGCGGCACCATGACGGACACGGTCCCCCCTGCGCAGGTGACGCGCCCCGGGCTGCGGGAGCGCAAGAAGCAGCGCACCCGGGACGCGCTGCTGCGGGCCGCCCTCGAACTGTTCACGACCCAGGGTTACGAGGAGACCACGGTCGACGAGATCGCCGAGGCCGTCGACGTCTCCCAGCGCACCTTCTTCCGCTACTTCGCGGGCAAGGAGGACGCGGCCCTGTTCCTGCAGCGGCTCTCGGAGTCGCATTTCATCGCCGCGGTGCGCGAACGGCCGCCCCACGAGGCACCGTTGGAGGCGCTGCGGCGCGCCGTGCTGGAGAGCTGGGACACCATCGGCGAGGCGATCGAGGCGGTGGTGCCCATCGAACTGCACATGCGCACCTACCAATTGATCGAATCGACCCCGGCGCTGCTCGCGGTGCACCTGCGCCGCTCGGAGGAGATCGAGGAGGAGATCGCGCGGCTCATCGCCGAACGCGAGGGCCTCGACGTGGACAGGGACCCGCGTCCGCGCATCGCGGTCGCGGTGTTCGGCGGGGTGATGCGCGTCACGGGCCGGCTGTGGGGGGCCGGCGAGGACACCAGCGTCGAGGCGATCCGTGAGCTGACCGCGGCCTATCTCGACCATGTGGGGCCCGCGTTGGCGGAGAAGTGGGGCCCCGCCCCGCGGTGACGCCGGGCCCTGCCCCGCGGTGACGCCCGCCCGCGCGATCCGGCACCTCTCACCCAGGCCGATCGACGCATGCCCGTGTACGGAACCTCACGTACGCCCGCGCTCGTTGTAGAGGTGACGTGCGCGCGAGATGTGCCGCGTAGGCCTCCGGGTCTTCACAACACCCCCGTACGGAGCGTCACATATCGCACACGCATAGCAGGAAAGCACGTACAGAGTGTCACCATTTAACTCAAACTGAACCCGGTTTGCCCCAATCACCCCATCAGAAACGTGATCCCAGTCACTCGTTTAACGGGAGGCTCTTCACTTCTCCTAGGGTGTCCTCTCAGTGACTTCCTTCGACACCACCCCCCAACTCAACGTCTGGCGCGCTCTGCTCGCGCTGGCCGTGGTGTTCGTGATGCTGGCCACCAGTGGCTGGACCGCGCTCCACAGCCACCGGGCAGCCTCACCGCTCCAGGCGTCCCGCTCCGCGTGGGAACGCGGCAGCATCGCCGGGCACAAGCTGCCCGACCCGGACTCCGCTCCGGGGCTGCTGACGCATTTCTTCACCACGCTCGACACGCAGGAGCGTGCGGAGCTCGCTCACCGCTACCCGCTCGCGGTCGGCAACATGAACGGGGCGCCGGTGACCCTGCGCTACGCGGCGAACCGTCTCGCGCTCAAGCACGAGCGCACGGTCGAGCGCGGGCGCATGCACGACAACCGGCTGTCCTCGGTCGGCCAGTACGACGCCGGCCGCCGCATGCACCGCTACGAGGCGCTCCTGCACAAGGGCCGCAAGATCCTCGCCTTCGACCCCAACGGCTCGGGCCGCGTCGCCGAGGTCTTCGGCGACCTCGACAGGGCCGACCGCGTCTCGGTCGTGGTGCCCGGCGTGGACACCGACCTGCTCACCTTCCAGCGCACGTACAAGCAGTACGCGGCGCCGGTCGGCATGGCGGGCTCGCTGTACGCGGCGGAGCGCGCGGCCGACCCCGGCACGCGTACGGCCGTGATCGCGTGGGCCGACTACACGACGCCCAGCGGACTGGGCATCGACTCGGCCACCGCCATGCGGGCCGAGGACGGCGCGGTGCGGCTGAACGCGCTGCTGCGGGCACTGCCGGGCAGCTCCGAGGTGGCGCTGTACTGCCACAGCTACGGCTCGGTGCTGTGCGGGGTGGCGGCCTCGAAGCTGCCCGCCAGGGTCTCCGACATAGCGGTGGCCGGCAGCCCCGGCATGCGGGCGGCGAAGGCGGCGAACCTGCGCACGACCGCGCGGGTCTGGGCGATGCGCGACACGGACGACTGGATCCAGGACGTGCCGCACATGGAGGTCGGCGGCCTCGGGCATGGCGCGGACCCGGTCTCCAAGGGGTTCGGGGCGCGGGTGCTGTCGGCCGAGGGGGCGAAGGGGCACGCCGGCTACTTCGAGCCGGGCACGGAGAGTCTCCGCAACTTCGCGGAGATCGGGATCGGTGCGTACCGCGCCGTCCGCTGTGCGCACGATGATGACGCCTGCCGGACGGGTTTGTCCGCCGGTGCGTCGGTCTGACGCGCGTAGAGGACGAAAAACTGCGGTCCGCCCAGAGAGGCGACGGAGGCTTGCGTGCCGCATACGATGGCCCGCATGGGTGACGTACTGGCCGGTTTTCATGCCGCCTGGGAGTTCGAGTCCGACTCCGTGCTCATCCGCTTCGAACGGGGGATCCGCACACCGAAGCTGTTCCAGGCGCTCGGCGAACGCCGTGTCCCCCTGGAGGCGATCGCTGCGGTGACGCTGACGCCCGGGAAGCGAGGCACGGTCGTTCTGCGTGCGGTGCCGAGGCCCGGCGCCGATCCGCTGATGGAAGCGGCCGCGGGACAGCTCAAGGAGGGGTGCGACCCCTATCGGCTGGTGCTGCCCGCCGACCGCGAGACGCTCGCCGAGTACTACGCGGACGAACTGCGCGGACAGCTCACCGGGGACGAGGAGCCGGCCGAGCGCTTCCTCGTGAAGCCGCCCGAGGGGCCGCTGACCTTCAAGGCCTACGACGGGAAGGCCACCTTCGACGGCAAGACGGTGTCCTTCCGGTGGTTCTGGACGGGCGCGTCCTCGGCGAAGTGGAAGGCCGGAGACCAGACGTTCCCGGTCTCCTCGCTGTGCGGGGTCGAATGGCGCTCGCCCGAGGTGTTCGAGGGGCATCTGCGGCTGCTGCGCCGGGACCCCGCCCCGGCACATCCCGCGCAGGCGGACCAGGACCCGGCGGCCGTCGTCTTCGGACTCGGGTACGGGCCCGTCCACGAGTCGCTGCCGTTCGCGGCGGCCGTGCTCGCCGCCGCGCGCTCCGCGAGTCCCGCTCCGGTGGACGCGGTCCCGGCGCCGCACCGCGACCCGGCCGACATCGCCGACCGGATCCGGCATCTCGGGGAGCTCCACGAGGCGGGGCTCGTCACGGACGAGGAGTTCTCCGTGAAGAAGGCGGAACTGCTCGCCCAGCTCTGAGGCACGGGTGCCCCGAAGGGGGCCCTCGCCTCAGGAGCGCTCGGCGGCGAGGGCCTGGCCCGCGTCGCCGTAGAAGCCGATCTTCCGGTCGAGCACGGCCAGGGTGTCCTGGAGCTCGGCGATCCGGGCCCGGACGTCCCGGCGGGTGGCTTCCAGGAGTTCGTAGCGCTCCCTGTACGTGTGGTCGCCGGCACGCACCATCTCCGCGTAGCGGACCATGTCGGCGACCGGCATCCCGGTGAGCCGGAGCTTGCCGACGAGGCCCAGCCAGTCCAGGTCGCGGTTGCTGTAGCGGCGCTGGCCGGTGTGCGAGCGGTCGATGTGCGGCATCAGCCCGATGCGCTCGTACCAGCGCAGGGTGTGCGCGCTGAGGCCGGTGAAGGCGACGACTTCGCTGATCGTGTAGTTGTCCCGGCCGTCCGGGCGCCGCGGCTCCTGCTCGGGGGGCTCGGCGCAGGTGTCGGTCCCGGTGGCCTCGGCTGTGGTCTCCATCACCGTCATGCCCCCACGCTAAAACCTTGGAGTGCACTCCAGGCAACCCGAACCGGCCGAAAACCCCAGGACATGGCCGGGAGACGCCGGTGACCGTGCTGATCGACCCCGGCGGGCAGCCCGCCCCCTCCATGCGGCCGGTCCTCCGGGGCACTTAGGGTCGGGGTATGTCCTTGCAGAGCCTGGCGCTGATCTCGAACTGGCCCGTTCCCACCGCCGCCGCAGCGGTCGTCCGGGCGGACGGCACCGTGGCCGGCACGCACGGTCCCGGCGGGCACCGGTTCGCGCTGGCGTCCGTGACCAAGCCGCTCGCCGCGTACGCCGCTCTCGTCGCGTACGAGGAGGGTGCCATCGAGCTCGACGAACCCGCGGGGCCCGCCGGTTCGACGGTCCGCCACCTGCTCGCGCACACCTCGGGTCTGGCCTTCGACGAGCACCGGGCGACCTTCACGCCCGGTGAGCGGCGGCTGTACTCCAACGCCGGCTTCGAGGTGCTCGGGGACCACATCGCCAAGGCGGCCGACATGCCCTTCGCGGAGTACGCGCGCCAGGCGGTCCTCGAACCGCTCGGCATGACCGCGACGACGCTGGACGGTTCGCCCGCCAAGGACGGCGTCTCGACGGTGGACGACCTCGTCCGCTTCGCCGCCGAGCTCCAGGCGCCCCGGCTGCTGGACCCGCGCACGGTCGCGGAGGCGATGACCGTCCAGTACCCCGGCACCAAGGGCGTCCTTCCGGGGTACGGCCACCAGAACCCCAACGACTGGGGGCTCGGCTTCGAGATCCGCGACTCCAAGTCGCCGCACTGGACGGGGAACGCGTCCTCGGCGCGCACCTTCGGCCACTTCGGGCAGGCCGGTACGTTCCTGTGGGTCGACCCGGCCGTGGGCGCCGCCTGCGTCGCGCTGACCGACCGGACCTTCGGCCCCTGGGCGGTCGAGGCGTGGACCCCGTTCACGGACGCGGTCTTGGCCGACCTCGCGGCCTCCTGACGCGGGCCGGCGTCAGCCGACCGTCATCTCCCACACCAGCAGCTCCGCCGGCGCGCCCGCGACCAGTTCCAGGTCCTTCGCGTCCGTGACCCGGGCCGCGTCCCCCTCCCCCAGTTCCACGCCGTCCAGCCGGACCTCACCGCGCACGACGTGGACGTACACGTAGGACCCGTCCGGGACCGCCGTGCGCTCGCCCGCCGTCAGCCGGCGGACATGGAGCATGGCGCCCGCCTCGGGGACGGCGTACGGGGTGGAGTCGGCGATGCCGCGGACGGTCTCGTAGGCGGGGTCGCCGCCCGGCTCCAGCGGGGCCAGCCACATCTGGACGAAGACCAGCGGCAGCTCGCCGTCGTTGCGCTCGACGTGACGGACTCCGCCCGCCGAGCTCAGCCGCTGGACGTCGCCGTGCCGCAGCACCGACACGTTCCCCGCCGAGTCGCGGTGGGTCAGTTCGCCCTCCACCACCCAGGTGACGATCTCGGTGTGGCTGTGCGGGTGCTCGTCGAAGCCCGCGCCGGGGGCGAGCCGCTCCTCGTTGCAGGCGATGACCGCGCCGAAGCGGAGGTTGTCGGGGTCGTAGTGCGGGCCGAAGGAAAAGGCGTGGAGCGAGGAGATCCCGGCCGCCGGGTCCCCTCCGCGGTAGCGCTCGTCGGCGCGGCGGACGTCCATCACCCCACCACGGTAGCCGTGGCCGGGCGGCGGCTCCTCGCTTACTTGCGACCCGCCGCCGCACGGCTCCGTCCGGATAAGGCAGTCTTGTCCCGTGCCCGAACCCGAAGCCAGCAACACCGAGCGCCCAGCGCACGACGTCGACTCGCACACCGCGACCCTCAAGCGGCTGGAGAAGTCGGCCGGCAGTCTCGCCGCCCAGGCCATCACGCGCATGGACGAGACGCTGCCGTGGTACCGGGCCATGCCACCGGAGAACCGGTCGTGGATCGGGCTGGTCGCCCAGGCCGGTATCGCGGCCTTCACGGAGTGGTTCCGGCACCCGGACGCCCCGCAGGCCATCTCCACGGACGTCTTCGGCACCGCGCCACGCGAGCTGACCAGGGCCATCACGCTGCGCCAGACGGTGGAGATGGTGCGGACGACAATCGAGGTCATGGAATCGGCCATCGACGAGGTGGCGGCGCCCGGCGACGAGTCCGTGCTGCGCGAGGCGCTCCTCGTGTACGCCCGCGAGATCGCCTTCGCCACCGCCCAGGTGTACGCGCAGGCCGCGGAGGCGCGCGGCGCCTGGGACGCCCGGCTCGAGTCGCTCGTGGTGAACGCGGTGCTCTCCGGCGAGGCCGACGAGGGCGCCGTCTCCCGGGCCGCCGCGCTCGGCTGGAACTCGCCCGAACATGTCTGCGTGGTGCTGGGCACGGCACCCGACGGTGACAGCGAGCTGACCGTCGAGGCGATCCGGCGGGCGGCACGGCACGCCAAGCTGCAGGTGCTGACGGGAGTGCTCGGGGACCGGCTGGTCGTCATCGCGGGCGGCAGCGACAACCCGCTGGCCGTCGCCAAGTCGCTGATCGGTCCGTACGCCGCCGGATCGGTGGTCGCGGGCCCGATCGTGCCCGATCTGCTGGCCGCGACCCGGTCCGCGCAGGCCGCGGCGGCCGGGCTCAAGGCGTGTTTCGCCTGGCAGGACGCCCCTCGCCCGGTGCTGGCGGACGATCTGCTGCCGGAGCGCGCGATCGCCGGAGACCCGTCGGCCCGCGAGCAGTTGGTGGAGGAGATCTACAGACCGCTGGAGGAGGCGGGCTCGGCGCTCCTGGAGACGCTCAGCGTCTATCTGGAACAGGCGAGCAGCCTCGAAGGCGCGGCCCGCATGCTGTTCGTCCATCCCAACACCGTGCGCTACCGGCTCCGACGTGTGACTGACGTCACCGGCTGGTCGCCCTCGGATGTTCGATCGGCGTTCACGCTGCGGATCGCGCTGATCCTGGGGCGTCTGGCCGATGGAGATCCACAAACCTAGGCTTTTGTCGGGCCCCTACAATTCCCCCTCGTGTTCTTCGTCCCTGTCCCCACGGGCGGCCGTGGCCGTCCACAAGAGAGAGTGTGAGAGTGCTCGTACTCGTCGCTCCCGGCCAGGGCGCTCAGACGCCCGGCTTCCTGACTCCTTGGCTCGACCTCCCCGGCGCCGCCGAACGCCTCGCCGCGTGGTCGGACGCCATCGGGCTGGACCTTGCCCACTACGGCACCCAGGCCGACGCGGACGCGATCCGTGACACGGCCGTCGCGCAGCCGCTCCTGGTCGCCGCCGGTCTCCTGTCCGCCGCCGCCCTCGGTGACGTCACCCCCGGTGCCGTCGCCGGCCACAGCGTCGGCGAGATCACCGCGGCCGCGTTCGCGGGAGTGCTCGACGACACCGCCGCGCTGGACCTCGTACGCAAGCGCGGCCTCGCGATGGCCGACGCCGCCGCCATCACGCAGACCGGTATGTCGGCGCTGCTCGGCGGTGACCCCGACACGACGGTCGCGCACCTGGAGAAGCTCGGGCTGACCCCGGCGAACGTGAACGGCGCCGGCCAGATCGTGGCCGCCGGCACGCTGGAGCAGCTCGCCGCCCTGGAGGCGGACAAGCCCGAGGGTGTCCGGCGGGTCGTGGCCCTGAAGGTGGCGGGCGCGTTCCACACCCACCACATGGCCCCCGCGGTCGACGCGCTGGCGAAGGCCGCCGAGGAGCTGACCCCGGGCGACCCGCGGGTCACGTACGTCTCGAACCGTGACGGCCAGGCGGTGGCCTCCGGTGCCGAGGTCCTCTCCCGCCTGGTCGGCCAGGTCGCCAACCCGGTCCGCTGGGACCTGTGCATGGAGACCTTCCGGGAGCTCGGCGCGACCGCGCTGATCGAGGTGTGCCCCGGCGGCACGCTGACCGGTCTGGCCAAGCGCGCGCTGCCCGGTGTCACGACGCTGGCCCTGAAGACCCCCGACGACCTGGACGCGGCTCGCGAACTCATCGCCGAGCACGGCGCAGCCTGAGGAGCCCGAGAGCATGACGAAGATCAAGGCACCCAAGGGCGCTCCGTTCGCGCGCATCCTCGGCGTCGGCGGCTACCGTCCCGTCCGGGTGGTGCCCAACGAGGTGATCCTGGAGACGATCGACTCGTCCGACGAGTGGATCCGTTCGCGCTCCGGCATCGAGACCCGGCACTGGGCCTCCGACGAGGAGACGGTGGCCGCGATGTCGGTCGAGGCGTCCGGCAAGGCCATCGCCGACGCCGGGATCGACGCCGACCAGATCGGCGCCGTGGTGGTCTCCACCGTGTCGCACTTCGCGCAGACCCCCGCCATCGCCACCGAGATCGCCGACAAGCTCGGCACGAACAAGGCCGCGGCCTTCGACATCTCGGCCGGCTGCGCGGGCTTCGGCTACGGCCTGACCCTCGCCAAGGGCATGATCGTCGAGGGTTCGGCGGAGTACGTCCTCGTCATCGGCGTGGAGCGGCTGTCCGACCTCACCGACCTGGAGGACCGCGCGACGGCCTTCCTGTTCGGCGACGGCGCGGGCGCGGTCGTCGTGGGTCCCTCGCAGGAGCCCCACATCGGCCCGACCGTCTGGGGCAGCGAGGGCGACAAGGCCGGCACGATCAAGCAGACCGTGCCGTGGGACCGTTTCCGGGTCGGCGACGTCTCCAATCTCCCGCTCGACTCCAAGGGCGAGATCAAGTTCCCTGCCATCACGCAGGAGGGCCAGGCGGTGTTCCGCTGGGCCGTGTTCGAGATGGCGAAGGTCGCGCAGCAGGCGCTGGACGCGGCCGGGATCAGCCCGGACGACCTGGATGTCTTCATTCCCCACCAGGCCAACGAGCGGATCATCGACTCGATGGTGAAGACGCTGAAACTGCCGGGACACGTCACGGTCGCGCGTGACGTGCGCACCACCGGCAACACCTCGGCCGCCTCGATCCCGCTCGCGATGGAGCGGCTTCTGGCGACCGGTGAGGCGAAGAGCGGCGACACCGCGCTCGTCATCGGCTTCGGGGCGGGTCTCGTGTACGCCGCGACGGTCGTTACCCTCCCCTAGGCACTCCGTACCGGATCATCCGGTCCGTACGGAATATCGCCACCCCTCTGGAAACACACCGAAGGAGCGCCTGACATGGCCGCCACTCAGGAAGAGATCGTCGAAGGTCTCGCCGAGATCGTCAACGAGATCGCCGGGATCCCCACCGAGGACGTCCAGCTGGACAAGTCCTTCACCGACGACCTGGACGTCGACTCGCTGTCCATGGTCGAGGTCGTCGTCGCCGCCGAAGAGCGCTTCGACGTCAAGATCCCGGACGACGACGTCAAGAACCTCAAGACGGTCGGCGACGCGACCGACTACATCCTCAAGCACCAGGCCTGATCTTCCGGTCACCTGGGCCGACCGTCCGGGGCCGCCGGGGCCGTGTGCCCTGGTTCCCCCGGGCTGATGCCCCGCCACCCGGCGGTGGCGCCGCTGAATCCTCGTATCCGTTGGAGAAAGAATTCCCGTGAGCCCGACCAATCGCACCGTGGTCGTCACCGGTATCGGCGCAACCACACCGCTGGGTGGCGACGCAGCCTCTACCTGGGAGGGCCTGATCGCCGGACGTTCCGGCGTCCGCCCTCTCGAGCAGGAGTGGGCCGCCGACCAGGCTGTCCGTATCGCGGCGCAGATCGCCGTGGAGCCGGGCGAGGTCATTCCCCGCCCGCAGGCCCGCCGTCTCGACCGCTCGGCGCAGTTCGCGCTGATCGCGGCCAAGGAGGCCTGGGCAGACGCCGGTTTCACCGACAAGGCGGGCGAGGACCAGAGCGTCGACCCCGACCGGCTGGGCGCGGTCATCGCCTCCGGCATCGGTGGTGTCACGACCCTGCTCGACCAGTACGACGTGCTGAAGGAGAAGGGCGTACGCCGCGTCTCCCCGCACACCGTTCCGATGCTGATGCCGAACGGCCCGTCCGCCAACGTGGGCCTCGCCGTGGGCGCCCGCGCCGGTGTGCACACCCCGGTCTCCGCCTGCGCCTCCGGCGCCGAGGCCATCGGCTACGCCATCGAGATGATCCGCACGGGCCGCGCCGACGTCGTCGTCGCCGGTGGCACCGAGGCGGCCATCCACCCGCTTCCCATCGCCGCGTTCGGCAACATGATGGCGATGTCCAAGAACAACGACGACCCCGAGGGTGCCTCGCGCCCGTACGACGTGGCCCGTGACGGCTTCGTCCTCGGCGAGGGCGCCGGTGTGCTCGTCCTGGAGTCCGCCGAGCACGCCGCCAAGCGTGGTGCCCGGGTGTACGCCGAGGCGGTCGGCCAGGGCATCTCGGCCGACGCGCACGACATCGTGCAGCCGGAGCCCGAGGGCCGCGGCATCTCGCACGCCCTGCAGAACCTGCTCGACAACACCGACCTGGACCCGGCCGAGATCGTGCACGTGAACGCGCACGCCACCTCGACGCCCGCCGGTGACGTGGCCGAGCTGAAGGCGCTGCGCAAGGTGTTCGGCGACGACGCCGACCACTTCGCGGTCTCGGCGACGAAGTCGATGACCGGTCACCTCCTCGGTGGCGCCGGTGGCATCGAGTCGGTCGCGGCCGTGCTCGCGCTGTACCACCGTCTCGCGCCGCCGACCATCAACGTGGAGAACCTCGACCCCGAGGCCGAGGCCGCCGCGGACATCGTGCGCGGCGAGGCCCGCAAGCTGCCCGTCGAGGGCCGTATCGCCGCGCTGAACGACTCGTTCGGCTTCGGCGGGCACAACGTGGTGCTGGCGTTCCGTTCGGTCTGACGCCGGTTTCCTCCTCCGTACGGCGTGTGGCCCGTACCCCTGGTCCCAGGGGTACGGGCCACACGCCGTTCGAAGTCCGGTGACGTCGGGGTCCCTGACGGAGCCTCACGCCTCCGTGCGTCACACCACCTGGTGCAGCCAGCGGACCGGGGCGCCCTCGCCCGCGTAGCGGAAGGGTTCCAGCTCGTCGTCCCAGGGCTTGCCGAGGAGTTTGGCGAGGTCGGCCTCCAGGTCGCTCTCGCCGCGCTGGGAGCGCAGGAGCGCGGCGCGCAGCCGGTCCTCGGGGATGAGGATGTCGCCGTGGATGCCGGTGACGGCGTGGAAGATGCCGAGTTCGGGGGTGCAGCTGTAGCGCTCGCCCTCGGCGGTGGGGCAGGGTTCGGCGGTGACCTCGAAGCGCAGCAGGTGCCAGCCGCGCAGCGCGGAGGCGAGCTTGGAGGCGGTGCCGGCCTCGCCCTTCCAGGAGAACTCGGATCTCCAGGTGCCCGGCGCGGCGGGCTGCCGGATCCAGTCGAGGTTGACGCGTGTGCCGAGCACCCCCGCGACCGCCCACTCGACATGCGGACACAACGCGCGGGGCGCGGAGTGCACGTAGAGAACTCCACGTGTCGTCACTGGGGCCTCCGGACAGAGCGAGACATCTTGTAACTTAGCGGAACGGCAGTGGCAGGGCGGCCACGTGGCGAGGCTACCCTGCGGCGGCGCAAGGAGTGTGACGTACCGTCGGTCCAAGCGCCGTGAACCTCCGAGGTTTCACCCGGCGGGACGTGTCCGGACTCCCCTGCCGGGACTCCGGGCCCGCCTTCCGGGCGGAGCCGGTCACACCGAGGAACCGTGGCGCGACCGACCGTGTACGACGTGGTGCGACCGACCGCGCGGAGCGGATGCCGACCAACCCTGTACAACGAACGAGGAGACCAGGGGATGCGGAATCGCAGCCACCGTTCGCGGGCCGTCCTCGCCGCCGCCGCCGCGGCGGCGCTCCTGGGCACCGCCGCCTGCGACTCCTCGGCGCCCGGCGGGACCGGGAGGATGCGGCCGTCGGCGAGGCCCACACCGGTGTGGGACCGCAGTCCGGACTCCATGGCCGCGGTCGGCGACTCGATCACCCGCGGTTTCGACGCGTGCAGCGTGCTCTCCGACTGCCCCGAGGTGTCGTGGGCGACGGGCAGCGATCCGCGGGTCGACTCGCTCGCCGTACGGCTGCTCGGCACGACGGGGGCGGCCGAGCGGAGCTGGAACTACGCGGTGACCGGAGCGCGGATGGCGGACCTTCCCGGCCAGATGGCCGAGGCGGTGACCCGCAGGCCGGAGCTGGTCACGGTGATGGCGGGCGCCAACGACGCGTGCCGGTCCTCCACCTCCGCGATGACGCCCGTGGCCGACTTCCGTACCGGGTTCCAGGACGCGCTGCGGACGCTGCGCCGGACCCTGCCCAGGACACAGGTGTACGTGTCGAGCGTGCCGGATCTGAAGCGGCTCTGGTCGGAGGGGCGGGGCAGCGCGCTGGGCAAGCAGGTGTGGAAGCTGGGCATCTGCCCCTCGATGCTCGGGGACGCCGACTCGCTGAACGCGGCGGCGACCCTGCGGCGTGGGCAGGTGCAGGACCGGGTGAAGGCGTACAACCAGGTGCTGCGCGAGGTGTGCGCCAAGGACCGGCGCTGCCGCTTCGACGGGAACGCCGTCTTCGACTTCCGCTTCGGCACGGATCAGTTGAGCCACTGGGACTGGTTCCATCCGAGCAGGGACGGTCAGGCGCGACTCGCGGAGATCGCCTACCGGACCGTCACGGCACGCGAGCCCGTGACCTAGGGTTTCCCTCATGAGTGAACTTTTCGGCACACTTTCCGACGGCACCCCGGTCCATCGCTGGACGCTGGAGCGCGCCGGGGTCCGGGTGCGTGTGCTCACGTACGGCGGGATCGTGCAGTCGGCCGAGGTGCCGGACCGGGACGGGCGGGCCGTGGACGTGACCCTGGGCTTCTCCGGCCTGGAGGGGTACACGGCCCATCCCGAGCCGTATCTCGGCGCGCTGGTCGGGCGGTACGCGAACCGGATCGGGGGCGCCCGTTTCACCCTGGAGGGGGTGACCCACCGCCTGGAGCCGAACAACGGGCCCAACTCCCTGCACGGCGGCGACGGCGGTTTCGACAAGCGCGTGTGGGACGCGGAGCCGGTCGAACACGGGGTCCGGCTCTCCCGGGTCAGCCCGGACGGCGAGGAGGGCTTCCCGGGGCGCCTGGAGGTCTCGGCGACGTACACGCTGGACGAGCGGGGGGCGCTGCGGATCGCCTACGAGGCGGTCACCGACGCGCCGACGGTGGTGAACCTGACGAACCACACGTACTGGAACCTCGCCGGCTCCGGCAGCGCGCTCGGGCACGAACTCCGGCTCGACGCGTCCCGGTTGACCAGGGTGGACGACACCCTCATCCCGACCGGGGAACTCGACCCGGTCGAGGGCACCCGCTTCGACTTCCGCGAGTCCCGCAAGACCGGCGCGGGATACGACCACAACTACGTGCTCGACAAGGGGCTCACGGCCGATCCGGTGGAGGTGGCCGAACTGTACGACCCGGCGTCCGGGCGGGTGCTCACGGTCGCGACCACCGAACCCGGGCTCCAGCTCTACACCGCGGACCACCTGGGCGAGCCCTTCGCCCCGAACGACGGCATCGCGCTGGAGACCCAGCACTTCCCCGACTCCCCCAACCGGCCGGACTTCCCGAGCACCGAGCTGCGGCCGGGCGCGGTGTACCGCTCGCAGACGGTGTACGGGTTCTCCGTACGGCCCTAGGGCCGCCCCGAGGACGTGGTCCCGGAGGGCGCCGGGGGAGAAAACGGCGGGCCCCGGTCCGGATGTCAGGTTCCGGGCCGGGGCCGGCCGAAGGGGGGCGCGACGTCTACGCCTCGACGATCGTGCTCAGACGGCGGTCCAGAAGGGAACGACCTGCCTGAACCTCGTACAAACCCTTCACGAACGCCCACGTGTCCGCCGCGGTGTCCCAGACCTCGAAGGCGCGGCGCGGGAGCTCCACGACGGCCTCGGCGCTCTCGCCGGGGGCGGCCTCGACTCCGGCGAATCCGGCGAGCGCCCGCGCGGGCCGGTCGGCGCCGGGTTCCACCGGGGCGAGGTAGACCTGCACGACCTCGCGCCCGGCCCGCCGGCCGGAGTTGCGGACCCGGACGGTGACGGTGGTGCCCTCGACCTCGATGGACTCGTACGTCCAGTCGGTGTAGCCGAGACCGTGCCCGAACGGGTACGAGGGGGTCCTGCCCTCCTTCTCCCAGGCGCGGTAGCCGATGAAGACGTCCTCGGTGTACGGGAGTTCGCCGCCGGCCGGGGTGACCCGGGTGACCGGGGCGTCGGCCAGGGCGCCCCAGGTGGTGGGGAGGCGGCCGCCCGGCTCGTGGGCGCCGGTGAGGACGTCGGCGAGGGCGGCGCCGCCCTCCTGGCCCGGGAACCAGCTCAGGAGCACGGCGGCGGCCTCCTCGCGCCACGGGAGTTCCACCGGGGAGCCGGAGTTCACGACGACGACGGTGTTGGGGTTGGCGGCGGCCACGGCGTGGACCAGTTCGTCCTGGCGGCCGGGGAGCCCGAGGTCCGCGCGGTCGAAGCCCTCGGACTCGACGCGGTCGGTGGTGGCGACCACGACGACGGCGGTGTCGGCGGCGCGGGCCGCCTCGACCGCCTCGGCGATCAGTTCGTCGGCGTCGCGCACGGGCTCCTGGTGGGCGAGGGAGAAGCCGACGACCTTCATCGGGACGCCCTCGGGGACCGTGACGACATGGGTGAGGGAGACCTCCACCGGCTCGCCCGCGGCGAGTTCGGCCCGGCCGCGCGGGACGGGGGCGCCGAAGAACGTCACGAACGGGTCGTCCTTCTCGGCGCCCTGGACGCCGTCGAAGTACGTCGTGCCGCCGACGGTGAGGGTGAACGCGCCGAGGCCCTTGATGCCGAACGTGTGCGGGCCGGAGTCGCGCGGGGTGAGGGTGCCGGTGAGTTCGACGCTGTGCAGGTTCGCGTGAGTGACCCCTTCGGGCAGGTCGTCGCCCATCCACTGGATCTGGCCGTTCGGGGCGGAGGCGGAGGCGATGATCACGCCGGCGGCGTCGCGGCACACAGCGCGCAGCTCGAACCCCTTGTCGGCGACGGGGAGTTCGACGGCGAGGTCGGCGCCGACGGCGTAGGTCACCGTGCCCTCGGGGAGCGCGGCGGTGAGGCCGTCGAGGGGCGAGACGATCCGGGCGGGGAAGACGGTGGCCGAGCCGCCGCCGAGGACGCGTGCGTCGCGGGCGGCGGCACCGACGAGGGCGACCCGGTGGCCCGCGGGGAGCGGCAGGGCGCCTTCGTTGCGGACGAGGACGAAGCCGCGGCGGGCCACCTCGCGGGCCAGCGCCGGCCCGTCCACGGCCGCGGGCGCCTCGGTCACGACGGGTTCGGCGCCCTCCAGGGCGCCGACGCGGGCGGCGAGCCGGAGCACGTTGCGCACGGCGGCGTCGAGCGTGGCCTCCGCCACGTCCCCGGCGCGCACGGCGGCGGCGAGCGGTTCCCCGTAGACGGTGAGGGGGCCGGGCATGGCGACGTCGAGGCCGCCCTCGATCGCGGCCCTGGTGTCGCGGGCGGCCATCCAGTCGGAGACGTTGAATCCGTCGAAGCCCCATTCGCCGCGCAGGACGTCGTTCACGAGACGGCGGTGCTCGCTCATGGTCGTGCCGTTGACCGAGTTGTAGGCGGTCATCACGCCCCACGGGCGGGCCTTCTCGACGATGGTCTCGAAGGGCGCCAGGTACAGCTCGCGCAGGGCGCGTTCGGAGACGAGGTTGTCCACGGTGAAGCGGTCGGTCTCGGCGTCGTTGGCGACGAAGTGCTTGACCGTGGTGGCGACCCCGCCGGACTGCACGCCGCGGACGTAGCCGGCGCCGATCGCGCCGGTCAGGAGCGGGTCCTCGCTGTAGGCCTCGAAGTGGCGGCCGCCGAGCGGCGAGCGGTGGAGGTTGACGGTGGGGGCGAGCAGGACGTGGACGCCCTTGCGGCGCGCCTCCTGGGCGAGCAGCGTGCCGGCGCGGCGGGCCAGCTCCGGGTCCCAGGAGGCGGCGAGCGCGGTGGGCGAGGGGAGCGCGACGGAGGGGTCGTCGGCGGTCCAGCGGACACCGCGGACGCCGATCGGGCCGTCGGACATGACGAGGGACCTGAGTCCGATCTCGGGGAGTCCGGGCAGCGTCCACATGTTCCGCCCGGACAGCAGCCGGGCCTTCGCGTCCAGGCCGAGCCGGGCGAGCGCCGCCTCGACGACGGCCTCACGGGCCGCGTCCGCCTCCGCGCCGTCCGCCCCCGCGCCGTTCGGGTCCTTCGCCGTCTCCACCGCAGCGTCCGCCATGCCGGCACCTCCTCGTCGAAAACCGTCGGTCCCCAACATCGCGCATTCGGCCCCGACGGGCGAGAGCCTGACGGCGGGACAGCAGGCCCGGGGGCCGGGCGGGTCCGGGCGGTCCGAGGGTCCGGGGGGCGACGGGAGGCGGTCTAGAGGGCGAGGGGGAGCGTCCCGGTCACGGGGTGGCGCTCTGCTCCTCGGAGGCGGTGTCGGCGTCCGGTTCGGCGTCGCCCTCCTGGATCTCCTCGCCGAGCAGGTCCCGGGCCATCAGGGTGGCGCCCGCGACCGCTCCCGGCATCAGGAACACCGCGACGAACGGGACGAGGAAGGCCAGGCCCAGCGGGGTGCCGAAGCCCCAGACCAGCGTCTTGCGGGAGCGGAGCAACGCGAGGCGCGCCCGCAGGTCGACGTCACGGCGCTGCAGGGCGACGGCGACGAGTTCCTCGGTGAGGAAGAAGCCGGTCACGAAGAAGCCGAGCACCGGGACGACGGTCTGGCCGATGAACGGGACGAAGCCGAGCGCGAAGAGCAGGGTCGCCCACACCAGGGCCCGCGCGAGGACACGAAGGCTGTCGCGCGCGGAGATCCACAGCTCGCGCCAGAGCGGCAGCCCGGACTCGGGGGCCGTGCCGTCCGGGGAGACGTCACGGTCGACCTTCTCCGAGAGGCTCTCGTAGAAGGGCTGGCCTATGAGCAGGGTGACCGCGGTGAAGGTGAGGACGGCGAGGAGGAGGGCCAGGGCGAACAGGACGGCGGTGAGGAAGCCGCGGAAGAGACCGTCCCAGGGGCTGCTCCAGTCGTCCGCGAACGGCGTCGCCCAGGTGACGAAGTCCTCCCCGTACACGCCGAGGGCGACCAGCGCCGCCGCGTAGAGGACGAGC
The DNA here is from genome assembly GCF_055565895.1 of Streptomyces sp. NPDC028298. NCBI lineage: Bacteria > Bacillati > Actinomycetota > Actinomycetes > Kitasatosporales > Streptomycetaceae > Streptomyces > Streptomyces sp. NPDC028298. The sequence continues at coordinate 800,524 of NZ_JBVHTL010000002.1, forward strand.
GTGACGAGTCCGGGCAGCAGCCCGAACCCGAAACTCTTCCCGTGCCGGGCCACCCACCGCTGGCCGCGCAGCAGATAGCCGAAACCCACCCCAAGATCGCGCATGGGGAGACCCTATCGGGGCGCAGCGCCGGGCCACAGCCCGTGGTGGCGGCGGCCGTGGCCGCCCGGTCCGCCGCCCTCCCGGAAGCGGGTGCCACCCGGTCCGCCGCCCTCCCGGGGGCGGCGCCGCGCGGCGGTCCGCCGTCGCCCGCCGCCGCCCCGCCGGGTCAGAGCTTGACGATCATCTTTCCGATGTTGTCGCCGCGCAGGACGCCGAAGAACGCCTCCACGTTGTTCTCGATGCCCTCGACGACCGTCTCGGCGTACTTCAGCTCGCCGGAGCGGATCCAGGCGCCGACCTCGCGCACGAACTCCGGCTGGAGGTCGTACTGGTCGCCGACGAGGAAGCCCTGGATGCGGCCGCGGGTCTGGATCAGCCGAGCCAGGTTCCGCGGGCCCGGGGCGGGCTCGGTGCTGTTGTAGACGGAGATCATGCCGCAGATGGCGATGCGGCCGTCCCGGTTCAGGGAGCCGATGGCGGCCTCCAGGTGGTCGCCTCCCACGTTGTCGAAGTAGACGTCGACGCCGTCGGGCGCGGCCTCGCGGAGCTGCTGGGAGACCGGGCCGTTCTTGTAGTTGAAGGCCGCGTCGAAGCCGTACTCCTCGACGAGCAGCTTGACCTTCTCGTCGGAGCCGGCCGAGCCGATGACGCGCGAGGCGCCCTTGAGCTTGGCGATCTGGCCGACCTGGCTGCCTACGGCACCGGCCGCGCCCGACACGAAGACGGAGTCGCCCTCCTTGAAGGAGGCGGTGCGCAGGAGCCCGGCGTAGGCGGTGAGGCCGGTCATGCCGAGGACGCCGAGGTACGTCGACAGCGGCGCGGCCTCCGGGTCCACCTTGACGGCCTGCTTGGCGTCCACGACGGCGTACTCGCGCCAGCCGAGGAAGTGCAGCACGTGGTCGCCGACCTCGATGCCCTCGGCGTTCGAGGCGACGACCTCGCCGACCGCGCCGCCCTGCATGGTCTTGCCGAGCTCGAAGGGGGCGACGTAGGACTTGGCGGCGCTCATACGGCCGCGCATGTACGGGTCGACGGAGACGTAGGCGTTGCGGACCAGGACCTCGCCGGGACCCGGCTGCCGGACCTCGGCCTCGACCAGGGCGAAGTCGGCGGGCTCGGGCCAGCCGACCGGACGGCTGACCAGGTGCCATTCACGGCCGGTGGAGGGAAGCTGGGGGGTCTCGGACATGAGGGGTGCGCCTTTCGCGGTGACCGGCGGGGGGAATTACTTAAGTACCTCAAACAATGAGTACCTGAAACAACGATGCTCATGAATATTTCATGATGTCAAGTAACGCGGTACGATCGAGGGCATGGCCACCCCCAAGAGACCACGGATCGACCCCTTGACCCTGGAGGTCGTCGAACTGATCGGCACGGTGGTGGCCCGCTACCACGAGGAGTACGAGCACGCGGCCGCCGAACACGCCCTCACCGGCGCGCAGGCGCGGCTGCTGAGCCTGCTCTCGCTGGAGCCGCTGCCGATGCGCCGTCTGGCGCGGCAACTGCGGTGCGAGCCGTCCAACGTCACGGGCATCGTGGACCGGCTGGAGACGCGGGGGCTGGTGGAGCGCCGCCCCGACCCGGCGGACCGCCGGGTGAAGCTGGCGGCGGCGACGGCCGAGGGCCGCAGAATCGCCGGCGGGCTGCGCGACTCTCTCGACTTCGCCCGCGAACCCCTGGCGGAGCTCTCGGACCGGGAACGGCTGGCCCTGCGCGACCTGCTGCGCCGCATGCTGGGCGAGACCCCGGAGGGCGCGGGCGGCGGCGCCTGAGGGCGCGAGCGCCGAGAGGGGCACCTGGCCGGACGGAGGCAGGGCCAGGACACGGGAGGACCCGGAGACGGAACGGACGACCCCGAGACGGGACGGACGACCCCGAGACGCGACGGACGGCCCGGAGACGAGACGCCCCGTAAGCCGGAGAACCGGAGGAAGGTCAGCCCGTGCCGGGCGGCACCCTCACGTGCACCACCACAGGAAGCGGTTGCAGTCACCCGAGGACGAGGGCGCGGGCGTGGGCGCCGACGTGGTCGGTCCGGTCGTGGCCGGGGCCGACGTACCCGGGGCCGCGGGAGTGGCCGCCGGGGCCGACGTGGACCGGCCCGGGAGGGTGCCCGCGGTCGCGGACCCGCCGCTCCCGGCGCTCTTCTCGCTCGTCGCCGACGCGGAGGCGGAGGACGAGGCGGAGGCGGATCCGGAGGCCGACGGCGAGGAGGTGGACGTACGTCCGGCCGAGGGGGACTTGGAGGGCGAGCCCTTCTTGAGCACGGACGCGGCCGGCGAGGCCGAGCCGTCGGGCGACTCCGCCGCGGCGGGGCTGGGGCCGAGCCCGGGCGCGTCGACGCCGAGTTCGGCGAGGCTCAGACCGCCGGCCGCCAGGACGAAGCCGACGGCTATGTACAGGGTGCGGCGGCGCCGGCGGCGGTGCGCGGCGGCCTTGCGGTCGCGGCGGCTGGCACCGGCCGGACCCCTCGCCCCCCGCGGGTCGCCCTCACTCCCGGCCTCGGTGTCCACGACAGGGCCACGTCGGCGCGCGGCACGCCGGGAGCGCCACTCGACGTCACGGTCGCCACCGTCGTCGCCGTGGTGCGCGTCGGTGTCCGCGTCTGCCGGCGGGCGCGCGCCGGCGTCCTCGGCGTCCGCGCCGAGTTCGTCGACCGGGGTGCCGCACCCGGGACAGGCGAGGGCGCCGTTGAGGTGCCTGCGGCACACGTGGCAGTAGTCCATGACGCGGGAAGACTAGGGTCACCGCCGGTAACGTTCCTAGGCGCAGTTGTGAAGATGTTGTGCGGAATCGATTATTCCGGTCCGTCGGACCCGGGCACCCCCGAACATTCCCCGCCATCCTGCGCCCATCGCGTCGAAACCGATATGCGCGCGACCCATTGACACTCCCCGGGCAGCGTCCTTACTGTCACGCCAGCATTTCGAACGTGTGACGAAATTTCGAACAGAGCTGAAAGCACAGGGGGCAACTGCCGTGCGCATCACGGGAATCACCACACACGTGGTCGGGACACCCTGGCGGAACCTGACCTACGTCCAGGTGCACACCGACGAGGGCATCACCGGGGTCGGCGAGACCCGCATGCTGGGCCACACCGACGCGCTGATCGGCTATCTGCACGAGGCGCAGGCCAACCATATTCTCGGCTCCGACCCGTTCGCGGTCGAGGACCTGGTCCGCCGCATGAAGTACGGCGACTACGGGCGCGCCGGAGAGATCGCGATGTCCGGCATCGCCGTCATCGAGATGGCCTGCTGGGACATCAAGGGCAAGGCGCTCGGGGTGCCGGTCTGGCAGCTTCTCGGCGGCAAGGTCACCGACAGGGTCAAGGCCTACGCCAACGGCTGGTACACCACCGAACGCACCCCGGAGGCCTACCACAAGGCCGCCCAGGAGGTCGTGGCCCGGGGTTACAAGGCCCTCAAGATCGACCCCTTCGGCACCGGGCACTTCGAGCTGGACCACGAGGCCACGCTGTACTCGGTGTCGCTCATCGAGGCGGTGCGGGACGCGATCGGGCCCGAGACCGAGCTGATGCTGGAGATGCACGGCCGTTTCTCACCGTCCACCGCCGTCCGGCTGGCCCACGAGCTCGCCCCCTTCAAGCCCGCGTGGCTGGAGGAGCCGGTGCCGCCGGAGAACCTCAAGGCGCTGGAGAAGGTGGCCGCCAAGGTCGACATGCCCCTCGCCACGGGCGAGCGGATCCACGACCGCATCGAGTTCCGCGAGCTCTTCGAGAGCCAGGCGGTCGACATCATCCAGCCCGACGTCGGCCACATCGGCGGCATCTGGGAGACCCGGAAACTGGCCGCGACCGCCGAGACCCACTACATGCTGGTCGCGCCGCACAACGTCGGCGGGCCGGTCCTGACCGCCGCGTCCCTCCAGGTCGGCTTCACCTCGCCGAACTTCAAGATCCTGGAGCACTTCAACGACTTCGCCGACGCGGAGATCAAGAAGGTCGTCAAGGGCGCCCCGCAGGTCGTGGACGGCTACTTCGAGCTGTCCCACGAGCCGGGACTCGGCGTGGAGCTGGACGTCGACGCGGCGGCCGAGTTCCCCCAGCAGCAGGCCCGGTTCGACCTGTGGGCCGACGGCTGGGAGCAGCGCAAGCCCAAGGGGTCGAAGTGAGCACCGCGGTCCTCGTCGAGGGTCCCGGCGAGCACCGGCTGGTCCCGCACGAGCCGGTCCGGCCCGCGGCGGGCGAGGCACTCGTGCGGGTGCACGCGGTCGGCATCTGCGGCAGCGACCGCGAGGTCTACCAGGGCAACCGGCCCGAGGGCTACGTCCGCTATCCCCTGACGCCGGGTCACGAGTGGTCCGGGACCGTCGAGGAGGTCGGCGCCGGTGTCCCGGCGACGCTCGTCGGCCGCAAGGTCGTCGGCGAGGGCTTCCGCAACTGCCAGGTCTGCGACCGCTGCCACGCGGGCGAGACGACGTTGTGCACGGCCGGGTACGAGGAGACGGGCTTCACCGTTCCCGGGGCGATGGCGAGCACGCTGACACTGCCGGCCAGGCTGCTGCACGTCCTGCCCGACAACGCCGATCTGAGCGCCGCCGCCCTGCTGGAGCCGGCCGCCTGCATCGCGGCCGCCGCGCTCAAGGCGAACGCCCGGCCCGGCGAGCGGGTGGCCGTGGTCGGCACCGGAACGCTCGGGATGTTCGCCGTGCAGTTCCTGAAGGCGGGCTCCCCGGCCGAACTGCTCGTGGTGGGCACCCGCCCCGACCGGGCGGCGCTGTCGCGGGAGTTCGGCGCCACCGGGTTCCGCACCAGGGACCAGGAACTCCCCGACGACTTCGACGTCGTGATCGAAACCGCCGGGTCCGCGTCCGCCGCGCGCACCGCCGCCTCCCTGCTGCGGCGCGGCGGGCGCCTGGTCCTCACGGGGATCCCGGCGCCGGGTGCCGAGGGTCTCGACCCGACCGATCTCGTCGTACGGCAGTTGGAGGTGCACACCGTGTTCGGGGCTCCGCCGGAGGCCTGGGCGCACACGGTACGCGTCTTCGGCGCGGGTCTGCTGGACCCGTCCCCGCTGGTGACCCACGAGTTGCCGCTCGCCGCGTTCCCGGAGGCCATCGAACTGGTGGGTTCCGGTGACCCCAAGGTCGGCAAGGTCCTGCTGAAGCCGTGACCACCCGAGCCGTACGCCGGTACGGGGTTCCCTGACGGTCCCGTACCGGCGTACACCAGGCCTCGCGCGCCCGACGTCGCGAACCATGCCCGAAATATCGAACGATGAAGGACAGCTTGTGACCGACGCCTCTCCCACGGCGCCCCGTCGCCCCGGCGAGCCGGCCCTGGCCGCGCTCGGCCTGGCCGCGCCCGCCCTCGCCCCCGACGACGCCTCGCCGCACACCTTCCCCGGAGGCGGCCGCTGGCGCACCGAGGTCCCCTCCGTGGAGGGGCCCGAGGCGCTCGCCGTGGTCCTCAAGGAGGCCTCGCGGCTCGATGTGCCGATCCACCGGATCAGCCAGGGCAGCGGCATCTGGATGCTGACCGACGCCGAGATCACCGAGATGGTCGAGGCCACCGGTGAACGCGACATAGAGCTCTGCCTGTTCACCGGACCGCGCGGCATCTGGGACATCGGCGGCTCGACCCGCTCCGACTCGCGCGGCGGCGGGCTGCGCGCCCGCGGCCACGACGCGGTGGCCGGCTGTGTCGAGGACGCCGTCCGGGCGACGGAACTGGGCGTCAAGTGCCTGCTCGTCGCCGACGAGGGCGTGCTGTGGACGCTGCACCGGGCGCGCGTCGCCGGGATCCTGCCGGCCGACACGACGTTCAAGGTCTCGGCGCTGATCGGTCCGGTGAACCCGGCCTCGTACGCCGTGTACGAGAACCTCGGCGCCGACTCGCTGAACGTGCCGAGCGACCTGACCCTCGATCACCTCACCGAGATCCGGCGGGTCTCCGCCGCCCCCATGGACATGTACATCGAGGCCCCCGACGATCTCGGCGGGTACATCCGGATGTACGAGGTCGCCGAGCTGATCCGGCGCGGCGCACCGCTCTACCTGAAGTTCGGGCTGTCCAAGACCCCCGGGCTCTACCCGTACGGACACCATCTGCGGGACCTGACCCTGAGCACGGCCAAGGAGCGGGTGCGGCGCGGCCGCCTCGCCCTTGACCTGCTGGCACGGCACGGCGCGGGCGGCGACATGGCCCCGCTCGGCACCCGTCTGCCCGGGACTCTCTCGCGGTTCGACACTCCCTCATAACGTTCGCACAAACCCCCTTCACACAAGCAGACACAGTCGCGCACAATCCAACACACCTTCTCGGCCTCACCTGTAACACTCCCGGAACATCCCAGCTCCGTGAGACTCCGCCCGGTCCAAGACATCAAGGATGATGATCATGCGTAACCGCAGAGCCGCACTCGCCGCCATAGCCGGAGCCGCCTCCCTCGCCCTGACCCTCACCGCCTGTGGCCAGAGCGGCGAAGGCGGCAGCAAGGAGGACAAGGGCAGCAGCAAGGGCGGGACGATCGGCATCGCGATGCCGACCAAGTCGTCCGAGCGCTGGATCGCCGACGGCAACAACGTCGTCAAGAACCTCCAGGCCAAGGGCTACAAGACCAAGCTGGTCTACGGCGAGGACGACCCGGACCAGCAGGTCTCGCAGATCGAGAACCTGATCACGCAGGGTGTCAAGGCGCTGATCGTGGCCGCCATCGACAACAAGTCCCTGAACAACGTGCTCCAGCAGGCCGCCGACGCCCACATCCCGGTCATCGCCTACGACCGTCTGATCCTCGGCTCGAAGAACGTCGACTACTACGCGTCCTTCGACAACTCGAAGGTCGGCGAGCTCCAGGGCAACTACATCCTGCAGAAGCTCGGCCTCGCGGACGGCTCCAAGAAGGGCCCGTTCAACCTCGAGCTCTTCGCCGGCTCGAACGACGACAACAACACGAAGTACTTCTTCGGCGGCGCGATGAAGGTGCTGCAGCCCTACATCGACAAGAAGCAGCTCGTCGTCCAGTCCGGCCAGACCGCGCTCAACCAGGTCACCACCCTGCGCTGGGACGGCGCGACCGCCCAGAAGCGCATGGACGACATCCTCACCAAGTCGTACTCCAGCAAGAAGGTCGACGCGGTCCTCTCCCCGTACGACGGCATCTCCATCGGCATCCTGTCGGCGCTGAAGTCGGACGACTACGGCTCCAAGAGCAAGCCGCTGCCGATCCTCACGGGCCAGGACGCCGAGCTGGCGTCGGTGAAGTCGATCATCGCGGGCGAGCAGACGCAGACGGTCTACAAGGACACCCGCGAGCTCGCCAAGATCGCTTCGACGATGGTCGACTCGGCCCTCAACGGCAAGAAGCCGGAGACCAACGACACCAAGACGTACGACAACGGCGCCAAGGTCGTTCCCGCCTACCTGCTCCAGCCGGTGAGCGTCGACAAGTCCAACTACCAGTCGGTCCTGGTCGACGGCGGCTACTACACGGCGGACCAGCTCAAGTAAGCGTCGAACCTTACGGATTGGAAGGCACGACCATGGCGGGACCCGTCCTGGACATGCGCTCGATCGTCAAGACCTTTCCCGGCGTCAAGGCGCTCTCGGACGTCAATCTGACCGTCCGGCAGGGCGAGGTCCACGCCATCTGCGGTGAGAACGGCGCCGGCAAGTCCACCTTGATGAAGGTGCTCTCCGGCGTTCACCCTCACGGCAGTTACGAGGGCGAGATCCTCTTCGAGGGAGAGGTCTGCCGCTTCAAGGACATCCGGGCGAGCGAGCACCACGGCATCGTCATCATCCACCAGGAACTGGCGCTGTCGCCCTACCTCTCCCTCGCGGAGAACATCTTCCTCGGCAACGAGCACGCCAAGCGCGGTTTCATCGACTGGAGCCTGACGCTGCGTCACGCCACCGAGCTGCTGCGGCGGGTGGGTCTGAACGACCACCCCGAGACCCGCGTCGCCGACATCGGCGTGGGCAAGCAGCAGCTCGTGGAGATCGCCAAGGCCCTCTCGAAGAAGGTGAAGCTGCTGATCCTCGACGAGCCGACCGCGGCGCTCAACGACGAGGACAGCGAGAAGCTCCTGGACCTGATCCTGGAGCTGAAGAAGCAGGGCATCACCTCGATCATCATCTCCCACAAGCTCAACGAGATCCGCAGGGTCGCCGACTCGGTGACGATCCTGCGGGACGGCCGGACCATCGAGACGCTCGACGTGAAGGCGCCGGAGACGACCGAGGACCGGATCATCAGCGGCATGGTCGGCCGCGACCTGGAACACCGCTTCCCCGAGCGCACCCCGCACCACGCCGAGGTGGGGGCGGCTCCCGCGCTGGAGATCCGCGACTGGACCGTCCACCACCCGATCGACCAGCAGCGCAAGGTCGTCGACGACGTGTCGATCCAGGCGCGGCGCGGGGAGATCGTCGGCATCGCCGGCCTGATGGGCGCGGGCCGCACCGAGCTCGCGATGAGCGTCTTCGGGCGGACCTACGGCCGGCACGCGGGCGGCACGGTCCTCAAGGACGGCGAGGAGATCCGTACGAAGACGGTCGCGGAGGCCGTCGACCACGGCATCGCGTACGTCACCGAGGACCGCAAGCACTACGGCCTCAACCTCATCGACACGATCAACCGCAACATCTCGTTGTCCGCGCTCGGCAAGGTGTCCAGGCGCGGGATCGTCGACGAGCACGCGGAACGCCAGGTCGCCGAGGGCTACCGCACCTCGATGAACATCAAGGCGCCGACCGTCTTCGAGCCGGTGGGCAAGCTGTCCGGCGGCAACCAGCAGAAGGTCGTCCTCAGCAAGTGGATCTTCGCGGGTCCGGACGTGCTCATCCTGGACGAGCCGACCCGCGGCATCGACGTGGGCGCCAAGTTCGAGATCTACACGGTCATCGACAAACTGGCGGCCGAGGGCAAGGCGATCATCTTCATCTCCTCCGAGCTGCCCGAACTGCTCGGCATGTGCGACCGCATCTACACGATGGCCGCGGGGCGGCTGACCGGTGAGTTCTCGCGGGCCGAGGCCACTCAGGAAGTGCTGATGCGTCAGATGACGAAGGACAAAGAGGTAACGCGATGAGCACCGATGTGACCAACATCCCGGCCGAGGCGCCACCGGGCAAGGGCGGGAGCGGCGACGCCGGCGAGAACCTGCTGCGGGTGATGCTCGACGGCCTGCGCCAGAACATGCGCCAGTACGGCATGCTGCTCGCGCTCGGCCTGATCGTCGTCCTCTTCGCGGTCTGGACCGACGGCCAGCTCCTGCTGCCGCGCAACGTCTCCAACCTCGTCCTGCAGAACAGCTACATCCTGATCCTGGCGATCGGCATGATGCTGGTGATCATCGCGGGCCACATCGACCTGTCGGTCGGCTCGCTGACGGCGTTCGTCGGCGCGTTCGCGGCCGTGCTGATGGTGGAACACCGGATGGCGTGGCCACTCGCCCTGCTGCTGTGCCTGGTGGTGGGCGCCGTGGCGGGCTCGGTCCAGGGATTCCTGATCGCCTATCTCGGCATACCCTCCTTCATCGTCACCCTCGCCGGCATGCTGCTCTTCCGCGGTCTGACGGAGATCCTGCTCAAGGGGCAGACCCTCGGCCCGTTCCCGGACGGCCTGCAGAAGGTGGGCAACGGCTTCCTCCCCGAGGTAGGCCCGACCACGAACTACCACAACATCACCCTGCTGCTCGGCCTCGCGGTGATCGCCTTCGTGGTCGCCCAGGAGGTCCGCGACCGCAAGCGCCAGCAGGAGTTCACCCTGGACGTGCTGCCGGCCAAGCTGTTCCTGCTCAAGCTGGTGGCGCTGGTCGCCGCGGTGCTCACCGTCACGATGCTGCTCGCCAGCTACAAGGGCGCGCCGGTCGTGCTGCTGGTCCTCGGCGCGCTGGTCGTCGGCTACGGCTACGTCATGCGCAACGCCGTCTTCGGCCGGCACATCTACGCGATCGGCGGCAACCTCCCGGCGGCGAAGCTGTCGGGCGTGAAGGACAAGAAGGTCACCTTCTACGTCTTCCTGAACATGGGCATGCTCGCGGCCCTGGCGGGTCTGGTGGTAGCCGCCCGCCTGAACGCGGCCTCTCCGAAGGCCGGCCTGAACTTCGAGCTGGAAGCCATCGCCTCGTCGTTCATCGGCGGCGCGTCCATGAGCGGCGGTGTCGGTACCGTCCTCGGCGCGATCATCGGCGGTCTGGTCCTCGGCGTGCTGAACAACGGTATGAACCTCCTCAGTGTCGGCACCGACTGGCAACAGGTCATCAAGGGCCTGGCCCTGCTGGCCGCGGTCGGGTTCGACGTGTGGAACAAGCGCAAGGTCGGTTCGTAAGTCAGCCGGGGCCCCGCCAAGAGGCGGGGCCCCCTCCATTGGGCAGGAGCCGCGAAATGGAAACGAGCAGACGTACGGTCATCGCAGCGGCGGCAGCGGGCTTAACCGCGGCCGGCATCGGCACGGCGCACGCGGCGGGCGAGAAGAAGCCCGTGAGGGAACTGTTCGGCAGGCTCGCCGACGGGACGAAGGTCCACCGGTGGTCGCTGGAGAACGGCGGGACACGGCTCAAGGTCCTGTCCTACGGCGGAATCGTCCAGTCCCTGGAGATCCCCGACCGGCACGGCAGGTACCGCAACGTCGCACTGGGCTTCGGCGACCTCGACTCCTACGTCGCCTCCAGCCCGTACTTCGGCGCCCTGATCGGCCGGTACGGCAACCGCATCGGCAAGGGGCGGTTCACCCTCGACGGCACGACCTACCAGCTCTCCGTCAACGACGGCGTCAACAGCCTGCACGGCGGCGCCAAGGGCTTCGACAAGCGGGTCTGGGACGTGGAGGGCTTCGCCTCCGGCTCCGACGTCGGACTCGTCCTGCACTACACCGGCATCGACGGCGAGATGGGCTACCCCGGCACGCTCCGGGCGAAGGTCACCTACACCCTGACCCGGCACGGCGACTGGCGCATCGACTACGAGGCCACCACGGACAAGGCCACCGTCGTCAACCTCACCAGCCATGTGTACTGGAACCTCGCCGGTGAGGGCAGCGGCTCGATCTACGACCACGAGCTCGAGATCGCCGCCTCCCGCTACACCCCCGTCGACTCGGGCCTGATCCCCACCGGGGAACGCGCGAAGGTCGCCGGCACCCCCTTCGACTTCCGCCGGACCAAGACCGTCGGCCGGGACATCCGGGTGGCCCACCAGCAGCTCCTGTACGGCAAGGGCATCGACCACAACTGGGTCCTCGACAAGGGGATCACGGCGCGGCCCGAGCATGTCGCGACCCTCCGCGACCCGTCCTCCGGCCGCACCCTGACCATCGCGTCGAACGAGCCCGGCCTGCAGTTCTACTCGGGCAACTTCCTGGACGGCACCCTGGTCGGCACCGGCGGCCACATCTACCGCCAGGGCGACGCGCTGTGCCTGGAGACCCAGCACTTCCCGGACTCCCCGAACCAGCCGTCGTTCCCCTCGACGGTGCTGCGGCCCGGGCAGACCTACCGGACCAGCACGGTCCACTCGTTCGGGGTGTGACCGGATTTCTCAGCCGGTTCACAGGATCCGCACGACCTCACGACGATTGAACAGCGCCCCGTCCGTATCCGTATGAGAGGGCGGCCCGTGCTCCCCCGCGCGGGCCACCCAAAGAACGGGGGCCCGTCCTCCCCAACGGGCTCGCCCTATACGGAGGTTCCATGGCCGGCAATGTCACCTCGCTCTTTCGCGGCACCGCGGCGCACAGCCCGTCGATGGCCGCACTGACGCGGGAGGGCGACGGAGCCGGCCCGGTTGACTTCTGCATCCCCTGCAACCCGTACTTCCCCACCCCGGCGATGTTCGACGAACTCGCCGGCCGTCTGCGCGAGATCATCACCTACTACCCGAGCAGCGCCGACACGATCACCAGCGAGCTGTGCTCGCTGCTCCAGCTTCCGCCGCAGTGCGTCGCGATGGGCAACGGCTCGACCGAACTGATCACCTGGATCGATCACCTGCTGGTCCGTGAGTCCCTCGCGATCCCCGTCCCCACGTTCGGCCGCTGGACCGACCAGCCGATGGAGACCGGCAAGCGGGTCGACATGTTCCCGCTCCAGGAGTCCAACGGCTTCGCGCTCGACCTGGCCGCCTACGCCAAGTTCATCCGCTCGCGCGGCACCAAGGTCGCCGTCATCTGCAACCCGAACAACCCCGACGGCGGTTTCCTGCCGCGCCAGTCGGTCATCCAGTTCATGGACGCGATGGCCGACCTTGACCTGGTCGTCATCGACGAGTCCTTCCTGGAGTTCGCCGACGCCGAGTCGGAGCCCAGCGTGGTGGAGGACGCGGTCATGAGACCCAACGTCATCGTGCTGCGCAGCCTCGGCAAGAACTTCGGCCTGCACGGCATCCGCTTCGGCTACATGGTCGCCAACCCCTCGCTCGCCGGCAAGGTCCGCTCCATGCTGCCGAAGTGGAACCTCAACTCCTTCGCGGAGACCGTGGTGTTCATGCTCAAGAACCACGGCAAGGAGTACATGGAGAGCCTGCACATGGTCCGCCGCGACCGGCTCGACATGGCCCGCCAGCTCTCGGCGCTGCCCGGCCTGACGATCTATCCCTCGCAGGGCAACTTCCTGTTCGTCCGTCTTCCCGTCGGCGCCGAGGGCACCGTGGTGCGGGACCGGCTGCTCACCGAGCACCGCATCCTGGTCCGCGAGTGCGGCAACAAGGTCGGTTCCTCCAGCCGCTTCCTGAGACTCGTCGTACGTCCTCAGACGGATGTGCGCCGCCTGGTGGCCGGTCTGGAGCAGGTGCTCTACGGGGCCAGGAAGGAAGCCGCCGTACCCGAGCTGAGCAACGGGACCGGCTACGGCTCGGGTACGGCCATGGTCGACCGTCTCGTCGGCTCGACCAACGGGGCGGGCATGCAGGGGCTGGCCGCGCAGGCCAACGCGTGGCCCGGACAGCCCGCCCCGGCGCCCCAGCCGGTGGCCGCCGCGGCCCCGCAGCCCGTCCTGCCGGCCGCCCCGCAGCCGCGGCCCGCCGCCGCGTCGCCCTACCCGGCCCAGCAGCCCGCCGCCGCCCCCGTCTATCCGGCCCCGCAGCAGCCCGCGGCGGCCCAGTACCCCGCCCCGGGGCCGTCCAACTGGCCGGCCGCGGCCCAGGGCCCGGGCGCGATGCCGGCCCAGATGCCGCCCGCAGCCATGCAGGCCCCGTCGCCCGCCCTCCAGCCCGCCGGCCAGACCGGGATGCCCGGCATGGCGGGCGCCGCCTCCATGGGCGCTCAGGGCGGTCTGACGGCGGCCCAGGTCCGCGGCAGGACGCAGCCGGAACCACCCCCACCCCAGTCGCCGAGCAACGGCAGCGGCTGGGGCGCCGTGGGCGCCATGCTGTACAACCAGGCCGGTTAGGCCACTCGTACCGCCGCGCGCCTACCCCGCGCGGCCGGCCTCCCCACAGGCCGGGCGGGACCCCCGCGGAATCGGCCTCCCCACGGGCCGGCCGCGGGGATCCGCCCACGACCCGAAGCCCGATCTCCAGGCGCCCGGTGCCGGTGGCGCACCACGGCGGACCGGCAGCGTGTCCGACAAGGAGCTTGACGGGCGGTCACTTTGCGGAATGCACAGCCCTCCGACAGCATCCCTCCCTACGGTGCCGTGTCCATGACAGACACCCCCACGAACGACACGTCAGCGGCCCCCGTCGGGCGCCGCACCGTACTGATCGCCGCGGGCGCCTCGGCCGCGGCCCTCGCCGTGGCCGCCGCGGCACCCGTCGCCCCCACCGCCACCCCCGCCCCGGTCACGGACCCGGCGGACGCGGCCCCCGCGGCGGCGGCCGTCTGCACCCTCACCAAGGAGATGACCGAAGGCCCCTACTACCTCGACGGCCAGCTCGTCCGCTCCGACGTCACCGAAGGCAAGGCGGGCGCCCCCCTCAAGCTGGTCCTGACCGTCGTCGACGACTCCACCTGCGCGCCGATCGGCAACGCCCTCGTGGAGATCTGGCACTGCGACGCACTCGGCGAGTACTCCGGCTTCGTCGGCAACAACGGCCACAGCGAGCCGGACGACGGCACGTTCCTGCGCGGCGGCGTCCTGACGAACGCCTCCGGCGTCGCGAACATCACCAGCGTCTACCCCGGCTGGTACCGCGGCCGCTGCGTGCACATCCACGTCAAGGTGCACACCGGCGTCACCCTCACCTCCGACGGCTCCTTCACCGGCGGCAGGGAACTCCACACCGGTCAGCTCTTCTTCGACGAGAAGATCACCACGGCGATGGCCAAGGTGTCCCCGTACTCCACCAACAAGGTCACCCGCACCACCCTCGCCCAGGACTCCGTCTACGACGACGGGGGCGCCGCCTCCGGCCTCCTGACCCTGACGGCCCTCGGCAGCACCACCTCCGCCGGCTACACCGGCACGCTGACGCTCGGCGTCGAGACGAGCTGACCCGTACCCTCCCCCCACGGAGAGGCCGGGGGCGGTCCGCGAAACCGCGGGCCGCCCCCGGCCACGGCCATACCGGGTAATCCCCTCGCGCCGGGATCGTCATACGACCATCGAATGACCTGCTCCTGTGGACAATGGCCGCACCTCCCCGGCTCCCGGCCCCCCACCGGAGGGCGGGGAACCCCCGTCGCCGTCCCCCGGGAGTACCCGCATGGTGTTGAGCAGACGTACCTTCAGCGCACTCGCCGGCACCGCCGCCCTCGGCCTCTCACTGAGCGGCAGCGGGAGCGACGAGGCGTGCGCCGCCGGAAGGACGCCCCTCGCACCCACCGGACCCGCGCCCGCGCCGCCCTCGGCCGACGGCAGGAGACACACGGTCGGCTTCGACCGCTACTCGATGCTGATCGACGGCAGGCGCCTGGTCATCTGGTCGGGCGAGTTCCACCCCTTCCGGCTGCCCAGCCCGTCCCTGTGGCGGGACGTCCTGCAGAAGATGCGCGCCCACGGCTACAACGCGGTCAGCATCTACGTCGCGTGGAACTACCACTCCCCCGCGCCCGGGAAGCACGACTTCACCGGGGTCCGCGACCTCGACCTGTTCCTGCGCACCGCCGCCGAGACCGGGCTGTACGTCATCCTGCGCCCCGGCCCGTACATCAACGCCGAGGTCGACGCGGGCGGTTTCCCCGGCTGGCTGACGGCCACCCCCGGCGTCGCCCGCACCTCCGACCCCACCTATCTGGGGCACGTCGACGCCTGGCTGACCGCCGTCGACCGCATCGCCGCCCGCCACCTCCACACCGACGGCGGCGGCACGATCATCCTGTACCAGCTCGAGAACGAGTACGACAACCATGTGACCGAGCCCGCGGGCCGCGACTACATGGCCCACCTGTACGCCAAGGTGCGGGCCGACGGCATCGACGTCCCCCTCTTCCACAACGACAAGGGCAGGAACGGCCACTGGGCCCCCGGCACCTTCGGCACGGGCGGCGAACGCGGGCGTTACCTGTACGGCTTCGACGGCTACCCCTCCCCCTTCAAGACCCCGCCGGACTGGGGACACTTCGGCCCCGGCGGTACGACGGGCGGCTCCACCGCCAGCCCGGACACCCCCGGCTTCATCCCGGAGTTCGGCGGCGGCTGGTTCGACCCGTGGGGCGGCGCCGAGTTCGACGGCCGCGGATACGCCGAGTCCCGCCGCACCCGCGACGCGGCCTACGAACGGCGCTTCTACCTCACCAACCTCGCCAACGGCATCACGCTCCACAACGTCTACATGACCTTCGGCGGCACCTCCTGGGGCTGGCTGCCCGCGCCGATCGTCTACACGTCGTACGACTACGGGGCCGCCATCGACGAGGCGCGGCAGCCGACCGACAAGCTCGTCCCGATGCACCAGATCGGCCGGCTGCTGCAGTCGGTGCCCGATCTGGCGAAGCTCGACCGCGCCGACCCGCTCCCCGGCGACGACATGGGGGCGGGCCCCGGCATCAAGGCCTACCACCTGGTCAATCCCGACACGAAGGCACGCTTCCACGTGCTGCGGAACGACTCCTCCAGCGACGCCGTCGCCACCGTGGCGCTCCCCGGAGCGAGTGTCGAGGTGCCGGTGCCCGGCCTCGACGCCCGGCTGCTCGCCGCCGGGATCGCCCTGGGGCGGCGGAAGCTGAGCTGGTCCACCGCCCAGCCGATGCTGTGGCTGGCCGCGGGACGGCAGGACATCGCCGTGTTCACGGGCCGGGCGGGCGAGTCCACGCGCACCTGCCTGGAGGCCTCGGGCGAGCCGAAGGTCACCGTGCTGGACGGGGACGCCCGGTACCGCTACGAGGACGGGGTCCTGCGGATCGACGCCGTGCTCGACGGCCTCACCCGGGTCCGGGTGGAGGGCGGCGGGGTGAAGGCCCCGCTCCTGCTGCTGCTCGCCGACGACGAGAGCTCCCGCCTGCTGTGGCGCCACGACACCCCGTCGGGTCCGGTGCTGGTGCGCGGCCCGGCGCTGCTGCGCACGGCCGTCCTGCGCGGTACGGCCGCGCGACTCACCGGCGACACGACGAAGACGGCGGACCTGGAGGTGTGGGGGCCGCGCGGGGTGACCGAACTCGTCTGGAACGAGCGCCCGTTGAAGGCCCACGCCACCTCCTCCGGGAGCCTGCTGGCCGAGCGGGCGCTGGCCGGACCGGGCCGGGTGCGGCTGCCCGCGCTCACCGACTGGCGCCGGGCCGTGGAGAACCCCGAGGCGGCACCCGGTCACGACGACGCGGCGTGGCGGCGGGCGGACCGGACGGCCTCGTCCAGCGTCACGCCGGTACCCGCCGGGCAGCCCGTGCTGTTCGCCGACGACTACGGCTTCCACTACGGAGACGTCTGGTACCGGGGGCACTTCACGGACGCGGGCGACGCGGACTCCGTCTCCCTGTCGTATGTCGCCGGTACCCAGGGGCTGTTGATGGCCTGGCTGGACGGTGAACCGCTCGGCACGCACCGGATGCCGGTGCCGGACAAGAAGACCGTGCGCAAGGGGACCTGGGCGGCCACCGCCACCTTCCCCGTGCGGCCGAAGGAGCGGCGTTCCCATGTGCTGTCCGTCCTGGTCCGGCGAATGCAGCACGACGAGGACGGCCGGGCCGACGACACGCACAAGGCGGCCCGGGGCCTGACAGCCGTCACCTTCACCGGGGCCTCCCCCGCGGTCCGCTGGCGCATCCAGGGCGAGGCGGCCCCCGACCCGGTGCGCGGGCCGCTCAACACCGGCGGTCTGCACGGGGAACGGCACGGCTGGCATCTGCCGGGCTTCGCCGACGGCGGCTGGAAGGCCGCCGGCTTCCCGCGCGCCGAGCGGCGCCAGGGCGTCACCTGGTACCGCACCGGCTTCCGGCTCGGCGTGGACAGCGGGGTGGACGCGTCGATCGGGCTCACCCTCACGGACGATCCGGGCCGCGCCTATCGCGTCCAGATCTTCCTGAACGGCTGGAACATGGGCCAGTACATCAACGACGTGGGCCCGCAGCACACGTTCGTCCTCCCCAACGGGGTGCTGCGCACCCGGGGGCACAACACGCTGGCCCTCGCGGTGCTGTCCGACGGGACCACGCCCGCGGGACCCGGCCGGGTCGAACTGACCCTGCTGGGCAGCGCGGCCGGAGGAGTGCCGGTGACACCGGTCGCCTCCCCCGGCCCCGGGAGCGCGTGAGGAAACCCGGGAGTGCGGGGGAACGGAGCCTTAGGCGAGCCTGATCATGTTCCAGGACAGCGGCTCCAGGACGGCGCTGAGCGTGCCGCCTTGGAGCGTGGTCCCCTCGACCTGGTGGGGAGTGACCCGCTCCGGGTCGTGGAGGCTGTTGACGGCGTCCGGATCGGCGTCGGCGAGCGCGCTGTGCTCGACGACGGTGGTCAGCCCCGTCCGCGTCAGGGCGACCTCCAGCGGCAGCGGCTCGGTCCGGCCGCGGTTGACGGCGAAGACGGTGACCGAGCCGTCCTCGGCGCGTACCGCGGTGGCGTGCAGCAGGTCCACCTCGCCGTACTTGCGGGTCTCGTACGTCGGCGAGTCCACCCGGACGTCGAGGACCCGGCCGCGCCCGTGGGCCGAGGCCTGCGCGAAGGGGTGGAACGTCGTCTGCCGCCAGGCCGGGCCGCCCGGTTCGGTCATGATCGGCGCGATGACGTTGACGAGCTGGGCGAGGCAGGCGACCGCCACCCGGTCCGCGTGCCGCAGCAGCGCCACGAGCAGCGAGCCGAGGACGACCGCGTCGGTGACGGTGTAGACGTCCTCCAGCAGGCGCGGGGCCTCCTGCCAGTCCTCGGCCGGGTGTAGGTCGGTCCGGCTCTGGTACCAGACGTTCCACTCGTCGAAGGACAGGTTGATCTTCTTCTCGGACTTCAGCCGGGCGCCCACGTGGTCGCAGGTCGCGATCACGTTCTCGATGAACGACTCGGTGTCGACGGCGGAGGCGAGGAAGGAGTCCCGGTCGCCGTCGGTCTCCTCGTAGTAGGCGTGCAGGGAGATGTGGTCGACGAGGTCGTACGTCTCGGCGAGGACCGCCGCCTCCCACGCGGCGAAGGTGGGCATGCCCTGGCCGGACGAGCCGCAGGCGACGAGCTCGACGCCGGGATCGATCTGGCGCATCGCGCGGGCCGTCTCGGCGGCGAGCCGGCCGTATTCCTCCGCGGTCTTGTGGCCGGTCTGCCAGGGGCCGTCCATCTCGTTGCCGAGGCACCAGAGCCGGACGCCGAAGGGATCCTTGTCGCCGTGGGCGATCCGCAGGTCGGAACGGGCGGTCCCCGAGGGGTGGTTGGCGTACTCCTGGAGTGCCAGGGCCTCGGCGACCCCGCGGGTGCCGAGGTTGACGGCCATCATCGGCTCGGCCCGCGGGCCGATCTTGCGTACGAAGCCGATGAACTCGCTGAGCCCGAAGCGGTTGGTCTCGGTGGAGCGCCAGGCGAGGTCGAGCCGGCGGGGCCGCTCCTCGGCGGGGCCCACCGAGTCCTCCCACTCGTAGCCGGAGACGAAGTTGCCGCCGGGGTAGCGGACGGCCGTGACGCCGAGCTCGCGGACGAGTTCCAGCACGTCGGTGCGCAGGCCGTCGGCGTCGGCCGCCGGATGGTCCGGTTCGAAGACCCCGGTGTAGACGCAGCGGCCGAGGTGCTCGACGAAGGAACCGAAGAGACGGGGGTCGACCTCGCCGACGGTGAAGGCGGGGTCGAGGACGAAGCGGGCAGGGCGCATGGTGTCCTTTCGGGGCGCCTGTTCGACATGCCGGAGAACGATCGCGACTTCGGACAGGACCGTAGGAAGGAAGCGCTTACCCGTCAATGGTGCGCGCACGGAGCGCCGGCCGGGACGCGACGACGCGCGTCCTCGCCCGGTCGGCTGCCGACCGGGCGACTATCCGGCGAACTCCGGCTGCAAAAGGCCCTTGCCGGCGCCCGGGACGACGAGCAGGGAGCCGGACATCGGGTGCGGTGCGTCGAGGCCCGTACGCGCGGTGGTGATGTACAGGTCGGTGAGGTCGGCGCCGCCGAACGCGCAGGCGGTGGGGCGCCGGACGGGCAGTTCGAGCACCCGGTCCAGCGTGCCGTCCGGCGTGTAGCGGCGGACCGCGCCGCCGTCCCAGAGGGCCACCCAGACGCAGCCCTCGGCGTCCACCGTCAGACCGTCGGGGAAGCCGTCCTCCACGGTGACGAACGGACGCCTGCCGACGGGCAGTCCGTCGTCCCCGGTGTCGAACACGTCGACGCGGCGGGTCGGCGAGTCGACGTAGTAGACACGGCGGCCGTCGGGACTCCAGCCCGTGCCGTTGCTGACGCTCACGTCGTCGAGGATCGGGCGGACCGTGCCGTCGGGGGCGATCCGTGACAGCGTGCCCCCGCCGGGCGCCTCGTCGTAGCGCATGGTGCCGCACCACAGCGAGCCGTCGGGCGCGACCGCGGCGTCGTTGGCGCGCCGGCCGGGCACCGGCTCCCGGTGCAGCCAGCGGAACGAGTCGCCGTCGGGCCCGTAGAGGCCCACGCCGTCGCGGAGGTTGACGACCAGGCCGCCGCCCGCGCGGGGCTTGGCCGCGCCCACGTGCTGCTCGGTGGCCAGCACCGTGCGGCGGCCGGAGACGGGGTCGTAGGTGTGGATGCGGGAGCCGAGGATGTCGACCCAGACGAGCCGCCCCGCCCGGGCGTCCCAGGTCGGGCCCTCGCCGAGCGCCGCGTGCGCGCGGACCGCGACCTCGACGGCGGTCACCGCGCGTTCCGGTGGCCGAGCCGCTCGGACAGCTCCTCGGCACCCTTGACCGCGAGCTGCTCCAGCTCGGCGCGGCGCTCGTCGCTCCAGCGGATCATCGGTACGGAGATGGAGAGGGCGGCGACGACGTGTCCCGCCCGGTCACGCACGGGGGCGGCCACACAGCTCACGTCCGGGTTGGACTCACGGCTCTCGACGGCGATCCCGCGACGGCGGATCTCGGCGAGGGCCTCGCGCAGGGCGCCCGGCTCGGTGATGCTGTTCGGGGTCATCGCCACGAGGTCGGCGTCGTCCGGGACGCGTGAGGTGAGCTCCGGCTCGGAGAGGGAGGCCAGGAGCATCTTGCCGACGGAGGTGCAGTGCGCGGGAAGGCGGCGGCCGGCGGCCGAGACCATGCGCACGGCGTGCGTGGAGTCGACCTTCGCGATGTAGATGACGTCGGTGCCTTCGAGGATGGCGACGTGTACGGTCTCGTCGCAGGTCTCGGCGACGGAACGGGCGACCTGCTGCCCCTCGGCCGCGAGATCGAGCTGCTCGGCGTAGCGGCTGCCGAGCTGGTACGGGCGCACGCCGAGCCGGTAGCGTCCCGGCTGGCCGGGCACCTGCACGATGTACGACCGGGCGGCGAGCGTGGTCACGAGCTCGTGCACGGTGGTGCGCGGAAGCTGGAGCCTGCGCACGATGTCGGGGGCGGAGAGCGTCCCGTCCCCGTCGAGAAAGAGCTCCAGTATGTCCAGAGCCCGGGTCACGGCAGGTACGAGGCGTCCCACAGCGGGCCCCTCCCTTTTGTTCGAAATTTCAACAGACGATCGGGATGACGAACACAGGCTAGTCATTCGCCCGGGGGCGGGGCAATGGTTTGCGGGGGCCGGGTGCGCGACCATGGAGCCCATGCCGGCCAGACGCCCCGCCACGCCCTTCACCCCGCTCGACTTCCAGCTCGTCCTGCTGCGCCGCATGGCCGACCACAACCCCGGCCCGGTCGAGGACGCCCGTCACGAGCTGGGTGTGTCGGTCGCGGACATGCGCGAGGCCAACCGGCGCTGGCAGGCGATGCTGCGCACCCCGAGGGCCCGCTCCGCCGCCTCGCGCTACCGCTCGGTCCTCGGCACTCCCGAGTCCGCGTCCGAGCGCCGGATCGGCGATCTGACCTGCGAGGCCCTGCGGTGGCCGGTGCCGTTGTGGCCCGCTCTGCGCTTCGAGGTCCTGCTCGCCCCGGACGGCGTCGTCTGGAACGAATGGCTGGTACGGGCCCCGGGCGCCCCCGCTCCCGCACTGGAGACCCTGGCGGATCTGACCCCCTGGAGCTGCACGGTCGACGAGGTGGCCCGCGCCTTCGCCCCCGCCCGGCCGCTGGAGGGCACGGCCCCGACCCGCTGGGGTCTGGCGTTCACGGCGCCCGACGCGTCGGGCGTGCCGCACGCGTGCGCGGCGGAGTTCACCTGGGGGCTGCTGCAACGGGTGGGCGTCAAGGGACCCGTACCGGATCACCCCGGGGCTCCCGGTCGATAGGGGCCCCGGGAACCCTGCCGGTGGCACGGGGAGTCTCAGCGGGCGGCGGCCTCGACGATCCGGTCCACCACGACGGGCAGCGACCCGGGGTGCAGCCACAGGAAGAGGTTCGGCTCGACGAGTTCCAGCTCCATCAGCCGGGGCTCGCCGTCCGCGCCGTCGACGAGGTCGACACGGGCGTAGAGCACCCGGTCCGCTCCTCCCGGTATGGCGGCCAACGCCTGCTCGGCGACGGCCAGTTCGGCCGCGCTCGGCTCCCAGGCCTCCAGGCGCGGGTGGGGCGTCTTGTCCGCGTCGTAGGGCGTCCCCGGCTCCAGGACGGCTCCCTTGCGGCTCGCGTGCAGCAGCCGTCCGCCGAAGAACTGGAGGGCACGCTCGCCCCGGACGTCGATGCCGGTCAGGTAGGGCTGGACCATGGCGGTCAGCCCCTCGGCGTGCATCCGGGCGAGCTGCGCGAGGGCCGTCTCCCGCTCCTTCGGCGTGTACCGGGCGGCGTAGCGCGCCCCCGCCCCCGCCGTGGGCTTCACGACGAACTCGTGCTCGCCGGGCAGGTCGACGGGGTCACCGGGCGCGAGATAGCGGGTCGGCACGACCGGCACCCCCGCGTCCGCCAGGTCACCGAGGTACCGCTTGTCCGTGTTCCACCGCACGACCCGCGCCGGATTCATCAGCCGGGTGAGCCCCGCGCACCGCTCGGCCCACGCGACGAACTCGGCCACGCGCCGGCTGTAGTCCCAGGTCGACCGGATCAGCGCCAGGTCGAACCGCGCCCAGTCGACCGCGGGATCGTCCCAGTGCACGATCTCCGCCACCGCTCCGGCGTCCGCCAGCGCTCCCCTCAGCACGGGCAGGTCCCGGTCCGCGCCGGGCTCCTCGCCCGGGTCGTAGGTGACGAGCGCGATACGGGCCACGACGGACTCCATCCTCGTACGGCACCGGCACGGCACCGGCGCACGACCTCGGCCGCACCCCATCGGTACGCCGCCCCCGGACAACCCCGCCGCAGGGTAACAACCGCCCGCACCCCCCGGGCCGGGCCACACTTGACCTTCACCAAGGGGCAGGGCCCAGCATCGGTGACGGAACGAGGACGCGGACCGGATCCGGATCGGGTGCGGCTCGGGTACGGCGGGGAACGGGAGCGACGGGGTGGACGCGTGGAGATGCTGACGATCGGGGCCTTCGCGAAGGCCTCCCGGCTGTCGCCCAAGGCACTGCGGCTCTACGACGAACTGGAGCTGCTGCGCCCCGCCCGGGTGGACCCCGGGACCGGGTACCGCTACTACGCCGCCGACCAGCTCGGACAGGCCCGGCTGGTGGCGTGGCTGCGCCGGCTCGGCATGCCGCTCGCCGGGATCCGGCGGGTGTGCGCCCTGGAACCGGGGCCGGCCGCGCGGGAGATCCGCGCGTACTGGGCCGGGGTCGAGGCCGAGACGGCCGCCCGCCGGGACCTGGCCGCGTTCCTCGTGGACCAACTGTCACCGCCCCCAGGGAAGGACACCAGCATGCTGGAACTCCGTTGCTCCGCTCTCTCCGACACCGGTCTGGTCCGCGAGTCGAACCAGGACAGCGTCCACGCGGGTGCCCGCGTCCTCGCGGTCGCCGACGGCTGCGGGCCGGGCGGCGCCCCCGCGAGCACGGCGGCCGTACGGGCCCTGACGTTCCTGGACGACGAGCCGCTGTCGGCCGGTGGCGTGCTCAACCTGCTGGAGGACGCCGTGGAGGGCGCGGCACAGGCGGTGGCGGACCTGGTGCCGCGGCACGCCACGGCGGGGACCCCGGACGGCGTCGGCACCGGGAGCACGCTCACGGCCCTGGTGTGGACCGGCTCCCAGCTCGCGCTCGTCCACATCGGGGACTCCCGGGCCTATGTGCTCCGCGACGGCGGGCTGTTCCGGATCACCCACGACCACACCGTCGTCCAGTCGCTGATCGACGAGGGCCGTCTCACCCCGGAGGAGGCGGCCACGCATCCGCAGCGCGCGCTGCTGCTCAAGGCGCTGGGCAGCACCGCGTCCGTACCGGATCTGCGGCTTCAGGACGTCCGGCCGGGCGACCGCTATCTGCTGTGCTCGGACGGCCTGTCCACCGTCGTGCCCGACGAGGGGATCGAGCGGCTCCTCGCCGCGGCGCCCGATCCCGACGCCGCCGTCCGGGCCCTGGTCGGGGCGGCGAACGACGCGGGCGGGCCGGACAACGTCAGTTGTGTGGTCGCGGACGTGGTCGAGGCGGGCAGTCCGGCCGGACTCCGGCTCGGGTAGGACCGTCCGGCCGGACTCCCTTTCGGTCAGGGGCAGTCCGGCCGGGCCCGCGGGTCAGTCCTGGGGTCTGCGGTAGCCGAGGGAGGCCTCGATGGCGCGGCTCACCGGGTCGGCGGGGGCGCTGTCGCCGGGGCCGGTCACCCAGGAGCGGAAGACGCTCGCCAGTTGCAGGCCGAAGGCCTCGGCCCGCGCCTCGTCCGCCTGACGCGAACCGTCACGGGCGGCGACGGCACGCGCGACCTCCGGCCGGAACGGCACAGAACGCGGTCCGGGTTCGTGCCGGTGGGAGCGGTCCGAGAGGGCCGCCCGCGCCACGGCCGTCGCCCCGTCCACGTGGTGGTCGCGGTGGCCTTCCTTCATGTGCCACAACTCGTGCCCGAGGATGACCAGTTGCTGCACGGTCTCGGCGCGCTCCTCGACGACGACGAGGTCGAAGTCGCTGAACTCCATCCACAGACCGGTGACTTCGATCTCGTCGGGGAAGCGCTCGAAGCGGAGCTGGACCGGACGGCCGCCCCGGCGCCGGCTCATCTCCTCGCAGAGGGCCTGCGCCAGCTCCCGCATGTCGACCGGCGTATCGATCCTTCTCCGCAGCACCCGGCCGAGCTCCACCGCCAGCGCCCGCATCTCGGAGCGGGTCCCGCGCGGACGCAGCGCCGCCACGAACCTTCCGACGGAGCCGGCGGCCCTCGTCGTCATCGCTCCGCCTCCCCGCCGTCCGGCAGGACCTCGGGAAGGTGCGGCGGGGACTCACTCACCAAAGGTCTCCCGGCAGTTGACTCGTCAAGTTGTGACGCGAGCCCGACCCTACGTGTCCGGGTCCGTCCACGCCACGGTTCCCCGGCGATCGTCCCCCGTTTCGCGGCGATCCTTACGGAGCCTGCGCTCCCCCTCCACGTCCTCGGCGCGATCGGGCGGCCGAGAGCCCGGTCCGGGATTCCGATCGTGTAGGAAGAACGTGTCCCTCCCGGTGAAGTCCTCTCGGCAAGGAGTCCTCGTGTTCTCCCTCTTCCCGGCCCTGGTGGGCGGCTCGGTCGCGGACCGGTCCGCGCTGCGCTTCGGCGATCGGTCCCTCACGTACGCGGAACTGGCCGCCTCCGCGCAAGCGCTGGCCGCGCGGCTCGACGGCGCCGGGAGGGTCGCCGTCTGGGCCACGCCGGCCCTGGAGACGGCCGTGGGTGTCGTCGCCGCGCTGCTCGCGGGCGTGCCGGCCGTACCGCTGAACCCGAAGTCGGGAGAGACGGAACTCGGCCACATCCTGGGCGACAGCGCGCCGACGCTGGTGCTCGCGGCCCCGGGCGACGTGCTGCCCGCGCCGCTCGGGGCGCTGGAGCGCGTGGACGTGGTGGTGGACGCGGAGGCGGCGGAGGCGGCGGCGAATCGGACGGAGCCGGAGGCGGGCTCGGGGGCCGGGGGTCCCGGCGGCGCGGAGACCGTCGGCGCCGGCACGGTCACGGACCCCGCCGCCCCCGCCCTGATCGTCTACACCTCCGGCACCACCGGTCCGCCCAAGGGCGCGGTCATCCCGCGCCGCGCGATCGCCGCGACCCTGGACGCCCTGGCCGACGCCTGGCAGTGGACCGGCGACGACGTGCTGGTGCACGGCCTGCCGCTGTTCCATGTGCACGGGCTGATCATCGGCGTCCTCGGCCCGCTGCGGCGCGGCGGGTCCGTACGGCACCTGGGCCGGTTCAGCGTCGAGGGCGTGGCGCGGGAGCTGGGCGCCGGGGCGACCATGCTGTTCGGGGTGCCGACCATGTACCACCGCCTCGCCGAGGCGCTCGGGGAGGACCCCGGGCTCGCCAAGGCACTGGGCGGGGCGCGGCTGCTGGTGTCGGGCTCGGCGGCGCTGCCCCTGCACGACCACGAGCGGATCGGTGCCGCGACCGGGCGCGGGGTCGTCGAGCGGTACGGCATGACCGAGACCCTGATGAACACGAGCGTGCGGGCCGACGGGGAGGTGCGTCCCGGCACGGTCGGGGTGCCGTTGCCCGGCGTCGGGCTGCGGCTCGTCGAGGAGGACGGGACGGCGATCGCCTGGTACGAGGCCGACGGCACGCCGGCCGGGGCGTACGACGGCGAGAGCGTGGGCGAGATCCAGGTGCGGGGGCCGAACCTGTTCACCGAGTACCTGAACCGGCCCGACGCCACCGCCGCCGCGTACACCGCCGACGGCTGGTTCCGCACCGGCGACATGGCGGTCCTCGACCCCGACGGCTCGGTCCGCATCGTCGGCCGCAAGGCCACCGACCTGATCAAGAGCGGCGGTCACAAGATCGGCGCGGGTGAGATCGAGAACGCGCTCCTCGAACACCCCGGGGTCCGCGAGGCCGCCGTCGCCGGGGAGCCGGACGCCGACCTCGGTGAGCGCGTGGCGGCCTGGATCGTCCCGCTCGACCCCCAGGCGCCGCCGTCCGCCGACGAGTTGGCCGACCATGTGGCCCGGCGGCTCGCCCCGCACAAACGGCCGCGCACCGTACGCTTCGTGGAGGAGCTGCCCCGCAACGACATGGGCAAGATCCTGAAGCGGGAGCTGCCGCGTGACTGAACGGATCTCCGCCCGCGAGGCCATCGCCCTGGTCACCGACAGCTTCGCCGAACTCCCCTCCCCCGAAGGGGAGTTCCCGCCGGACGGCCCGCTCTCCTGGAACGGGTACGGGGACGCGCGGGCGCGCGCGGCGGCCCGTACCGGCGAGGAGGAGTCCGTCGTCTGCGGTACGGCCACCTTCGGGACGGCGAGTTTCGGCACCACGATCGACGGCAGGGCTCCGCTCGGTCCGGTCACCGCCGTCCTGGTCGCCTTCGAGTTCGGCTTCCTCGGCGGTTCGCTCGGCGAACGCACCGGGGACCGTCTGGAGGCGGCCTACGACTACGCCCGTACGCACCGGCTGCCGGTCGTCTCGCTCGTCGCCACGGGCGGCAGCCGGATGCAGGAGGGCATGCTCGCGCTGACCCAGCTCCAGCGGGTGGCACGGCAGTCGGCGCTGCTCAGGGAGGCGGGGCTCGCCCAGGTCGCGGTGCTGCGGGACCCGACGACGGGAGGGGGCTGGGCCACGCTCGGCGCGGGCGCCGACGTGACCCTGGCGCTGCCGGGCGCCCAGGTCGCCTTCGCGGGTTCCCGGGTCCGCCCGCCCGACGCGGACCCGGCCGCGTACACCGCCGAGGCGCAGGTCGCGGCGGGTGCGGTCGACGCCCTCGTACCGAAGGACGGGCTGCGGGAGACGCTCGCCCTGTGGCTGGACCTGCTCACCCGGCCCGCCGTCGGGGCGGCACCCGTCCCGGCCGCCCTGGGCGAGGCGGCCGACCCGCCCGCGACGGGCTGGGAGGCGGTGCGACGCGCCCGGTCCGCACAGCGCCCGCGCGCCGAGGCCTACCTGGACGCCTACTTCACCCGCCGGGCGGCGATCGGCGGCGACCGCTGCGGCGGCACCGACGACGGCGTGCTGTGCGGCTTCGGCCGCGCGCACGACGGACGGACCGTCGCGTACGCCGCCCAGCGCGGGACCCCGACCCGTCCCGCCGGATACCGCACGGCGGCCCGGCTGGTGCGGATGGCGGGGCGGCTCGGCATCCCGGTCCTGACGCTGGTGGACACCCCGGGCGCCGCGAACGACGCGCTCGCCGAGCGGCAGGGGGCCGGTTCGGCGATCGCGGACCTGTTCGCGGCGGTCGCCACCGCCCGCACGCCCGTCACCACGCTGGTGATCGGCGAGGGCGGCTCAGGCGGCGCGCTGGCCCTGGCCGCTCCCGGCAACACCTGGGCCACGCCGGACAGTTACTTCTCCGTCATCGCGCCGGAGTCGGCTGCCGCGATCCTCAAGCGGCCCGCCGAGGAGGTCCGGGCGACGGCGGCCCAGCTCCGGGTGCGGCCGCAGGACCTGCTGGACCTGGGAGTGATCCGGGGCATCTCGCCGCGCCGCCCCTGAGGCCGGCCGGACGGCGGCCGCCGGATCCTCACTCCCGGGAGGATCCGACGGCCGCCTGCTCACCCGGGCGCCACGACGGTGGCGGCCCGCGGTTCTCCGGGCCGCCTCGGTGGCGGCGCGCCGGAGGGATGGGACCGGGTGGCGGGCTCCCGCCCCGGGCGGCCCGCCACCCGGCGACCGGTCACCGGACACCCACCGCCCGGATGATCTCCTGGCTGACCGAACCGCCCTGGTCGTCGTGGGCGGACGCCCGCAGCGACACGAACGCCGCGCCGCGCGGGACGTTCAGCGTGGCCTTCCAGCGGGCCGTGCCGGCGCCGCTCAGCGGGACCGTCCTCCAGGTGGCGCCGTCGTCGTAGGACACCTCCAGCTTTCCGCCGCCGAGGGTGCCGGTGTCCGGCGCGCCCTTCACGTACTCGGCGTGGATGCTCACCGGCACCCGGCCGCCGCGCACGTCGCCCGCGAGGTCGGTGTCGATGTCGTAGCCGAGGTTGACGAGCGGGAGGAAGGTCCAGCGGTCGTCGGGGGTGGCCGCCGAGCGGACGGTGAACTCCGTGTGGCCCTTGGTGGAGAGCTTCCAGCGCTCGGGGTCGAGGGTCGTGTCCGTGACCACCTTGTAGGTGTGCTCGTCGGCGGGCGCGTCCCAGACGTATCCCGCGGAGCTCTGCCGCCGGCCGAGCAGGACACCGTCCTGGTACACCTCGGTGAACTGCGTCATCCCGGTGTCGTCGCTCCACACGTCGCCGAAGCCGGTGTGGTCGGGGCCGGAGTCGCCCCAGCCGGGCGTGTTGAACTGGATGACGTCGCCCGAGCGCTGCTGGCCCCAGCCGAGTCCGGTGCCGAGCCAGGGGTGCCAGACCGGCTTGAACCAGTTCAGGCCCTGGTGGGCGCCGCCCCGGTAGGCGACCAGGCCGCTGCGCTCCTCCAGCGCGCCCGTCCCGACGTTCACGGACTCCGACCAGGTCTGTCCGGTGCCGGTGGAGACGTAGTCGGTGCGCTCGGCCGGGTAGTCGATCCGCTCCTGGAAGCCGAGTCCGATGGGGAAGGGGTCGACGATGGAGTAGCGGTACTCGCTGCCCGAGACGGGCTTCACCGCGTAGAACCTGGTGTCCAGCACGGCCAGTTCACGGCGGCCGGGCTCGTAGGCGAGGCTCCGGTCCGGGACGGCCCCCGTGTAGCCGTGCGAAAGGTCGTACACGTACGGCGAGTTGCGGGTGCTGGTCATGTCGACGGTCCGCTTCGCGCGCAGCCGCGCCGCGTCCGCCGCGTCGACCGTCGCGACCTGCAGC
Organism: Streptomyces sp. NPDC028298; assembly: GCF_055565895.1. NCBI lineage: Bacteria > Bacillati > Actinomycetota > Actinomycetes > Kitasatosporales > Streptomycetaceae > Streptomyces > Streptomyces sp. NPDC028298. The sequence goes on from NZ_JBVHTL010000002.1 coordinate 829,748, forward strand.
GGCCGGTCCTCGTAGGCGTCCGTGCCGAACCAGGCGTTGAGACGGCCCGGCGCGTCGTCGGTGACGAACAGGGCCTTGGCGCCCGCGTCCTGGGCCGCCTGGGCGAGCGCGGCCGGCGAGACGCCGTCGGTGAGTCTCGCGAGCACGGCCTTGCCGCTCACGCCGGTGAACGGTCCGCTCCCGACGTCGACGAGCGGCAGCCTGGTGCGGCCCTCGGTCAGCGTGGTCCCCGGCTGGACGACCGTCTCCTCGACACCCGCGACCTCCAGGAGCGGCTTGCCCAGCCGCCACACGGTCCGGTAGTCGAAGGTGCCCTCGGTGACCTTCGGGGTCGGCGCGGCGAACACGCTGTCGTACTTGACGGGAAGCTGGACCGCGCCGAACAGGTCGGCGCCGCCGCCCGCACGGTCGTACTCCATGATCAGTTGCCGGGTCTCGGTGCGCCGGTCGACCTTGGCGCTGATCTCCCGCAACTTCCGCCCGTCCAGGGTGACTTCGCGGTCCTGGTCGAGAACGATCTGGGGTGCGGCGAGGAAACCGAGGCCGAGGGAGTCGGCGCCGTGGCTGCCGCGCACGTCGAGGAACGAGGTGAGGCTGTACGTGGCCGGGCGCAGCCGCAGCTTCAGCGTGCCGGAGTCGTCGACGGCCGCGGAATAGGCGTCGACGTCCTTCGCGAGCTGCTGGACGGCGAGGTAGGCCGCGGCCGGGCCGCCGTCCCGGTCCTTCACATGGACGGTGAGCGTGTACCGCTCCTCCTCCTTGACCAGCCCGAACGCGGTGTGCGCGACGGGGGTGCCGGCCACCGACGCCACGATCCGGCCCGACGTCTGACCCGCGGGCGCCTTCCGGCTGTCGCCGGTGAGCGTGGTGGAGGCGCTGCCGTGCGCGGGCACCGTGAGCGTGGTGTCGGCGAGGGTGGCGACACCCTCGCCGGCCCCCTCCGCGGCGAGCGTCAACTCCACCGCCGCGTCGGAGGAGTTGGAGTAGGTGACCGTCTTGGTGACGGGCTTGTCGTCGTCGTGGGGCCAGCCGTGGAAGCCGAGGTCGACACTGCCCGTGGCGGTGACCTTCGCGCCGACGGCGTCCGGGACGCTCACCCGGCCCGCGCCCAACTGGTAGACGGAGGCGCCGAGTTCCGCGGACGTGGACATCAGCGCGTCCTTGAGCCGGGCGCCGGTCCAGTCGGGGTGTTCCTGGGCGAGCAGCGCGGCCACACCGGCGACGTGCGGGGTCGCCATCGACGTGCCGCTCATGGAGGTGTAGTAGCCGCTGCCGCCCACGAGCTGGGAGCGGGCGGCGAGGATGTCGACGCCGGGTGCGGACAGGTCGGGCTTGAGCGCGTTGTCGCCGTAGCGGGGTCCGGCGCTGGTGAAGTAGGCGGCCTGGTCGGAGGAGTCGACCGCGCCGATGGTCAGGGCGGAGTCGGCGGCGCCGGGCGAGCCGATGGAGGAGGGGGCGCCGGTGTTGCCCGCGGCGATGACGAAGAGGGCGCCGGTCTCCTTCGAGAGGGTGTCGACGGCCGCGGCCATGGGGTCGGTGCCGTCGCTCGGCTCGGTCGAACCGAGGCTCATCGAGACGACCTTGGCGTGGACGTCACGCGCGGCCCACTCCATGCCGGCGATGATCTGCGACTCGCTGCCCGAGCCCTCGTCGCTGAGCACCTTGCCGACGGCGAGGGTGGCCTCGGGGGCGACGCCCTTCTCCTGGCCGTCGGAGGCGGCGCCGGTGCCGCCGACGGTGGAGGTGACGTGCGTGCCGTGCCCGTTGCGGTCGGCGACCTCCTCCCCGTCGATGAAGCTCCTGGTCTGCGCGACCCGGCCGGCGAGGTCGGGGTGGCTCGTGTCGACGCCGGTGTCCAGGACGGCGACGGTCACGCCCTTGCCGGTGAGCCCCGCCTCCCAGGCCTTCGGGGTGCCGATCTGCGCGTTGCTCTCGGCCATGTCGGCCTTGACGCGTCCGTCGAGCCAGACCTTGCCGATCCCGGCCTGCCGGGTCATCGCCTTCCAGAAGGTCCGGCCCTTGTCCGCGTCGACGGCCGCGCCCCGGATGCTCGGCAGCGACCGCGTCCGCTCGGCTCCGCCCGGGACGGTGGTGCGCGCCTTCGGGTCGTACGTCACGATCAGCGGCAGTTCACCGGTCTGCCCGTCGGTGAGCCCCTGCCGGATCAGCTCGCTCACGTCGAACAGCCGCCGGTCGAGGGTGCCGGCCTCCAGATACGGGAGCGCCTCGTCCGGTACGACGGTGACGGTCCCGTTCGCGACCTGGGTGCGCACGGCCCCGGTGGCCCCCCGGGGACGTACGACGGAGACGGTCCTCTTCCCGCCGCCGACGTCGGTGACGGTCACCTTGTCCCCGGTCACGAGGGTGACGGTGTGTGTGGTTCCGGCGGCTCTCGCCGCGGCCGGGGCGGCGGTGGTGTCCGCGGCGAGGGCGGCGGCCAGCGCGCCGGCCCGGCCCGTGGGCAGCAGCGCGAACACGAGCCCGGCCGACAGCAGCGCCGCCGGTCGTATCAGTGGTCCTCTGGTCATTCATGGCCTCTCTTCGTCGGCCGAGCGCGCACCTGGGCAGGGGGTGGCGCCCGGTGCTTGCGAAGAGTGTCGGGGGGCTTGTGTTGCGGTGACATTGACGGAACCTGGCGGGAAGGCGCCCTGGCGGCTTCCCGCCAGGACATGCCGGTAGGAGCCGCAGAAACCGGGACAGCGTCAAGTGGCGGGCACGGCAACGCCGTTGCTTCGGCGGACGGCCCGGCGCACCGGATGCCCGGCGATCGCGTTCAGCGGATGGACGCGCCGCGGCGGCGGGCGCCCGGCGGCGCCGCCGGGCCTGACGCCGTCGGACCACCCGTCCGGCGGCACCTCGCCCGGCGGCCCAAAAGGGGCGCCGTCCCCGCCGCGCGCGCACCATGCGAGTAAGGACCGCCGTCCGGCGGAGCCCCACGGTCTGCGCTCTCGGGAGGACCTGCCATGACCGCCAGTCTGGAGCAGCTTCGCCGCTGTCACTTCGCCGTCGACATGGGCGCGGCGCGGACCCGTGTGTGGGTGCGGGGCGCGGGCCTGGTCGTCGACCAGCCGAGCGTCGCGGCGATCAACACGAAGACGGGCGCCCTGATCGCGGTCGGGGAGTTCGCGGAGCGGATGACGGGCCGCACCCCCGAATACATCAGGGTGGTGCGCCCGGTGTCCGGCGGCACCGTCGTCGACATCGACATGGCCCAGCGGATGCTGCGTCAGCTCCTGGGCGACAAGGTCCGGCGCACCCTGCGCCGCAAGCCCCGGCTGCGGGCCGCGGCCTGCACCCCGCACGACGCGGGCCCGCTGGCCCAGCGCGCCACGATCGAGACGCTGGTCGGGCTCGGGGCGCGGCGGGTCGAGCTCGTCGACACGCTCATCGCGGCGGCGGTCGGCTGCGGACTGCCCGTCGAACGTCCCGAGGCCACCATGATCATGGTGTGCGGGGCCGCCGCGACCCAGCTCGCCGTGCTGTCGCTGGGGTCGATCGTCACCGCCGAGCGCATCCCGGTCGGCGGTGAGGCCGTCGACCACGCGATCGTGCAGCACCTGCGCCACCAGCACGAGCTGATGCTGCCGAGTCAGGCCGTACGGCCGCTGCAGCTCGCCCTCTCCGGGAACGGGCTGACCCCGCACGGGCCGGCCCTGACCGAGATCCACGGGCGGGACGTGGCGACCGGGCTGGCGCGTTCCGTGAAGGTCGACACCGCCGCCGTCCGCATGGCGATCGAGACCCCGCTGACCGCCGTACTGGACGGCATCGGCAAGGTGCTGCGGTCCTGCCCGCCCGATCTGGTGGCCGACGTCGCCGACCGCGGGATCATGATGGTCGGCGGCAGCGCGCTGCTCCCCGGGCTCGACCAGATGCTCCGGCAGGCGACCGGCGTGCCCGTCCACATCGCCGAGCGCCCCGAACTCTGTGCCGTCCAGGGCCTCGGCTACATGCTGGAGGGCAAGATCGAGCCGATGATCCTGAACCCGCTGGCCAACTGACGTACCGAAGGACCGGCGAACGGTGTCCGAAGGGCCTTCCACGACCGACCCCCTGCCCGGACTCCCACCCCTGCTGGAGGCGGTCCTCAGCGTCGGCACCGAACTCGGACTGCGCGCGACCCTCCAGCGGATCGTGGACGCCGCCGCCGAACTGACCGGGGCCCGGTACGCGGTGCTGGGGATGCGGGACCCGGCGCGGGACGGGCTCGTACGGATCCGCACCGCGGGACCGCACCGGACGGAGACGGGCCCTTCGCCGGAGGAACCCCGGCCGACCGGGAAGTCCCCGGCGTCCACCGAATCCCCGGCGCCCCGGGAGCGCCCGGCGTCCACCGAATCCCCGGCGTCGGCGTCGGCGTCCCGGGAACCCCCGGCCGACAAGGAGTCCGGGGCGTCCGAGGAGCCCCCCTCCCCCGAGCTCCGTGACGAGCGGGAAGCCGACATCTGTCTGGACGTTCCCATCCGGGTCGACGACGAGGTGTTCGGCAACCTCTGTCTCGCGGACAAGTCCACCGGACCCGTGACCCGCGAGGACGAGCAGGTGGTGCGCCTGCTCGCCGCGCAGGCCGGTATCGCGATCGCCAACGCCCGGCTCTACGAGACGGCCCGGCAGCGGGAGCGCTGGATCGAGGGCGCCGCCGCCGTCACCACCACCCTGCTCAGCGGCGGCACCGCGGCCGACGCGCTGACCACGGTCGCCGAACGCGCCAGGATGCTCGCGGACGCCTCGGCGGGGATCATCCTCAAGCCCACGGACGAGGGCGGCATGGAGATCGTGGTCGCCTCCACCCCCGGGGACCCGGCCGGCATCGTGGGCACCACCATCGCGCCCGGCAGCCCGGTCCTCGAACAACTCCTGGGCGGGGAGCCGGTGTTCATCGAGGACTCGGCGACCGACCCGCGGATGACGACCTCCGTACGGTCCCGGTTCGGGCCGAGCATGATGCTGCCCCTGCAGACCGAGGGCCGGCTCATCGGCACGCTGGCCCTGCCCCGCGGGCGGGGCGACCGCCCGTACACCGAGGTCGAACGCCTGCTGGCCACCCAGTTCGCCTCGCAGGTCGCGCTCGCCCTGGTCCTCGCCGACGCCCGGCACAGCCGTGAACTCCTCGCGGTGTACGAGGACCGCGACCGTATCGCCCGTGACCTGCACGATCTCGTCGTACAGCGCCTCTTCGCCACCGGCATGATGCTGGAGTCGACACAGCGCAGGAACGCCGCGCACGGAGGCGGCGACGGGCAGGCGGAGGAGGTGTCGGCGACCCTCGGCCGGGCGGTCGACGAACTGGAGGCCACGGTCCAGGAGGTGCGTACCGCCATCTTCGCGCTGCAGCAGCCGCCCGCCGACGCCCCCACCACGTTCCGCGGCAAGGTCCTGCGCGAGACGGCGGGCGCGGCGGCGGTCCTCGGCGTCCGGCCGTCCACCCGGTTCACCGGCCCGGTGGAGAACCGGATCACGGAGCCGGCGGCGGGCCGGCTGCTCGCCGTGCTGCGGCGCGCCCTGGCCGCCGCCTCGCGACGGTCCGGGGTGTCGCGGATCGAGGTCGCCGTCGATGTGACGGTGACCCTGCCCGACGGCCGGCCCGGCGTCCGTCTGACCGTCCACGCCGACGGCGTCCCGAACGACGCCTCGGGCGCCCCGGACGTCAACTGGCAGTCACCGCTGTGACGTCCGGGAGCGGTGAGGTGAGGCGGAGGACGACGGGACGGCGGTGAAGGGCGGGGCTCGATTTCCGTCCGGGGCGTACAACCCTCCCGCCGGGGGAGGCGTCTGACGTTCGGGAATCACCGTTCCCCTGTCGTTCGTCCGTACGTATCCGCCGATTCACTCGCGAGGATCCCCCCATGCTCCGGACCGCATTCGACCGCCGCCCGCCGCGCAGGACCACGGCCAAGGTCACCGCCGCCACGGTCACCGCCGCCGCGGTCGGCGTCGTCGGCCTGATGGCGCTGGCCACCGTCCCCGCCGCCGCCGAGGTCACCCCGACCGGTCTGGCCCTGGCCTGGCTCACGCCGATCGACGGATTGGATCCCGGCAGCAGCGTCGAGCTGCCCGGCACGTTCGCCAACAAGGGAGCCACGGATCTGGACAAGGTCTACCTGGCCTACACCGTCTCCCGCGGTCTGGCCCACCAGGAACTGCCGTCCAACTGCGTGCGCTACGAGATCGGCTCCTACGACGAGAACCCGAGCCACTCCACCGCGGTGTGCGAGTTCGACCAGACGGTGAAGGCCGGTTCGGTCTACGCGCCCGAGAAGCCGCTGAAGATGAACGTCCTCGACCACGCGCTGTACGAAAGCCTCCGCATGACGGTTTCCACGTACGACTCCGGCGACGAGGACGGCACCGAGGAGACCGTACGGGGCACCGGGCCCGCGGTGAAGCTGACCGAACTGCCCTCGAACACGCCGGTGCGTGCCGGCGACGTGGACCACCCGGACTGGGACGCGGAGAGCGTGCCGGTCACCGCGGACAACACGGCCGACCTCCAGGCGACGGGCGCCCGGCTGAAGGGCCGCGTCGGGGACACGGTCGCCCTGGACACCGGGTTCACCGACGCGGGTCCGGCCTGGGTGAGGTCGGACCTGGGCGACCCTGTCGCCAAGGTCCTGGTCAAGATGCCCGCCGGTACGACGGTGACCAAGCCGTCCAGTGCCTGCTCGAAGGTGGCCGCCGGGAGCTACCGCTGCGACCTCGCCAACTACTGGATCGAAGAGAAAGGCGCCGTCACCTACTCGTTCAGGCTGCGGATCGACAAGGCCGTGGCCGGGGCCAGGGGTTCGGTGACGCTCGACGCCGCCGAGCGCCCGTACGACAGGAACAAGAAGAACGACTCGGCCGCGATCCTGCTCGACGTCGACGGCGCCGGCGGCTCGACGGGCGGCTCGGGCGACGGCGGCTCGACGGGCGGTTCCGGTTCCACGTCCACCACGGGCGGTTCCGGCGGCACCTCGACCGGCGGTTCGGGCTCCACCGGCGGTTCGGGCTCCACGGGCGGCTCGGCGGCGACCGGGTCCTCCGGCTCCTCGGCCACCGGCGGCGACCTCGCGAGCACCGGTTCCGGTTCCGCCCTCCCCCTCGCGGGCGCGGCGGCCGCGGCCCTCGCCGCCGGCGCGGGCGCGATCCTCGTCGTACGCCGTCGCGCGGCCCGGGACTGACGACCGGACCTCACCGTCCGGACAGCACACGGCCCGCCGGGTATCCACCCGGCGGGCCGTGTGCTTCGCACCGGCGGACACGTCGGTGCGGCGAGTCGGGGCGCGTGTGCGTCAGTACGGCAGGAGACGGCCCGAGGGCGTCCTGCGGTCGATCGGCATCTCGCGCGGAGCGGCGGGCCGACGGTTGACGCGAATCCGGATCTGACGGTTCATGACCCCTCCTCATGACTGATGAGACCGGCGTCCTCGTCGACGCGCATAGACGCATGGTGCCCACGGATGCGCCCCTCCTACCCTCCGAGCAGCATGTTCCGTCGCGGCTCCGCCCCGGCGGCGCCGTCCAGTCCGGCCGGGTCCGACGCGAACGGCGTTTTCGGTTGTTCGCCGCCGTTTGTCCGTGTTCACCTGGGCGTATGAACAGCACACACAGCGCGCGCCTCACGCAGTGGTGGGAAGCTCTGGAGCCTTCGGCGCGGAAGGCACTCCTCGATCTCCACCTGGTCGAGGGCGACAGGCTGCCCGAGGGGTTCGTGCGGAGTCTCGCGGACCACGGCATCCATCCCGTCCAGTGGGACGAACCGGAGGCCGGGCACCTCGTGCCCGGGGAGGTGGTGGGGTTCCTCGCCGGGAAGCGTTCCGAGGACGGCTGACCGTCCCGTTCCCGGGGCAGCCGACCGTCCCGTTCCGGGGGCGCTTGACCGTCCCGTTCCGGGGCGGCCGACCGTCCGCTCCCTGGGCCGGCCCGGGTCCGCCCCGGCGACCGACGTCCTCGCTCGGGCCCGACCGGGCGCCGGTGTCGCCGCCCGTGTCCCACGCCCGTCCCAGAGGTACCGCGTTCCCGCAGGTCACGTAGGTGGGACTGTCCCGCCGTCCCTATCCGGATCGAGAGGATCCGCCGCGGGGCAGTCGCTGCCAGCCTGATCGGCGGCCGGAGGTTTCCCGGCCACTGATCAGAGGGGGAACACCAGATGGGAACAAGGACGCTACTGCGGGGCCTGACCCTCGCCGTGGCAGCGGTCCTGCCCCTGTGCGGACCCGCGGCGGTGCAGGCGGCGCCGACCGCCGCGGTCGCGGTCTGCGGGCACACGAGCGAACAGCCCACGCTCAAGCAGGGATCCACGGGGGACGCGACGGTCGAGGCGCAGTGCCAACTCGACCTGGCGACGAAGCCGAGCCGGTACACGCCGATCGCGGCGGACGGCTCGTTCGGAGCGGCGACCGAGACGCGGGTGAAGGAGTTCCAGCGGTGCGCCGGGCTGAGCGCGGACGGCGTGCTCGGACCGCAGACCTGGGCGGCGCTGAACTCCTGGGCCGCACAGCCGCACACCTGCTCGACCCAGGGCACGGCGGGGGCGGCGCAGGCGACCGTGTGCGGCCACACCGACGCGCGCCCGACCCTGAAGAAGGGCGCGAAGAGCGAGGAGGTCAAGGAGGTCCAGTGCCGGCTGAACCTGGCCATGGAGCCGTTCCACTATCCGCCGCTGACCGTCGACGGCGACTTCGGCGGCGGCACCGAGGACCGGGTCGTCGAGCTCCAGCACTGCGCCAACCTCAGTGCCGACGGCACCGTGGGCCCCAACACCTGGGCGAAGCTGGTCGACTGGTCCAGCCGTAACGCGTACTGCACGCCGCCCCACCCCGCCGGCCACCCGATCGACGGCCTGGACACGGCCAAGTACCAGCACCCCGGCGGCGCGCCGATCGACTGGAAGGCCGTACGGGCCTCGGGCGCCGAGTTCGCGACGGTCAAGGCCACCCGCGGCACGAACGTCACCGACGAATACCTCGCCACCGACCTCGAAGGGGCCAGGACGGCGGGGCTGGCCGTGGCGCCGTACCACTTCTACACGGGCACGGCGGCCGACACGGGTGCCGCGCAGGCCGACCGGTTCATCGCCGCCGTGCGGGCGACCGGCTACACCGGGAAGCGGGCGGGCGACCTTCCGCCGATCTTCGACCTGGAGCGCATGGACGACGGCAGCGGGCGCTGTCCCACCTACGGCACGGTCGCCGACGCCAAGGCCTGGCTCGACCGGGTGGAGAACGCCTTCGGCCGCGTTCCGATGATCTACACCCAGAAGTCCTTCCTGGACGACTGCATGGGCTCGACCACCGCCTTCGCCCGGTATCCGCTGCAACTCGCGGACTACCGCCAGTCGATCACCCAGCCTCCGGTGCCGAACGGCTCGGCGACCTGGACGATGTGGCAGTACACCGACGCCGCGATCTTCCCGGGTCTGCGGGCGCCGGCGACCGGCGACGTGTTCAACGGCACCCAGGCCGATCTCGACCGGCTGGCGAACCGGTGATCCCCGCCGCGACCGCCTCCGCCTCCGTACCGAGGAGCGTCCCCATGACCGCCCGGTTCGCCCGTGCCTCCCTCGTCGCCCTGCTCGTCACGCTGGGCTTCACCGTCCCGGCGCCTGCCTCGGCCGCCACCACCGCCACCACCGCCACCGCCGCCACGAGCTGTTACGGCGGAGCGGTCACCGTGCACTACGGGGAGGTCCGCGACTTCGGCCCGTACGTGACCACGAGCCGCTGCACGGACATCAACATGCGGATGACCGGCGGCGACGCCGAGTTCGGCTGGGCCTGCGTGCAGTTCGCGCGGGCCAGTGGCTGCAACTACTGGACCAAGATCGGCCGCAACTGGACGACCATCGCCACCGACGTCCTGAACGGAACCCGGTTCACCGTGCCCAACGGCGTCGACCTGGAAGGCAGTTCGGCCACCTTCCAGATCGCCTTCTGACCCTCTCCCCCACTTCACGAACGGAGACCATCATGAGCAGGACCAAGGCGCTCGCCTCGGCTCTCGTCACCGTGGCCGCGCTGCTGGGAGCGGGTGCCGCGCCCGCCGCCGCACAGTCCTCGGCCGCGGCGACCAGCTGCTACGGCGGAGCGAAGACCCTGAACTACCGCTACCAGGCGGGCCCCAGGGACTACGGCCCCTTCACCACGTCCTCGCGGTGCGGTGACATCAACATGCGGCTCACCACGGACGACCAGAGCTTCCTGTACGCGTGTGTGGTGTTCATCGACCACACCGACAAGTGCAACCACGACAACACGTACTCCCTGCACGGCACCCCGTGGGCGACCGTCGCCACGGACGTCAAGGACGGCACACGCTTCGTCCTGCGCGTCGGCCCGTACGACACCTTCGCCCAGAACGTGAACTTCCAGCTCGCCTACTGACCTCGCTCCGCCTCCTCTCGCACCACCGTTCCGAAAGGACGACGATGACCTTCCTCTTCCGTTCCGCCGGCGGCCGCTCCGTCGGCAGCCGCCCGCTCGACCGCCGCAGCATGCTGCGCGGCACGCTGGCCGTCGGCGCCGGACTGGCGTTGAGCCCGTTGCTGCTCTCCGGTACCGCGCAGGCCTACTCGTGGTCGCGCACGATGAAGCAGGGCGACAGCGGCGCCGACGTGCTGGAGCTGCAGATCCGGGTCTCCGGCTGGGCGGCCGACAGCGCGAGCCACACCCGGGTCGGCCTCGACGGCGACTTCGGCCCCGGCACGGCCGCGGCGGTCAAGCGGTTCCAGGCGGCGTACGGGCTCGACGACGACGGGGTCGCCGGTCCGAACACCCAGGCGAAGCTCAACGCGCTGGAGCAGTCGGACGGTTCCACGGCCCACTTCAACTGGAGTGAGTTCGTGGACCAGTCGAGCGGCACGTTCAACGGCGGCAAGGTGAGCGCGGCGGCCGCGAAGGAGAACGCCCGGCGCTGCATGTACAAGCTGGAGGCGCTGCGCAAGAAGCTCGGCGACAAGCCGATCACGGTCAACTCCGGCTTCCGCAGCATCGCGCACAACGCCGACATCGGCGGGGCCAGCGACAGCATGCACCTGTACGGCACCGCGGCCGACCTCGACGTCCCCGGCGTGGCCACCAAGACCGTCTACCAGAAGGCGGAGACCTGCGGGTTCTCCGGCCTGGAGCGGTACACCGTCGACCACCAGCACGTCGACAGCCGGGCCGACCTCGGCCGCGACTGGTGGTGGGAGAGCGGCACGGTCTGACGCTCCCGGTGATCCGGAGCCGGGGTCCCTGTGCCGGGGGTCCCGGTGCCGGTGACCCCCGAGCCGAAGTTCACGAGCCGAGGGTCCCGGTGATCGGGAGCACGGAGGTCCCGGCGCCACGGAGTTCCGGGTCCCGGTGATCCGGAACGCGGAGGTCCCGGGTATCGCGGGGCAGTACCCGGGACCTCCGTGCTCCACCGCTCCGGTGCGTGCCTTCCGGCGTCAGCTCTTCGCCGTGCCCTTCGCGCCCGCCGAGGCCTTCACGCCCTGGGAGCCCTTCGTGTCCTTCGTGTCCTTGGACTCCCTGGAGTCCTTCAGGGCGGCCTCGCAGGAGGGCCAGTCGTGGAAGTCGTGCCGGACGCTCCACAACCGGTGGGCCGCCCGGATGTTCCACTCCGGGTCGAACGCCCGCCGCGGGGTGCCGCCGAGCTCCCGCAGGCGGACGTCGGAGATCTGGAAGACACCCCAGTTGCGGCTGCCGTTGGTGTTGGGCAGCACCCACAACGGGTCGAGGAAGGAGGCGCAGCGGGCGATGGCCACGGCGGTGCCCGGGTCCTCGGCGAACACCTCGCGGATCCGCTTCGTCACGCGGTCCGGCGACCAGGTGGCCATGCTCACCTGCTGCGCGTAGAGCGCCTTCTTCGTCCCCTCGTCGACGACACTGCTGGCCGGCATGCCCGCCAGCACCTGGAACGCGGTCAGCCGGCGCAGGGTCTCGGGCCCGAAGTCGCCGTCGACGGCGAGCCTGCCCTTGGCCCGCACCAGGAGCGTCTGGACCTCGCGCACGCACTCGTCGTGCTGGCCCATGCTGACCGACTTGCACGCGGAGGAGTACAGCAGCCCCTCCTCGGACGTCGGCGGAGGATCGGCGGGCATCCATACGAAGCCGGCCACCAGCCCCGTCACGGCCACGACCGCGGCGGCCAGGACCGCGAACCGCGAGGACAGCTTCTCGGGCAGCCGTCCCCGTCGGGGCTCCCCGGCCCCGGCGGTATCGGTCTGCGGCGCGACGGCGTCACCCGGTCCGGGTGCCGTCCCGGCGGACCCGGCCGGAGCCTCCGCCGCCGAAGCGACCTGCGCCGAAGCCGCCTTCGGACCCGGTTCCCCTTCGCCCTCGCCGGTCGGGACGGCCGGGGCGGTCGTACCGGCCGCGGTGGCCACGGCCGGTACGTTCCGGTCGGTGTCCGCCAGCGCCCACAGCCGGTGGAGTTCGCGGAGCTCCTCCGGACTGGCCCCGCACACCTTTCCGAAGGAGTGCACGACCCGGTAGTCGCCCGGGACGCCGAGGCCGGAGCAGTAGCGATGCAGACTGGAGCCGCTGACGCCCGCTTCCTTGCCGAGGCGGTCGTAGCCCCGGCCGCTGCGGTCCTTCAGCATCCGAAGGAAGGCGGCGAACTTCTCGGTTTGCGAAGGGTCAGCCACGTATCCACCCTTGCTCAAGCCTCTACTGACGGGTAGAAGCTACACCGCGGAAACTGTGCGCGCCCTTTGAGTGCCGGAATGCGATCGTCAACGACCGCTGAAATGACGCTATTTGAAAGTCCGTCACCAGTCGTCACCGGCGAACCGCCAAGGAGAGGCGCCGCCGGCGCGGCCGGAGCCCGCACGGCGCCGCGGTGCCCGCCGAGTGCGGCGGTCGCGGTCAGGTGCGCGGGGTCGGTGACATTCCACAGGGTGACGGTCACGCTCTCGCGTCCCGCGGCCGGCGACCGCCCGTCGGGGCCGAACGCGCCGCCGCGCAGACCGCGCCGCGATGTCGGACGAGGCGCGTAGCCGGGCCGCGAGGAGGGGGTGGGGACGGTCGTCCCGCTGACGCCATGGTGCTGTCTCGCGTGCCCGGGAATCCCGGGGAAGGAGCCGGACGGACTCCGTGGGTCTCCGGCAGCCGTCGACGCCTGCCGCGGACCTGACGGCCTGTCCTCGCGTAGCCAGTGGTGGGGCGGGTGGGACTCGAACCCACGGCCGACGGATTATGAGTCCGCTGCTCTAACCGGCTGAGCTACCGCCCCGTTACGGCGCGCCGCGCACATTTGTGCGCGCCGTCTGCCGCAGCATAGCCGCTCATACGATCTCCTGCTCCGGCTGGTCTGCTTCGCGTGACCATGACGCCTTCGGCATGCCCTGGGCGGTCCCTGCGGACATGAAAAAGGACCCCGAAGGGCCCTCTTTCGTTGCTCTCCCGACTGGACTCGAACCAGTAACCTGCCGGTTAACAGCCGGCTGCTCTGCCAATTGAGCTACAGGAGATCGAGCTCCCCCGACTGGACTCGAACCAGTAACCTGCCGGTTAACAGCCGGCTGCTCTGCCAATTGAGCTACGGAGGATTGATCTTTGCATCGAACGCACCTACCTGGGTATTCGCCAGGGGGCGTGCGCTCGCTGCGACACATACATTAGCGCAAGCAGGGGGGTGCTCCGCCAATCGGTTCCCTCCACACCGATGCCGACGCAAGGGAAGGGTGGCCGTCATGCGCTACCGGCTCACGTTCGTCGCCGGACTGGCCCTGGGTTACGTGCTCGGCACGCGGGCCGGGCGCGAGCGCTACGAACAGCTGAAGAAGTCCATGCGCCAGGTCGCGCAGAACCCCGCGGTGCGCAACACCGCGGAGACCGCGGCCCAGCAGAGCCGCGAGATCGCGGGCAAGGCGCTGCACACCGTGAGCGAGAAGGTCGGCGACCGTGTCCCCGACTCGGTCACGGACCGGGTGCGTTCCCTGCGCGAGCGGAACGGGACCGGCGCCGGCGAGGACGACTGGGGCACCAGCAACACCTAGGGGCCGAGGAGGCGGCGCCGGGCCGGGTCACGGCACCGGCGCCGCCGCCTCCCCCCTGCGCGGCGGTCCTGCGGAGGCCCGTGTACCGGCCCGGCGCCACGGACTCGCGCCGTACGGCAGAATTTCCGCCATGGGGATAGTCGCCGGGCTGGACAGTGCGCCCGATTTCACTCGCATCGTCGTCTGCGACACGGACACGGGTGCCGTGCTCAGGCAGGGGTATGCGCCACATCCGGTCGACAGCGGCGAGGGTGGCGGCCGTCCTTCCGACGTGGATCCGCAGGCCTGGCTGCTGTCCCTGGGCGAGGCGGCGGGCGGCGGGCTCCTCGAAGGCGTCCAGGCGATCGGCGTGTCGGCCCAGCAGAACGGGCTGGTCCCGCTCGACCCGCAGGGCAACACCGTGCGCCCCGCGATGGTCGGCGGGGACAAGCGGGCGCAGGTCGCCGCGGCCGATCTGATCGACGCGCTCGGCGGGCGCGAGGCCTGGGCCCAGGCGGTGGGCAGCGTCCCGCAGGCCGCGCAGCCGGTCACCAAGCTGCGCTGGCTGAGCAAGACCGAGCCCGAGGCCGCGCGGCGCACCAGCATGCTGCTGCAGGCCCACGACTGGCTGGTGTGGCAGCTCCTCGGCCGCCCCGTGCGCAGGACCACGGACCGCGGCGGGGCCTCGGGCACCGGGTACTGGTCGGCGGCGACGGGCGCGTACCGGCAGGACCTCGTCGAACTGGCGCTCGGCCATCAGGCGGGGCTCCCGGACGTGCTCGGCCCCTCCGAGGCCGCGGGGACCACGCCCGAGGGGCTCCTGATATCCGCCGGGACCGGCGAGACGATGGCGGCGGCGTTCGGGCTCGGCATCGGGCTCGGCGACGCGGTGGTGTCGCTGGGCGCCTCCGGCTCCGTGATGGCCGTCCACCCCGAGGCGCTGGCGGACTCCACCGGCATGATCACCTCACTGGCCGACGCGACCGGCATGCATCTTCCGGTCGTCACCACGCTCAACGCCGTACGGGCCCTGCGCGGCACCGCGGAGCTGCTCGGCGTGCCGGACCTGGAGGGTCTGTCCGAGCTGGCGATGAAGTCGACGCCGGGCTCGCACGGGCTCGTCCTGCTGCCGTACCTGGAGGGCGAGCGGACCCCGAGCCTGCCGCACACGGCGGGGACGCTGGCCGGGCTGCGCCGGGAGTCGATGAAGCCCGAGCACCTGGCGCGGGCCTCCTTCGAGGGCATGCTCTGCGGGCTCGCGGACGCGCTGGACGTGCTGCGCGGCCGGGGTGTGGACGTGCGCCGGATCTTCCTGCTCGGCCAGGCCGCCGAGCTGCCCGCCGTCCAGGCCGTGGCGCCCGCGCTGTTCGGCGCGCAGGTCGTCGTACCGCAGCCCGCGGACTACGCGGCGCTCGGCGCGGCCCGTCAGGCGGCCTGGGCCCTCGGCGTCTCGCGGGGCACGCTCGACCCGCGGACCCCGCCGATGTGGCAGGGTCCGGTCGCCCAGGTGCTGGAGCCCGGCGACGAACTCGCCGTGGGACAGGCCGTACGGCAGCAGTACGTCTCCGTACGCGAACAGACGCATCCCGGGGCGTTCCGGGCGTAACGCCTTGACGGACGTACGTCCGAAGACGGAGGCGGCGTCCATTTTTGGACCGCACTTGGGTTAATCGGTTGAGGTAACGCGGGGGGAGTGTCCGACGATAGGGGGTGGTGCGTGCATCATGCACAACCCGTCGGTCACCCCCGCCGTCCACGATTCCGAGAGACCCCGCGTGCTCATACGACTCCTGCGGACCCACCTCAGTCCGTACAAGAAACCCATCGCCCTGCTGGTGCTGCTGCAGTTCCTGCAGACCTGCGCCACGCTCTACCTGCCCACCCTCAACGCGCACATCATCGACAACGGTGTCGTGAAGGGTGACACGGGTTACATCCTGTCCTTCGGCGCCCTGATGATCGGCATCTCGCTGGCCCAGGTCGTCTGCAACATCGGAGCCGTCTACTACGGCGCCCGTACGGCGTCCGCGGTGGGCCGGGACATCCGCGCGGCCGTCTTCGACCGCGTCCAGTCCTTCTCGGCACGTGAGATGGGCCACTTCGGGGCACCGTCGCTGATCACCCGCACGACCAATGACGTCCAGCAGGTGCAGATGCTCGCCCTGATGACGTTCACCCTGCTGGTGTCCGCGCCGATCATGTGTGTGGGCGGGATCATCCTGGCCCTCGGCCTGGACGTGCCGCTGTCCGCGGTGCTCGTCGCCGTGGTGCCGACCCTCGGCATCTGCGTGACGCTCATCGTGCGCCGGCTGCGCCCGCTGTTCCGCACCATGCAGGTCCGCCTGGACACCGTGAACCGGGTGCTGCGCGAGCAGATCACCGGCAACCGCGTGATCCGCGCGTTCGTGCGCGACGGCTACGAGAAGGACCGCTTCAGGGGCGCCAACACCGAGCTCACGGAGACGTCGCTGGCCACCGGCCGGATGCTGGCCCTGATGTTCCCGATCGTCATGACGGTGGTGAACCTGTCGTCCATCGCGGTGGTCTGGTTCGGCGCCCACCGCATCGACAGCGGCGGCATGCAGATCGGCGATCTGACCGCGTTCCTCGCCTACCTGATGCAGATCGTGATGTCCGTGATGATGGCCACCTTCATGTTCATGATGGTGCCGCGCGCGGAGGTCTGCGCCGAGCGCATCCAGGAGGTCCTGGGCACCGAGAGCAGTGTGGTCCCGCCCGCCGCCCCGGTCCTGGAACTGCGCCGGCACGGCCACCTGGAGATCCGCGCGGCCGGATTCCGCTACCCGGGCGCCGAGGAGCCGGTCCTGAAGGCCGTCGACCTGGTCGCCCGCCCCGGTGAAGTCACCGCGGTCATCGGCTCGACCGGCAGCGGCAAGTCGACGCTGCTCGGCATGATCCCGCGCCTGTTCGACGCCACCGACGGCCAGGTGCTCGTCGACGGCGTGGACGTCGCGACGATCGATCCGAAGCTGCTGGCGAGGACGGTCGGACTGGTCCCGCAGAAGCCCTACCTGTTCGCGGGGACGGTCGCCACGAACCTGCGGTACGGCAACCCCGAGGCGACCGACGAGGAGCTGTGGCACGCGCTGGAGGTGGCGCAGGCCAAGGGCTTCGTGGAAGCGCTGGAGAACGGGCTCGACTCACCGATCGCGCAGGGCGGGACGAACGTGTCCGGCGGCCAGCGCCAGCGCCTGGCGATCGCCCGCACGCTCGTGCAGCGCCCCGAGATCTACCTGTTCGACGACTCCTTCTCGGCCCTCGACTACGCGACCGACGCGGCGCTGCGCGCGGCGCTCACCGAGGAGACCGCGGAGGCGACCGTGGTGATCGTGGCCCAGCGGGTGTCGACCATCAGGGAGGCCGACCGGATCGTGGTCCTCGACGAGGGCAGGGTCGTCGGCACCGGACGGCATCACGAACTGATGGCGGACAACGAGACCTACCGGGAGATCGTGCTCTCCCAGCTCACGGAAGCGGAGGCCGCCTGATGGCAGGGCCCATGGGACGCATGATGGCCGGGGGCGGCCCCGACCAGCGCTCGATGGATTTCAAGGTGTCGGGCCGGCGGCTCCTCACCCACTTCAAGCCCGAGCGCGCCACGCTGTACGTGATGCTCGCCGCCGTCGTGCTGAGCGTGGGGCTCTCGGTGGTCGGCCCGAAGATCCTCGGCCGGGCCACCGACCTGGTCTTCGCGGGGATCGTCGGACGCCAGATGCCGGCCGGGGCCACCAAGGAGCAGGCCCTCGACTCGCTGCGCGCGAGCGGCAAGGGCGGCGTCGCCGACATGCTCTCGGGGACGGACTTCACCCCCGGCCAGGGCATCGACTTCACCGCCGTCGGGCACGTGCTGCTGCTCGCGCTCGGTACGTTCCTGCTGGCCGGCCTGCTGATGGCGGTGGCGACGCGGCTCGTGAACCGGGCCGTCAACAAGACCGTCTACCGCATGCGCGAGGACCTGCAGGCGAAACTGTCGCGGCTGCCGCTGTCGTACTTCGACAAGCGTCAGCGCGGTGAGGTGCTCAGCCGCGCGACGAACGACATGGACAACATCCAGCAGACGCTCCAGCAGTCGATGGGCCAGCTCGTCAACTCGCTGCTGACCATCGTGGGCGTGCTCGCGATGATGTTCTGGGTGTCGCCGCTGCTCGCGCTCGTCGCGCTGGTCACGGTGCCGCTGTCCTTCGTCGTGGCCACCCGGGTCGGCAAGCGCTCGCAGCCGCACTTCGTGCAGCAGTGGCGCACCACCGGCAAGCTCAACGCCCACATCGAGGAGATGTACACCGGCCACAACCTGGTGAAGGTGTTCGGGCGGGCGGACGAGTCGGCGGCGCAGTTCGCCGAGCAGAACGACAAGCTGTACGAGGCCGGCTTCCGGGCGCAGTTCAACAGCGGCGTCATGCAGCCGCTGATGATGTTCGTGTCGAACCTGAACTACGTGCTGGTGGCGGTGGTCGGCGGGCTGCGGGTGGCCTCGGGCTCGCTGTCGATCGGTGACGTGCAGGCCTTCATCCAGTACTCCCGCCAGTTCTCCATGCCGCTGACGCAGGTCGCCTCGATGGCGAACCTGGTGCAGTCGGGTGTCGCGTCGGCGGAGCGGGTCTTCGAGGTCCTGGACGCCGACGAGCAGGAGGCGGACCCGACGGTGTCGGCCCGTCCCGAGGAACTGCGCGGGCGGGTGGCGCTGGAGCACGTCTCCTTCCGGTACGACCCGGAGAAGCCGCTCATCGAGGATCTCTCGCTGAAGGTGGAGCCGGGCCACACGGTGGCCATCGTCGGCCCGACCGGCGCCGGCAAGACGACCCTGGTGAACCTGCTCATGCGGTTCTACGACGTCACGGGCGGCCGGATCACCCTCGACGGGGTCGACGTGACCTCCATGTCCCGTGACGAGCTGCGGTCGGGGATAGGCATGGTGCTCCAGGACACCTGGCTGTTCGGGGGCTCGATCGCCGACAACATCGCGTACGGGGCCTCGCGGGACGTCACACGCGGGGAGATCGAGGAGGCGGCGCGCGCCGCGCACGCCGACCGGTTCATCCGCACCCTGCCCGACGGCTACGACACGGTGATCGACGACGAGGGGACGGGGGTCAGCGCGGGCGAGAAGCAGCTCATCACGATCGCCCGGGCCTTCCTGTCGGACCCGGTGATCCTGGTGCTCGACGAGGCGACCAGCTCCGTCGACACCCGGACCGAGGTGCTGATCCAGAAGGCGATGGCGAAGCTGGCGCACGGGCGGACGTCGTTCGTGATCGCCCACCGCCTGTCGACCATCCGGGACGCGGACACCATCCTCGTGATGGAGAACGGGTCCATCGTGGAACAGGGCGCCCACGCGGACCTGCTGGAGTCGGGCGGCGCCTACGCCCGCCTCTACCAGGCCCAGTTCGCCCAGGCGGTGGCCGAGGTCGACTAGGGCCCGCGCTTCCGGGCCCCCGCTGAAGACGCCGGAGAATTCAGCCCCTCCGGCGTTTGAGGAGCGGGGGTCCGGGGGCAGCGCCCCCGCTACGGGACGGGAAGGGGCGGAGGGGGCGAAGAAAGCCGTTGCCCGGCGAGCCCCCTCAGTCCAGATAACCCCGGAGCTGGTCGGCGAAGGCATGGTCCCGCAGCTTGTTGAGCGTCTTGGACTCGATCTGCCGGATGCGCTCGCGCGTGACACCGAAGATGCGCCCGATCTCCTCCAGCGTCCGCGGACGCCCGTCCGCGAGCCCGTACCGAAGCTGGACCACCTTCCGCTCCCGCTCCCCGAGCGTGGACAGCACCGCCTCCAGATGCTGCCGGAGCAGCAGGAACGCGGCGGACTCCACCGGAGACGTCGCGTCGCCGTCCTCGATGAGGTCACCGAGGGCCACGTCGTCCTCCTCGCCCACGGGGGCGTGCAGGGACACCGGCTCCTGGGCCAGCCGCAGGACCTCACTCACCCGCTCGCCGGACAGGTCGAGCTGCGCCGCGACCTCCTCGGGCGTGGGCTCGTAGCCGCGCTCCTGGAGCATCCGCCGCTGGACGCGGACCACCCGGTTGATCAGCTCGACCACGTGCACGGGGACGCGGATGGTGCGCGCCTGGTCGGCCAGCGCGCGCGACATGGCCTGCCGGATCCACCAGGTGGCGTACGTGGAGAACTTGTAGCCGCGGGCGTAGTCGAACTTCTCGACGGCCCTGATCAGGCCGAGGTTGCCCTCCTGGACGAGGTCGAGCATGGTCAGACCGCGCCCCACGTACCGCTTGGCCACGGAGACGACGAGCCGCAGGTTCGCCTCGATGAGCCGGCGCTTCGCCATCCGGCCCATGACGACGATCTTGTCCAGGTCCAGGGCGAGCTGGCTGTCGAGGTCGGGCGTGAGCCGGAGCTTCTCCTCGGCGAACAGCCCGGCCTCGACGCGGCGGGCGAGTTCGACCTCCTCGGCCGCCGTGAGCAGGGGGATCCGCCCGATCTCGCGCAGATACTGGCGGAACAGGTCGGAGGAGGGGCCACCGGTGTCGGCGGCGCGGCTCCGGGCGGGCTCCACCGGTTCGGGGGCCTCGGTCTCCACCTCCACCTCGACCTCCGCCCCGGGTGCCTCTTCGAGGGCCTCGGGAGGGCCGTCCGGCCCGCCCTCGGGGTGGTGCGCGGCACGCCGCTGCGCGGGGACCGCCCCGACGACGCCGGGATCCGCGTCCGTGTCGGTGGTGTTGTCGGTCTGGGCGAGGGTCTGGGTCTGCACGGGGGCGACCTCCAGGAATGTCGCTGCTGAGGCGTGCGGCAGCGGTGTGTCGGGGATGGGGTCGACGGTCTCGCCGCTGTCCATCCCACAGTCGTTTGGCGGAACCGCGGGGATGGGGAACCCGTCGCGTGCGGGTCGGCCGCGCTCCGAGGACTCAGGCACCGGAACCCAGTGTGGAGTACGACACATCGCCGCCACGAGGGGCGTGCGGTGACTTTTTGCGTCCGGTCCGTGACCGCTTGGTTACTGCCCCGGACGAGTGCGCAGCTCAGCCGGGACGAAACCTGCGGAAGCGACTACGGGATTGGCATGTGCCGGGCCGCCTCGGCCGCCCGTCCGGCCCCGGCGGCCCCGCGGGGCCGCTCCCGGAACAGCTCCGGAGGGGCGCGCGCCGCGCCTCAGAGGGCTTCGGCGCCCCGCTCGCGCAGGGCCTGGCCGTACTGCTGGAGCACCCACAGCTCGTTCTGCACGGCGGCGAGCTGGGCCGGGTCGCCGCCCGCGCTGAGGCGGGACAGGGAGCCCTGGACGTCCCGGATACGGCGGTCGACGGCGCGGCGGCGGACCATGACGAGCTGGTCGCCCGCGTACGTCTCGTCGACGGTCTTGCGCAGGATCGCCTCGACGGCCAGCTCGGTGACCATGGCGCGCACGGTGTCGTCCGGGGCGGCGTCGCGGACCCGGATCAGGAACTCCTGGGGGTCCTGGACGCCGAACTCGGCGCCGCCCGCGTCCATCACGGCCTGGCGCACGGCGGCGTAGGGCGGGGCGGTGAACTCGTCCATGCCGTAGGCGTCGAACGCCGGGGAGACCAACTCGGGACGCTGGAGGGCGAGTTTGAGCAGCTCGCGCTCGGTGGCGAAGACGGGGTTGCGCAGGGTGAGGGCGGGTCCGCCGGTGGCTGCCTGGGGGGCGGCCGCGTACGTCTGCTGGGGGCGTCCGCCGGCGGGCGCGGGGCCCATGCCGCCGCGGTCGCGGGCCCAACGGGCGAGCTGGGCGACCCTCTTGACGACGAACTGGGTGTCGAGGATGCCGAGCATGCCGGCGAGCTGCACGGCCACCTCGTGCTGGGCACCGCTGTTCTTGATGCGGGCGACGACCGGGGCGGCCTCGTCGAGCGCGGCCGCGCGGCCCGCCGGGGTCTCCAGGTCGTAGCGCAGGACGATCTGGCGCAGCGCGAACTCGAAGAGCGGGGTGCGGGGTTCGACCAGGTCGGCGACGGCCTCGTCGCCCTTGGCCAGACGCAGTTCGCAGGGGTCCATGCCGTCGGGCGCGATGGCGATGTAGGTCTCGGCGGCGAACTTCTGGTCGTCCTCGAAGGCGCGCAGGGCGGCCTTCTGGCCGGCCGCGTCGCCGTCGAAGGTGAAGATCACCCGGGCCGAGCCGTTGTCCATCAGGAGCCGGCGGAGGATCTTGATGT
Source organism: Streptomyces sp. NPDC028298 (assembly GCF_055565895.1). Taxonomy (NCBI): domain Bacteria; kingdom Bacillati; phylum Actinomycetota; class Actinomycetes; order Kitasatosporales; family Streptomycetaceae; genus Streptomyces; species Streptomyces sp. NPDC028298. The sequence goes on from NZ_JBVHTL010000002.1 coordinate 851,829, forward strand.
GGTCGCCGCCGAACGCGGTGCCGCAGGTCGCGATGGCCGTGGTGATCCCGGCCAGGTGGCAGGCCATGACGTCGGTGTAGCCCTCGACGACGACCGCCCGGCTGCTCTTGGCGATGTCCTTCTTGGCGAGGTCGATGCCGTACAGGACCTGGGACTTCTTGTAGATCGCGGTGTCGGGCGTGTTCAGGTACTTCGGGCCGTTGTCGGACTCGTAGAGCTTGCGGGCGCCGAAGCCGACGACCTCGCCGCCGATGTCGCGGATCGGCCACATGAGGCGGCCGCGGAAGCGGTCGATGGGGCCGCGGCGGCCTTCCTGGGCGAGGCCGGAGAGGACCAGTTCCTTGTCGGTGAAGCCCTTGCCGCGCAGATGGCGGGTGAGGTGGTCCCAGCCCTGGGGGCTGTAGCCGACACCGAAGTGGGCGGCGGCGGCCTGGTCGAAGCCGCGCTCGGCGAGGAACGTGCGGCCCGTGTCGGCCTCGGGGCTGGTGCCGAGCTGCTCGATGTAGTACTGGGCGGCCGCCTTGTGCGCCTCGACCAGGCGGATGCGCTCGCCGCGCTGGTGGGCGGGGTTGTACCCGCCCTCCTCGTAACGCAGGGTGATGCCGGCCTGGGCGGCGAGGCGCTCGACCGACTCGGAGAAGGTGAGGTGGTCGACCTTCATCACGAACGTGATGGTGTCGCCGCCCTCCTGGCAGCCGAAGCAGTGGAAGAGGCCCTTGCTGGGGCTGACCTGGAAGGAGGGGGACTTCTCGTCGTGGAAGGGGCAGAGGCCCTTGAGGTTTCCGCCGCCCGCGTTGCGTAGCTGGAGGTACTCGGACACCACGGCGTCGATCGGGACCGCGTCCCGAACCGCCTTCACGTCCTCGTCATTGATCCTGCCTGCCACGAGGTGATTCTACGGGGCCGCACCGACACTCCCGGGGCAGGTGGACCGCCACGGTGCCGGGCCCGGGGGCACACCTCGGACATCCCCGGCACGGCGGACGGCGCCGGACCCGGCCGACCGGCGGACGCGCGGCCCGTCGGACGGCGGGCCGAAGCCGCCCTCGTGCGGCCCGGGCGACCGGACGAACCGGTCGGCGGGCCGCCGTCGGGCGGCCTCACGGGCCCGTCACGGGGCCAGGCCCTCCAGCGGGACGTGCGGGTCGGCGAGCGCTTCGATGTCCACCTGGGCCCGGGAGCGGATCAGCCGCTGGATGGGGTCCGTGACGTCCCACACGTTCACGTTCATCCCGGCCAGCAGCCTGCCGTCCTTGACCCAGAAGGCGATGAACTCCCGCTTGGCGGCGTCGCCGCGGATCACCACCTGGTCGTACGTCCCCGGGGGCGCCCAGCCCGAGTACTCCAGGCCCAGGTCGTACTGGTCGGAGAAGAAGTAGGGCACCCGGTCGTACGCCGCCCCCCGGCCCAGCATCGAGCGGGCGGCGGCCGGTCCGCCGTTGAGGGCGTTGGCCCAGTGCTCGACGCGCAGCCGGGTGCCGAAGAGGCCGTGGTGGAAGGAGGCGACGTCTCCGGCGGCGTACACGTCGGGGTCGGAGGTGCGGAGCTGCTCGTCGACCGCGATGCCCCCGCCGTCCGCGCGGTCGGCCATCGTGAGGCCGGCGGCCTCGGCGAGGCCGGTGCGCGGGGCGGCGCCGATGGCGGCGAGGACGTCGTGGGCGGGGTGCTCCTCGCCGTCGTCGGTGCGGGCGGCCAGCACCATGCCGTCCTGGCCGACGATCTCGGTGAGCTGGGCACCGAAGTGGAAGCGCACCCCGTGCTCGCGGTGCAGTTCGGTGAAGAGCTCGCCCAGCTCGGGGCCGAGCACGTTGTGCAGCGGGGTCGGCGCGGGTTCGACGACGGTGACCTCCGCGCCGTACTCGCGGGCCGCCGCGGCCACCTCCAGGCCGATCCAGCCGGCTCCGGCGATGACGAGGTGGCCGTTGTCCCGGCCCAGCGCGGAGAGGACGCCCTTGAGGCGCTCGGCGTGGGCGAGGCGGCGCAGGTGGTGCACGCCGGCGAGGTCGGTGCCCGGGATGTCGAGGCGGCGCGGCTCGGCGCCGGTCACGATGAGCAGTTTGTCGTAGTGGACGAGGGTGCCGTCGTCACCGAAGCGGACGGTCTTGGCCGCGCGGTCGATCCTGTCCACGGTCTGGCCGAGGTGCAGCTCGATGTCGTTCTGCGCGTACCACGCGGGTTCGTGCACGAAGACGCTGTCGCGCCCCTCCTTGCCGAGGAGGTAGCCCTTGGACAGCGGCGGCCGTTCGTAGGGGTGGTCGCGCTCGTCGCAGATCAGTATCACGCGGCCGGTGAAGCCCTCCGCTCGGAGCGTCTCGGCCGCCTTGGCGCCTGCCAGGCCTCCTCCGACGATGACGAATGTCTGATCCGCGTCGACCACTTGATGCCTCCTCGTAAGGATGTCGCCATATGCGAGCCTCCCGCACGGAGCGTGATGCGGGAAGGGGTAGTGGCCCGATCAGGCCACGCAGGGTCACACTTCTCCGCTCCCATGGGAACGCGTGGTGAGTCTGAGGTGCAGGGAACGCGCCGAGGCGTCGGTGAGAGATGCGATCTGGTCCACGATCACGCGCTTGCGGGCACGGTCGTCGGCCGCCTGGTCGAACAGCGCCCGGAACTGCGGATCCAGGATCTCGGGGGCGCGGGCGGTGAGCGCCTCGGCCAGTTCGGCGACGACGATCCGCTGGTCGGCGCGGAGCAGTTCCTGTTCGGCGCGCTGCATCACGTACCGGTCGGCGACGGCCTTGAGCACGGCGCACTCCAGCCGGGCGGCGCGCGGCACGACCAGTTCCGCCGCGTACCGGGTGAGGCGTCCGCCGCCGTACCGCGCGCGGGTGGCGCCCTCGGCAGCCAGGCAGAAACGGCCGATGAGCTGGCTGGTGGCGTCCTTCAGGCGGGCCTGCGCGACGGCCGATCCGTCGTACCCGTGCGGCCACCACTCCTGGCCGAGGAGCCGGTCCAGGGCCTCGGCCAGCTCGGCCGGATCGGTGTCCTCGGGCACGTACCGCCCGACGGCCACGGCGAAGATCTCGCGGCGTTCCGGCCCGGCGTACAGGCTGGCCGGGTCGATGTGGCCCGCGTGCAGGCCGTCCTCGACGTCGTGCACCGAATACGCCACGTCGTCGGCCCAGTCCATCACCTGGGCCTCGAAGCACGTGCGCGTGCCGGGGGCGCCCTCGCGAATCCAGTCGAACACCGGCCGGTCGTCCTCGTAGACCCCGAATTTCGGCGACTTCGGATCGGTGGGACGGGCGCCTCTCGGCCACGGGTACTTGGTCGCGGCGTCGAGGGCGGCGCGGGTGAGGTTGAGGCCGACGCTGACGAGGTCGTCGCCCGCGGCGGCGGAGGCCGGGGTCACCATGTCACTGCGCACGAAGCGCTTCGGTTCGATCCGGGTGAGCAGGCGCAGCGACTGGGCGTTGCCCTCGAACCCGCCGCAGTCCTCGGCGAATTCGTTGAGCGCCTGCTCGCCGTTGTGCCCGAAGGGCGGGTGGCCCAGGTCGTGCGAGAGGCAGGCCGCCTCGACCAGGTCCGGGTCGCAGCCGAGGGCGGCGCCCAGCTCGCGGCCCACCTGGGCGCACTCCAGGGAGTGGGTCAGCCGGGTGCGCGGACTGGCGTCCCACACCTGGATGGGCGCCCCGCCGGACCCGGCCGCGCCGAGCACCTGGGGAAGCGTGCCGGGGGTGACGACCTGGGTCTTGCCGGCGAGGCGGCGCAGGGCCGCGGAGTGCAGCACGCGTGCGCGGTCGCGCTGGAAGGCGGTGCGGCCCGGCCGCTTGTCGGGCTCGGCGGCCCAGCGCTCGACGGCGGACGGGTCGTACACGTCGTGGGCCGCGTGGTTCTCGTACGCCGCGTGGTGTTCGGACGTCGCGTGGTGTTCGGACGTCGTGCGGTGCTCGTGGGCCGGGTTGTTCTTGTGTGCCGGGTGGTTCTCGTGTGCTTGCGGTGCGGTGTCTTCGGTCCTCGGTGCCATGCCTTCCATGCACCGACAGTAGACGCAGGCGGTGACAATCGGGGCGGGGCGGCGCCGGGCCGGGCGCGGGGCGAGGCGCCGGGATCAGGCCGGGATCAGCGTGCGCTCCGGGGCGGGCCCGGGAGCGGCCATGGTCCGGTCGTAGCGGTGCAGGACGAGACGGGCCATCGCCGGGTGGTCGCCGAGTGGTTCGGCGCAGATCCAGGGGGCCTCCTCGGCGACCTGCGTGGCGAAGCGGCCGGGGGCGGTGAAGTACGAGGCGACGGCGATCCGGTGGCGGCCGCGGGCGGCCAGCGAGCGCACGGCGGCGGTGACGGTGGGCGCGGCGGCGGAGGCGTACGCCGGGACGACCGGGACGCCGAGGCGTTCGGCGAGCATCTGGGCGGTGCGGCGGGTGTCCGCGGCCGATTCCGGGGCGCGTGACCCGGCGGAGGCCAGGACGACGGCGCTCGCGCGGCGGGCCGCGTCGCTCGTCCGGGTGCGCCAACCGGCCTCGACGAGGCGGGCGTAGAGGGTCTCCACGAGCAGCGGGTGCGGGCCGAGCGGGTCGGCGAGCCGGGCGCGCAGGCCGGGGACGGCGGCGGCGGTCTCGGGGATGTCGCGCCGGACGTGGTGGCCGCGGCCGAGCAGCAGCGGCACGAGGACGGTGTCCTGCCGGCCCGCGAGGGAGGCGAGCGTGTCGGCGAGGAGGGGTTCGTTCAGCTCGATGTGGCCGAGGTGCACGTCCAGGTGCGGGCGCAGCTCGCGGACGCGTTCGATCAGGGTGCGTACGGTGGCGAGCGCGCGCGGGTCCCGGCTGCCGTGGGCGACCAGGACGAGGGCGGGCGGCGCGGGACGACGGGTGCCGTCGGGCGCGACGAGGGCGAGCCGGCTGCCGAGCTGGCCGGCGATGCTGTTCATGAGCTGCGCCGCGGTGCCGAGGCCCTCGGCGGGGCCGTCGATGTGGCCTTCGACGTGGGCGCCGCGGGGCGGCGGACCGCCGAAGCGGTGGGGGAACGCGTCGCGAGCGGGGTTCGAGGCCGTCATGCGTCGATCCTGGCGGCGGCAGGTTGCCGGGCCGTTGCATGGGCGTGTCCGGCGTCTTCCAGTGCTCCGCGGATCGGCGGAGGCACGGTGTGAGGGGTCCTCACCTGCGGCTCTTTCCCCACGGACGGGCCGGGGCCGGCGTGTCCGGGTGAACCGGACGGCCCTACGATGCGTCTTCGTCCGTGTGACGATCTCTGGGGGACACCGACCATGCCGCGCCTGAAGCGTCCGAGCCTGCGCAGACCGCGAGCGCTCCGTCTGCCGTCGCTGCCCCGCACCCGCCGCGCCCAGAGGCGGGCCGTGCAGACGCTGATGGGCCTCTGCGTGCTGGCGCTGCTCCCGGCGACCTGGCTGCACGTGTCGACGGGCGACCGGCTGCGGACGACGGCGGACGCCCCGCGCACCGAGGTCGCGATCGTCTTCGGCGCCGGGCTGTGGGACGGCGAGCCGTCCCCGTACCTCGCCCACCGCCTGGACGCCGCGGCGAAGCTGTACCGGGCCGGCCGGATCGAGGTCGTCCTGGTCACCGGCGACAACAGCCGCGAGGACTACGACGAGCCGGACGCGATGCGTTCCTACCTCACCGCGCACGGAGTGCCCGACCGGCGGATCGTGAGCGACTACGCCGGCTTCGACACCTGGGACTCCTGCGTCCGCGCCCGGAAGATCTTCGGTGTCCACGAGGCCGTCCTGATCAGCCAGGACTTCCACATCCGGCGCGCTCTCGCCCTGTGCCGGACGGCGGGCGTGCGCTCGTACGGCATCGGCGTGGCCGCCAAGCACGACGTCACCTGGTACTACGGCAACACCCGGGAGATCTTCGCGGCGGGCAAGGCCGCCCTGGACGCCGTGTTCGAACCCGATCCGCGTTTCCTCGGCCCGAAGGAGCACGGGGTGACCCGGGCCCTGGCGGCGGCCCGATAGCGAGGGACGTCCGCACCGGGGGTGGACACGGCGCCCTCCCCGCCGGGACCGACGTGCACCCGTGCGGGTGGCCGTTCCGTGCGCCCCCGGAGCCGGGGTCGTTCAGGCCCCTAGGGTGCGGCCATGGCCGACCGCGACTTGACCCGACGCCGTGTCCTCGCGCTCAGCGGGGCGGCCGTCGGTGCCGCCCTGGGCATCGGAGTCAGCTCCTGCTCGACGCGGGCCCCCGAGCCGGGCGCGCACCCCGGCTCCCCGTCGACGGACGCGTCCGAACCCGCCGGTCGGTCCGGGTCCGAGTCCGGCTCCGGGTCCGAGTCCGGCTCCGGCTCCGGCTCCGGCTCCGGCTCCGGGGCGACGAAAGCTCCCTGACCGCCGGGCCGTCCGGGGCGGGGTCAGGACGCCCGCCGACCGCGCCAGTCGCCGTCCTCGATCCGTTCGCCGCCGGAGCGCAGGCGCGCCGCCACCGCGGGCGCGGCGACGTACACCCAGGTCCGTACGACCGTGACGCCGTCGGCGCGTACGGCGTCCCGCGCGACCCGCTCGTACAGGCAGGCCGCATCGCCCGGCACGTACTCCTCCAACTCGTCCAGTTCCGCGAGCAGTTCCTCGTACGCCTCGGGCCGCGCGGTCACGATCTCGCCGTACACCGCGCCACCGGGCTCGTCGACGGCGTACGGGTATCCGGGCCCGGCGTAGAGAGCGAGCCCGCGCATCCGCCCCGGTTCCTCGGAGCGGGTACGGCCGCGCAGGAACAGGTCGTGATTGTGTTCGCCGGGACGCAGGGTGCCGTAGACGAAGAAGGGGAGTTCCCCTTCACCGGGCGACTCCCCTCCGCCCGAGGGGCCGACGGGGCTCAAGGGGCCGACAGGGCTCAAGGGGTCGACGGGGCTCAAGGGGCCGTTTCCTCCTCCAGCCAGCGCAGATAGTCCGGGCTTCCCGCCACGACCGGGGTGGCGATGATCTCGGGCGTGTCGTAGTCGTGGGCGTCCAGGAGGAATTCCTCCAGCGCCGGGTAGCGCGCGGCGGTCGTCTTGAACTGGACCCTCCACTCGGAGGCCGTCTCCACGGCGCCCTGCCAGCGGTAGACGGACGTGACCGGCCCCGAGATCTGGGCACAGGCCGCGACCCGCGCCGCCACCGCGCCCCGGGCCAGCGCCTCCGCCTTCTCCGCCGCGTCCGTCGTGGTCAGGACGGCCAGGCAGACCGGCTGTTCCATGATCGCCTCCATTCGTGAGGGTACGGAAACGATTCTCGCCGCATCCCGCACGCACTCGGTCGCCTCTATGGACATGACATGTCATGCACCTTTAAATCGGAGCGGCTTTCCGTGCCTCCCCACAGGCCCTCTCCCCCCACGCCCCTCCCCCACGCGCCTCCCCGAGGCACCTCCCCAAGGAGACCGATGAGTCGAATACGGCACATCCGCGGTTCCTCTCTCGCCACCGCCGGCGCCGCCGTGACGACGGCCACCCTGCTGGCCGCCGCGCTCGCCCCGGCCGCGAACGCCGACAGCGCGCCGACCCGGGCGACCGCGATCGAGAACGCGGCCTCGGTGCTCACGGCCCACGCCGCGAACCTGGGTCTCACCTCGGCCCAGGGCACCACCGTCCGGGACGTCGTCGTCGACAAGGACGGCACCCAGCACGTGCGCTACGACCGGACCTACCGCGAACTCCCCGTGCTCGGCGGCGACTTCGTGGTCCACCTGACGCGGGACGGCTCCTACCGCGGCGCCGACCGGGCGACACGGAAGGCGATCTCGCTCACCAGCGTCACCCCGCGGCTCTCCGGCGCGAAGGCGGCCGGCCTCGCGGTGAACGCGCTGCGCGCCGCCAACCCCGGCGAGGCGCTGAAGAAGGTCACGGCCAAGCCGCGGCTGGTCGTCGACGCCCTGCACGGCACTCCGCGGCTCGCCTGGCGCACCGACGCGGTGGGCCAGGACGGGCTCGGCAACCCGGTCGCGCGCACGGTCCTGACCGACGCCCGCACCGGCGCGCGGATCGACGCGTGGGACAGCGTCGAGACCGCGACGGGCGACGGCAACTCCCTCTACGGCGGCACGGTTCCGCTGGAGACGACCGCGTCCGGATCGGCGTACCAGCTCAAGGACCCGACGCGCGGGAACACGTACACGGGCGACGCGGCGAACAAGACGGACCTGTGCATCTTCGGGATCTGCATCAGCCGGGCGCCCGCGACGCTCTTCACCGACGCCGACAACCACTGGGGCTCGGGCACGACCTCGGACCGCTCCTCCGCGGCGGTGGACGCGCAGTACGGCACCGACGCGACCTGGGACTACTACAAGAACGTCCACGGCCGCAACGGCATCGCGGGCGACGGCAAGGGCTCGTACAACCGCGTCCACTACGGCAAGAACTACAACAACGCCTTCTGGGACGACAGTTGCTTCTGCATGACGTACGGCGACGGTGACGGCTCGACGTTCGGGCCGCTGGTCGCGCTGGACGTCGCCGGGCACGAGATGTCGCACGGGGTGACCTCGAAGACGGCCGCGCTGACGTACTCGGGCGAGTCCGGCGGCCTCAACGAGGCGACGTCGGACATCTTCGGGACCATGGTGGAGTGGTACGCGGGCAACGCCTCGGACCTGGGTGACTACCTGATCGGCGAGAAGATCGTCCGGCCCGGCTTCGGCAAACCCGCCCTGCGCTTCATGGACAAGCCCTCCAAGGACGGCAACTCGGCCGACTGCTGGAGCAGTTCGGTCGGCAACCTCGACGTCCACTACTCCTCCGGCGTCGCCAACCACTTCGCCTATCTGCTCTCGGAGGGCAGCGGTCCGAAGACCGTGGGCGGGGTCTCGTACGACTCCCCCACCTGCAACGGCGCCACCGTCACCGGCATCGGCCACGACAAGGTCGGCAAGATCTGGTACCGCGCGCTGACGGTCTACATGACGTCCTCCACGAACTACGCGGGTGCGCGCACCGCCACGCTGAACGCGGCCAAGGACCTCTACGGGGCGGGCAGCACCGAGTACGCCGCCGTGGCCGCGGCCTGGTCGGCGGTCTCCGTGGGCTGACCCGCGCCGGACACCCTCCGGCCGCCGCGGAGCCCTTCCGGCGCTCCGGCCGCGAGGGGGTCCCGGTCGCCGTGGGCAGGCGCCGTCAGGTTCGCCTGCCCACGGCTCGCCATGAGCATGTCCGGCCTCGGCGGGTCCTAGTCCTCCCGCACCGGCCGGTACACGCTCACGTCTGCGCCCGTCTTCGCGGTGACGGTGGAAACGTGTTCGAGCGGGCGTTTCATCCCGTCCTCGGGGAAGATCGTCTTACCGCCGCCGAGGATCACCGGCATCCGGATGAGCTGGAGCTCGTCGACCAGGCCCTCCGCCAGGAGCGTGCGGACGAGGGTGGGGCTGCCCATCATCGCGAGGTCGCCGCCGTCGGCCGCGCGCAGCTCACGGATCCGGGCGACGGCCTCGCCGGCCGGGATGAGCGCGGTGTTGTCCCAGGCCGCCAGCTCGGCCTCGCCGAGGGTGCCGGAGACCACGTACTTGGGCAGGGAGTTCATGCGGTCGGCGAACGGGTCGCCCGCCCGCTCGGGCCACGCGCCGGCCATCGCCTGCCAGGTGCGGCGCCCGAACAGCAGCGCCTCGGCGGTGGAGAGCCCCGCCGCGAACGCGCCGCCCACGACCTCCGGGTCGAAGTACGCGTGGGTCCAGCCGCCGTGCGCGAACCCTCCGTCGGTGTCCTCCTCGGGACCGCCCGGCGCCTGCACGACGCCGTCCAGGCTGATGAACTCACTGATCACGATGCGCATGGGACTCACTCCTCGTCGCTGTCTCGACCACGTCACGCGCTCTCGGCCGCGTCGCACGCGTCCGGGCCACACCGATGAAGACCGGCGGCCCGCCCGGGAATCATCGCGCCTCCCGGCCGCCACGGTGTGACGCGCCGCACATTCAGGCACACCTCCGGGTCGACGGCCACCCTCGGTCGCGCACCTTCCGACCGAGCACCCCACCGATGAACCCGGTCACCCATTCACACCCGCGGCGCGGGCCCTTCCGATCTCCGTGCGCGGTACACCGGGCACAGACCGGTGACCTGCCCGAATGCCGGGCCCCCTCCCCCTTCCGGCCTCCCGCCTGACACCCGTTCACATCATTTCTGACGCTCCATCAGAGAGCGGCCTCGGTCATGTGCCACTTACCTCGGAAGGGCAGGGGTGCGACCGACGCTGCGGCACTTGGGGGTGCCGCGGGCCGTGCCCCCTCGGAGGAGCTGGCACGATGCGACGTACGGCCCGTCTGCTGACCGGTACCGCGCTCGCCGTCGCCGTCGCGGGGCTCGCCGCCGCGCCCGTGTACGGCGGGGACACCGGGAGTCTGGAGGTGTTCCCCTCCAGCGTCGTCCCGGGCGCCGACGTCACCGTCAACACGGCCGCGTGCGGCTCGGACGGCACCGCGAGCGGGGACGCCGACGCGGTGGGCGGCGGTACCTTCACGCTCGCCGCCAGCGCGCACGAGCACGACGCGATCGGCCAGTTCCAGGTTCCGCCGAGCGCGCAGCCGGGCACGTACGAGATCGTCGCGACGTGCTCCCACGGCCGGCGCGTCACCGGCGACCTCCTGGTCACGCTGGAGGCCACGCGCGAGCAGGTCCAGCCGCGCGGGCATGTGGACACGGGTGTCGGCGGCGCGCTGGGCCCCGACCCCGTACAGACCGCGGCGGGAGTGGCGGCGCTGGCCGTCGCCGCCGCGGGCGGTACCTGGCTCCTGCATCGCCGGGCGAGAGGCGACGGGATCTGACGGACACCCTCCGCTGTCCGTCCGCCGGTACCGCCGTCCCTCCCCCTCCGTGGCCCGACGCCCCTCGCGGCCCGGAGGGGGACGGGACCGGCACTGTCAGCACACCCCCGGCCGCGTCGCGGGCGCCGGCCGGTCCCGCTTTCGGAAGGGAACCCCGTGAGGAGGCTCGCGTGCGCCGGGTCAGCAATGCCGTCATAGCGTCGGTCACGGTCGTCGCCCTCTGCTCGGGCGCCTGGCTGCTGGGCCACGGCGCCGAGGCGCACCCGCCTCCCCAGCCGTCCTCGGCTCAGGCCACGGGCCCCGGCAACCGGGCGCGGTCCGCCGCCCCCGCGATGACGCACTCCCCGCCGGACCGCATCCGCATCCCCGCGATCGGCGTGGACGCCCCGCTGATCGGCCTCGGCCTCACCCCGCAGGGCAGCCTGGACGTGCCGCCCGCCGAGAAGAAGAACCTGGCCGGCTGGTACGAGGCGGGGACCAGCCCCGGTGAACGCGGCACCGCGATCGTGGCCGGGCACGTCGACAACGCGGAGGGCCCCGCCGTCTTCTACGACCTGGGCTCGCTCCGCAAGGGCAGCACGGTCGAGGTGGACCGGCTCGACGGCAGGACGGCCGTCTTCACCGTCGACTCCGTCGCCGTGTACGACGCCCGCTCGTTCCCCGACGCGAAGGTGTACGGCGCCGCGAACCGGCCCGAGCTGCGGGTCATCACCTGCGGCGGCGGCTACTCGCAGACGACGGGCTACCAGGGGAACGTGGTCGTCTTCGCACATCTCACGGGCAGCAGCCACTAGGGCGGGTCCGAAGCCCGTCCGCGAGGCCTTTCCGGAGCCACCGGGGCCTGTCCGGCCGTTCCCGTCCGGCAGGCCCTGGGCGCCTATTCCGGGTGCCGCGGGTTCAGGCCAGCCACTGCTGGTACGCCAGGTTCGCCACCAGCGCGAACACCACCGTCAGCAGGACCGCCCGGACGAAGCCGCTGCCCTGCTTGAGCGCGGTCCGCGCCCCGACCATGCCGCCCGCCAGATTGAACACGGCCATCAGGGCGGCCAGTTCCCAGAACACCGTGCCCTTCCACGCGAAGGTCGCGAGGGCGCCCGCGTTGGTGCAGCAGTTGACGATCTTGGCAGTGGCGGAGGCGGTCACCAGGTCGAGGTGGAGCAGCGCGGTGAGCGCGAGCACGAGGAACGTGCCCGTGCCGGGGCCGATGAGACCGTCGTAGAAGCCGATGCCGAGGCCCGCCAGGCCGATCGCGGCCAGGACGCGGCGGGCGCTGACCGGGGTCGTCGGCGGCGCCGTTCCGAAGGCGGGCCGCAGGATGACGAACGTGCCGACGGCGAGCAGCACGACCATGACGACCGGCTTGAGCACGTCGGTGCTCAGCCCGGCCGCGACGAACGCGCCGGCCGTCGAGCCGGCGAGGGCCGCGAGGCCGATCCGTACCGCCAGGCGCACGTCCACGGGTGTCTTGCGCGCGTAGGTGACGGCGGCGCCCGTGGTGCCGACGATCGCGACCGCCTTGTTCGTGCCGAGCGCGTACGCGGCCGCCGTGCCGGCGGGCAGCCCGAGCAGCATGGCGGGCAGCAGGAGCAGCCCGCCGCCGCCGACCACGGCGTCGATCCAGCCGGCCGCCAGGGCGGCGGCACAGAGCACAAGAATCATGGTCAGCGATATGTCGGGCATGATCGCGACCCTAAGGGACGGATGCGTGCGCGCTGCACGGACCCCGGAAGGCTTGAGCGATTCCAGAGGTTCGCCCGGGCTGGTTCCGCCGCGTCGGTCCCGCCGGGCCGGTTCCGCCGGTCGGTTCCGCAGGTCGGTCCCCTCAGGCCCGTCCCCTCAGGCCCGCCCCCTCAGGCCGGTCCGGGTCAGTTCACCGAGTCCAGATAGCGGAGGACCGCGAGGACCCGGCGGTGGCCGGTGTCCGAGGGGGGCAGGTCGAGTTTCAGGAAGATGTTGGCGATGTGCTTCTCGACGGCGCGCTCCGAGACGGTCAGCGCGGCGGCGATCGCGTGGTTGGTCCGGCCCTCGGCCATCAGGGCGAGGACCTCGCGCTCGCGCGGTGTGAGGGCGTCGAGGGCCCGGGCCCGGCGGCTCGCGCCGAACAACTGGGAGACGACCTCGGGGTCGAGGGCCGTACCGCCCGAGGCGACCCGCTCCATGGCGTCCACGAACTCGCCGATGTCGACGACGCGTTCCTTGAGGAGGTACCCGAAGCCGGCCGGGTTGCCGAGCAGTTGGGCGGCGTACGTCGTCTCCACGTACTGCGAGAAGACCAGCACCCCCGTGCCGGGGTGCTCCGCGCGCAGCCGCACGGCCGCCCGGATGCCCTCGTCGGTCTGCGTCGGCGGCAGCCGGATGTCGACGACGGCCACGTCCGGCCGGTGCTCGGCGACCCGGGCCAGCAGGGACTCCGCGTCACCCACGGCCGCCGCGACCTCGACACCGCGCAACTGGAGGAGCTGGGCCAGGCCGTCCCGCAGCAGGGCCGAGTCCTCGGCGATGACGACGCGCATGGGGCTCCTGTCCACCGAGGTCAGCAGGGCAGTTCGACGGTGACCACCGTAGGCCCTCCGGGCGGGCTGTCGCAGACCAGCGTGCCGTCGACGGTCCGCACCCGGGCCAGCAGACCGGTCAGGCCCGAGCCCGCGCCGATCACCGCTCCCCCGCGGCCGTCGTCGCGCACGCTCAAGCGCAGGAACCCGCCGCGGGCCGTCACCGTGACGCTCGCCCGCGTGGCCCCGCTGTGCTTGGCGGCGTTGGCCAGGAGTTCGGCGGCACAGAAGTAGGCGATCGACTCCAGCGCCGGGATCGGCCGGGTCTCGATGGCGGCGCTCACCTCGACGGGCAGCGCGCTGTCCGCGGCGAGGGTGGCCAGCGCCGTGTCCAGACCCTGGTCCAGTACGGGCGGATGGATGCCCTTGACGAGGTGGCGCAGGTCGGCGATGGCCTGCCGGGCGTTGCCCTGCGCGGTGTCGACGACGGCGAGCAGCCGGTCGGCGGGGGCCCCGGCCCCGATCAGCTCCCTGATCATGGTGAGGTGCATCGCCAGGCCCACGAGCCGGGCCTGGGTGCCGTCGTGCAGGTCGCGTTCGATGCGGCGCAGGGTCGCCGCGGCGTCGTCGACGGCCTGCGCGCGGGTCTCCTCAAGGGTGCGGATCCGCCGGTCGGCGGGGTCGGGGCCGAGCAGCGTGGCGATCCAGGACCGGTGCGGGGCGAGCGCCTGGCGCAGCAGCCAGGCGGCGCTCGCGAGGAGCAGGAGGCCGAGGGCCACCGGGACGAGCCAGCGCGGCCAGGTGTCGACCTGGAACCCGAAGAACTCCAGCGACACCCGGCGCTCCGTGCCGTCGGCCGCCCGCCGCGTGTCGTAGTTCCAGTGTTCGAGCACGGGGTGGAGGGTGAGCAGGACGCCCCAGACGTAGCCGATGACCACGGCGACGTAGCCGAAGACGGCGGTGAAGGGTGTGGCCAGCGCGCAGGCGACGGCGCGCCAGCCGCTCCGGTCGGCCAGCAGGGACCGCCGCCAGCCGAGCGGCCCGGTGCCGGGGCGGCGCCCGGGTTCCTCGATGTCCATCCCCAACAGCGCCCGTGCCAAGGCGCGTTGGAGCCTGCCGAGGGCGAGTGCCCCGCGTACGGTGACGGCGATCAGCCACAGCCCGAGGGTGGTCACGGACAGCGCGCCGCCGACCAGCAGACCCACGAGGGTGAGGACGAAGCCGATCAGCGCGAGCGGGAAGGCGATCAGCGCGTAGAGGAGGGCCGCCAGGGCTCGCCGCCCGAAGGGGGAGCCCAGTACGGCGCGGAGGCGTCCCGGTGCGGCGGGGAGGCGTCCCGGTGCGGCGCGGAGACGGTTCACGGGGTCCAACCTAGGTTCATCCTCACCGGACTAGGAGAGGAGCGCCGCGGCGAGGCGGAGCTGGACGGCGGCCATGGCGCGGCCGGCCCACGGCATGATCAGCAGGAAGCCGACGCCGCCGACGAGGGCGTGGAAGGCCCAGGCTCCGGCGAACGTGGGGCCGCCCCAGGAGTTCGCGTAGTCGGAGCCGGCGCGCAGGGGCCAGCCGAGGTTCATCGGCACGCCGAGCCAGCCGTAGCCGGTGATCACCAGGACGAACAGGTTGAGGGGCGTCGCGAGGAGTCCGTGGGCGAGGCCCTTCAAGGGCGCCCGGGAACCGGTGCCTGCGGGAAGGCCGAGGAAGCGGTGGGCGAGCGCCCGCTGCCATCGGCCGGTGGGCGCCCCCAGCAGCGACAGGGGGACGCAGGCCAGCCCCACGGGCGGGGCCAGCAGCGCGTACGCGACCCGTCGCCAGGTGCCGGCCCTGAACGGCTCACGGACGAACCGCGGTACGCGTTGCTCGGACTGGGGTGTGCGAATCATCGCCATGGTGGGGTCCCTGGTCGTGGGCGGGTGGGGTGAGTACGGCGTTCACCGGACGGGGTCCGGGGGTTCCCGGGTCCGGGGGTTCCCGGGTCCGGGGGTTCCCGGGTCCGGGGGTTCCCGGGTCCGGGGGTTCCCGGGTCCGGGGGTTCCCGGGTCCGGTGTTCACCGGACGGGGGCCGGGGGTTGGGCTTCCCGAGTCCGGCGTTCACCGGACGGGGGCTGGGCTTCCCGAGTCCGGCGTTCACCGGACGGGTCCGAGGGTTCCGGGCCCGGCGTTTACCGGACGGGGGCCGGGGGCTGGGTTCCCGGGTCCGGCGTTCACCGGCCGGGTCCTGGGGTTCCCAGGTCCGGCGTTCCCGGGTGAGGTCCGAGGGTCGGGATTCCGGGGTGCGGACTGGCGTTCCCGGACGTGCTCCGGCCCGTAAAAGGATTCCGTCCGGCGGCGCCCCGATCGATCGTGCCCGCACGTGGACCGGGGGTTCGGTCAGCCCCACCCCCGGCCCTCCACCCGACCCTCCCCGCAGCCCCTCCGGGCCTCACCACAGCCTCCTCGCGGCCCCCCTCCGGTCCCCCTCCGCAGCCCTCCTCGGGCCCTCCCCTGCCCCTCCCCTGACCCTCACACCACCGCCCCGCCCTCGCTGAGGGCAGCGTTCCTCCCGGGAAACAGAGGTGATGCCACCGGGTAACACCGGCACCGCACGGTGTGGTCATGACCTCGAATACGCGTGTGGTGGTGACCGGCTCCGGCCTCGCGGGTGTCCGGCCCGCCCGGGTCGCCGGCATCGGCCGCAGCGCGCGGACCGTGCGCCGCGCGGACGGTCCGGAGATCGCATACGACACGCGGGTCCCGGCCGCCGGCTCCGACCCGGTGCCGCCACCGCCGCGCGGAACGCTCGGTCGCGACCACGAACTGCCCGAGGGCGCCCACGCGTTCCGCGCGATGCACGACTGCCGGGGCCTGTCGAAGGCGCCGCGTCCGGCGGTACGGGCGGTCGCCGCCGACGGGGTTCCCGCCGGCGAACCCGGCACCGTCGGCGAACCCGGCACCGTCGGCGCGCTCGCCCGCGCCGGGGAGGGCGCCGAGCCGCTCCCCGCGGACGGCGCTCCCCCGCTCCACCCGCTCACCAACGACGGAGGCTCCTGATGACTGCCGCCCCGGGGGCCAACCCCACGATCGTGCTCGTCGGCCACGGGATGGTCGGCCAGCGCTTCCTCGAAGCGCTCGCCGAACGCGGCCTGACCGCCACGCACCGCGTGGTCGTGCTGTGCGAGGAGCCGCGCCCCGCCTACGACCGCGTCGCCCTCACCTCGTACTTCTCGGGGAAGACCGCCGAGGAACTCTCCCTGACCGACATGGAGTTCATCCGCGAGCACGGCATCGAGCTGCACGTCGGCGACCCGGCCGAGTCGGTCGACCGGGCCGCGCGCACCGTGACGGCCCGGTCCGGTCTGACGGTCGGCTACGACACCCTCGTACTGGCCACCGGCTCCTTCCCCTTCGTCCCGCCGGTCCCCGGCAAGGACGCGGAGGGCTGTTTCGTCTACCGCACGATCGACGACCTGCTCGCCATCGAGGCCTACGCGAGGTCACGGGCGACGACCGGGGCCGTCGTCGGCGGCGGTCTGCTGGGCCTGGAGGCCGCGGGCGCGCTCAAGGGCCTCGGACTCACCAGCCACATCGTGGAGTTCGCGCCCCGGCTGATGCCGGTGCAGGTCGACCAGGGCGGCGGGGCCGCGCTGCTGCGCACGATCGAGGAGATGGGCCTGTCCGTCCACACGGGTGTGGGCACACAGGAGATCGTGGTCGGCGAGGACGGCGCGGTCACCGGCATGAAGCTCTCCGACGGCTCCGAACTCGCCACCGATCTGGTGGTGTTCTCCGCCGGTGTCCGCCCCCGCGACCAACTGGCCCGCGCCTGCGGTCTGACGGTCGGCGAGCGCGGCGGCATCAGCGTCGACGAGCAGTGCCGCACGGTCGCCGACCCGCGGGTGTTCGCGATCGGCGAGTGCGCGCTGGCGGCGGACGGCCGCGTGTACGGGCTGGTGGCGCCGGGCTACGAGCAGGCGGAGACGGCGGCGGCGACCATCGCCGAGGACGAGAGGGCGTTCACGGGCGCGGACCTGTCCACCAAGCTCAAACTGCTGGGTGTCGACGTGGCGTCCTTCGGCGACGCGCACGGCACCACCGAGGACTGCCTGGACGTCGTCTACTCCGACTCCCGCGCGGGCCTGTACAAGAAGCTGGTCATCGGCCGGGACGGCACGCTGCTCGGCGGCATCCTGGTCGGCGACGCGGAGGCGTACGGAACGCTGCGCGCCTTCACCGGCTCGGTCCCGCCGGTCTCCCCCGAGTCCCTGGTCCTGCCGGCCGGCGCGGGCGGCCCGGTGCAGCTCGGCCCGTCCGCGCTGCCGGACGAGGCGGTGATCTGCTCCTGCCACAACGTCACCAAGGGCACGATCCGCGGCGCGGTGACCGAGCACTCCTGCACGACCGTCCCCGAGGTCAAGAAGTGCACCAAGGCCGGTACCGGCTGCGGCAGTTGCGTCAAGGTGCTCGGGCAGCTCGTCACCGCCGAGCTGGAGGCGAGCGGCGTCGAGGTCGACAAGGGGCTGTGCGGCTGCTTCGGACAGACCCGCGAGGAGCTGTACGAGATCGTCCTGGCGCTCAGGGTCACCTCGTACCGCACCCTGCTGGACCGGTACGGCCGTGAGGACGCCCGCGGCGGTGACGGCTGCGAGGTCTGCAAGCCCGCCGTCGGCTCGATCATCGCCTCCCTCGCGCCCACGATCGGCGCCGACGGCTACGTCCTGGAGGGCGAACAGGCCGCGCTCCAGGACACCAACGACCACTTCCTCGCCAACCTCCAGAAGAACGGCTCGTACTCGATCGTGCCGCGCATCCCCGGCGGCGAGATCACTCCCGAGAAGCTCATCGTGATCGGTGAGGTGGCGCGGGACTTCGGGCTCTACACGAAGATCACCGGCGGTCAGCGGATCGACCTGTTCGGTGCGCGGGTGGAGCAACTCCCGCTGATCTGGGCCCGGCTGGTGGACGCCGGCTTCGAGTCCGGGCACGCGTACGGGAAGTCGCTGCGGACGGTGAAGTCCTGCGTCGGGCAGACCTGGTGCCGGTACGGGGTGCAGGACTCGGTCCGGATGGCGATCGACCTGGAGCTGCGCTACCGGGGTCTGCGGTCCCCGCACAAGCTGAAGTCGGCGGTGTCGGGCTGTGCCCGCGAGTGCGCGGAGGCCCAGTCGAAGGACTTCGGCGTCATCGCCACCTCCAGCGGCTGGAACCTGTACGTCGGCGGCAACGGCGGCGCGACCCCGCGCCACGCGGACCTGCTGGCGCAGGACCTGTCGGACGCCGAACTGGTCCGTCTCATCGACCGGTTCCTGATGTTCTACATCCGCACCGCGGACCGTCTGGAGCGCACCTCGACCTGGCTGGAGCGGATTCCCGGCGGCCTCGGCCACGTCCGCGAGGTGGTCGTGGAGGACTCGCTCGGCATCTGCGAGGAGCTGGAGTCGCTGATGACCGCGCATGTCGCGAACTACCGGGACGAGTGGGCCGAGACCATCAACGACCCCGAGAAGCTGGGCCGGTTCGTGTCCTTCGTGAACGCTCCCGACACCCCGGACCCGGTCGTCGGCTTCGTCCCCGAGCGCGACCAGATCAAGCCCGACCTGCCCCTGCTGACCATCGGCACCCGACCCTTGGAAGGAAGTGCCCAGCGATGACCCTGGCGCCCGAGACGACCCGGCCGGCGACGGCCCTCACGCTCCAACTCCTGCTGGAGGAAGGCTGGTTCACGGTCTGCGAGCTGTCCCTGCTGACTCCGGGCCGGGGCGTCGCCGCCCTCCTCCCGGACGGCCGCCAGGTCGCGCTGTTCACGGACCGCGCGGGACGCTCGTACGCGATCGACAACCGTGATCCGTTCACCGGGGCCGCGGTGCTCTCCCGGGGTCTGACCGGTACCCACCGGGGCCGCCCGTTCGTGGCCTCCCCGCTGCTCAAGCAGCGCTTCGACCTGGAGTCCGGGCAGTGCCTGGACGACGAGGACGTACGGGTGGCGGCGTACGAGGTGCGGGCCGCCTGACCGGGCCCGTCCGACCGGGCCGCGACGGACCCTCACCCCGGGGTTCCGGCCCCGGGGTGCGCGGCCCTCAGCCCTTGAGACCCTCGTAGACGACGCCCGTGAGCCGCTCCGAGGCGGCCCAGAGCAGCTCCGCGCGGGTGTCGTCGCGGGTCCGGCGGGCCCGCCAGGAGGTCGAGGGCGAGCCGCGCCACATCGCGAAGGACGGTCCGACGAAGGTATCGGGCCGTACGCCGGGCGCGGTGGCCGCGTACAGCGTCGGCAGCGCCCCGGCCTCGGCGCTCTGCCCGAGGACGCGGTTGCCGATCTCCATCAGCCGCTCGGCGCCCTTGCGCCCCTCGAGCCGGGGCCCGGCGGTCTGGAGGTTCGTGGAGGCGTACCCGGGGTGCGCCGCGGCCGCGACGACCTCGGACCCGGTGACGGCCAGCCGCCGCGCGAGCTCGTGCGTGAAGAGGAGGTTGGCGCTCTTGGACCGGCCGTAGGCGACCCACTTGCGGTAGGTCCCCTTCTCGCTGTTGAGGTCGTCGGGGTCGAGGTCGGCCAAGGCGTGCATGAGGCTCGACACGGTGACGATCCGCGCGCCGGGGGTCGCCGCGATCGCCGGGAACAGCAGCCCGGTGAGCGCGAAGTGGCCCAGGTGATTGACCCCGAACTGCGTCTCGAAGCCGTCCACCGTCGTCGCGTACGGCAGTGCCATCACGCCCGCGTTGTTCACCAGCAGGTCGAGGCGGTCGTACGGGAAGGAGTCCGCGAACTCCCTCACGGACGCGAGGTCCCCGAGGTCGAGCCGGCCGGACTCCACCTCGGCGCCGGGAACTTCGGCGGCGATCAGCTCGGCCGCCGCCCTGCCCCGCGCCTCGCTGCGACAGGCGAGCACCACCCGGGCCCCGTGCCGCGCCAGCTCGCGCGCGGTGACGAGCCCGAGCCCGCTGTTGGCCCCGGTGACAACGGCAACCCTCCCCCGCTGCCCGGGTATGTCCCGCGCACCCCAACCACCCATGCCCGCTCCTCCCTCTGCCTCGCCCCACCCTACGAGTACCGGTCCATCCCGGATCTCTCGCGTGCCGTGACCGTGGCGCAGGTGCAGAAGCGCGCGACTTCCCCTTCGGCTCTCATTCTCCAAGTATTTTCGCAGCGAGACGCAGCTGCATATCGATCTTCCTCTTCACCGGCTGGAGCTTCTCACGATTGTCGGCGATCATCTTTTCTTGATACGACATGTCGACGGCATACCAAGTACCTACGACATTGAGCCGCTTCTTACACTCGGTATCGGCGACCGCAACCTTCTTTTCGGTGGCGGTGGCGGGTTCGCCTCCTTTCCAGCGGGGGTCGTTGTTCGCTTCCATGGGATCTGCGTACTCGTATCCGCGAAGCTTCATGCACTGGGACCATTGCTGAAAGACTTTTCGAACCCTGGCGTCCTGAAATGAACTCTGCCAGCTTGCGGCATTTATGCTGTTGGAGATCTCGGCATCTCCGCCGCCGCCATCCTTCTCCGTATCCCGGAGAGCCCTTCTCGCCTCACCCACACACCCGCCTTCCGGGAGCTCTGTTCCCTTCGAGCGGTCAACCCTGTCGCTACCGCCGTTGAGCGCGAGCGCATACCCCTTGGGCTTAGGCTTTGCCGGCGCAGGCTTGCCCGGGGCGGCATCGCTACCTTTGGGCTTGTATCCGTAAGAAGCCGCATCCGAGGAGCTTGTGATGCCATACCGAAGCTCGGTCAATGATTCAGGCCGAAAAGAGTGCGATTGCTCCGGCATGTCGTAGACGAATCCGAAGCGGCGCATACAGAGCCCAATGGACTTCGATTTCGCCTCGACGACTTGATCCCGCTGCCCGTCACTGAACATGTACGACTCGATCGGCAGCCTCATCCGAGTCGCCGAAGTCATCTTCGGAGCCTTGGCAGGCACGGGTGCAGTTGCTTGCGTACCGCTCGCTGCGCATCCGGTGCATGCGGCCAGCAGAACCGCAACGAAGCCCGCCCACACCTTCCGGCATGCGAGATCACTATTCTCCATGGCCACCTTCCATCACCCAACCATCACTGCACAGAAAAAGCCCTCGGAGGGAATCCCCCCAGGGCTTTTTCGATTACTCGACCGTCAGAGGTGCCGACCGGAAGCGTTGTTGTTCTTCAGCTGACTGTTCAGGTTGGCCCAGCTGTTGCCACCGATGGTCTGGTAGACACCCGCGTAGTTGCTGTTGTAGTACACGCGGTATCCGCCGGCGTCATTCCGAGAATCGATGGACGCGGCATTGTTCTTCACATACTGCAGGTATCCGGCACCCGTGCCGTCGCTGTAGTAGAACTTCCAGGTGCCATAGTTGTCGATATCGTCGCCATTGTCGTTGGCGTACGATCCACCCAGGTCAGAATTGTAGTGGAGGCAGGCCGCCCCTTCGGTGCAGACGTCAGCGGAAGCCGTACCGATGGAGCCGACGGTCAAGGCAATTCCACCCACGAGGCCGGCGACAAGGAGGCGCTTCATCTTCAAGGAAATCTCCGAACGAGAAGTGAGAAAAAACCAGACCCGAAGGGCAAACAATTCAATTACCCCCCGGCGGAAGATGATCATAGTCCGCACGAACGAAGTGGTCAAAGTTTAATTTTCACGACCTAAATCAACCGAATTATCCACCCTTTTGATGTGTTTGATGTTTTTGGCCTTGCTGATTCAGAAAGAGCTGTCGACGAAGTCGAATGCCTTTTAGCCTTGGTGGCTGAAATTCAACGATCTGGATGGCCGAAAGGGCGACACCCCCGCACAAAGGTGCAGGACCGGGCCCCTCCGGACCCTCGGACGACGTGTCAGTTCCCGCCGCGGGACCGTCGGAAGAGCGCTACGGCGACACCACCGGCCAGCAGCAGCGCGCCAGCCGCCCAGGTCGTCCAGCCGCCGCCGAGTCCGGTGCCGGCCGGCGGCCAGGACCCTGACGCAGGGCCGTCCGAGACGGAGCCGTCCTGCGTCAGCCGCAGGGTCAGCGGCGCGCTGTCGTTGGAGGCGTCGGGGTCGAACCCCTCGAAGAACTCCTGCGTCTGGATCTGGCCCGTGGAGACGGCCGGGGTACGGGGGCCGATGGCGAAGGTGAACGACAGGAGGTGTCTGTCTCCCGGGGCGGGGTCGCCGAAGTAGCACTCGTAGGTGGTCCAGCCCAGTCGGGGGCCGTGGTACGACCCGTCCGTGCCCGGCGGGTAGCAGTCGCGCGGGATCTTCGTGGCCTTCGCGCCCGGCGGCAGCTTGACGAGGACCGTGAGGCCGGTCTCGTCGTCCAGGAGGTCCTCCACCAGCGCCGGCCCCCGGTCGACCACGGTGACGTGCAGCGTGGCGTGACCGCCGCGCCGCCCGGTGGCGGTGTCCCCGGTGACGGCGAAGTCGGCGTGGTTGACGCTGTCGACGTAGGTGGTGAAGGACGGCTCGTGGTTCCCGTCGGACGGCGTCGCGCCGTCGGGGACCAGGGTCAGCGGGGTCCCGGGGCCGTTCGCCGGGGCGGCGTCGGAGAGCGGGGTGACGACGTAGTAGATCTTGTCGTGCAGGGCCTCGTCGCCGACCTTGACCCGCAGCGGCGACGACAACGCGTACTGCCGGCCGGGCTCCACCGGGGTGGGGAAGTCGCACAGGGTCTCGTGCACGATGTGCCCCCCGCGGCTGCTCGCGGACACGTCGCGGCAGTTGCCCCAGGAGCCCTGGAGGTGCAACCCGGCCGTGGTGTCGATCCGCAGCTCCACCCCCTGGGCAGCCGGGAGTTGGCCGGTGTTCCACACGTCGAGCGGAAAGGTCAGCATGTCGCCCGGCACCTGGTCCATCTGCTCGGCGGACTCGCTCACCTTCAGCTGCGTCTTGCCGTTGGTGAGGGTGACCTGGTCGCCGGTGACGGTGGCGTCCGACGCCGTGCCGGAGACGGTCAGGGTGCCGCTGCTGCCGATGGCCGCACCGGGCTTCGGGACCAGCGTGATGGCGTGGTAGTCCGAGGTGGCGGACGCCAGGTCCAGCGTGCAGAGGTCGCCCTCGCAGTGCTCCGACGGTGCCGGCTCGGCGAAGTCGGCGACTCCGGACAGGTCGACGGTCAGGTGGACGTGGTGTGCCGCGCCCTCGCCCGCCACCTTCCACCGGTAGGCCACGAACACGTTCGCCGGCTCCGTCCCGATGAAGAGCTCGTGCTCGACGAACCGGACCGTCATCCCCCGTGCGCCGTCCGCCGCGTCGGCGCGGGCCGGACCCGTGCCGAACAGCCCCGCCATCAGCGCCAGCGCACCCACCGCCGTCGCGACCGCGCGCACCCATGATCTTCGTGCCATCCGACCGAACCCTTCCCCATGCGCCGGGAGGGTCCCGGGCCGCCGTGCTGCACAGCGGTGACCCGCGAGGTACGAAAAGGGTTGCGGCCGGCCGGGCTCAGGTGTCCGCGCCTGGTCAGCGGCGTACCTTGGCAAACTCCGCACACCATGCCCGAAAGGGCGACACCCCCGCACAGGGTGTCGCCCTCTCTCGTGGGCCGGGGCCGCCGCCCATCGGTCTTGAGGGTCGGGGACAGGCGGCGGACCCGGGGTCCGGTGCTCGGGGTCAGCGGTGGTCGCTGCCCTGCGAGCTGGAGGCCGCCCGGCCCGCTTCGAGGCGGGCGACCGGGATGCGGAACGGGGAGCAGGAGACGTAGTCGAGTCCCACCTCGTGGAAGAAGTGGACCGACTCCGGGTCGCCGCCGTGCTCGCCGCAGACGCCGAGTTTCAGGTCGGGGCGGGTCGCGCGGCCGGCCTGCACCGCGGACTTCACCAGGGAGCCGACGCCGTCCTTGTCGATCGTCTCGAACGGGCTGACGCCGAAGATGCCCTTCTCCAGGTACGCCGTGAAGAAGGAGGCCTCCACGTCGTCGCGGCTGAAGCCCCACACCGTCTGGGTGAGGTCGTTCGTGCCGAAGGAGAAGAACTCCGCGGCCTCGGCGATCTGGCCGGCCGTCAGCGCGGCGCGCGGCAGCTCGATCATCGTGCCGATGGCGAGCTTGAGCTGTACGCCGGTGGCCGCCTCGACCTCCGCGATGACCTGGTCGGCCTCCTCGCGGACGATCTCCAGCTCCTGGACGGTGCCGACGAGCGGGATCATGATCTCCGCGCGCGGGTCGCCCTTGGCGTTCTTGCGCTCGGCGGCCGCCTCCGCGATGGCCCGTACCTGCATGGTGAACAGACCGGGGATGACGAGGCCGAGGCGCACACCGCGCAGGCCCAGCATCGGGTTCGCCTCGTGCAGGCGGTGCACCGCCTGGAGCAGGCGCAGGTCGTTCTCGTTGGCGTCCTTGCGGGACTCGGCGAGCGCGACACGCACCGACAGCTCGGTGATGTCGGGCAGGAACTCGTGCAGCGGCGGGTCCAGGAGACGGACCGTGACCGGGAGGCCGTCCATCGCCGAGAACAGCTCGACGAAGTCCTTCTTCTGGAGCGGCAGGAGCGCCTTCAGCGACTCCTCGCGCTCGGCGTCGGTGTCCGCGAGGATCAGCCGCTCGACCAGCTCGCGGCGGTCGCCGAGGAACATGTGCTCGGTGCGGCACAGGCCGATGCCCTGGGCGCCGAAGCGGCGGGCGCGCAGCGCGTCCTCGGCGTTGTCGGCGTTGGCGCGTACGCGCAGGCTGCGCTTGCGGTCGGCGAAGGCCATGATCCGGTGGACGGCCTCGACCAGCTCGTCGGCGTCGTCGGCGCCGGCGTGCATCCGGCCCTCGAAGTACTCGACGACCGGGGACGGCACGACGGGGACCTCGCCGAGGTACACCTTGCCGCTGGAGCCGTCGATCGAGATGAGGTCGCCCTCCTCGACGACGTGCCCGCCGGGCACGGTCATCCGGCGGCGCTTGGTGTCGACCTCCAGCTCCTCGGCGCCGCAGACACAGGTCTTGCCCATGCCGCGGGCGACGACGGCCGCGTGGGAGGTCTTGCCGCCGCGCGAGGTGAGGATGCCCTCGGCCGCGATCATGCCGTCGAGGTCGTCGGGGTTGGTCTCGCGGCGGACGAGGATGACCTTCTCGCCGGAGCGCGACCACTTCACCGCGGTGTACGAGTCGAAGACCGCCTTGCCGACCGCGGCGCCCGGCGACGCGGCGATGCCCCGGCCGACCTGCTGGACCTTCGCGTCCTCGTCGAAGCGCGGGAACATGAGCTGGGCGAGCTGGGCGCCCGTCACCCGCTGGAGCGCCTCGGCCTCGTCGATCAGGCCCTGGTCCACGAGCTGCGTGGCGATGCGGAAGGCCGCGCCCGCCGTGCGCTTGCCGACCCGCGTCTGAAGCATCCAGAGCTGGCCGCGCTCGATGGTGAACTCGATGTCGCAGAGATCCTTGTAGTGGTTCTCCAGGGTCTCCATGATCTGCATGAGCTGGTCGTACGACTTCTTGTCGATCGACTCCAGCTCGGCGAGCGGGACCGTGTTGCGGATGCCCGCGACGACGTCCTCGCCCTGGGCGTTCTGGAGGTAGTCGCCGTAGACGCCCTGGTGGCCGGAGGCGGGGTCGCGGGTGAAGGCGACGCCGGTGCCGGAGTCGGGGCCGAGGTTGCCGAAGACCATCGAGCAGACGTTGACGGCGGTGCCGAGGTCGTGCGGGATGCGCTCCTGGCGGCGGTAGAGCTTGGCGCGCTCGGTGTTCCAGGAGTCGAAGACCGCGTGGATGGCGAGGTCCATCTGCTCGCGCGGGTCCTGCGGGAAGTCCCGGCCGGCCTCGGTCTTGACGATCTTCTTGAACTTGGTGACGAGCTTCTTGAGGTCCGCCGCCTCCAGGTCCGTGTCGACGGTGACCTGCTTGAGCTCCTTCGCCGCATCCAGCGCCTCTTCG
The DNA here is from genome assembly GCF_055565895.1 of Streptomyces sp. NPDC028298. NCBI lineage: Bacteria > Bacillati > Actinomycetota > Actinomycetes > Kitasatosporales > Streptomycetaceae > Streptomyces > Streptomyces sp. NPDC028298. The sequence goes on from NZ_JBVHTL010000002.1 coordinate 877,811, forward strand.
AAGAGCTCGCCGTCGACGCCGAGGACCGTCTTGCCGAACATCTGGATCAGGCGGCGGTACGAGTCCCACGCGAAGCGGTCGTCGCCGGCCTGCTTGGCGAGGCCCTGCACGGACTTGTCGGAGAGCCCGATGTTCAGGACGGTGTCCATCATGCCGGGCATGGAGAACTTCGCACCGGAACGGACGGAGACGAGCAGCGGGTCGTCGGCCTGGCCGAGCTTCTTGCCCATCGTGGCTTCGAGGGCCTCGAGGTGCGCACTCACCTCGTCACGCAGTGCCGCCGGCTCGTCGCCACTGTCGAGGTAGGTCTTGCACGCCTCGGTGGTGATCGTGAAGCCGGGCGGGACGGGGAGACCCAGGTTGGTCATTTCGGCGAGGTTGGCACCCTTGCCCCCGAGCAGGTCCTTGAGGTCCCTGTTGCCCTCGGTGAAGTCATAAACGAACTTCGCTCCGCCAACGCCGTTTCCGGTTACGTGGGGATCTTTGTTTTCCGACACGAGCCTGACTCCTCGACGTCGCGGTGGCTGCCCTGACGACGGGGAACATACCCAGATCGAAGGCGTCTGGGTACGTCCACTTGCGCGTCATGCGCCTGTAACCACTCGTCCGCCACCAGATCCAAAGTCAAGGGTTGGCAAGTCATCGGGCGCCGATGTTTTCACTTCTTGAACGGATGAGGCCCCACAAGTGGCCTTTGGCGCTCACGTGAGCGTCGTTCAGCACGTCTGAGTTTAATCGATGAACGATCAGAGGGTGGCACTGAGTGCCACCCCTTAGGGAAGTGCAGCCGCCCAAGATCCGCTCATCTGAGCGTGACCCCTATCAAGGGTGGCGAGAATCACGCCACCAGGAGGAGCCAGATTTCATCATGCGGACCACGATCCGGACACGACACACGGAGGCACCGGGAGATACGGACACGACACACGGATGGCTCACCCGGCCGCCCCACACGAATGGTCCACCCGGCCGCCCGGTCATACGCCGAGCGCCGCCAGCCGTTCCTCGGCCCGCTCCGGCGCGTACAGGTGCTCCACGACCAGCGCGCCCGCGCCCACGAGCCCGGCCCGCTCGCCGAGACGCGAGGTCACCACGTCCAGATGAGCGGTGGAACGCGGCAGCGCCCGCTGGTACAGCAGCTCCCGGACGCCCGTGAGGAAGGGCGTGCCGGCCAGATCCCCGGCGATCATCAGCACACCCGGGTTGAGCAGGGTCACCACGGTGGCCAGGACGTCCCCGACCTGCCGGCCCGCCTCCCGCGCGAGCGCCGTCGCCTCGGGGTGCCCGGCCGCCAGCAGCTCGCGCACGTCCGAGCCCGACGCGGCCGGGACCCCGGACTCCGCGAGCCGGCGCGCCACCGCGCCACCACTGGCCACGGCGGCCAGACAGCCGTACGAACCGCACCGGCACAGCGCGTCGGCGCCCACCCGGATGTGCCCGATGTCGCCGGCGCCGCCGTCGATGCCCCGGTAGACGGTGCCGCCGACGACCATGCCCGCGCCGATACCGGTGGAGACCTTGACCAGCGCGAACGCCGAGCAGTCCGGATAGCCGGTGCGCTGCTCCCCGTACGCCATGAGGTTGGCGTCGTTGTCGACGAGCACGGGGACCCGCGCGGCGCCGGTGCCCGCGTGCTCGGCGAAGGCGCGGCCCAGCCGTCCCCGTATGTCGTAGCCGTCCCAGCCGGGCATGATCGGCGGCTGGACCACACGGCCGGTCTCGCTGTCGACGGGGCCCGGCACCGCGAGTCCGATGCCGCACACGGCGTCGGCGCTCCGGCCGGACTTCCCGACCAGCTCGGCGAGCCGGCGTCCGAGTTCGCCGAGCACCGCCTCGGGTCCGTCGTCGACGACCAGGGGGCCCGCGTGCTCGGCGAGGATCTCGCCCGTCAGGGTGAGGACGGCGGTCCGGCCGTGCCGGGTGTCCAGGTCGGCGGCGAGGACGACGGCGTGCTCGTCGTCGAACTCCAGGGTGATGGAGGGGCGTCCGCCCAGCGGCGAGTCGACGGGGCCGCCCGCGCCCTCACGGAGCCAGCCCGCGCGGAACAGCCGGTCCAGGCGCTGGCCGACCGTGGCCCGCGACAGACCGGTGGCCCGCTGGAGCGCCCCGCGCGTGGTGGCGCGGCCGCTGCGCACCAGTTCGAGAAGTTCTCCGGCGCTCGCCTGGTTCCCGGTCTTCACGGTCACTCCCCGCCTTTCCGTCATGCGCACCCTCTTGCGTTCCCCAACTCTGCATTACATATTGAGTTTTGCGTGTTAAATAGACGTAACCCTACGGCAGATGCTGCCGAACCGGCCGGCCGGACGTCTTCGGGGAGACCTGAGTGGACAGCACGACCCAGCTCACCGCCCTGCACAGGGGACCCGTCACCCCCGTGCGTACCACGGGCACTCCGGCGCACGCCTCCGGCCCGCCCTCCCCGCCCCGCGCGGACGGCGTCGTCCGGAGCGGACCGCCCGTATACGATCCCGGCGGTCCGTCAGGATCGCTGCACCTCAAGGCGTCCCGGGTACTGGACGGCAACTGGACCGGAACGTCCACGGTGCCCTCGCGCGGCCTGTACCCGCACCAGTGGTCCTGGGACTCCGCGTTCATCGCGATCGGCCTGCGCCATCTGTCACCCCTGCGGGCGCAGACGGAGCTGGAGACGCTGCTCGGCGCGCAGTGGGCCGACGGGCGTGTGCCGCACATCGTGTTCAACCCCTCCGTCCCGCTCGACGCGTACTTCCCGAGCCCCGACTTCTGGCGCTCCTCCACCGCCGGGCGCGCCGCGGGCGCCCCGCGCACGGTACAGACGTCGGGCATCGTGCAGCCACCGGTGCACGCGCTGGCGGTGTGGCTGGTGCACCGGGCGGACCCGGGACTGTCCAGGGCCCGCTCGTTCCTCTCCCGGATGTATCCCCGCCTGGCGGCCTGGCACCGCTATCTCCTGCACCGCCGGGACCTGGGCGGCGGGGGCCTGGCCAGCGTGGTCCATCCCTGGGAGCAGGGCATGGACAACAGTCCCTGCTGGGACGCCCCGCTCAGCCGCGTCACCCCGGCGCCGGCGCGCTCCTTCCGGCGCGCCGACCTCGACCACGGGGCTCCCGAGGACCGGCCGACGGATCTCGACTACGGGCGGTACGTACGGCTGGCCGCGGACTACCGGGACCGTGGATACGCCGACGGCGGCGGCGAGTTCGCGGTCGAGGACCCGATGTTCAACGCCCTGCTGATCGCGTCGGAGCACGCGCTGGCCGAGATCGCGCGGGAACTGGGCGCGACGGGGACGGCCCGGCACGCGCGCGCGGAACGGCTGACGGCGGCGCTGGTGGAGCGGCTGTGGGACCCGGCGGAGGGCATGTTCTTCTGCCGCGACGAGCGAAGCGGCGGTGGGCGCGGTGGTGCGCTGATCCCCGAGAGCAGTGTCTCCGGGCTGCTGCCGCTCATCCTGCCCGCGCTGCCGCGCGACATCGCCGCCACGCTCGTACGGACCGCGTACGGGCCGCGCTTCGGCCTCGGCGGGGCGGCGCGGCTCGTGCCGAGCTACGACCTGACCGGCGAGGCGTTCGACCCGCACCGCTACTGGCGGGGGCCCGCCTGGTTCAACACCAACTGGCTGCTGGAGCGGGGGCTGCGGCTGCACGGGGAGCACGGACGGGCGGACGCGCTGCGGGCCGCCCTGCTGGACACGGCCGGCGAGTCCGGGTTCGCGGAGTACGTGGACCCGTTCACCGGCGAGGCCTGCGGAGCACTCGGTTTCAGCTGGACGGCGGCGCTGACGCTCGATCTGCTGCACGAGCCCTCCGGGGCGGCACCGGTCGTGTCCCCGCAGGGGCGCGACGCGTTGACCGACACGGCACCGGACACCGGCGCCGGTGGCGCGGGACGACGCGCATTCGATTTCGAGGCGGACACCAAGGGAGGGGACCGGGGATGACGGACCGGCATCATCTGCTCGTGCACGGTGGGACGTTCGCCGCCGTGGGCGACGGCGGGGACATCAGCGGAGTGCGGGGCGGGAGCTCTCCGGACGGGCTGTTCGTACGGGACGCCCGGCATCTCAGCCGCTGGCAGCTCACGGTGGACGGCGCGGTGCCCGAGGCGCTCACGCCGGTCGCGGACGGCGACACGGCACGCTGCGTCCTGGTGCCGCGGGGCGGCCGCAACGAACCGCCCGCCTACACGCTCTTCCGTGAACAGGCCGTCGCCGAGGGCTCGTTCGTGGAGGCACTACGCGTCACCAGCAACCGTCCGACGGCCACGACGGTCCGGATCGCGGTCACCGCCGACGCCGACTTCACGGATCAGTTCGAACTGCGGTCCGACCACCGCACCTACGCCAAGACGGGCGTCGTACGCCAGCGGCAGGTCCTGGACGACGGGGTCGAGTTCAGCTACCGGCGCGGGGAGTGGAGGTCCCGTACGACGGTCACCTCCGAGCCCGCTCCGGACGGCGTGGAGGAGACGGGCACGGGCGCGCGGCGGCTCGTCTGGACGCTCGACCTCGAACCGCACGGTTCGGCGGAGCTGGCGCTGCGCGTCGCGGCGCGTCCGCACGGCGCCGCGCACGAGCCGCGCGTTCCCGCCTCGCCCGCCGCGGCGGGCGAGCGGCTCCTGGCCCTGGAGGGCGAGTTCGCGCAGGGGGTGCCGTTCCCGACCGGCTGGCCGGAGCTGGCCGCGGCCTGTGCGCGCGGCCTGTCGGACCTGGCCGTCCTCCAGGTGCCGGCGACGGGCCCGGACGGCGAGGAGCTGCGGGTCCCCGCGGCCGGGGTGCCCTGGTTCCTGACCCTGCTGGGCCGCGACGCCCTGCTCACCTCGCTCTTCGCGCTGCCCTACCGGCCGCAGCTCGCCGCCGCCACGCTGCCCGCGCTGGCCGCGACCCAGGCGGTCGAGGTGGGGGCGGGCGCGGTCGCCCAGCCCGGCAAGATCGTGCACGAGGTGCGGCACGGCGAGCTGGCGCACTTCGGGCAGGTGCCGTACGGGCGTTACTACGGCTCGGTGGACGCGACGCCGCTGTTCCTGGTGCTGCTCGGCGCCTACACCGAGCAGACCGGTGACACGACCCTGGCCCGGCGCCTTGAGCCCAACGCCCGTGCGGCGATCGGCTGGATGCTGGACCACGGCGGGCTGACCTCGCGCGGCTATCTCGTCTACCGCGCGGACGGCGGCGGTCTCGCGAACCAGAACTGGAAGGACTCCCCCGGCGCCATCTGTTCGGCCGACGGCAGCCGCCCCAGCGGGCCGGTGATGGCGGCGGGCGCGCAGGGATACGCGTACGACGCGCTGCGCCGCACCGCCCAACTGGCCCGCACGGTCTGGGACGACGAGGTCTACGCGGCGCTGCTGGAACAGGCCGCCGCCGATCTGCGCGACCGTTTCCAGCGGGACTTCTGGATGAGCGAACACGCCTTCCCCGCCCTGGCGCTGGACGGCGACGGCCGGCACGTCGACGCGCTCGCCTCGGACGCGGGGCATCTGCTGTGGTCCGGTCTGCTGGACAAGGAGTACGGCGAACTGGTCGGCCGGCGGCTCCTGGAACCGGACTTCTTCTCCGGCTGGGGTGTGCGCACGCTCGCGGCGGGCCAGCCCGCGTACCACCCGCTGTCGTACCACCGCGGTTCCGTCTGGCCGCACGACAACGCCCTGATCACCCTGGGGCTGGCGCGGTACGGACTGCACGACGAGGCCCGGACGGTGGCGCACGGGCTCGTGGACGCGGCCACCGCCGCGGGACACCGTCTGCCGGAGGTCATCGCGGGCTACGGCCGTGACACCCACGCCCAGCCGGTGCCCTACCCGCACGCCTGCGTACGGGAGTCCCGTTCGGCGGCGGCGCCGCTGGCCCTGCTCGCGGCGGTGGGCGGGGCGTAGGACCACACCGGGAACCGGGCGGCGCGGGGGCGGCGTCCGGGTGCCGTCCGGTGCGCGCGCGGGCGGCGCGCGCACCGGACGGCCGGTGGATCAGCCGCCGGAGGTGTCCAGTTCGGCGTCCTCGGGGATGCCCGCGCAGTCGTAGGGGTCCTTCAGCCAGCCGTCCGGCAGGACGACCCGGTTGTTGCCGGAGGTGCGGCCGCGCGGTCCGTCGGCGCCCGCCGGCCACGGCTGGTCCTGGTCCAGCTCGGCCAGCCCGTCGGAGAGTTCGGCGAGCGAGGAGGTGATCGCGAGACGCTTGCGCATCTCCGAGCCGACCGAGAAGCCCTTGAGGTACCAGGCGACGTGCTTGCGGAAGTCGATGACACCGCGCGCCTCGTCGCCGATCCACTCGCCGAGGAGCGTGGCGTGGCGGACCATGACGGCCGCGACCTCGCGGAGCGTCGGCCGCGCGTAGGCGTCGGGGCGGCCCTCGAAGGCGGCCACCAGGTCGCCGAACAGCCAGGGCCGGCCGAGGCAGCCGCGCCCGACGACGACGCCGTCGCAGCCGGTCTCGCGCACCATCCGCAGCGCGTCGTCCGCCGACCAGATGTCGCCGTTGCCGAGGACGGGGATCTCCGGCACGTGCTCCTTCAGCCGGGCGATCGCGTCCCAGTCGGCGGTGCCGCCGTAGTGCTGGGCGGCGGTGCGGCCGTGCAGCGCGATGGCCGTCACGCCCTCCTCGACCGCGATCCGGCCCGCGTCCAGGAAGGTGATGTGGTCGTCGTCGATGCCCTTGCGCATCTTCATGGTGACGGGCAGGTCCCCGGCGCCGCTGACGGCCTCACGCAGGATCGCGCGCAGCAGGTTGCGCTTGTACGGGAGGGCGGAGCCGCCGCCCTTGCGGGTGACCTTGGGGACCGGGCAGCCGAAGTTGAGGTCGATGTGGTCGGCGAGGTCCTCTTCCGCGATCATGCGGACGGCCTTGCCGACGGTGGCCGGGTCGACACCGTAGAGCTGGATCGAGCGCGGCGTCTCGGTCGCGTCGAAGTGGATGAGCTGCATGGTCTTCTCGTTGCGCTCGACCAGCGCCCGCGTGGTGATCATCTCGCTGACGAACAGTCCCTTGCCGCCGCTGAACTCGCGGCACAGCGTGCGGAACGGCGCGTTCGTGATCCCGGCCATGGGGGCCAGGACGACCGGCGGCCGCGCCGTGTGCGGGCCGATCGAGAGCGAGGTGTTCAGCGTGGGGTCCACCGTGGACGTGGGCGTGGGCATTCCCCCATTGTGGCGTACCGGGCCGGGTGCTCGCGCGGAAGATCATGTAGTGGTCATTAGTTAGACACACTATCGACAACGCCGTACGCTGAGCACATGCCTGAGCTCAGCCACCGCCGCCGGATGCTGGTGCTCGCGATCTGCTGCATGAGTCTGCTGATCGTGAGCCTCGACGTCACGATCCTGAACGTCGCGCTGCCCTCGATGCAGCAGGAGCTGCACGCGAGCGTCGCGGGGATGCAGTGGACCATCGACGCGTACACCCTGGTGCTGGCCTCGCTGCTGATGCTCGCGGGCTCCACCGCCGACCGCATCGGCCGGCGCAAGGTGTTCATGACGGGCCTGGTCCTGTTCACCATCGGCTCGGTGCTGTGCTCCCTCGCCCCGAACCTCGACACCCTCATCGTCTTCCGGATGGTCCAGGCCGTCGGCGGCTCGATGCTCAACCCGGTGGCGATGTCGATCATCACCAACACCTTCACGGACCCCCGTGAGCGGGCCCGCGCGATCGGCGTCTGGGGGGCCGTGGTCGGTATCTCCATGGCCGCGGGACCGCTGGTGGGCGGACTGCTCGTCGACACCGTGGGCTGGCGGTCCATCTTCTGGATCAACCTTCCCGTCGGCCTCGCCGCGCTCCTGCTGACGCTGCGCTTCGTGCCCGAGTCCCGCGCCCCGAAGGCCCGCCGTCCGGACCCGGTCGGCCAGCTCCTCGTCATCGCGCTGCTCGGCTCCCTGACGTACGCGATCATCGAGGCGCCCACCTCGGGAATCGTCCACACCCTGTCCTTCGGCGTGATCGCCCTCGCCGCGCTGCTCGGGCTCCTGTGGTACGAGCCGCGGCGCGACGAACCCCTCATCGACCTGCGCTTCTTCCGCTCGGTGCCGTTCAGCGGGGCCACCGTCATCGCGGTGAGCGCGTTCGCCGCCCTCAGCGGCTTCCTGTTCCTGTCGACGCTGTACCTGCAGAACGTGCGCGGTCTGAACGCCCTGCACGCGGGTCTGTGGATGCTGCCGATGGCGTTCCTGTGCTTCGTCTGCGCTCCTGTGTCGGGGCGCCTGGTCGGCAACCGCGGGCCCCGGCCGTCCCTGCTGATCGCCGGGGTCGCGATGACCGTGAGCGGTGTGCTGTTCGCGGCGTTCGAGGCGGAGACGTCGAACCTCACGCTCGTGATCGGTTACGTCTTCTTCGGCATCGGCTTCGGCTTCGTGAACGCGCCCATCACCAACACCGCCGTGTCCGGCATGCCGCGCTCGCAGGCGGGGGTCGCCGCCGCCGTCGCCTCGACCAGCCGGCAGATCGGCGGCACCCTCGGGGTCGCCGTCATCGGCGCGGCCCTCGCCTCCGGCATCCAGGCCTCCGCCTACCGGGAGAGCTTCGCCGCGGCCTCGCTCCCCGGCTGGTGGATCATCACCGGCTGCGGTGTCGCCGTCCTCGTCCTCGGCTGGCTCAGCAGCGGCCGCCGGGCCCGCGCGTCGGCCGAGCGCACCGCGCGTCTGCTGGAGTCCCCGGAGATCCGGGAGGCGGCGGGGGTACGGAAGCAGGACGCGTCCGCGGCCTGAGGGGGCGGACGGCTCGGGGCCGGGCGCAAGCCGGACCCGAGCGAGGCCGAGCCTGGCCGGCGGCCGATCCCGGCGAGGGCCCGCCCGCGCCTGAGCGGCATCGAACTCCAGCGGGGGGCGAGCCCGAGCGGGGTCGGACCCTGGCCGAGCCGGGCCCGGCGGAAGCCGGTCTCGGGCCCCGGCGAAGTCGGCCCCGGCGGAAGCCGGGCACCAGCGGAGTCAGCCCCGGTGGAAGCCGGTCTAGGGCCCCCGTCAGGCCGCTCCCGCCGTCTCGTCCTGGGCCCGGGCTCCGTCCTGGGCCCAGGCTCCTTCCTGGTCGTGGGCGCCGGTGGGGGTGTCCGCCTCGGCCTCCAGGGCGATCGCGTGCAGCTTCTCCAGGCGTTCGCGGCTCTCCTCGTCCCGGGGCGGGTACGTCACCATGCGGGCGCCCAGGTCGGGGGCGAGCCACAGGTCCGTGTGATCGACGGTGACCAGGCCGACGTACGGGTTGAGGAACTTCTTCGTCTTGCCGCGGGTGACGGCCACCTCGTACCGGTCCCAGTTCTCGCGGAACTCGGCCGACTCCGCCCGCAGCCGCTTCAGCAGGGTCTTCCAGGCCGGCTCCCCCAGGTGCCCGGCCATCGACGCGCGCAGCTTCGCGGCCATCAGCCGCGTGGTCTCGTCGAGCAGGACGATCGACGAGCGCCACTCCGCGTTGGTGTAGGCGAGCAGGACGCAGTTGCGGTCGGCGGGCGGGACCGTGCCGAGGTCGCGCATCATCAGCCGGGCGTACGTGCGGTTGTACGCCAGGATGTCGTACCGGCTGTTCTGGATGCAGGCCGGTACGGGCTCCAGCGTCGTCAGGATCTGCCGCAGCGCCGGGGTGATCACCGGGCACTGCGCGGCGGGCGTGGGGTCGACCGCTCCGGCGAGCTGGAAGAGGTGGGCCCGCTCGCCGGCGTCCAGCAGCAGGGTGCGGGCCAGCGCGTCGAGGACCTGTTCGGAGACCTGGATGTCGCGTCCCTGCTCGATCCACGTGTACCAGGTGACCCCGACCGCGGAGAGCTGGGCGACCTCCTCGCGGCGCAGGCCCGGCGTGCGCCGCCGACGGCCGCGGGGGAGCTGGACCTGCTCGGGGGTGATGCGTTCGCGGCGGCTGCGCAGGAAGGTGGCCAGTTCGTGGCGCCGGATCTCACCGGCGCGGGACCCGGCCTCTTCCGGGCCGGGCGCACCCGGTCGCGGCGGGGCCTGGACGGGGGGCGTCTCCCGGGTCATCGTCGTCATGCCTCCAGCCTGCCGCTCTGCCCAGCCTGTTGCCAGGTAGTGCTTGTACCAGGATAAGGAGACTCTGGTACCCGTCTGAGGACAGGAGAAGTCTGGAGGGCGTGACCGAAACCGGAACTCTCACGACCACCGTCCGCGCCCCCGCCGCGCCACCCGCCCTCGGCGGCCTCGGACTCTTCACGGTGCTGCTCGGCGCGGCGCTGCCCCTGATCGACTTCTTCATCGTCAACGTGGCCCTTCCGACCATCGGGCAGGACCTGCACGCGAGCGAGGCGATCCTCGAACTCGTCGTCGCCGGCTACGGGGTCGCGTACGCCGTCCTGCTCGTCCTCGGTGGTCGCCTCGGCGACCTGTTCGGGCGCCGTCGGCTCTTCCTCGGCGGTATGGCGGCCTTCGGCCTGACCTCGCTCGCCTGCGGGCTCGCGCCCACCGCGTGGACCCTGGTGGCGGCGCGGGTCGCCCAGGGCGCGGCCTCCGCGGCGATGCTGCCGCAGGTCCTCGCCACCATCCAGTCGGCGACCTCCGGGCCCCGCCGCGCCAAGGCGATGGGTCTGTACGGCGCCACGGCCGGGCTGTCCATGGTCGCCGGGCAGATCCTCGGCGGACTGCTGGTCGCGGCCGACATCGCGGGCACCGGCTGGCGCTCGGTGTTCCTCGTGAACGTGCCCGTCGTCGTGCTCGGTCTCGTCCTGGCCCGCCGTGCCGTCCCCGAGACCCGCTCGCAGCGCCCGGAGCCGATCGACGCCCCCGGCACGGTCCTGCTGGCGGTCGCGCTGCTGGCGCTGCTCGCGCCGCTCACCGAGGGCCGGGCCGCGGGCTGGCCGCTGTGGACCTGGGTGTCCCTGGCCCTGTTCCCGCCGGCCGTCGCCGCCTTCTACCTCGTCGAACGCCGCGCGGACCGGCAGGGCCGGACCCCTCTGGTGCCGCCGAGCCTGTTCGAGCTGACCTCGCTGCGCCGGGGCCTGATCATGATCGTGCCGTTCTCCATCGGCTTCAGCGGGTTCATGTTCGTGATCGCGGTGGCGTTGCAGCGGGGCGAGGGGCTCGGTCCGGTCCCGGCGGGGCTGGCCCTCGCGCCCATGGCGGTCGTCTTCTTCGTCACCTCGCTGTGCGGGCCCCGGCTGATCGCCCGCTTCGGGACGCGGGTCGTGACCGCGGGCGGGCTGATCCAGGCGGTGGGCCTGGGGCTCATCACGCTGGCCGCCTGGCGCTCGTGGCCGGACCTCGGGGTGGTGGAACTGCTGCCCGGAGCGGCCGTCGCCGGAGCCGGCCAGGCGCTCCAGCTCCCCGTCCTGATCCGGATCATCCTCTCCGAGGTGCCGCCCGAGCGGGCCGGCGTGGGCAGTGGCGTGATGGCCACCACCCAGCAGGCGGCACTCGCCGTCGGGGTGGCCACCCTCGGCACGCTGTTCCTGTCCCTGGTCCCGTCCCACGGCATGCGGGACGCGCTGGTGACGACCCTCCTGGCCCAGTTGGCGGGCGTGGCCCTGACCACGGCCCTGAGCCTGCGGCTGCCCCGCCGGATCCACTGAGGCGGCGGGCCGGGGCCTTCGCCCCCACGCGCCGACGGACCGGCCGTACCCGCCGGGGCACCGGTGCCCGACCCCGTACCGGTGCCCGGCCCCGCCGCCGCGGGGGACTCCCACCCGGCCCCCGGCCCAGCCCCCGGGGCCCTTCGCCCGGCCACCGGCATATGCACTGGCCCTGAGGGTGCCGGCTTCCCCTCAGGGGCTGTTGACACCAGTGGTGCGTCATGTCGTACTGAGTCGCACCGAAGTCGAACGGAGCGTGCCCGGCGATGGCCGGTGGTCTCCGTCCGGCCTACCCGCGATCCACGATCCACGATCCGAGGAGACTCCGTGGCCGAGATCAAGATGCGCGCGCCGGACGGGAGAAAGACCCGGGACGACAGCACATCCGGACACTGAGCTATCCCACGCCCGCCGACGTCACCCGCACCGCCGAGGCACTGACCGCCCAGCATCCCGGCCTGTGCCGGCTGAGCACCATCGGCCACTCCCGGCACGGACTCCCGCTGCGGATGCTGAGCGTCGGAAACGGGCCACGGCACGCCCTCGTGGTCGCGGGCGCACACCCCAACGAGTACGTCGGCGGGGGCACCCTCCTGGCGCTGGCCCACCGGGCACTGGGCGGCGAACGGCCGGGCACCGTGTGGCACTTGGTGCTGTGTCTCGACCCGGACGGAGCGCGCCTCAACGAAGGCGGGCACCGGGCCGACACCCTGTTCGGCCACTACCGGTCCTTCTTCCGCCCGACGGCCGACGAACAGCCCGAGTGGGCCCCCGCGCTGCCCCGCCCGCGGTTCCTGCCGGAGAGCCGCGCCCTGCTCGACGTCATCCGCAGACTGCGGCCCTACATCCAGATCTCCCTGCACAGCACGGACATCGGCGGCACCTTCGCCCAGCTCACCCGGGACGTCCCGGGTCTCGACCGGACCCTCGCCACGTCCGCGGAACGGCTCGGCATCCCCGTCGAGAGGGCCCCGCTGGACGCCCTGCACTGGCCCACGAGCGCGCCCGGCGTCTTCGTCCTGCCGCCGCCCGGAGCGCCCGAACGCCCCACCGCCTTCCCGGAGAACGCCCACCGCTCCACCTGGCTCGCCCCGCACGCCCACGGCGGTGTCACCGCGGTCCTGGAGGTACCAGTCTGGGCCGCCGCCGGTTTCGCCGACCTCGCGCCCCATCCCGCCCCGGAACAACGGCTGCGGCACTGGGCGGACCGGCTGCGGGACTACGCCCACACCGTCCGCGGCCACTACGAACGGGCCCGCCCCCATCTCCCGGCCCCCGGCCCCGGTCCGGCCTTCAGCATGCGCCGGGCCGTGGCCGAAACGCTGCGCGTGTGCGGCCCGTTGGCCGACAGCTGGGACCCCGCGCACCCGTCGTTCACCCCGCTCCCCGGCCTCACCCGGGCCCGCACGGCCAGCATCGAGGGCTTCGCCCGGCGAACCCCGCTCCGGGCCGCCGCCATGCTGCTGCGCCTCCTCGAGGAGTACGCGCCCGCGCCGGGGACCGCGGCCCAACGCACCGAGCTGGAAGCCCTCGTGGCGCGCTGGTGCGCCGCCTACTCGGCGAGCTTCACGGCGACGTGGGTTCCGGTGGACCGGCAGATAGAACACCAGGTCAACGTCACCACGGCCGCCGTCGAGGCCGCCGAGGGGCACCTCGCCGCCTCGTGACCGCGGGCACGACCGCGCCCGGCCCCACCGAAGTCACCGCCGAAGAACCCCCGTTGATCTTCACCATGCTGCACACTCCTTGCTGCGCAGACGAAGCGGGAGAACCAGGAGGTGTCATGCTTCAGATCAACACGAGCAAAGTGAGCCGCTGGGACCAGCACGGCCGCGAGCACACCGTCCACGTGCAACGGGCGGGCGTCCAGCGCACCATCCGGTGCGAGACGTGCGGATGGCGCAAAAACACCCAGTTCCTCCCCTGGCTGAAGGCCGAGGAACACCTGGCCGAGGAGCACCAGGCGACGGTCGACCCGAAAGAGGCCTGAACCGCGGTATCGGGAGCGACCCTTCGGCCACTTTGGTCCAGACCTATTGACGAAAGGTCTGGACCGCGCGACTGTCATGCCTACGACACCTCACCGCACCCCCACCGGGAGGGCCTCGCATGATGCGCCGGAGACTGCGTCTGCTCGTCGTGGCACTGGCCGCGGCCGTTCTCGTCCCGCTGTCCGGCGCGGGTGCCCCCGGCGCCTTCGCCGCGGACACCTGCGCCGTGAAGTCCCGTCCCGCCGGAAAGGTCCTCCAGGGGTACTGGGAGAACTGGGACGGCGCGGCCAACGGCGTGCACCCGCCCTTCGGGTGGACGCCGATCACCGACTCCCGTATCGCCGCGCACGGCTACAACGTGATCGACGCGGCGTTCCCCGTCATCCGCTCGGACGGCACCGCGCTGTGGGAGGACGGCATGGACACGGGCGTGAAGGTCGCCACGCCCGCCGAGATGTGCGCGGCCAAGGCGTCGGGGCAGACCATCCTGCTGTCCATCGGCGGGGCGGCCGCCGGCATCGACCTGAGCTCGTCCGCGGTCGCCGACCGTTTCGTCGCGACGATCGTGCCCATCCTGCGGAAGTACAACTTCGACGGCATCGACATCGACATCGAGACCGGGCTCGTCGGCAGCGGCAGCATCGGTCAACTCTCCGCGTCACAGGCCAACCTGATCCGGATCATCGACGGGGTGCTGTCCCGGATGCCGTCGAACTTCGGGCTGACGATGGCTCCGGAGACCGCCTACGTCACCGGCGGCAGCATCACGTACGGCTCGATCTGGGGCGCGTACCTGCCCATCGTGAAGAAGTACGCGGACAACGGGCGGCTGTGGTGGCTGAACATGCAGTACTACAACGGCAGCATGTACGGCTGCTCCGGTGACTCCTACTCCGCGGGGACCGTCCAGGGCTTCACCGCCCAGACGGACTGCCTCGACAAGGGGCTCGTGGTGCAGGGGACCACCATCAGGGTTCCCTACGACAAGCAGGTCCCCGGGCTGCCGGCCCAGGCCGGCGCGGGCGGCGGCTACATGGCGCCGAGCCTCGTCTCCCAGGCCTGGCGCCACTACGGCACCTCCCTCAAGGGCCTGATGACGTGGTCGGTCAACTGGGACGGCTCGAAGAACTGGACCTTCGGCGACAACGTGAAGGCGCTCCAGGGCCGCTGAGGACGCCGGGGCGAAGGACGGCCGCCCCGGTCAGAGAACGCCCGGACACCCCATGGTCCGGGACACCGCGAAGCCCCCGCCTCCCTGCCGGGAAACGGGGGCTTCGCGCACGGCGTGCGGTGCCTGGATCAGCAGCCGACGAGACGCGCGGCCAGGTAGCCCTCGATCTGGTCGAGCGAGACACGCTCCTGCTTCATCGAGTCGCGCTCGCGCACCGTGACGGCGTTGTCGTCGAGGGTGTCGAAGTCGACGGTGACGCAGAACGGCGTGCCGATCTCGTCCTGACGGCGGTAGCGGCGGCCGATGGCGCCGGCGTCGTCGAACTCGATGTTCCAGTGCTGGCGCAGCGCCGCGGCGAGACCCTTGGCCTTCGGGGACAGGTCCGCGTTGCGGGACAGCGGCAGGACCGCGGCCTTCACCGGGGCGAGGCGGTGGTCGAGGCGCAGCACCGTGCGCTTCTCCATCTTGCCCTTGGCGTTCGGGGCCTCGTCCTCGACGTAGGCGTCGAGCAGGAAGGCGAGCATGGCGCGGCCGACACCGGCGGCGGGCTCGATGACGTAGGGGGTCCAGCGCTCCTGGGCCTCCTGGTCGTAGTACGCGAGGTCCTGGCCGGAGGCCTTGGAGTGCGCGCCGAGGTCGTAGTCGGTGCGGTTCGCGACGCCCTCCAGCTCACCCCACTCGTTGCCGCCGAACTGGAAGCGGTACTCGATGTCGGCGGTGCGCTTGGAGTAGTGGGAGAGCTTCTCCTTCGGGTGCTCGTACCACCGCATGTTCTCCTCGCGCAGGCCGAGACCGGTGTACCAGTTCCAGCGCTGCTCCATCCAGTACTCCTGCCACTGCTCGTCCTCGCCCGGCTTGACGAAGAACTCCATCTCCATCTGCTCGAACTCGCGTGTGCGGAAGATGAAGTTGCCGGGCGTGATCTCGTTGCGGAAGGACTTGCCCATCTGGGCGATACCGAACGGCGGCTTCTTGCGCGAGGCGGTCTGCACGCTGGCGAAGTTGGTGAAGATGCCCTGGGCGGTCTCGGGGCGCAGGTAGGCGACGGAGCCGCTGTCCTGGGTCGGGCCGAGGTGGGTGGAGAGCAGGCCCGAGAACTGCTTGGGCTCGGTGAAGGTGCCCTTGTTTCCGCAGTTGGGGCAGTTGAGGTCGGCGAGGCCGTTCTCCGGGAGGCGGCCGTGCTTGGCCTCGTAGTGCTCCTCCAGGTGGTCGGCGCGGAACCGCTTGTGGCACGAGGTGCACTCGGTCAGCGGGTCCGTGAAGGTGGCGACGTGACCGGAGGCGACCCACACCTCGGGGGCCAGGATCACGGACGAGTCGAGACCGACCACGTCCTCGCGCGACGTGACCATGTAGCGCCACCACTGGCGCTTCAGGTTCTCCTTGAGTTCGACGCCGAGCGGGCCGTAGTCCCAAGCGGCACGCTGTCCGCCGTAGATCTCACTACAGGGGAAAACGAAGCCACGGCGCTTGCTCAGGCTGACGATTGAATCGATCTTGTCGGCGGCCACGGTGCTCTCTTCATTACGAACGGACGGCAGCGAATGCTTCAGGTTACCGGCGTCGCCCACCCCCGCATCAAATCGGTTCCCGCGGTAGGCCGCTTCCTGCCGGTTGGATCCAGTTGATACCCGTTGCCGGAGCCCGCGCCGGCCCCGTCACGAGGGCTTGTTGACAATCGTTTCCAGATTTGTTGAAAATGACTGTCATGAACGTACGACGACGCCTCATATCGGGGTCCGCCGCCGTGGCGGCCACCGCCCTCGGCCTCGGCACCCTCTCGGCCTGCTCGGGTTCCGCGGCGGCCGACGCCCGGAACGACGGCCGACTCGACGTGGTCGCGTCGTTCTACCCGCTCCAGTACCTCGCCGAGGAGATCGGCGGCTCGCACGTGAGCGTCACGAACCTGACCCGGCCCGGCCAGGAACCGCACGACCTGGAGATCAGCGCCCGCGAGACCGCGCGGCTCCAGGAGGCCGACGCGGTGTTCTACCTCAAGAACCTCCAGCCGGCCGTCGACGACGCGGTCGCCCAGTCCGGCGTGAGGATCAAGGTCGACGCCGCCTCGCTGACCACGCTGGAGAAGCACGGCAACGAGGTCGGCGGGCACGCCGCCGCGCACGACCACAGCGAGGGCGAGGACTCCGGAGCCGCCGACCCGCACGTCTGGCTCGACCCCGTGCGCTTCGGCCAGGTGGCCGAGGGCGTGTCGGCCGCGCTGAAGAAGGCCGACCCGAAGCACGCCGCGGACTACGACAAGAACATGGCCGCGCTGCGGAAGAAGTTCACCGCGCTGGACGAGGACTTCCGCGACGGACTCGCGAACACGAGGACCAAGACCTTCATCACCACCCACGCCGCGTTCGGCTACCTCGCCGAGCGCTACGGGCTCACCGAGGAGGCCGTCAACGGCCTCGACCCCGAGTCGGAGCCCAGCGCGAACCGGGTGAAGGCCCTGGAGAACCTGGCGAAGGCCGACGGCGTCACGACGGTGTTCTACGAGACGCTCGTCAGCGACCGGACCGCCGGCACGATCGCCCGGGACGTGGGGCTGCGGACGGACGTCCTCGACCCCCTCGAAGGCATCACCGACAAGTCCAAGGGCAGCGACTACATGCAGGTCATGCGGTCGAACCTGAAGGCCCTCCAGACGGCTCTGGGAACGAAGTGATCACTGTGGAGGACGCCGTGAACGAGTCCGTCGTATCCCTGCGCGGTGTCCGGGCGGAGCTGGGTTCGCGCCCGGTCCTGCGCGGCATGGACCTGACCGTGCGCCGCGGAGAGGTCGTCGCCCTGCTCGGCGCGAACGGCTCCGGCAAGTCGACCGCCGTGCGCAGCGTCATCGGCCAGGTCGCCGTCAGCGCCGGTGAGATCGAGATCTTCGGCGTTCCGCGCCGCCGCTTCCGCGACTGGCACCGGGTGGGCTACGTCCCGCAGCGGACCACGGCCGCGGGCGGCGTGCCGGCGACGGTCACCGAGATCGTCGTCTCGGGCCGGCTTTCGCGCGCCCGCCTCGGCATCCTGCGCAAGGCCGACCACGCGGCCGTACGACGGGCCCTGGAGCTCGTCGGGATGGCCGACCGCGCCAAGGACTCCGTGAACGCCCTGTCGGGCGGACAGCACCAGCGGGTCCTCATCGCCCGCGCGCTGGCCTCCGAACCCGAACTGCTGATCATGGACGAGCCGATGGCGGGCGTGGACCTCGCCAGCCAGGAGGTGCTGGCCGCCACCCTGCGCGACCAGGTCGCCCAGGGCACGTCCGTGCTGCTCGTCCTGCACGAGCTGGGCCCGCTGGAGCCGCTGATCGACCGCGCGGTCGTGCTGCGGGACGGCTGCGTCCTGCACGACGGCCCGCCGCCGAGAGCGGTCGGCCAGCACGCCCTGCCCGGCCACGACCACGTACACCCGCACGCGGCCCACGACGCCGAACCCCTCCGGACGGGACTGCTCAGCTGATGGACATCCTCGACTACGCCTTCATGCAGCGGGCGCTGCTCGCCGCCGTCCTGGTGGGCGTCATCGCGCCCGCCGTCGGCATCTACCTCGTCCAGCGCCGTCAGGCCCTGATGGGCGACGGCATCGGCCATGTGGCGATGACGGGCGTCGGCCTCGGCTTCCTGCTCAACACGTCACCGGTGTGGATGGCGACGGCCGTGTCCGTGCTGGGCGCCGTGCTCATGGAGCTGATCCGCTGGTACGGAAAGACGCGCGGGGACATCGCGCTGGCCATGCTCTTCTACGGGGGCATGGCGGGCGGCGTGATGTTCACCAGCCTCGCGGGCGGCTCGACCGCCAACCTGACCTCGTACCTCTTCGGCTCGCTGTCGACGGTGAGCGCCTCCGACGTGACGGCGATCTTCCTGCTGGCCGCCTTCGTCCTGGTGGTCACGCTCGGGCTGCGGCGGCAGTTGTTCGCGGTCAGCCAGGACGAGGAGTTCGCGCGGGTGACCGGTCTGCCGGTGCGGGCCCTGAACCTGCTGACGGCCGTCACGGCGGCGGTCACGGTGACCGTCGCGATGCGCGTGGTCGGCCTGCTGCTGGTGAGCGCGCTGATGGTGGTGCCGGTCGCGGCGGCCCAGCAGCTCACCCGCAGCTTCGCGGCGACCTTCGCCGTCGCCGTGGCGATCGGGGTGAGCGTGACGATCGGCGGCACGGTGACGTCGTTCTACCAGGACGTGCCGCCCGGCTCGACCATCGTGCTGCTGACCATCGGCGCGTTCATCGCGCTGACGGCGCTGGCGTCACCGCTGGCGCGGCGCCGGGCCCGGGCCGCGGCCGCGGCGCAGGCCGCCGGGGATCCCGCGGAGTGCGCGATTCCGGCCACCCGCGGACCGGAGAGCGCCGTCGGCGTCTGACCGGGCCCTGCCCGGGCTGGCACAATGGCCGGGCAAGCGCAGACCGCGAGGAGGCAACGGTGACAACCGCTGGATCGCCCGTCCGGGGCCGCTCCACCCGGCAGCGTGCCGCCGTGGCGGCGGCACTCGACGAGGTGACCGAGTTCCGCAGCGCGCAGGAGCTCCACGACATGCTCAAGCACAAGGGCGACTCGGTCGGGCTCACCACCGTCTACCGCACGCTCCAGTCCCTCGCCGACGCCGGCGAGGTCGACGTGCTGCGCACCTCGGAGGGCGAGTCCGTCTACCGGCGCTGCTCCACCGGCGAGCACCACCACCACCTCGTCTGCCGCGTCTGCGGCAAGGCCGTGGAGGTGGAGGGCCCCGCGGTGGAGAAGTGGGCGGAGGCCATCGCCGCGGAGCACGGCTACGTGAACGTGGCGCACACCGTGGAGATCTTCGGTACGTGCGCGGAGTGCGCGTCGGCGAACACCTGAGCCCCTCGCGGGGCGCGGGGGCTCAGGCCCGGGTCAGGTGACGGTCGAGGACCGCTCGCAGCCGGTCCACGTCCCCGGGGGCGCGCACGGCCCGCTTGGGCAGCACGGTGAAGCAGCTCGCGTTCTTGTCGGGGCTCATCATGAGGAAGACGTCCGCCGTCTCCCGGTAGCGGGGCTGCGCGACCCAGTTGAGGTCCGTGGTGGCGTTGTCCGTGGCGACCGTCACCCCGGTGTCCGTGACGGTCACGCGGAAGGTGCCCTGGCGCTGGGCGAGGCGCTGGAACTGGCGGGCCATGAGCCGGGGCATGAAGGCGACCAGAACCGCGCAGAGCAGCAGCCAGATCAGCGCGAAGTCCGGCGCTTCCCCGCTGATCAGCGTGGCCACGATCCCCATGACGGCGAAGAAGCCCACGAGAGCGAACATCCCGCGCTGGATCCGGGCCGACCTGGCGACCTTGGCGCGTGCCCGCAGCGCCGACCTGAAGTCCGCGACGACCGGTGTGTACTCCAGCTCGACGACGTCCGCCCCGGCGCCCTGCGGCCGCTCCGGCGACTCCTGCTGCCGCGCGGCGCCCTGATCCTCGACCACGGCCCCTCCCCAGTTCGGTGGTGATGAGCCGTGATCGTAACGCCGGATCCGAACGCGCCCGCGGGCGGCGGGTGTCAGGACCCGTCGCCCCGCATGGCCTGCTCCATCGCGAGCAGTTGCTCGTTCGGGACGGCGCCGCCGAAGCGGCGGTCGCGCTGGGCGTACTCGACGCAGGCCCGCCACAGGTCACGCCGGTCGAAGTCGGGCCACAGCACGTCCTGGAAGACCATCTCGGCGTAGGCGCTCTGCCACAGCAGGTAGTTGGAGGTGCGCTGCTCGCCGCTCGGGCGCAGGAACAGGTCCACGTCCGGCATGTCCGGGTAGTACATGTACTTCTGGAGGGTCTTCTCGGTGACCTTGGACGGGTCGAGGCGGCCGGCCTTCACGTCCTCGGCCAGCGCCTGCGCCGCGTCCGCGATCTCGGCGCGACCGCCGTAGTTCATGCAGAAGTACAGCGTGAGCGCGTCGTTGTCCTTGGTCTGCTCCTGGGCGATCTGGAGCTCCTTGGCGACGGACTTCCACAGCTTGGGCATCCGGCCCACCCAGCGCACCCGGATGCCGAGGCCGTCGAGGGTGTCGCGGGTCTTGCGGATGAAGTCGCGGTTGAAGTTCATCAGGAAGCGCACCTCGTCGGGCGAGCGCTTCCAGTTCTCCGTGGAGAAGGCGTAGAGGGAGATGCTGCCGACGCCGACCTCGACCGCGCCCTGGAGGACGTCGAGGACGCGCTCGGCTCCGACCTTGTGCCCCTCGGTGCGCGGCAGCCCGCGCTCCTTGGCCCAGCGGCCGTTCCCGTCCATGACGATCGCCACGTGGTTCGGGACGAGCTCCCCGGGGAGTTTGGGCGCGCGGGCACCGGAGGGGTGCGGTTCCGGTGCCTTGTACTCGCGGCGCCGACCGCCCAGGATCCCGCGTACGACCATGTGCTTCTCGTCTCCCTCTTGCTCGCGTGCGCAGGGCGCCCGTCTCGTTGTGCGTGTTGTTCTCTGCCGCGCTCGCGCGCCTTCGCCGCCCCGGAACCCCCCGGGCGCGGCGCCTACTTCTCCACGTACCGCAAGGAACGCAGTCCGCGCTCCAGATGCCAGTGCAGATAGGCCGACACCAGCCCGCTGCCCTCCCGGACGTGCCGCGGCTCGCACGCGTCCGCGGTCGCCCAGTCTCCCGTGAGCAGAGCGCCGAGGAGTTCGAGGGCCTGAGGCGAGGGTACGACGCTGCCGGGCACCCGGCAGTCGACGCAGACGGTTCCTCCCGCCGCGACCGAGAAGAACCGGTTCGGTCCCGGCATGCCGCATTTGGCACAGTCGCTGAAGCTGGGCGCGTAGCCGTTGACCGCGAGGGAGCGCAGCAGGAAGGCGTCGAGGACGAGGTGCGGTTCGTGCTCGCCCCGGGCGAGGGTGCGGAGCCCGCCGACGAGCAGCAGATACTGCTGCACCGCGGGCTCGCCCTCGTGGTCGGTGAACCGCTCGGCGGTCTCCAGCATCGCGGTGCCCGCGGTGTAGCGCGGGTAGTCGGTGACGATCCCGCCACCGTACGGAGCGATCGTCTCGCTCTGGGTGCACAGGGGCAGCCCGCGGCCGATCAGTTCGCTGCCCCGGGCGAAGAACTGCACGTCCACGTGGGAGAAGGGTTCGAGGCGCGCCCCGAACTTCGACTTGGTCCGCCGGACACCGCGCGCCACCGCCCGTACCCGGCCGTGACCGCGCGTGAGCAGCGTGATGATCCGGTCCGCCTCACCCAGCTTCTGGGTGCGCAGCACGATGCCGTCGTCGCGGAACAGACTCATGCGGCCCATTCTCGCCTACGGCACGCGCCACCCGGCCCGGTCGGACCGCATTGTTCCTGGGACCCTCGTCACGGCACCTCGCCGCGGCTGCGGGCGTTGGCGTACGCGGTCGCCGCGCTGATCCGTTCCGTCGGGGTCGCCTGCCGGACGGCCTCCGGCCTGCAGTCCCACTCCCTGCCGCCGCCGAGCGGTCTGAGCTGTACGTACGGCCCCTCGTGCCCCATGACCACGCCGAACCTGCCCGTGCGGGTGTCGACGGCGCAGGAGCCGGTCGGGGGCGGCGCCGCCTTCATCGCAGGGCCGCCGCGAGCCGTGTCGCCGTCCGTAAGTGCTGCACAGTCTCCTCCGCCTCTTCGACGCGGTGCGCCGAGTCCCGCCGCCCCGTCGGCCGGCGTGTGTACGTGGGTCTGTCCGTGCGTGCTTCCGTGCTTGCGTCCGTGCTGTCGTCCGTGCGTAGGCGCTCGTGCTCATGCCGTTCAGAACAGGAACGACGCAGGGACGACACAGGTTTCACGCAAGTGGAAGTGGAAGCTCGGGTTTTCGTCTCCGGTGGCCGTCCGGCGGGTCCGAACGGACACCGCACGGCCGCTGACCGGCGGGTCGCCGTCCCGCGTGCGGACGGCGCCGAACTCCCGCCGCCGGACGCCTCGTTCGACTCCGTCGTCGGCTCCAGGTGCCCGCGCCGCTCACGAGGACGGCGTCTTCGCGGAGGCCGCGCGTATCAGTTCCGCGCGCCGAAGCGGCGTACGTACGCGCGCTGCCACGGCGTCTCCACCGCGTGCCGGTCGTAGTGCCGGCGTACGTACGCCACCGCTTCCCGGGGCGGTACGCCGTCGAGGACGGCCAGGCATGCCAGGGCCGTGCCGGTGCGGCCCCGGCCGCCGAAGCAGGCGATCTCGACGCGCTCGCCGGCCGCCCGCCGCCAGGCCTCCGTGAGCACCGCGCGGGCCTCCGCCCGGTCGGCGGGCAGCCGGAAGTCGGGCCAGCGCAGCCAGTGGGCCTCCCAGGGAACCGGGGGCGGCGGTCCGCCGAGCAGGTACACGGCGTACGCCGGCACGGGACCGCCGTCGTCAGGAAGCGGCCGGCGCAGCCCCCGGCCCCGGATCAGCCGGCCGGAGGGCAGGGACAGCACCCCCGCGCCTTCCGGGTCCCAGAGACCAGCGTCGGCTGGGGAGCCCGGCGAGGAGTCGGGGTCGATGTCGGCCATGGGTGCAGCGTAGGACGCGCCGGGGGCGGAGAACCGAGGCGGGTGGCCCGGGAGCAGGAGGTCCGGGAGCAGCGGGGCCGCGCGCGGGGAGCCGGGGAGGCGGGTTCGTTTCAGCTCACGCCGCGGGAGCCCTGGGCGGCGCGGGCCTCGATGCCGCGGAAGTGGTCGGCCATCGCGCGCTGGGCGCCCTCGACGTCCCGTACCCGCAGGGCGGTGAGGATGTCGCGGTGGCGGCGGGCCGTGACCTCCGGGGTGATG
Organism: Streptomyces sp. NPDC028298; assembly: GCF_055565895.1. Taxonomy (NCBI): domain Bacteria; kingdom Bacillati; phylum Actinomycetota; class Actinomycetes; order Kitasatosporales; family Streptomycetaceae; genus Streptomyces; species Streptomyces sp. NPDC028298. The sequence continues at coordinate 901,103 of NZ_JBVHTL010000002.1, forward strand.
TCGTCGGCCCAGCCGCGCACCACGGCGACCCGCCGGAAGACGGTCCAGAACGCGCCGAGCAACTGGGGGACGAGCGGGTTGCCGAGCGATGCGTACAGCAACTCGTGGAACCTGCTGTCGAGTTCGGGGAAGGAGCGGCCGTCGTCCCCCGCCGTCTCCATCTCGGCGACGACGGCTTCGAGCCGGTCCAGCTCCTCCTCGGTCAGCACCTGGGCCACCCGGCTTATCAGCCCCTCCTCCAGCACTTCACGGACCTGGAGGATCTCGGCCAGCGCCGCGGTCGGATCGTCCGGACGGGCGAGCGTGCGGAAGGTCAGTCCGTCGACGAACGGCGTCATGGACGCCTCACCCACATAGGTGCCGTAGCCGTGCCGGATCTCGACTATGTCGAGCGCCTGAAGGGCCTTGAGCGCCTCGCGGACCGAGTTGCGGCTCACGCCGAGATCGTTCATCAGCTCGGTCTCGGTGGGCAGCGGCGCACCGGCCGGAAGCCCCTGGTCGAGGATCAGTTGCATGACCTCGCGCTGGATCTGGCTGCTCACCCGGCGCTCGGGCCTGCGCCGGTTCCCGGTCTCCTCAGGCATGCGCCGCATCGTACGCTCGCTGGACATCGGACGTCCCACCTCCGGGCTGATTAAACGCCAAGTTCGGCCAACTGCCCCTGTTTCATACCGCCATTGGTCGCACCTGTGGAAGATACGCCATTCGTGTGCGGCCCCTTGACCCCCTCCGCGCCCCCTCCTATGGTCGCGCTGCCCCCCATGACGTAGGACGTCGTATCTCCTGCGTCCCGGGCCGGCGAACCGACCGCTCCACCGCCTCACCGGACCGCTCAACTGGACCACTCCTTGCTGGAGGAACCGTGCGCGACGTGAACCCCACTCCGGCGCCGCACCGCCGGTCGTTCCTGAAGTACACCGGGGCCCTGGGCGCGGCCGCCGCCCTCTCCTCGACGCTCGGCGCCTGCTCGTCCGGGCCCGAGTCGACGAACGACACCGGCGGTTCGGGCAGCGGACAGAACGCCACGCTGACGGCCGTGATCGGCTACGGGAACGACGGAAGCTGGGACCCGACGCAGACCGCGTCCGCCTTCTGCATGGCCGCCAACAACCATGTCTACGAAGGCCTGCTCGACACCGACCCGATCTCCCGCGAGCCCTACGCCGCGCTCGCCACCCAGGTGCCCGCCGACCTCACCGGCACCTCCTGGAAGTTCACGCTGCGCGCCGGTGCCACGTTCCACGACGGGAAGCCGGTGACCGCCGACGACGTGGTCTTCGTGTTCGACCGGATCCTCGACCCGAAGACCCAGACCCTCGCCAAGGGCTTCTTCGCGAACTGGCTGAAGGAGGTCCGCAAGATCGACGCGCAGAACGTCGAACTGGTCCTCAAGTTCCCCTTCCCCGAAGGGATCTCCCGGCTCACCCTGGCGAAGATCATGCCCAAGCACGTCTTCTCCCGGCCGGGCGCCTGGGACGACGCGATCAAGGGCAAGGCGGTCGGTTCGGGCCCCTACCGGCAGACCGCGCACCACCCGAAGTCCAACACGACGTTCGAGGCGTTCGCCGCCTACAACGGACCGCGCAGGGCCGCCTTCAAGAAGATGAACTGGCTGACCATAGTGGACGCCGCGCCCCGCGTCGCGAAGATCTCCGGGGCGAGCGCCGGGGCCCAGATCGCCGACAACATCCCGTACGCCAACATCGCGCAGCTCCGCAAGGGCGGCATGACCGTCCAGGGCGGCGCCGGCATGAACAACCTGTTCCTGATGTTCAACACCCGGCACAAGCCGTTCGACGACGTCCGCGTCCGTCAGGCCCTGCACTACGCCATCGACACCGACAAGATGGTCGAGGTCGCGCTCAAGGGGCACGGGAAGCCGTCGAGTTCCTTCCTCAACGAGGCCAACCCCTCCTACCGGCCCGCGAAGACCGTCTACTCGTACGACCCGGAGAAGGCGAAGAAGCTCCTGAAGGAGGCCGGGGTCAAGGGGCTGAAGATCGAGATCCTGTCGGTGAACGTGAGCTGGATCGTCGACTGCCTGCCGACCGTCAAGGCGTCCTGGGACGCGATCGGCGTGGAGACGACGCTGTCCCCGCAGGAGACCACGGCCGTGTTCACCAAGATGGACCAGAAGCAGGACTACCAGGTCGTCGCGGCCGCCTCGAACCCCAACCAGTTCGGCCTCGACGCCGACCTGATCATGCACTACAACTACGGCCCCCAGAACCTCTGGATGGGCTACGCCCGCTGGGCCGGCGACCCCGTCGCGAAGCAGCTCTTCAAGGACATGGACCGGGCGACCCAGGAACCGGACGCCGACAAGAAGAGGACGATGATCCAGGACTACATCGACGTCGTCGCCGAACAGGCCGTGCTCTACCCGGTCGTGCACAACGAGCTGATGACGGCGTGGAATCCGCGCCGGCTCGCGGGGATAAGGCCCCAGCCCTATCCGGGCATCAACCTGCTGCAAGCCAAGTGGGTCTAGGCGACAGGGGAGTCCGTACGTGGTCGCCATCGTCAGGATCCTGCTGCGCCGCGTCGCGCTGCTCGTGCCGCTGATGCTCGGGATCGTCCTGTTCGTGTTCCTGGTGATGCGGTTCTCGGACGTCGATCCGGCGTCCGCGTTCTTCCAGGGCGCCAATCCGACCCCGCAGCAACTGCACGACTTCAGAGAGCGGAACGGGCTGCTCGATCCGCTGCCCGTGCGCTACTTCCACTTCGTGGGAGACCTGCTGCACGGAGACATGGGCACCAGCGCCCTGACCAGGGCACCGGTCGTCGAACAGGTCACCACCGCGCTGCCGCTCACCCTCCAGCTCACCTTCCTGGGGCTCGGCATCGCGGTGGTGCTGGCGCTGCTCGGCGGCGTCACGGCCGCGATCCACCGCGACCGGCTGCCCGACCAGATCATCCGGGTGGTGTCCCTGACCGGGGTCGCCGCACCGGGGTTCTGGCTGGCCCTGCTGATGATCCAGTACCTCGCCGTCGACCAGGGCTGGTTCCCGACCGGCGGCTACATCAACCCGGCCGACTCGCTTACCGGCTGGCTGAAGACCATGGCGCTCCCGGCGCTCGCGCTCTCCCTGCCGGTCGCGGCCCAGCTCACCCGGATCGTCCGGACGTCCGTGGTCGAGGAGCTCGACAAGGACTACGTGCGCACCGCGATCGGCAGCGGGCTGCCGCCCCGGGTGGTCGTCGGCCGCAACGTCCTGCGCAACGCCCTGATGAACCCGCTCACCGTGCTGGGGCTGCGGGTCGGCTATCTGCTGGGCGGGGCGGTCGTCATCGAGACGATCTTCTCGCTGCCCGGCATGGGCAAGCTGATGATCGACGCCGTGCAGAACGGCGACCCGGCCGTCGTGCAGGGCGTCGTCCTGACCACCGCGTTCGGCTTCGTGATCGTGAACCTCGTCATCGACATCCTGTATCTGCTGGTCAACCCACGACTGAGGGAGGCGACCCGGTGATCACGCGGAAGGAACTCGCGGGGGCCCTCGCCCGGCCCGGCGTCCGGCTGCGCGGCTGGCGCAGACTGCCGCCGCTGTCGAGGATCGCGGTCTGCTTCCTGGCCGTGGTCCTCCTGGTGGCGGTGTTCGCCCCGCTGCTCGCCCCGCACGACCCGCTCGACCAGCAGCCGCAGACGGACGGCACCGGCCATCCGTCGGCGGACCACTGGATGGGGCAGGACAGCCTCGGCCGGGACATCCTCAGCCGGCTGATGTACGGGGCCCGCTGGTCCCTGGCCATCGGCCTCGGCGCCACCGCGCTCGCCCTGGTCGTGGGCGCGCTGCTCGGCGCGCTCGCCGCGACCTCGCGCAAGGCGGTCGACGAGACGCTGATGCGCTGCCTGGACGTGGTCATGGCGTTCCCCGGCATCGCGCTCGCCGCCGTGCTCGTCGCCGTCTTCGGCGGCGGCATCACCGTGCTGATCTGCGCGATCGCGTTCCTGTTCACCCCGCCCGTGGCCCGGGTCGTCCGGGCGAACGTGCTCGACCAGTACGGCGAGGACTACGTCACCGCCGAGCAGGTGATCGGCGCCCGCACCCCGCACATCGTGCTCCGGCACGTGGCCGTCAACTGCGCCGCCCCGGTCCTGGTGTTCTGCACCGTGCAGGTCGCCGAGGCGATCGTGTTCGAGGCCTCGCTGTCCTTCATCGGCGCGGGCGTGCGGCCCCCGGACCCGTCCTGGGGCAGTGTCATCGCCGACGGCAAGAACATGGTGCTGACCGGCGGCTGGTGGGCCACCGTCTTCCCCGGCATGCTGATGCTGGTCACCGTGCTGTCGCTGAACATCCTCTCCGAGGGCGTCTCCGACGCGTGGGCCGCGCCGGCCGCCCGCGAGGTGTCGGTACCGCCCGCCGAGGACCGGCTGGAAGCCCCGGAGCCGGGCAGCGGCACGGTCGTCGAACTGCCCGGCCTGGCGCGGGCCGCGGCCCGGCTGCGCGCGCGGGCCCGGCCGCCCGTCACGGACGGGCAGCCCGTTCTCGCCGTCGAACGGCTGGCCATCGGCTTCGACGACCGGCACGGCGGTGTGGACATCGTCGACGGCATCAGCTTCGAGGTCCACCCCGGTGAAGTCCTGGGCCTGGTGGGCGAGTCGGGCTGCGGGAAGTCGCTCACGGCCCTGACCGTGATGGGCCTGGAGCCCAAGGGTGCCCGGGTGCGCGGCCAGGTGCGTTTCCGGCAGCGGCAGTTGGTCGGCGAGCCGATGCGGGTACGGCGCCGGCTGCTGGGCCACGAGATGGCGATGGTCTACCAGGACGCGCTGTCGTCCCTGAACCCGGCGATGACGATCAGGGCGCAGCTCAAGCAGGTGATACGGCGGGGCGGCAGGCGCACGGCGGCCGAACTCCTCGCCCTGGTCGGTCTCGACCCCGAACGGACCCTGCGCAGCTACCCCCACGAACTCTCCGGGGGGCAGCGCCAGCGGGTGCTGATCGCGATGGCGCTGTCCCGTGAACCCGCGCTGATCGTCGCGGACGAGCCGACGACGGCCCTGGACGTGACCGTGCAGGCGCAGGTCATGGAGCTGCTGCTGCGGCTGCGGGCGGAACTGGACTTCGCCCTGGTCCTCGTCTCGCACGACCTGGCGCTGATCTCGGCGGTCACCGACCGGGTGGTCGTGATGTACGGCGGCCAGATCGTCGAGACGGGGGTGACGGCGGACCTGGTGGAGTCCCCCGCCCACCACTACACGCGGGGGCTGCTGGGCAGTGTCCTGTCCCTGGAGTCGGCGGCCGAGCGCATGACGCAGATCAGGGGGGTCGTCCCCTCCCCCGCCGACTTCCCGGCCGGCTGCCGGTTCGCCGACCGGTGCCCGATGGCCGACGAGGTGTGCCGGGCGACGGCGCCGGACCTCCTCGGCACGCCCACGCACACGGCGGCCTGCCACCACCCGGCCGTCGACCTGGTGACGACGGAGAGCGAGGCCGTGACATGAGTTCATCCCCGGTGGACCCGCTCGTCCGGCTCACCGACACGCATGTCGTCCACAAGGCGCGCAGCGGCGGTGTGTTCACCCGCGACCGGGTGTACGCGCTGACGGGCGCCGATCTGACCGTCGCGCCCGGCGAGACGATCGGCGTCGTCGGCGAGTCGGGCTGCGGCAAGTCGACGCTCGCGAAGGTGCTGGTGGGGGTGCAGCGGCCGACGTCCGGGACGGTGACGTTCGGCGGCCGTGACCTGTGGTCCCTGAAGCCGGACGAGCGGCGCACGGCCGTCGGGGCCGGCACGGGCATGATCTTCCAGGACCCGTCGACGGCGCTGAACCGGCGGCTGCCCGTGCGCCGGATCCTGCGCGACCCGCTGGACGTGCACCGGCGCGGCAGGGCGGCCGATCGGGACGCGCGGGTGCGGGAGCTGATGTCCCTGGTCGGTCTGCCCCGGGCGCTCGCGGACGCGCTGCCGGGCCAGCTCTCGGGCGGCCAGCGCCAGCGGGTGGCGATCGCCCGCGCCCTGGCCCTGGACCCCGGTCTGGTGGTGGCCGACGAGCCGACGAGCGCGCTGGACGTGTCGGTGCGCGCGCAGATCCTCAATCTCCTGCTGGACCTGAAGGAACGCCTCGGCCTGGCGCTGGTGTTCGTGTCCCACGACATCCAGACGGTGCGCCGGATGAGCGACCGGGTGATCACGATGTACCTCGGCCGGATCGTCGAGGAGTCCCCGGCGGGCGAGGTCACCGACGGCTCCCGTCACCCGTACACCCGGGCGCTGTTCTCGGCGACCCCGGGCCTGCTGGAACCCATCGAGCCGATCCCGCTGACCGGACCCGTCCCCTCGGCGACGCGCCCGCCGAGCGGCTGCCCCTTCCGCACCCGCTGCTGGAAGGCGGACACGGAATGCGCGACCCGGATGCCGGACTTCACGGCCGCGTCGGCACCCGGCCACCGCTTCCGGTGCCACCATCCTGTGGAGGAGGGCCGGTCGACGCGCACCCTCGTCGCGCAGGCCGAGTCCGCCGCCCTGGCCGACGTTCCGTTCCAGCAGCACATCCGGGAGCCTTCATGACCTTCCCCGCCCCGCTGACCGGTGTCGTACCGCCCGTCTGCACGCCCCTGACACCGGACCGCGAGGTGGACGTCCCGTCGCTCACCCGGCTGATCGACCACCTCGTGAACGCCGGGGTGCACGGCCTGTTCGTCCTCGGCTCGACGTCCGAGGTCGCCTATCTGACGGACGCGCAGCGCGCACGGGTGGTGGAGACGACGGTGGCGCACGTCGCCGGTCAGCTCCCCGTCCTGGCCGGCGCCATCGACATGACGACGCCCCGCGTCCTGGACCACGCGCGCGCCGCCCGTGCCGCGGGCGCGGACGCGATCGTCGTCACGGCCCCCTTCTACACCCGCACCCATCCCGCGGAGATCGCCCGGCACTTCCGTGTCGTCGCCGCCCGCGCCTCGCTCCCCCTGTTCGCGTACGACCTGCCCGCCTCCGTCCACACCAAGCTGAGCCCCGAACTGGTCCTCGAACTCGCCGCCGACGGCGTCCTGGCGGGCCTGAAGGACTCCAGCGGCGACCTCGGCGCCTTCCGCACGGTCGTCACCGGCGCCCGCAGCCGCCCCGGCGCCGGCGGCTTCACCGCGCTCACCGGCTCCGAGGTGGTCGTCGACTCGGCGCTGGCCCTCGGCGCGGACGGCGTAGTCCCCGGTCTGGCCAACGTGGACCCGGTGGGCTACGTACGGCTGTACGAGCTGTGCGCGGCGGGCGACTGGCAGCGGGCGCGGGCGGAGCAGGAACGGCTCTGCGAGCTGTTCGGGCTGGTGGACGTCGGCGACCCGGCCCGGATGGGCGGCAGTTCCTCGGCGCTCGGCGCCTTCAAGGCCGCGCTGTCCCTGCGGGGCGTCATCGACTGCGCCGCGACAGCGGAACCCCAGGTGCCGCTGTCTCCGGGCGAGGTCGAACGCGTGGGGAAGTACCTGGCTTCGGCGGGACTGCTCTGAGCCGGAGTCCGTCCTTACCCGAGCAGCCCGTTCAGCGGCAGCCGCCGGAACTCGATGCTCTCGTACGGTCCCGCGTCGCCGGTCTCGTAGAGGATGCCGACCCGGGAGTGGCCGAGCTGGACGAGGTCCGAGTAGGCGGCCCGCCGCGTGGACAGCGTGACCGCCTTGTCGAAGTCCGCGCCGGCGGTCGTGCTGCGCCAGACGGCCATGGAACTGCGGACCGTGGGGACGGAGGGGCCCGAGAAGAGGAGCGGGGCGAAACGGCCGGTGAGCTGGAGGACGCTGCCCTGGACGACGGGGACGTCGTTCAGGTCGGGCTGGACGGCGAAGGGGCGGTCCAGGGTCTCGGCGCCGTCGCTGGAGTAGGAGTCGAGGCGGTTGCCGGTGCTCGTGCCGTTCTGGTCGCGCGAGGTGAAGTAGAGCCTGCCGTCGGGCAGTTCGGCCACCGAGCTCTCGTTGGCGTTGTCGATGCCGTCGTACGAGTCGTCGACGAAGCCCAGCCGCCAGGTGCGCCCGCCGTCGTCGCTGTAGAGCGCGTGCGCCCCGTAGTACCTGGCCTCCTGGCCGGTGTCCGTGGACCCGGCGGGCGGGGCGGCGGAGTGGTTGGCGGGCACGACCAGGCGTCCCGCGTGCGGTCCGTGGCGCAGTGCGATCGCGTGGCCGGGCCCGGTGGCGTACCAGCGCCAGCCCGGCAGCTTCGTCTGGTCCGTGATGTCCCGCGGGGCGGTGAAGTGCCGCCCGTCGTCACGGCTCGTCTGGACGAAGACGCGCCGGCTCTGCTGCGCCGTGACCTCGCCGCGCATGATCTGCGCCTCGGTCACCGCACCGCTGTTGTACGAGGTGAGCAGGACGATCCGGCCGGTCCTGGGGTCCACCACCGGCGCCGGGTTGCCGCGGGTGTCGCCGTTCCCGGAGGCGACGACCCGCATCGGGCTCCAGGTGCAGCCGCCGTCGAAGGAGCGCCTGAGGACGACGTCGATGTTGCCGGTGTCGCCCGCGCCGCTGTGGCGCCCCTCGGCGAAGGCGAGCAGGGTGCCGGCTCTGGTCGTGACGGTGGCCGGGATGCGGTAGGTGTCGTAGCCGTCCTGGCCCGCGGTGTACGGGACGGAGGAGGCGCAGTCCCCGGCTCCACGGGGCGCGGCCGAGGCGGGGTGGCCGGTGGCGGCGAGGGCGGTGAGGAGTCCGGCGGTGGCGGCGAACGCGACCATGCGGCTCATGCTGGTCATGACACTCCCTGGACTACGTCGACTGCATCGGGCATGGAACGACGTGGGACGTGGGATGTCCCGGTGAACCTAATGTGCCCAGGGGGCCTCGGCAATACCCGTGCTTTCACGGCATGCTGATGGGACGTCAGTTCGCTCCGGCCGGGCCTTCGGCTGCCGCGGGGCCGGGCGGTCCGGGCTTTCGGCCGCCTCCCGGGTCGGCGCGAGGCGGGCTTTCGGCCGCCTTCGGGGCAGGCGCGAGGCGGGCCCTCCACCGCTGCTTTCGGGCGCCGCCGGGTCAGGCGCGGCCCATGTCTCCGGGGGTCACCAGGCCCGACTCGTACGCCACGATGACGAGCTGGGTCCGGTCGCGGGCGCCCAGCTTGCCCATGATGCGGCTGACGTGGGTCTTGGCGGTGAGCGGGCTGAGTCCCAAGGCCGCCGCGATCTCCGTGTTGTTGAGGCCGCGCGCGACGAGGGTGAGCACCTCGCGCTCGCGATCGGAGAGCCCTTCGGGACCGCCCGCCGCGAGCGCGGGGACGGAGGGGGCGCGCAGGAAGCGGGCGACCAGGCGGGCGGTGGGACCCGGCGAGAGCAGCGCGTCCCCGGCGGCCACGGTGCGGATCGCGTCGAGGAGGTCGGCGGGCCGGGTGTCCTTCACCAGGAAGCCGGAGGCGCCCGCGCGCAGCGCCTCCACGATGTGCTCGTCGGTGTCGTACGTGGTGAGCACGAGCACCCTGACCCCGGCGAGGTCCTCGTCGGCCGCGATGAGCCGGGTGGCCTCGATGCCGTCCAAGTCGGGCATGCGGATGTCCATCACGACCAGGTCGGCGCGCGTGGCGCGGGCCAGCTCGACGGCCTCCCGGCCGGTGGCCGCCTGCCCGACGACCTCCATGTCCCGGGCCGACTCGACGAGCATGGCGAACGCGGCCCGTACGAGGTTCTGGTCGTCGGCGAGAACCACGCGGATGGTCATCGGAGCCCGCCCTCTCCCGGCTCGGTCACGCGTCCGGGACCGGCCCCGGGCGCGTGACGGTCGTCCCGTACGGCCCCTGCGCCACGTACGGACGAAGGCTCCGGTCCCCGGTCGGGCACCGCTCGACGTCCGGAGTCGGGTCGCTGGTCCGGGACCGCCGGGCGGCCGGGGACGGAATCGGGTCGCCGGCCGGGCACCGCTCGACCGTCGAGGTCGGGTCGCTGGTCCGGCACCGCCGGGCGGCCGAGGTCGGGTCGTTGGTCCGATACCGCCGGGCGGCCGGAATCGGGTTGCTGGTCCGGTACCGCTGCGTGCCCGGGGTCAGGTCGCTGGTCCGGTACCGCCGGGCGCAGGGGCAGGACGGCCAGTACCGCGAATCCGCCCTCCTGTCGTGTCCCGGTCTCCACGGTGCCGCCCACGCTGCGGGCCCGCTCCCGCATCCCCACCAGACCGAAGCCGGGCGGACCGCCCGCGTCCCCGATGCCGTCGTCGGTGACCCGCACGCGCAGCGCCCAGCCGTCCGTGTCCAGCTCCACGCGGACGCTCGCCTCCGGGCCCGCGTGCCGTACCGCGTTGGTGAGGGCCTCCTGGACGATGCGATAGGCGGCGGCGCCGACGGCGGTGGGAACGCCCTCGGCCCCCACCACGGACGACGCCTCCACCCGTGTGCCCGCCGAACGGGCCGCCGCCACCAGATCGGGCACGGCGTCGAGGCCGGGCAGCGGGCCCCGGCCGTCGCCGCCGCCGTGCTCGGTGTCGCGCAGCACCTCCAGCGTGCTCCGCAGCTCGCCGCGCGCGGTCCGGCAGGTCTCGGAGATGTCGTCGAGGGCCTTGGCGACGGCCGTACGGTCCAGACGGTCGGGGTCGGCGGCCAGGACGTGCGCGGCGACGGAGGTCTGCACGCCGATCAGGGTGATGCTGTGGGCGAGCAGGTCGTGCAGGTCCCGGGCGATGCGCAGCCGTTCCTCGGCGACCCGTCGGCGGGCCTCCTCCTCGCGGGTGCGCTCGGCGCGCTCCGCGCGTTCGACGACCGAGGCGAAGTACTGCCCGTGCACCCGGACGTACACGCCGAGCACGATGAACGCGACGATCCAGCCGGTGATGCGCAGCGCCTGGGTGCCCTCGGCGGCACCCTGCCCGAACTTGACCGTGAGCATGATGCCGATGACCCCGCTGCCGACGACCAGGGAGCGCAGCGGGCTCCCGGTGACGGCGACGGTGAACAGCGCGGTCATCGAGACGAGCAGCGGCGCGCTGTGGTCGAAGTCGAGCGCGTGGTACGGGGCCACGCAGGCGACGAGCCCGAGGAACGCGGCGAGCGGGGCACGCCGCCGGAAGACCATCGGGAGGTGGGCGGCGACCAGCAGGCTCCAGCCGAGCGCGTCCGGCCGCCGGCCGTCCGCGTGCAGGAGGAGCGCCACGGTGACGTCGAGGAGCAGCAGCGCGCCCGCGAGCAGCGCGTCCTGGCGCACGACCCGCGCCGGGTCGGTGGCGCTCGGGTGTCCGAAGCCGGTGAGGTGCAGCATGCCTTTGACGTCCACCGCTTCATCTTCCGTGAGGGGGCGCCCCCGCGGGAGGCGGGGGCGCCCGTTGTCCGTCGTCCGGTGGGTGCGGGTCAGCCGACGGGGACGGGGTCCTGTCGTCCGGCCTTCTCGGGGTCGGGCTCGCGGGAGAGGGCGCCCGGCCACCACACCTTGCGTCCCAGGGCCACGCTCGCGCTGGTGACCAGGTACGTGCGGACGAGGAAGGTGTCGAGCAGCACCCCGACGGAGATGACGAAGCCGAGCTCGACGAGCTGGAGGAGCCCCATGTTCGTGAGCACCGCGAAGGTGGCCGCGAGGACGAGGCCGGCCGAGGCGATCACGCCCCCCGTGGTGCGCAGCGCGGTGAGCGCGGCGGCCGCCGGTTCGGCGCCGGAGAGGGACTCCTCCCGCATGCGGTGCATGAGGAAGATGCCGTAGTCGACGCCGAGGGCGACCAGGAAAACGAAGGACAGCAGGCCGAGGCCGGGATCGGTGCCCTCGAACCCGAACAGCGGGCCGAAGACGAGGCCGCCGATGCCGAGGGCCGCGCCCCACACCGCGATGACGGCGGCGACGAGCAGCAGCGGCGCGACGAGGGAGCGCAGCAGCAGGATCAGGATCAGCAGCACCGAGACGAGCACGATCGGGACGACGACGAGCCGGTCGCGGGCGTTCGTGTCCTGGAGGTCGAGCTGCTGGGCGCTCGGGCCGCCGACGTACGATCCGCCGAGGTCGGCCCGCAGGGCCTTGATGGTGGCGGTCTCGGCCGCCGACTGCGGGGCGCCGCGGGCGATGACGGAGATCTCGGTCCAGCCTCCGCCGCTGCGTCCGCGTTCGGCGCTCGCGACGCCGCTGTGCCCGCGTGCGGCGGACAGTGTGGCGTCCGCCCGTCCGGTGGGGGTGATCACGGTGATCGGCTGGGTGCCCCGCCCGGGGTAGGCGCGGGCGAGTGTCTCCATCGCGGTGACCGAGTCGGGCCGGTGGACGAAGGAGTCCTCCTGCTTGAGCGCGCCGGGCAGGTTCAGGGTGCCGAGGGCGAGGGCCCCGAGCAGGGCGGCTCCGCTCGCCAGGACGACGAGTGGCCGGCGGCCGGCCGAGGAGCCCATCGCGGCGAACAGGCTCCGCCGTCGCCGGGGCTCGCTGCCGTAGGCGGGGACGAGCGGCCAGAACACCCGGCGGCCGAGCAGGACGAGCACGGCGGGCAGCAGGGTCAGCATGGCGAGGAGGGCGCACAGCACCCCGACGGTGCCGGTCGGGCCCATGCCCCGGCTGCTGTTGAGGTCGGCGGCGAGCAGGCAGAACAGTCCGGCCGCGACGGTCCCGGAGGAGGCGAGCACGGCGGGCCCGCAGCCGCGCAGGGCCTCCTTCATGGCGTCGTAGGGCCGCTCGACGCGCCGCAGTTCCTCCCGGTAGCGGGAGATGATCAGCAGGGCGTAGTCGGTTCCGGCGCCGAAGACGAGAATCGTCATCACGCCCGAGCTCTGTCCGGAGACGACCGTGCCGAACGCCTGGTTCAGGCCGTAGGCGACGCCCATCGACAGATAGTCCGCGACGCCGGCGACGGCGAGCGGGACGAGCCACAGCAGCGGGCTGCGGTAGATGAGGATGAGCAGGACGGCGACGACGGCGACGGTGGTGTAGAGCAGCGGCCCGCCGAGCGAGTTGTAGACCTCGCCCGCGTCGGTGGCCAGGGCGCCGGGTCCGCCGACGACGACGCTCATGCCGTCCGTGTCGCGGGCCACGTCGCGGACGTCGTTCACGAACGCGTCGCGCTTCTTCTCGTCGGTGCCGGGGGCGTTGCTCGCGAGCGGGTACATCAGGGTGCTGCCGTCGGAGGACGGCATGGCCCTGGGGGTGCCGGTGAGCGGGTTCGCCCGGGTGATCGCGGCGACCTGGCGGGCCGCGGTGTCCCGGTCGGCCGGCCGGAGTCCCCCGTCGCGGTGGTAGACGAGCACCAGCTCGGTGGTCTCGCCGCCGGGCAGCCGGTCCTCGATCTTCGCGGCCCGTGTGGAGTCGGCGCTCGACGGCAGATAGTCGACGGCGCGGTCGTGCTGCACGTCCGACAGCTTGGCCGCGAACGGGCCGACGACGGCCAGCAGCCCGATCCACAGCGCGAGCACCGCCCACGGCACGGCCCTCCGCCGCGACGGCGTACTTGTCTCTCCGGCCCCCATGGACAGGGCCTCCCTCCGGTCCGGATGTCTGGTTGTCGTGTTCCAGACTTCCGGCCCGTGGACCGCCTTTCGTCGCCCCGGGGACCGACCCGGCCCCTACTGCGCCGGGTGTGCCGGGGCTCTCGTTACTCCCTGGGGAGTAGTGCGGCGGAGGGCTTCGGGGGCGCTACGACGGAGTGCGGGCCGTGGCCAGGAGGCGGGTCACGTCGTCGGAGCAGATCGTCAGGGCCGCGCCGACGGTGGCGAGGGCGTCGCGTTCGGCGGGGGTGTAGGGGCCGTCGGCGAGGGCGATGCGGGCGCCCTGGAGGAGGATCGCCTCGCGGCCCGTCGCGGCGAGGTGCGGGGCCAGCGGGTCCAGGGCCTCGTGGAGCTCTATGGCCAGGCTCGCTCCGCACGGCTCGCCGAAGAAGCGGCCCGTGTCGGCGGCGAGGGCCTCGACGAGGGCGCTGAGCTGGTCCTCGGTGCAGTCGTCGAAGCCGGCCGAGCGGACGGTCGCGGCGGCGGTCTCCAGGGAGGAGCGGGCGCAGCCGCCGCCCGCCGCGAGGACCGCGAGGGCGACGGTGTGGACGGCGTCGCGGAGCATCGCGGAGAAGCGGGTGGTGGTGGGGTGGTCGAGGACGTCGGCGCCGTAGTGGTGGCCGCAGGCCGCGCATTCGACGACGGGTCCCGTCTCGCCGCGCGGGAGCACGGGAACACCCAGAAGGGTGAAGCGGCGTCGCCCGGTGAGCCGCTGGTAGTTGCGGTCGCCGCCGCAGCCGGGGCAGAAGAACTCCCCGTCGCCGACGGTGCTCCACGCCGTACGGGTGCCCAGGATGCGGGGAACCTGAACTGCACGACCGTTTCGTCCCCATCCTGGCAGCACGTCGCACACCTCCGTAACGCCACGGCAACATCGCCGCGCTGGCGTGATGTTAGCCACATTGTTGAGGTGTAGTCAGTACCTGGGACGAGACCTGCTCGTGACCTGCACACGAATTGGCCGGGACACGACCCGGCCCCGCCCGCCTCGAAAGGCGGACGGGGCCGGAAAGAACCAGGTGAACGAGGTCAGCGGGCCGCTCGGTTGACGGCGGAGACGACGGCCTTCAGCGAAGCGCGTGTCGTGTTCGCATCGATGCCGATTCCCCACAGGACCTTGTCGCCGATGGCGCACTCGATGTACGACGCGGCCTGCGCGGAGGCGCCCTCGCTCATCGTGTGCTCCTGGTAGTCCAGCAGGCGCACGTCGACGCCGATGGACTGCAGGGCGTCGAAGAAGGCGGAGATCGGGCCGTTGCCGGTGCCGCTCAGGACGGTGTCGGTGCCGTCGACCGTGGCCTCGACGGTCAGGGTGTCGACGCCGTCCTTGTCCGTGGTGGACTGGCCGGTCCTGACCTGGATACGGCCCCACGCGTTGTCGGGGTTGGGCAGGTACTCGTCCTGGAAGGTCGCCCAGATGTCCTTCGGCGTGACCTCGCCGCCCTCGGCGTCGGTCTTCGCCTGGATGATCTTCGAGAACTCGATCTGCATCCGGCGCGGCAGGTCCAGCTTGTGGTCGTTCTTCAGGACGTACGCGATACCGCCCTTGCCCGACTGCGAGTTGACCCGGATGACGGCCTCGTAGGAGCGGCCGACGTCCTTGGGGTCGATGGGCAGGTACGGGACGGCCCACTCGATGTCGTCGACGGTGACGCCCTTCGCGGCCGCCTCGGCCTCCATGGCGTCGAAGCCCTTCTTGATGGCGTCCTGGTGGGAGCCGGAGAAGGACGTGTAGACCAGGTCGCCCACGTACGGGTGGCGCGCGTGGACCTCCATCTGGTTGCAGTACTCCCACGTACGACGGATCTCGTCGATGTCGGAGAAGTCGATCTGCGGGTCGACGCCCTGGGAGAACAGGTTCATGCCCAGGGTGACCAGGTCGACGTTGCCGGTGCGCTCGCCCTGCCCGAACAGGCAGCCCTCGACGCGGTCGGCGCCGGCCATCAGCGCCAGTTCGGCGGCGGCGACGGCGGTGCCGCGGTCGTTGTGCGGGTGGATCGACAGGCACACGTACTCACGGCGGGACAGGTGACGGCCCATCCACTCGAAGCGGTCCGCGTGCGTGGAGGGGGTCGAACGCTCCACCGTGGCGGGCAGGTTGAGGATGATCTCGCGGCCCGGGCCGGGCTGCCAGACGTCCATGACCGCCTCGCAGACCTCCAGCGCGAAGTCCAGCTCGGTGTCGGTGAAGATCTCGGGGCTGTACTGGTAGCCGAACTCGGTCTCGGGGCCCAGCAGTTTCTCCGCGTACTCGACGACCAGACGCGTGCCGTCGACGGCGATCTGCTTGATGTCGTCCTTGGAGCCGCGGAAGACGACGCGGCGGAAGACCGGCGCGGTGGCGTTGTACAGGTGCACGTTGGCGCGCTTGGCGCCCTTCAGCGACTCGACGGTCCGCTCGATCAGGTCCTCGCGGGCCTGGGTCAGTACGGAGATCGTCACGTCGTCCGGGATCGCGGTCTCGTCCTCGATGATCGAGCGGACGAAGTCGAAGTCCGTCTGGCCCGACGCCGGGAAGCCGACCTCGATCTCCTTGTAGCCCATCTTGACCAGCAGGTCGAACATCTCACGCTTGCGCGCGGGCGACATGGGGTCGATCAGGGCCTGGTTGCCGTCACGCAGGTCCGTGGAGAGCCAGCGGGGGGCGACGGTGATCCGGTTGTTCGGCCAGTCGCGGTCCGGGATGTCGACCTGGTCGTACTGGCCGTACTTGTGGACCGGCATCGACGTGGGACGCTGGCGGTTGGCGCGGGTCTGCTCGCTGCTGTGGCTGTTCGCCATGATGCGTGGGCTCCTCAGGATGTCCGAAAGGACGGCCGACGGCGCAACGCCAGACTCCGCGGGGAGGGGGTCGGCCTCGACTACAGGCCCTCGCCGCGGCAGCTAAGAAGAAGCAGCCCGAAACGCATGATGCTCCGCAGCCTAGCGGAGCCCCGCTCCGTGCGGAGGGCTGTATCAGTATGCGGGATCGGGCGCGGCAAACGGGACAAAAAGTGCGCCATACCACTTCACGCCGGAATCCCCGGCTCCTTATCCGCGCATTTCACCAATCATGGTTGCACGTAGTGACATATAGGTCACTCAATGCAAGGGTGCCGGGCATGACGACCAACGGGGGCCACGAGCCCGTCCACTGCACCATCGTTCCGCCCCACGTCCTCGACAAGCTCGCCCAGCACGAGGACCCCGCGCTCTCCGGTCCCGCGCGCCAGACCCTGGAGCGCGACGCGTACGAGCGCACCCACCGCCGGCTGACCACCGTGATCGGCGCGCCCGCCGTCGCCGCCCCCGCGGGGGCGGACGACCGCGCGCCGCACCGCACGATCTACGACGCCCGCCACCGCCAGGACCTCCCCGGCAAGAGGGTCCGCGGCGAGGGCGACAAGCCCGGCAGGGACGCCACCGTCAACCGCGCGTACGCCGGCCTCGGCGCCACCTTCGACCTGTACCTGAACGCCTTCGAGCGCACCTCGATCAACGGCGAGGGCCTGCCGCTCGACGCCACCGTGCACTTCGACAAGGACTACAACAACGCCTTCTGGAACGGCGAGCAGATGGTGTTCGGCGACGGCGACGGCGAGATCTTCCTCGACTTCACCCTCCCGGTCGACGTCATCGGCCACGAGCTGACCCACGGCGTCACCCAGTACACGGCGAACCTCGCCTACTTCGGCCAGTCGGGCGCCCTGAACGAGTCCATGTCGGACGTCTTCGGCTCGCTGATCAAGCAGTACACGCTCGGCCAGACCGCCGGCGAGGCCGACTGGCTGATCGGCGCCGGGCTGCTCGCCCCGCGGGTCACCGGCACCGCCCTGCGCTCCATGAAGGCACCGGGCACCGCGTACGACGACGACGTGCTCGGCAAGGACCCGCAGCCCGGGACGATGGACGGCTACGTCCACACCAGCCGGGACAACGGCGGCGTCCACATCAACTCGGGCATCCCCAACCACGCCTTCTACCTCGTCGCCCAGGCCCTCGGCGGCCACGCGTGGGAGCGGGCCGGACAGATCTGGTACGACGTGCTGACCGGCGGGGAGCTGTCGCAGCAGGCCGACTTCTCCGACTTCGCGCGGCTCACGCTCGCCGCGGCCCGGACCCGGTACGAAGAGGGCGAGGAACTGCAGGCCGTGTCGAAGGCCTGGGAGCAGGTCGGGGTTCCCTCCGCCTAGCGGGATCCGCCGCCGGATCCCGGGTATCCGACCCGTAGCCCGGAGGCACCCGCCTCCGGTGCACGACTCGTACCGGACAGGACCCCATGCGTATCGAAGTGCGGCGTACGGGCGGGTTCGCGGGCATCGAGCGCCGTGCCGAGGTGGACACCTCGGCACGGCCCGACGCCCCCGAGTGGCGCGCCCTCGCCGAACGGGTGCTCGCCGCCGGACAGGACACGCCGCCGGCCGGCATCCCGGACGGATTCCACTACGAGATCACCGTGGACGGCAGGACCGTCCACGCCGCCGACCCGAAGCTCACGGAGGACCAGCGCGAACTGATCTCCCGGGTTTTGAAGGAGGGAGCCTGAAGCAGGCGCCCGGGGTCGGGGAGCCTGAAGCGGGTGCCCGGGATCGGGGAGCCCGAAGGAGCGCCCGAGGCAGGACGCCGGGAGGAGCGGGCCCGACGGGGCAGGCCCGGCCGCGGGTTGGCGCCGACCCGTTGACTTCCGTTACCGCGGGTACAGATGATCGCGCATGGCGACCAACCCCCTCCCTCAGTTCCCGTCCGGCTTCCTCTGGGGCGTGTCCACCTCGGCCCATCAGATCGAGGGGGCCGTGGACGAGCGCGCCCCCTCGGTGTGGGACGCCTTCACCGCCGGGCCCGGTCACATCAAGGACGGCTCCACGGCGGCGGTGGCCTGCGACCACGTCCACCGCTACCCCGAGGACGTGGCGCTGCTGGCCGGCCTCGGCGTGGACGCGTACCGCTTCTCCGTCTCCTGGCCCCGGGTGAACTCCCCCGGCGGCCTCGACTTCTACGACCGCCTGGTCGACGCCCTGTGCGCGGCCGGCGTACGGCCCGTACCGACCCTCTTCCACTGGGACCTGCCGGCGGAGCTGGACTGGGCGGACCGGGACACCGCCGAGCGGTTCGCCGCGTACGCCTCGGCCGTCGCGGAGCGCCTCGGCGACCGCGTCAAGAAGTGGATCACCCTCAACGAGCCCGCCGAGCACACCCTGCTGGGGCACGCCCTGGGCGCGCACGCCCCCGGCAAGCGGCTCATGTTCGACGCGCTACCGGTGGCCCACCACCAGCTCCTCGCCCACGGTCTGGCCGTACGGGCGCTGCGCGCGGCCGGAGCCGGCGACATCGGGATCGCCAACTCGCACGGCCCGACCTGGGCGGCCTCGGACCGTACCGAGGACGTGGAGGCGGCCGACTTCTACGACCTCCTGCTCAACCGGCTCTTCGCCGACCCCGTCCTGCTGGGCCGCTACCCCGACGGCATCGGCGCGTTGATGCCCGGTGACGTCGAGTCGGACCTGAAGATCATCGGAGAGCCGGTCGACTGGTACGGGATCAACTACTACCAGCCGACCAAGGTGGGCGCCCCCGAGGGCGCGGAGATCGAGTTCGGCGGACTCACCCTGCCCGCCGAACTGCCGTTCACCGTCAAGGAACTGGAGGGGTACCCGGTCACCGACTTCGGCTGGCCGGTGGTGCCCGGGGCGCTCACCGAGCTGCTCACCGGCTTCCGCGAGCGCTACGGCGACCGGCTCCCGCCCGTCGTCATCACGGAGAACGGCTGCAGTTACGAGGGCATCGACGACCAGGAGCGGATCACCTTCCTGGACGGCCATATACGGGCGCTGCACGGGGCGTTGGAGCAGGGCGTCGACGTACGCGGCTATTTCGTCTGGTCGTTGATGGACAACTTCGAGTGGGCGGAGGGGTACGAGCGCCGCTTCGGACTCGTGCACGTCGACTACGACACCCTGGAACGGACCCCGAAGGCCTCGTACGCCTGGCTGCGGGACGCCCTGCGGGCACAGAGATGACCGCGGCCGACCGGGTCGCTCCCCTGTCCGCCCTCGCCGAGCCCGTCGAACGGGTCGGCCGGGGCTGGACGTCCGCGCTCTCGCTCGCCAACGGGGCGATCTGGGTGGGCTGGTACGGCCCGCTCCAGATCCTCCTCGCCTCCCAGGCGGAGGACTTCGCGCCCGGCACCGGCATGTCCAAGGAGACGATGCTGGCCTGGGTGACGGGTGCGGGCGCGGTGGTCTCGCTGATCGCCAACCCGCTCTTCGGCGCGCTGTCCGACCGGACGACCGCGCGGTGGGGCCGCCGGACGCCGTGGATCGTGGCGGGGGCGGCCGGCGGCGCGCTGTCCCTGCTGCTCCTCGCGGGCGCGGGCGGCGTCTGGACGATGGCGGCGGGCTGGTGTCTGGTCCAGCTCACCCTGAACGCCGCGTTCGCGGCGGTCACGGCGGCCGTCCCGGACCGGGTGCCGCGGCTCCAGCGCGGCAGCGTGGGCGGCTGGCTGGGCGCGGCGCAGATCCTCGGCGTGGTCGGCGGCACCGGGCTCGCGACGGTGGCGGGGGGCACCGGCGGCGGATACGCGGCGTGCGCGGTGTTCACGCTGGTGGGCGTCCTGCCGTACGTCCTGCGCCACAAGGACCTGCGGCTGCCCGAGTCGGCCCGGCCGCCCTGGTCGGGGCGGGAGTTCCTCGCGTCCTTCCGGCTGAGTCCACGCGAGCACCCCGACCTGGCGTGGGCCTGGCTGACCCGCTTCCTGATCAACCTCAGCAACGCCCTCGTGCTGCTGTACCTGCTCTACTACCTGCGCGACCGGCTGCGCCTGGACGACCCCGAGCAGGGCGTCCTCGTCCTCACCGCCGTGAACGGGATCACGCTGCTGGCCACGGTCGTGGTGGGCGGGGTGTGGTCGGACCGGCTGGGACGCCGCAAACCGTTCGTGATCTGGTCCGGCGTGCTGATGGCGGTGGCCACGGCGGCCCTGGCAGGCTGGCAGACCTGGCCCGGCGCGATCGCCGCCGCGGCCGTCCTCGGCGTCGGGTTCGGCGTCTTCACCTCGGTCGACTTCGCCCTGATGACCGATGTGCTGCCCAAGGCCCTCGACCGCGGCAAGGACCTCGGCGTCATCAACATCGCCAACGCCCTTCCCCAGGTCGCGGCCCCGGTCCTGGCCGCCCCGATCGTGACCTATCTGGGCGGCTACCGGGTCCTGTACCTGGTCGCGGCGGTGATCGGCCTCGCGGGGGCGGTGCTGGTGGTGCGGATCAAGGGGGTGGACTGAACCGACGGCCCTCCCTCCGGCGGACCGAACGGCCCTCCCCCCTGCGGGCGTCGACGGCCCTCCCCCGGCGGGCGCCGACGGCCCTCGCCGGGCGGGTGCCGGGAACGGGCCGCCGGGCGGATCACAGGGCGCCGGCGTCGCGGGCCGTCCACAGGGACGGGTACACCGGGCGGTATCCCAGGTCGTGGCGGATGCGGTCGGTGGACACGATGCCGTTCCAGGGGTCGGGGTCGGTGCGCTCGTACAGGGCGGGCGGCACCTCGACGCCGTTGATCCGGTGCAGGTCGACGGTGGTGACGGGGGCGTCGTCGGCGATGTTGTAGATCGGGGTGGCGCCCACGGCGGGGGCGTGGAGCAGCCGGAGCAGGCCCTGGGCGACGTCCGCGTGGTGGACCATCTGCAGCCGCTGCGTGGCGGCCCACTGCCCGGCCCACCGCAACGAGGCGGCCAGGTGCGGGTCGCCCTCCCCGTACACGAAGGGGAGGCGGCCGATCCGTACCTCCATGTCCGTGTCCAGGGCGAGCAGCCCGCGCTCGGCCTCGGCCTTGGAGGCCGGGTAGGCACCCCACATCTCGCCGCCGGGCACGCTCGGGTCGTCCTCGGTGAGCGGGCGGCCCCGGCCGGTCCCGTAGACCAGGTTGGTGCTGACCTGCACGAACCTGCGCACCCCCGCGGAGGCGGCGGCGCGGCCCAGCTCCAGCGCGGCGTCGCGGTTGACCGCCCAGGCCTCGTCGTCCGGAACGCCGCGGAAGGAGGCCGCGATGTTCACCACCGCGTCCACGCCCACCAGGGCCTTGTCCAGCGTCGCCGGGTCGCGCAGGTCCCCGACGGCGATCTCCGGCCCGAGGCCGGTCGGGCCGGTGAGCCCGGCGAGGGCCGTCGCCCGGGACTCGTCGCGCACCAGGATCCTCACCCGGTCCCCGGCGGGTGCCGCTCGCAGCAGACGGGGGACGAAACGGCGTCCGACCTCGCCGGTGGTTCCGGTCACCAGTGTCAGCATGATGTGTTCCTCTCGTCGGCCTCCACCGTCCCCCCGAGCCGGGCGGGGCGGGAGAGACCTCCTGATCCGGGGACCGGCGGTCCCTGGATAAGACCGGGGGCCTGCGTCACCCTGGAGAGGTGGACCGATCCGAGACAGCCGACTTCCTGCGCCGCGGCCGGGCCCGTCTGGAGCCCTCCGACGTGGGGCTCCCGGCCGGCTCCCGGCGTCGCATCCCCGGCCTCCGCCGCGAGGAGGTGGCGGCGCTCGCGGGCATGTCCGTGGACTACTACACCCGGCTCGAACAGGCCCGGGGGCCGCGCCCCTCCCGCCAGATGCTGGGCGCGCTGGCACGGGCGCTGCGGCTGACCGGCGACGAGCGGGACCACCTCTTCCACCTGGCCGGTGAGGAACCGCCCCGCGCCATGGGCGCCTCCTCGCACGTGCGCCCCGGGCTGCTGCTGATCCTCGACCGGCTGCACGACGCCCCCGCCCAGGTCGTGACCGACTACGGCGAGCTGCTCGCGCAGAACGCGATGTCGGCGGCACTGACGGGTCGGAGCGAACCCGGGCGCAATCTCATACGCGGGTTCTTCACCGACCCGGCCTCCCGGTCCCTCTTCCCGCCCGAGGACCGCCCCGAGCACGCCCGCTCCCACGTCGCGAACCTGCGCGCGGTCACCGCGGCCCGCCCCACGGACCCGGCGCCGGCCGCCCTGGTGGCCGAACTGCGCGCCACGAGCGAGGAGTTCGCGGAGCTCTGGGAGTCCCACGAGGTCGCCGTACGGCGCTCCGCGACGAAGCGGTTCCTGAATCCCACGGTCGGACTGCTGGAACTCGACTGCGAGATCCTGCTCAGCTCCGACGACAACCAGCTCCTCGTCGTCCACACGGCACGCCCCGGCACCGAGTCCCACGAACGTCTGCGGCTGCTGCGCGTGGTGGGCCTGCAGGACCTCACGCCCGCCACCGGCCGGCGGTGACCTCCCGGACCGGGTGGCCGTCCAGCCGTCGGCCCGCGCGCCCGGGTCCAACTTCGGCCACTTTTCATGACCGTTGAAGGAACCCGCTCGCTTCCCTTGTCATCGCAAGGTGCCTGCGCCTCAATGGAACCGCACATTCCGACGGACCGTCGCACACGCCCCCGCACGGCGTCCCGCACCCCCACCCGCGGACGGTCCGCGTACACGTCTCCCCGCACCCTCACCGGGCACAGAGGTGAGGAGCCCGTGTGCCCGGACCAGGGCGGACGGCTCCGTCCCGACCATCCCCACATGGCAATTCCCCACAAGGGAAGGGATTTCGATGAGAGGCAAGCGACTCGCAACGGTCTCGGCGTTAGCCGCCGGCACCCTGGCCGCGACCGGTCTGGCCTTCGCGCCGACCGCCGCGGCCGTCACTCCCCAGACGGCCACGATCAACGCGACCTGCACCATCGGTGGCGGCGGCGCGGCCACCCTCACGGCCACCCAGGACGGCACGGCCGCGACCGTCACCCTCAGCTCCACCGCCATCACGGCCCCGATCCCGATCGCCGCGAACTCGGTCACCTCGACGCTCTCCCTGGTGAACGCGAGCGGCGGGACCACCGCCTTCAGCGGCAAGAAGAACCCCGCGATGGCGACCGGCAGCGGAGTGTCGGTGGGCCCCCTCGACGGCACCGTCGCCTCCGGCGACAGCCTGGAGTTCTACGGCGGCTCGCTGAAGATGACGATCTTCGGCATCACGATCACCTGCACGGCGGACGCACCGCAGTCCCCGGGGCCGTTCGTCTTCGACTGAGCCACTGAGTCACGAGTCACCGATCCGCTGATCCACTGATCCACTGATCCACCGCGCCACGACGTGAAGAGGGCCGGTGCCGCCCGCGCGCAGCGACACCGGCCCGGCCCGGCCCGGCCCGGCCCCCGAGGCCAGCCACCCGGAAGGACAACTCCGCCACCAACAAGCCGAGTTGGTGACCATGACAGAACCTGATGGCCCATCAGTCACTGCGCCGGGTCTCCATTGACTTCTCACACGACCGGCACATCAATGTCCCCCTGTCGGCGCAGACGAGCCGCTGCGCCCGCATCCCTCAGGAGGGGGGCAACACCCATGTCAACCACGGGTCCGACCAGCCGAAGACGCCGTGTCGCGGCACTGCTCGGGGCGACCGTGCTCGCACTCACCGTGGGAGGCGCGCTGGCCGCTCCGGCCGGAGCCGCACCCACGAACGTGGACTTCGCCACGCACTGCATCCCGCCCGCGATCGCGGGCATCCCGCCGATCGACGGCACCACCACCGCGAAGATCGCGGTGGACAACGCCAGTCCCAAGGTCGGCGACACGGTCACCGTGACCTACACGGTGGTCAGTCCCGCCGCCAGCAACCCCGTCGACCTCGCGCTGCCGGCCGACATCATGACCCCCACCGGCAAGGTGACGCTGGGCGGGGCACAGACCGGAAGCGTCACCGTCGCCGGCCCCAAGAAGAACGACCCGGTGCCCGCCAAGGGCGCCTTCCCGTCGTTCAGCATGACCGGCACGTTCACCGTGACCGCGCCCGGCGCGATCACCCTGTCCCCCGGTGACTACAACATCCACACCAGCTACATCATGGAGCTGGACACCCCGTGCACGGTCACCAACCCGCCCGCCCCGGTGTCGGAGACGGTCACCGCGACGGGTGGACAGACCAACACCCGGGCCATCCAGCTCGGTTCGGCCTCCGGCAACCCCGGTGACAGCGTGACCGTCACCGGCAGCGGCTTCACCCCGGGTGCCGCCGTCACCCTCGCCGGACGGTCCGGGGCCACCCAGACCGCCGACACGGCGACCGTGACCGCGAACGCCCAGGGCTCCGTCAGCGGTTCGCTCGTCGTCAACGACAAGACGACGACCGGCGTGGTCGCGTACGAGGGAGCGAGCTGGGACCCGGACCACGGAGCGGGCCCCGCCGCGTACGTCGTCATCGACAACACACCCGTCCCGGACGGCAGTCAGAAGCTCACCACCACGGTGAAGGCGGGAACGCTGTCGATGACCCAGGCCGGGGACGCCGTCGCGCTGTCCGCGGTCGACTACGGCAAGGGCGGCGCATCCACCGGCGCCCTGCAGACGGTGACGGTCAAGGACTTCCGCGGCGGACCCGCGGGCTGGTCCCTGACCGGCAAGGTCACCGACTTCACCGGCCCCGGCGCGAAGATCGCCGCCGGCGCCCTGAGCTGGACACCGGCCTGCACCACCAAGGCCGGCAGCCCGAGCACCTGCCAGGCCGGTTCGTCCGGCACAGTCGGCACCTCGGGAGCGACCCTGGCGTCCACCCCCAACGGGACCCTCACCGGTGGTGAGTTCACCGTCGACGCCGGACTGTCGCTGAACGTGCCGGAGTTCACGCCGCCAGGCTCCTACTCCGGTGTGCTCACGCTGACGCTGAGCTGACCGGTCCGCCCTTCGACCGGTCGTCCGCACCCCCGTGGCCGGGCGCGCACCCGCCCGTCCACACAGGGGAGTTCACGCACGACGAGAGCCGCCAGTCCGCCGATGCCGTCCGCGGGGGTCCGCACCCATGCGCAAGCCGTACGCCCTCCTCCTGAGCGTGTTCCTGGTCCTGCCCGCCCTCGTGGCCCTCACGGCCGCGCCCTCGTACGCGGCCGACAACGGGAGCTGGTCGGTCTACCCGGTCTCCTCGCGCATCGCCGAGCGGCCCTACTTCTATCTGTCCGCCGACCCCGGCCAGACCCTGGGCGACAAGGTCACCGTCGCCAACAAGACCGGCTCCCCGCTGACGTTCCGGCTCTACGCGGCCGACGCCTACAACACCGCCCGCGACGGCGGTTTCGCCGTCCGCACCCTGTCGGAGAAGCAGCGCGGGGTGGGGGCCTGGGCCGAGCCCGCCCGCTCCCGGGTCACCGTGCCCGCGCACGGCCGCGTCACCGTGCCGTTCACGCTCCACGTCCCCGAGGGGGCCGAACCCGGCGACCATCCGGGCGCGCTGGTGGCGCTCGACGAACGGATCGAGACGGGCTCGGGCTCCCTCTCGGTCGGGGTGCGGCGAGCCGTCGCCGCCCGGGTCTACCTCCGCGTCGGCGGGCCCACCGTCCCCGCCCTCGCCGTGGAGAAGGTGCGCCTCACCCACCACCAGCCGCTGATCCCCGGCATCGGATCCGGCTCGGCCACCGTCTCGTACACCCTCCACAACACGGGCAACGTGACGCTGAACCCCAAGGTGCGGCTGAGGGCCGAGGGTCTCTTCGGGCGGACCCTGCTGTCCCGCGAACTCGCGGGCATCCCCTCGGAGCTGCTCCCCGGCCAGCGGGTCCGGCTCACCGCGCCCTGGCACGGGGCGCCCCAGCTCGACTGGGGCGACGTGACGCTGACGGCCAGCGCGCCGGGCACCCGGGAGTCGGCGAGCGTGTCGTTCCTCGCCCTGCCGTGGCTGGTGGCCGTGCTCGCGGTCCTCGCGCTCGCCGCGGCCGTGGTGACGCTCAGAGCGCGTCGGGCCCGCGTTCGCCCGTCCGTACCCGTACGACCGTCTCCACGGGTACGGACCACACCTTTCCGTCTCCGATCTTTCCGGTCTGCGCGGCCTTCACCACCGCGTCGATGACCGCGTCGGCCACCGCGTCCTCGACGACGACCTCGATCCGTACCTTGGGGACCAGGTCGACCTGGTACTCGGCGCCGCGGTACACCTCGGTGTGCCCGCGCTGACGCCCGTACCCGCTGGCCTCGGTGACGGTCATCCCGTGCACGCCGAGCTCCTGCAGGGCGGCCTTGACCTCGTCGAGACGGAAGGGCTTGACGATCGCGGTGATGAGCTTCATGCCTGGGGCTTGACCTTCTGCGCGGTGGGAAGGGACGACGACACCGGGGCGCCGTGGCCCAGGACCCCGTGATCGTAGGCGCTCTCGGCGTGCACCGTAAGGTCCAGGCCGGTCCGCTCGTGCTCCTCCTCGGCCCGCAGCCCCATGAGCCGGTCGATGGCCCGGCCGATGCCGTACGTGGCGGCGAACGCGTACGTCCCGACGGCCAGCACACCGACGAGCTGCCGGCCGAGCTGCCCGAGGCCTCCGCCGTACAGCAGCCCCTCGGGGCCGCCGGTCATCCCGTGGACGGCGAAGACGCCGATGAGCAGCGTGCCGATGACACCGCCGACCAGGTGCACGCCGACGACGTCCAGCGAGTCGTCGTAGTTCAGCTTGAACTTCCAGCCCACGGCGTACGAGCAGACGGCGCCGGCGGCGAGCCCGACCGCGAGCGCGCCCAGCAGGGACACCACTCCGCACGAGGGGGTGATGGCCACCAGGCCGGCGACCGCGCCCGAGGCCGCGCCCAGGGTGGTCGGGTGGCCGTCGCGGCGCTGCTCGACGAGGAGCCAGCCGAGCAGACCCGTGCAGCCGGCGGCGAGGGTGTTGAGGAAGGCCGCGGCGGCCAGACCGTTGGCACCGAGGGCGGATCCGGCGTTGAAGCCGAACCAGCCGAACCACAGCAGACCGGCGCCGAGCATGACCATCGGGAGGTTGTGCGGGCGCATGGCGTCCTTCTTGAACCCGAGCCGCGGTCCGAGCACCAGGCACAGCGCCAGTCCCGAGGCGCCCGAGGCGATCTCGACCGGCATGCCACCCGCGAAGTCGAGGGCGCCGAGACCGTCCCGGATCCAGCCGCCCGGGCCCCACACCCAATGCGCGACGGGAACGTATACGAGCAGCGCCCAGACGGGCACGAACACGAGCCAGGCCCCGAACTTCGCCCGGTCGGCGACCGCCCCGCTGATGAGCGCGGCGGTGATGATCGCGAAGGTGAGCTGGAACGTGGCGAAGAGCAGGGTGGGGACGGAGCCCTGGACGCTGTCCGGCCCGATCCCGGCCATCCCGGCGTGCTCCAGACCGCCGACGAGCCCGCCGAACGCGTCCTCGCCGAAGGCCAGGGAGTAGCCGGCGGTCAGCCACACCACCGTGACCAGGGCGATCGACACGAAGCTCATCATCAGCATGTTGAGCACGCTCTTCGCGCGGACCATGCCGCCGTAGAAGAGGGCGAGCCCCGGGGTCATCAGGAGCACGAGCGCGGTGGCGGCGAGCAGCCAGGCTGTGTCGCCGGTGTCGATCCGGGAAGCGGCCAGGGTCACGGTCTCTCCAGCGGAGTGGGGGGCACGGGCGGGGCGTCGTCAGAGCGTCGTGGGCCCGCGTTTCCGGTTGCGCACACCCGCGTTTCCGTGGTGTTTCATTGCGCCGTGATTACCGAATCCTCACCGCGGAGGTGATCGGCGCCCTGCCGGCGATCACCCCGCGCGCGGGAACCGGAACGGCGGCTTCAGGGGCCTGGGACGGCTTGGTACGGCGGGCACCCGACGATCAGGGACAATGGGCGCCATGAGCGTTCGCAACCAGTCATCCGAGCCGTCGAAGGACAAGGGCAGCTCCGGCGCCCTCGACCCGGTGGAGAGCCACCGAGCCGGCTTCGCCTGTTTCGTGGGCCGCCCCAACGCGGGCAAGTCCACCCTCACGAACGCTCTGGTCGGCCAGAAGGTCGCGATCACCGCGAACCAGCCGCAGACGACCCGGCACACCGTGCGCGGCATCGTGCACCGGCCGGACGCGCAGCTGATCCTCGTGGACACCCCGGGCCTGCACAAACCGCGCACGCTGCTGGGCGAGCGGCTCAACGACATCGTCCGCACCACGTGGGCCGAGGTCGACGTGATCGGCTTCTGCCTGCCCGCTAACGAGAAGCTCGGTCCCGGTGACCGTTTCATCGCGAAGGAACTGGCGTCGATCAAGAAGACGCCGAAGATCGCGATCATCACGAAGACCGACCTCGTCGACAGCAAGACGCTGGCCGAGCAGCTCATCGCGATCGACCAGCTCGGCCGCGAGCTCGGCTTCGAGTGGGCCGAGATCGTCCCGGTGTCGGCGGTCGGGGACAAGCAGGTGGGTCTGCTGGCCGACCTGATCGTCCCGCTGCTGCCGGAGGGGCCCGCCCTCTACCCCGAGGGCGATCTGACGGACGAGCCGGAGCAGGTCATGATCGCGGAGCTCATCCGCGAGGCCGCGCTGGAGGGCGTCCGTGACGAGCTGCCGCACTCCATCGCCGTCGTGGTCGAGGAGATGCTGCCGCGCGAGGACCGCCCGGCCGACAAGCCGCTCCTCGACATCCACGCCTTCGTCTACATCGAGCGCCCCAGCCAGAAGGGCATCATCATCGGCCCCAAGGGCAAGCGCCTGAAGGACGTCGGCATCAAGTCGCGCAAGCAGATCGAGGCCCTGCTGGGCACGCCGGTCTTCCTGGACCTGCACGTGAAGGTCGCCAAGGACTGGCAGCGCGACCCCCGGCAGCTCCGCAAGCTCGGCTTCTGAGGCGACCCGGAAACGTACGGCACCGCCCCGGGGGAGATCACTTCCCCCGGGGCGGTGCCATGCTCAGCCCGCGGTCACCGTCGTGTGCACGGCGCCGTCGGGGCCGGCCAGCAGCACCGGTGTGGCGGGCCCGCCGAGATCCCGTACGGCCGCCCGGTCCGCGTCGGTGACGGCGGCGGCCTCGGACACCACGGCCGCCGACTCCAGGGACTTCGCGCCGGACGCCACGGCCATCGCCACGGCCGTCCGCAGGGCGCTCAGCCGCAGGGACTCCAGCTCCACGGTCCCGGCGACGTAGGTACGTCCCGTCTCGTCGCGTACGGCCGCGCCCTCGGGCACGCCGTTGCGGGCCCGCGCGGAACGGGCCAGGGTGACGATCTTGCGGTCCTCGGGGTCGAGCGCGCTGCTGTCGGTCATGACCAGAGCATACGAAGTGCCGGCACCGTCCCGCGCCGACGGGTCAGCCGGCCACCGGGTACATCGAGCCGCGGCGTCCCTCCGGCGAGGCGAGCCACTCCAGCTTCGCGGCCGTGTTCGCCTCCGGCAGCGGGGTGTGCAGCACGATCGTGAGGTCGGGCCGGACCGGCACCTTCATCGCGGTGGACTCGACGGCGAGCAGCCCCACGAGCGGATGGTCGAGCTCCTTGCGGATCTGCCCCGCGTCCTCGATGTCCCGCCGCTCCCACAACTCCGCGAACTCGGGGCTGGCCTCGGTCAGCCCGGTCAGCAGCTCGCGGAACCCCTCGTCGTCCGGCGCGGCCGCGCACGACGCGCGGAACTGGGCCACGACGGTACGGGCGTTGTGCTCCCAGGTGCGGGAACGGCCGCGGTAGAGCGGGTCGGTGAAGAAGTCGACGACGCAGTTCTGGGTGATCTCCGGACGCATGCCGAGGACCACCGCGGCGGCGTCGTTGTACAGGACGCAGTTGTAGTACGGGTCCATGATGTGCGCCGGATACGGCATCCACGTGTCGATCAGGCGCCGCAGTCCGTCGCACATGTCCCGGTCCCCGGGGGCGACTTCGGGAGCGGGCGGGTTCAGTCCGGCCAGCGTGTACAGATGACGCCGCTCGGTGTTGCTGAGCCGCAGCACGCGGGCGACGGAGTCCAGGACCTGCGGCGACACGGAGATGTCCCGCCCCTGTTCGAGCCATTGGTACCAGGAGACGCCCACGCCCGCGAGGACGGCGACCTCCTCGCGGCGCAGCCCCGGTGTGCGGCGACGGGCTCCGCCGCCCGGGAGCCCGGCCTCGGCCGGTGACACCCGTGCCCGGCGGCTCATCAGGAACTCGCGGAGTTCCGGGCGTCGTCGGGTCTTCGGCGCGTCCTCCGCCACGTGTCTCCCCCTCCGGTGACTGGTGGTGCGGCCACCAGCATAAGTTCCGGCTCCCCACGGATATTCCGGCCGCCGCACGCTCTTCCCATGACCACCGACACGACCACCGAGTCAACCGCCCGCACCCCCGGCACCGGCACGCCGGGCGTCGATCCGGGCACCACGAACGGCCCCCGGGCCGACACCTCCACCGCGTCACCGGCCCGCGGGAGGGCCGGCCGGCCGCCGCGCCCGGACCGGCTGTCGGGCCGCGCGGCGCTCGTGCTCTTCGTGCTGTGCGCCGCCCAGTTCATGGTCGCGCTGGACTTCTCCGTCCTGAACGTGGCGCTGCCCGTGCTCGGCCACGACCTCGGCATGAGCCCGTCCGCGCTCCAGTGGGCCGTCACCGCCTTCGCGCTGCCGTCCGGCGGCTTCCTGCTCCTCTTCGGCCGGATCGGCGACCTGTTCGGCCGCCGGGGGCTCTTCCTCGCCGGGCTGACCCTGTTCGGGGCGGCCTCGCTGCTCGCGACCCTCGCCTGGGACCCGGCGTCGTTCCTGGCCGGACGGGCCCTGCAAGGTCTCGCGGCGGCGGCGATCGTGCCGACCGGCATGTCGCTGCTGACCACGACCTTCCCGGAGGGCCCCGCCCGGGACCGCGCGCTCGGCATCTCCGGCACGCTCCTGTCGCTGGGCTTCACGGTCGGCATGGTGGCGGGCGGCGTCCTGACCGACGTGCTGGGCTGGCGTTCGACGATGGGGCTGCTGTCGCTGTTCGCGCTCGTCGTGCTGCCGCTCGCCGGCGGACTGCTGCCCGCGTCCGGCCCCCGGGACACGGGCGCCGGAGACCGCCCCCGCCTGGACATCCCCGGCGCGGTCACCGTCACCGGCGGTCTGCTGGCCCTGATCTACGCGCTGTCGACGGCGGCGGACCGCGGCTTCGGCCGGACGGACGTCGTGGTGACACTCGTCGCGGGTGTGCTGCTGCTCGTCGCCTTCGTGCGGATCGAGTCCCGCGCCGACGCCCCGCTCGTCAGCCTGAGGATGCTGCGCCGCCCCACGGTGGCGTGGGGCAATCTGGGCGGCCTGGTCACCTTCTCGATGATGTCGACGGTCGTCTTCGTGCTGACCCTGTACCTCCAGGAGACGCTCGGCCTCTCGGCCTTCGAGACCGGTCTGGTCTTCGGCGCGCAGGGGCTGCTGTCGGCCGTCGCCGGGATGTACGCGCCGAAGGTCATCGGCCGCTTCGGCGCCCGGCGCACCCTGGCCGCCTCGCTGGCCGGACAGGGCCTGTTCGTGGCGGGGATGCTGCTGCTGAACGCGCACACCTGGTCGGTGTGGATCGCCGTCGCCGGGGTGTCGCTGGCCAGCATGTGCCACCTGGGCGCGATCATCTCGTACGGCCTGACCGTCACCTCGGGCGTCCCCGACGAGGAGCAGGGCCTGGCCACCGGTCTGGTGACCTCCACCCAGCAGGTGGGCATCACCGTCGGCATCCCGCTGCTCGGCGTCCTCGCGACCACCTCCGGCGACCTGCTCGGCGGAGTGCACACGGTCCTCGCCCTGGACGCGGCGATCGTGCTCGGGGCGGCGGCCCTGGTCGCGGTCGGACTCGGGCGGCGGGACGCGTCGCGCGCCCGCTGAGGGCGGCGCCGGACCGTCCCGGGCCGGGGACGACAGGTCCCGGGTCAGGGACGGTCGAGGCGCAGCCGCTCGGCGCGCGGCAGACCGGCCACGACGAGATCGTACGAATCCTCGACGAGCTCCCGGACCAGAGAGTCCGGGAGCTCGCCGTCGACGGTCACCGTGTTCCAGTGCCGCTTGTTCATGTGATAGCCGGGGACGACCAGTCCCGGGTGCTGCTCGCGCAGCCGGAGCGCGTCGTCCGGGTCGCACTTCAGGTTGACCGTGAGCGGGCGTCCGTCCAGGTTCGTCAGCGCGAAGAGCTTGCCCAGCACCTTGAAGACCGAGGTCTCGGGGTTGAACGGGAAGTCCTCGACGGTGGCGTTGAAGGACAGGCAGAACGCGCGCAGTTCCTGCGGGGTCACTCCGGCTTCTCCTCCCGAGGGGGCCCGGCCGGGCCGACGGGCTCGACGAGCACGGTCACGATCTTGTTCCGGCGGCCGGCGGCGGCCTCGGCGGTGAGCCGCAGCTCGCGCCCGTCGGGCAGTTCGACCACCGAGGAGGCCCCGGCGATGGGCACCCGTCCCAGGGCCTTGGCGAGCAGCCCGCCGACGGTCTCCACGTCCTCGTCGTCGTAGGCCTCGAAGCCGTACAGCTCGCCGAGGTCGCCGATGTCGAGGCGGGCGGTCACCCGGAAGCGGTCGTCGCCGAGCTCCTGGACGGGCGGCAGCTCGCGGTCGTACTCGTCGGTGATCTCGCCGACGATCTCCTCGAGGATGTCCTCGATGGTGACGATGCCGGCCGTGCCGCCGTACTCGTCGATGACGACGGCGACGTGGTTGCGCTCCTGCTGCATCTCGCGCAGCAGATCTCCGGCGTTCTTGGTGTCGGGCACGAACGTGGCGGGCCGCATGGCCGTGGCCACCAGCTCGGACTCGGCGTCCCGGCTGATGTGCGTCTTGCGGGCCAGGTCCTTGAGATAGACGATCCCGACGATGTCGTCCTCGTTCTCGCCCGTGACGGGTATGCGGGAGAAACCGGAGCGCAGCGCCAGGGTGAGGGCCTGCCGGATGGTCTTGTAGCGCTCGATGACGACGAGGTCCGTGCGGGGCACCATGACCTCGCGCACGAGGGTGTCGCCGAGTTCGAAGACGGAGTGCACCATGCGGCGCTCCTCGTCCTCGATGAGCGACTCCTTCTCGGCGAGGTCGACCATCGCCCGCAGCTCAGCCTCGGAGGCGAACGGGCCGCGCCTGAAGCCCTTGCCGGGGGTGAGCGCGTTGCCGATGAGGATCAGCAGCGGCGGGATCGGCCCCATGATCCGGGCGAGCGGCAGCAGGACGTACGCGGCCGCGGTCGCGGTGTTCAGCGGGTGCTGACGGCCGATGGTGCGCGGCGAGACACCCACCGCGACGTACGACACGAGGACCATGACGGCGATGGCGACGGCCAGCGCCTGCCAGGTCCGGTCGAACTCCTTGAGGCAGGCGAAGACGACGAGCGCGGCCGCCGCCATCTCGCAGACCACGCGGACCAGCAGCGCCACGTTCAGATAGCGCGTCGGGTCCGCGGTGACCTGCGCGAGCTTGGCGCTGCCGCGCCGGCCGCTGCGGACCGCCTCCTCGGCGCGGAAGCTGGAGACCCGCGCGAGGCCCGCCTCCGCGCAGGCGGCGAGCCAGGCGACGACGACCAGGACGATGGCACCGACGACAAGCTGTGGGCTCATGACACGGTCGGGGCCGGAGACGGACCCGTGATGCCCTTCTCCGCGCGCCAGCCGTCCACGATGGCGGCCTGCAGGCCGAACATCTCGGCCTTCTCGTCGGCTTCCTCGTGGTCGTAGCCGAGGAGGTGCAGCACCCCGTGGACGGTGAGGAGCTGGAGCTCCTCGTCCATGGAGTGCTGCGTCGGGGCGTCCTTGCCCTGCCGCTCGGCGACCTCGGGGCAGAGCACGATGTCGCCGAGCAGCCCCTGCGGCGGCTCGTCGTCGTCCTTCGACGGCGGGCGCAGCTCGTCCATCGGGAAGGACATGACGTCCGTCGGTCCCGGCAGGTCCATCCACTGGATGTGGAGCTGCTCCATGGCGTCGGTGTCCACGACGATCACCGAGAGCTCGGAGAGCGGGTGGATGCGCATCCGTGCGAGCGCGTAGCGGGCGATGTCGAGGATCGCCTGCTCGTCGACCTCGGTTCCGGACTCGTTGTTGACGTCGATCGACATGGCGGTGCTGGTCTACTTCCCCTTGTGGCCCCGGCTCTTGTGGGAGCCGTTCTCGGTGCCGTTCTCGCTGTCGTACTTCTCGTACGCGTCGACGATACGGCCGACCAGCTTGTGCCGGACGACATCCTGGGACGTGAGCCGCGAGAAGTGCACGTCGTCGACACCCTCCAGGATGTCCTGGACCTGCCGCAGACCCGACTTCGTCCCGCTCGGGAGGTCGACCTGGGTCACGTCACCCGTGATCACGATCTTCGAGTCGAAGCCGAGGCGGGTGAGGAACATCTTCATCTGTTCGGGGCTCGTGTTCTGGGCCTCGTCCAGGATGATGAAGGCGTCGTTCAGGGTCCGGCCGCGCATGTACGCCAGCGGCGCGACCTCGATCGTGCCCGCCGCCATCAGGCGCGGGATCGAGTCCGGGTCGAGCATGTCGTGCAGCGCGTCGTACAGCGGGCGCAGATAGGGGTCGATCTTCTCGTAGAGCGTGCCGGGCAGGAAGCCGAGCCGCTCGCCGGCCTCGACCGCCGGGCGGGTCAGGATGATGCGGTTGACCTGCTTGGACTGGAGCGCCTGGACGGCCTTCGCCATGGCGAGGTAGGTCTTGCCCGTACCGGCGGGGCCGATGCCGAACACGATGGTGTGCTTGTCGATGGCGTCGACGTAGCGCTTCTGGTTGAGCGTCTTGGGGCGGATGGTGCGGCCTCGCGAGGACAGGATGTTCTGCGTGAGCACCTCGGCCGGAGTCTCCTGGCCGTCGCCCTCCCCGTTCTCGCTCGCCCTGAGCATGGCGATCGAGCGTTCCACTGCGTCCTCCGTCATGGGCTGCCCCGTGCGGAGCACCAGCATCATCTCGTCGAACAGGCGCTGGACGAGCGCGACTTCACCGGCGTCGCCCACCGCACTGATCTCGTTTCCCCGGACGTGGATGTCGGCCGCCGGGAAGGCCTTCTCGATCACGCGCAGCAGGGCGTCTCCGGAACCCAGAACGGTCACCATGGGGTGCTTGGCCGGGACGGTGAAGTGCGCGCGCGCCTGCCCCTGTGCGGGGCCGTGAGCTGTGGGTGTCTGAGTCATGGGCCGGCTCTGTAGGCCTGCGTATCCTCCTCGGTCGGCACGCTTGCCACACGGGCAGCCTTGCGGTTCCCAGCGTACGTCGCGGCGCACACGGACCCGTAGGGCTTTTCCCGCGGTGACGAGGTCGTGACCTGAGGGCGCCGCTCAGGCCGAGCGGCCGAAGCCGATCGTGGGTACCGCCCGGCGCAGCGGCCAGGGGCGGGTGACCTCGGGGAGCCGGCCCTCCAGGAAGGCGTACCGGGTCAGGGCCGCCGGGTCCTGGTCGTCGACCGACTGCACCCGGCGCCACCAGGCGGCGATCTCCGACCAGCCGGGCGCCGACAGCGATCCGCCGAACTCCTGGACCGAGAGCGCGGCGGTCAGCCCGGCGAAGGCGAGGCGGTCGGCGAGCGGCCAGCCGGCGAGGGTCCCGGTGACGAATCCGGCGACGAAGACGTCCCCGGCGCCGGTGGGGTCCAGCGCCTCGACGGCGATCGCGGGAACCTCGGCGCTCTCCCCGGTACGCCCGTCCACGGCGTAGGCGCCGTCGGCGCCGAGGGTGACGACCGCGAGCGGCACGTGGTCGGCCAGCGCGTGCGCCGCCGCGCGGGGGCAGTCGGCGCCGGTGTAGCGCATGGCCTCCTCGGCGTTCGGCAGGAACGCCTCGCAGTGCGCCAGGTCGGCGAGGCCCGCCAGGTCCCAGCGGCCGGTGTCGTCCCAGCCGACGTCCGCGAAGATCCGGGTGCCCCGACTCGCGGCCTGCTGGATCCAGGGCGCGCTGACGCCGGGGGTCAGCGAGGCGACGGCGGCCCGCGCGTGCGGCGGGAGGTCCGGCGCGGGCTCCTCCAGGGGTGCCTCGTGGCCGTGGCTGACCATGGTCCGCTCACCCTCGTACGCCATCGACACGGTGACCGGCGAGTGCCAGCCCGGCACGGTCCGCGACGGCGTGAGGTCGATGTGCTCGCCCTGCTCCAGGGCGTCCCAGCAGTACTCGCCGTAGTGGTCGTCGCCGAAGGCGGCGGCGAGGGAGGTGCGCAGGCCGAGGCGGGCGAGGGCGGTCGCCATGTTCGCGACGCCGCCGGGGCTCGACCCCATGCCCCGCGCCCAGGACTCGGTGCCGCGGACGGGGGCGGAATCGAGCCCGGTGAAGATGATGTCCAGGAAGACCGTGCCCGTCAGGTAGACGTCCCAGGGCGGGTCGTCGGCCCTGCGCAGCGCGGCCAGCGGGTCGACATGGGCCTGACGGAACGGTCCCTCGCCGTTGATCACGGTCGCTCCCCGGGGTGGTACGGATCTGGCCAGTGTGCACCACGCCGCCGCCCCGGGCCCGTGGTCGGCGCCGGGACACCAACACTCGACGCGCCACACCCCACCCGGCCTCGGCCCACCCCGTCCACCCGGCCTCGGCCCGCCCCGTCCACCCGGCTTCGGCCCGCCGCCTCCACCCGGCTTCGGGCCGCCCCGGCCACCCGGGCCTCGGCCCGCCCTGCCCACCCAGGTTTGGCCCGCCCCGGCCACCGGGCTTCGGCCCTCCGCCTCCACCCGGCTTCGGCCCGCCCCGGCCACCGGGCTTTGCCCCGCCCCCTCCACCCGGCCTCGGCCCGCCCCGGCCACCCGGCTTTGGCCCGTCCCCTCCACCCGGCTTCGGGCCGCCCGGCCACCTGGCCGATCCGCCCGGTGGCGGGGCGCGGGCGCGACGCTGGCGCGGGGACGGCGGTCGGCTTCGCCCGCCCCTCGGCGGTCGCGAGGACGCGTCAGTACCCCGGGTGTGCCGCCGCAAACAAAGAGTGCCTCAGATCACACCGTCACGCCTTCTTCGCGGACCCCCCACCTTGATACAAATTGCCCGCGCGTTCCTGTCCTTCGACGGCCGCCCCTCCCCCCTCTCTTCTTGAGCCGCTCTCGCCTGCCCTGGGAACGCCCGTGTCCGCCCGCACCCCCACGCCCTGGCCCCTCGTCGCCCTTTTCACGGCCGGGTACCTCGCCGCGTATCTCCTCCCCACCACCGTCGGCCGCCTCGACGCGGGGCTCCCGCTGTCGGCCACCCAGGCCGGAGCCGTCGGCAGCGTCCTGCTGCTGAGCTCGGCCTCGGCCGGCTTCCTGCTCGCCTCCCGCGTCGACCGCTTCGGCCCGCGCGCGCTGGCCCGCGCCGGGCTGCTCCTCGCCGCCGCCGGCTTCGGCACCGCCGCGCTCTCGACGGCCGTCCCCCTCGTGGTCGCCGGCGCGGTCGTCGGCGGCTTCGGCTCCGGTACGGCCACCACGGTCGCCGCGACCGGGATCGCCGGCCGGCCCGATCCCCACCGGATCACCACCCTGGGCCTGTTCGGCGTCTCCGGCCTCGCGGGCGCGCTGTATCTGACGATCCCCCACCTCGGCCCGGGGCACGGCTACCCGCTCGCCG
This sequence comes from Streptomyces sp. NPDC028298, assembly GCF_055565895.1. Lineage (NCBI taxonomy): Bacteria > Bacillati > Actinomycetota > Actinomycetes > Kitasatosporales > Streptomycetaceae > Streptomyces > Streptomyces sp. NPDC028298. Next base: position 938,624 of record NZ_JBVHTL010000002.1, read on the forward strand.
CGATCGCCTGCACCGCGCTGCTCGCGCTGTCCCTGACGGGCCGCCTTCCCGACCGCACACCGCCCGACCGCGCCCGGCGCGCCACCGGCCCGCTCCCGCACCGCCGTTCCGGGCTGCTGCTCGCCGGCACGATGCTCTTCTGGTCGCTCGCGCAGAACTCACTGTGGGGCGTCAGCGGCCGGATAGGCCTGACGCAGGCGGGGCTCACCGAGGTGAAGGTGGGCGCGGTCTTCGCGGTGGCGCTCGGCGCCGGGCTGCTCGGCACGATCGGCGCGGGCGCCCTCGGCCCGCGGCTCGGCCGGGCCCTGCCGATCGGCCTGGGCACGGCGCTGATCGCCGGCTGCATCGCGCTGAGCGCGGCGGCCACCGATCTGACGTCCTTCGCGACGGGCGAGATCGCCTGGAACGCGCTCTACCCGGTCGTGCTGTCGTACGTGCTCGGCCTCGCCGCGTCCATGGACCCGCGCGGCCGGTGGGCGGTCCTCGTCGGTTCCGCCTCCTCGCTCGGCACGGCGTGCGGTCCGCTCACCGGCAGCCTGCTGTCCGAGCGGGCGGGCTACCCGGCCATGGGAGCGGTCCTGGCCGCCGGCCTGCTGGTCGTCGGCGTCCCGATGACGCTCGTGGCGCTGCGCCCGCGCCGCACCGGCCAGATCGTCGAGATCCCCGTCGTCGACATCCCCGTGCCGGAACTCCCCGTCGTGGAGATCCCCGTGGCCGACTTCCCCGTGGCCGAGATCCCCGTCGTCGAGATCCCCGTCGTCGAGATCCCCGTCGTCGAGATCTCGCTGGACGGCGTGCCCGCCCAGCGGGGCGCGTACGGCACGGCGGGGCCCCTGCACACGGCCGCCGCGCCCGCTCCCGGGTCCGTGGGCGCCTGACTCCCGCGAGTGCCCGCCCGCCCCCAGGAGGGGAGGGTGGGCGGGTGCTCGACGGGCCCGGGGAACCCGGCTACGGGAACTCGTACGCCTCGACCTCGGCGATGTACCGCGCCCGCCGCTCCTCGTCGTGCTCCAGGAAGGACGCCTCGAACGAGTTGCGCGCCAGCTCCCGCAGCCGCTCCTCGCCGAGGCCGAGGGCCTCGCGCACCGCGCCGAAGTTGTCGCCGACGTAACCGCCGAAGTAGGCCGGGTCGTCGGAGTTGACCGTGCACAGCAGCCCGGCGTCCATCATGGCGGGCAGCGGGTGCTCCGCCAGGACGTCCACGGCGCGCAGCCGTACGTTCGACAGCGGGCACAGCGTCAGCGGCACCCGCTCGCGGACCAGCCGCGCGACGAGCTCGGGGTCCTCCATGCAGCGCAGCCCGTGGTCGACGCGCTCGACGCCGAGGAGGTCGAGGGCCTCGGTGATGTACGCGGGCGGCCCCTCCTCGCCGGCGTGCGCGACGCGCCGCAGACCGAGCGCGGCGGCGGCCTCGTACACCTCCCGGAACTTGACCGGCGGGTGGCCGACCTCCGCCGAGTCGAGGCCCACGCCGGTGATCCGGTCGAGGTGGGGCTTCGCGGCCTCCAGGGTGTCCATGGCGGACTCCGCGGACTGATCGCGCAGGAAGCACATGATGAGCTGGGTGGAGATCCCGTGGGTCTCCTCGCTGCGCCCGAGCGCCCGCCACAGCCCCTCGACGACCGTCCCCATCGGCACGCCCCGGGCGATGTGCGCCTGCGGGTCGAAGAAGATCTCGGCGTGCCGCACGCCCTGGGCGGCGGCGCGCGCGAGATAGGCGTCGGCCAGGTCGGCGAAGTCCGCCTCCGTCCGCAGGACGGCCATGAGCTCGTAGTACAGGTTCAGGAAGGTCTGGAGGTCGTCGAAGGCGTACGCCTCGCGCAGTTCCTCGGTGTTCGCGTACGGCAGGGTGACGCCGTTGCGCTCGGCGAGCGCGAAGGCCAGCTCGGGTTCGAGGGTGCCTTCGATGTGCAGGTGCAGTTCAGCCTTGGGGAGGGACATCGAAGCATCGTACGGTTCCTCCCCCGACGTACCGAAAACGGCGCCTTCCGGCACCGGGCGCCCGCGCACCGGGCGCCCCCGCACCGGACGCGACCGGTTACCGGAGGTCACCGGCACCGGGCGTCCCGGCCCCCGTCCGCCGGGTCCTCAGTGCCGCTTGGGCACCGGCACCCGCACCAGGTCGTGCGCCACCGTCAGCTCCCCGTCGAACCCCGCCGCGCGGGCCTCCAGCTCGAACGCGCCGGGGTCGGGGTAGCGCTGGCTGAAGTGGGTGAGCACGAGGTGCCGCACCCCGGCCTCCTTGGCCACCCGGCCCGCTTGCCCCGCCGTCAGATGCCCGTGGTCGGACGCCAGCCGGTGATCGCCGTCGAGGAAGGTCGACTCGATGACCAGGAGGTCGCAGCCCTCGGCGAGCGCGTCGACCCCCTCGCACAGCCGGGTGTCCATGACGAACGCGAACCGCTGCCCCCGCCGGACCTCGCTGACGTCGTCCAGCGTGACGCCCCGCAACGCGCCCTCGCGTTGCAGCACGCCGACGTCGGGGCCCGTGATCCCGTGCTCCCTGAGCCGCTCGGGCAGCATCCGCCGCCCGTCCGGCTCGACCAGCCGGTACCCGAAGGACTCGACGGGGTGGGAGAGCCTGCGCGCCTCCAGGGTGTACGCGGGCGTCGTCGCCAGGACGCCGTCGTCCGCGACCGGCGCCTCGGTCAGCGGGACCGTCTCGCGGTAGGCGGTGGCGTACCGCAGCCGCTCGAAGAAGTGCTGCCCGGAGAGCGGGTAGTGCGCCGTCACCTCGTGCGGGACGCGGTCGAGGTTGATGCGCTGGATCACCCCGCCGAGGCCGAGCGCGTGGTCGCCGTGGAAATGGGTGACGCAGATGCGGTGCAGGTCGTGCGCGGCCACCCCGGCCCGCAGCATCTGGCGCTGGGTGCCCTCGCCGGGGTCGAAGAGCAGGCCCTCACCGTCCCAGCGCAGCAGATAGCCGTTGTGGTTGCGGTGCCGGGTCGGGACCTGGCTGGCGGTGCCGAGGACCACCAGTTCGCGTGCGGACAAGGCCGGCTATCCCGGAGGCCACTGCATGCCGCGGCCGCCCAGGAGGTGGGCGTGCGCGTGGAAGACGGTCTGGCCGGCGCCGCTGCCCGTGTTGAACACGATGCGGTAGCTCTCCAGCTTCTCCTCGCCCGCGACCTCGCCGGCCTCGCGCAGGACGTCCGCCGCGATCGCGGGCTCGGCGGCGGCCAGGGACGCGGCGTCGGGGTAGTGCACCTTGGGGATGACCAGGACGTGGGTCGGGGCCTGCGGGTTGATGTCGCGGAACGCCACGGTCGTGTCGCTCTCGCGCACCAGCGTCGCCGGGATCTGCCCCGCCACGATCTTGCAGAACAGGCAGTCGTCCTGCGGTTGCCCGCCCGCGTCCCGCCTCGGCTCCTGCGCCATGCGTGTGCCTCCTCACGCCAGCCGATCATTACCCGGGCATGCTAGCGGCCCGGCGGGGCGGACGGCTCGCGTGTGGCTCGCGCCGCCGCCCGCACCGCCGGGCGACGGTCACAGCGGCGGCAGTACGGGCGCGGTCTTCGCCGGGTTCTCCTCCAGGGCGGCCAGCGCGATCCGGACCGCCTCGTCGAGCTGGGTGTCACGGCCGGCCGCGTGGTCCTGCGGCGCCTGCACGACCTCGACGTCGGGATCGACCCCGTGGTTCTCCACGTTCCACTCGTACCCCTCCATCCAGAAGGCGTACTTGGGCTGGGTCACGCTGGTGCCGTCGACGAGGCGGTAGCGGCTGTCGATGCCGATGACACCGCCCCAGGTGCGGGTGCCGACCACGGGCCCGATGCCGAGCGCCTTGATCGCCGCGTTGACGATGTCCCCGTCGGAGCCGGAGAACTCGTTGGCGACGGCGACGACGGGACCGCGGGGCGCGTCCTCGGGGTAGCTGTAGGGGCGCAGCCCGCGGGGCAGGTCCCAGCCGACGATCCGCCGGGCCAGCTTCTCCACGACGAGCTGGGAGGTGTGGCCGCCGCGGTTCTCGCGGACGTCCACGACCAGGCCCTCGCGGGCCACCTCGACCCGCAGATCGCGGTGGAGCTGCGCCCATCCGGCGCCGACCATGTCCGGCACGTGCAGATAGCCGAGGCGTCCGCCGGACCGCTCGTGGACGTAGGCGCGCCGGTCGGCCACCCACGCGTGGTAGCGCAGCGGCTCCTCGTCGGCGAGGGGGACGACGACCGCGTGGCGCGGATCGCCGCCGCCGGAGGGCGAGACGGTCAGCTCGACGGGCTTGCCCGCGGTGCCGACGAGCAGCGGCGCGGGCCCGGCCACGGGGTCCACCGGTCTGCCGCCGACCGCGACGATCGCGTCCCCGGCGCGCACCGCGACGCCGGGCGCGGCGAGCGGGGCCCGCGCCTCGGGGTCGGAGGTCTCCGAGGGGAGGATCCGGTCGATGCGCCAACTGCCGTCCTCGTGGCGGGAGATGTCCGCGCCGAGGAGTCCTTGCGCCCGGTCTCCGCCGCTCCAGCCGCCGCGCGGGGTGACGTACGCGTGCGAGGTGCCGAGTTCGCCCTGGACCTCCCACAGCAGGTCGACGAGGTCGTCGTGGGTGGCGACCCGTTCCAGGACCGGCCGGTACCGGTCGAGGACGCCGTCCCAGTCGACACCGCCGAGGTCCGGGCGCCAGAAGTTGTCCCGCATGAGGCGGCCGGTCTCGTCGTACATCTGGCGCCACTCGGCGGCCGGGTCGACGTATTGGCGCACCCGCGAGAGGTCGACGGTGATGTTCGTGTCGCTCTCGTCGTCGTTCGAGGCGCGCCGGTCGCTGGGGACGACCTTGAGCTTTCCGTCGGTCCACAGCAGGACCCGCTTGCCGTCGCCGGTGACGGTGAAGTGGTCCGCGTCGGCGGCGAGATGCTCGATGCGCTGCTGGACGAGGTCGTACCGTTCCAGCTCGGTCTTGGGGTCCGGGTCGTCCGGGGTGGCGCGGGAGGCGCCGAGCACACCGCGCACGGGGTGGCGCAGCCACAGCAGTCCGTCCTTGGCGGCGCGCAGCGTGGAGTAGCGGGCGGCCTCGACGGGGAACGGCACGATCCGGTCGGCGAGTCCGTCCAGGTCGATGCGGGTGCTGGGGGCGCCCTCGCTGTCGGGCGTCTCGTCCTTGTCGGGCGCCTCGAAGGGCCTGCCGTGCCGCTGGGGTCCGAAGGGCGACGGGGTCGTCGCGGCCAGGGTGATCAGATAGGGCCGGGAGCCGCCGACGAAGGCCAGGTCGAAGACGTGCTCGTCGTAGACGGGGTCGAAGGCGCGGGCCGACAGGAAGGCGAGGTGTCGGCCGTCGAGGGTGAACGCCGGCGCGTAGTCCCGGAAGCGCAGCGGGGTCGCCTCGGTGACCGACAGGTCGGTGGTGTTGGCGAGCTTGAGCTGACGCAGCGGGCGGGGGCCGGGGTGGGACCAGGCGAGCCAGGTGGAGTCGGGTGAGAAGACGAGGCCGGTGACCTCGCCGTCCTCGCTGCGGTCGACCTCGCGGACCTCGCCGCTCTCGCGCTCGACGAGCAGGACGCGCCCGTCGTGCGAGGCGACGGCGGCCCGGCTCCCGTCGGGCGCCATGGCGAGGCCGAGGACCCGGCCGAGCGCGCCGGCGGCGAGCCGTCGCGGGGTGGCGCCGGGGGCGACTCCCGTGGCGGGGGCGAATTCGAGGGCGTCGTCGCCCTCGGCGTCGGTCACCCACACCACGTGCTCCTCGCCCTCGGCGCGGAAGGCGCGGGGCAGCCGGGCGCGTACGCCGGGTTCGGCGGCGAGCGCGCGGGCCGGTCCCGAGCGGTGGGTGACCCAGTGGACGGCGCCGCGCACCGAGACCGCGCTGCCGCGTCCGGTGTGGTCGGGCGCGGCGGCGGAGAACCAGCGCGAGGCGCTCACGGGGTGCGGCTGCTGGTCGACGCGCTGGCCGCCGAGCCGGATGTCGAGTCGGCGCGGTTCGGCGCCGTCGAGGTCGTCGAGAAGCCACAGCTCGCCGCCGGACGCGTACACCACACGGGTGCCGTCGGTGGCGGCGTGGCGGGCGTAGAAGGAGTCGAGGGCGGTGTGGCGGCTCAGGCCGGATCCGTCGGCGAGGGAGGAGTACAGGGCGCCGACGCCCTCGTGGTCGGAGAGGAACGCGATCCGCTCGCCGGCCCAGAGGGGGTATTCGATGTTGCCGTCGATGTCCTCGTGCAGCCGGACGAACTCTCCGTCGCCGTCCCGGTCGATCCACAGCTTGCCCGCCGTGCCGCCCCGGTACCGCTTCCACCAGGCGGCCTCGCGTCCCATCGGCGCGGAGAGCAGGACGACACCGTGGTCACTGTGGGCGACGTCGCCGACGGGCCCGTACGGGAGGGTCGTGGCGGGGCCGCCGTCGAGCGGGACGGACCGGGCCCAGGTGCGGCGCAGGCTGGCCTGGCCCTGGGTGCTGAGGGCGAGGACCTGTCCGTCGGGGGTCCAGCCGCGCACCTGGGTCTTCACGCTGCCCCAGTAGGTCAGCCGTTTCGCGGGACCGCCGTCGAGGGAGGCCGCGTGGACCTCGGGGGCTCCGTCGCGCGTCGACGTCCAGGCGACGGTCCTGCCGTCCGGGGAGACGCGTGGATGGCTGACCGGGACGTTGTCGGCGCTGACCCGCCAGGCGCGGCCCCCGCCGTCGACCGGGGCGGCCCAGATGTCGTCCTCGGCCGTGAAGACGACCAACTCGCCGTGCAGATGCGGAAACCGGATGTACGCGGAGGCTGCGGAAGCGGTCACCCGGTCACCCTATGCAGCCGCGCGTGGCCCGGGTAGAGGTTCGAATCACTTGATCCGCGTACGGTCCGGCAGGTCACTTGCCCTGCGAGGGCCAGCAGGTGGGGTCGCCCTTGCACCACATCGTCCTCGTCACGGTGACGGTGACGGTGGGGTTGGGCTGCCCGGGGTGGTAGGTGACCGGCGGGGTGGGTCCGGCACCGCAGTCGCCGAGGCCCTTGACGTGGAAGACCTGCTTTCCGCCGACGGTGGCGCGCAGATCGCCGCGTACGCAGGCGCCGTTGACGGCGCGGGTGACCTTGCCCTTGACGGTGATGGCCCGGCCGTCGCCGGTCTGGCCCTGGCAGTCGACGCTCGCCACGGTGTTCTCGCTCGGCGAGGGCGACTTCCCCGGTGTGTAGGCCTTGGCCGCGTTGCCGAGGCTAGCGGTGCAGGTGAGCCACCTCACGTCCACGTGCCGGTGCTTCAGCTCGCTGGTGGCCGTCTGGTCGGTGGTGTAGGCGACGGTCGCGGTGCTGAGTCCGTCCACGGGCTGGCACCCGGTCACGGCGAACACTCCGGCCGCTCCCAGCCCGACGGCCGTCACGACCCGCCCGCGCCTCGTCCGGTGTCCGGAATACCTCGAAGCCCCCATGGACGGCAGCGTGCCACCGCGTGGCGGCGCGCGGTAGACCGCATGCGGCCATCGGGGGCACAACCACCCGAAGGTGTTGCCCGGCGGGGCGGGGAGGCCGTAGGGTTCCCGCTTCCCCCGCCCCCGGGCGCGCTGCTGACCGGCCGTCAGCCGAGCATCAGCAGCCACTCCTGGAGCTCCACGAGGTTGCCCTCGGGGTCCTTGAGGTGGGCGACGCGCATGCGGTCCGTCATGGGGGCCGGGCCGTGCAGGAGGTCCGCGCCGCGCGAGACGACCTGCTCGCAGTAGGTGTCGAGGTCGTCGACCCGCAGTACCACCAGGGACCGGTGTCCGGTCACCGCGTCGCCGAGTTCACCCAGTATCCCGGCCATCATGGACCGGTCCTGGAGGGCGATGCCCGCGGACCCGGTGACCGGACTGAACTTCTCGTACGGTCCCTCGGCCGCGCCCGACTGGGGCTTGAGGCCGAGGACTTCGGAGTAGAAGCGGTAGCAGCCGGCGAAGTCGGAGACGAGCAGTCGTACCTGGGCGAGTTCCATGGGCTCCCGATTCGATGCGCGGAGGTGAGGGTCGTACCGGCGGCAGGTGGGTCAGGACCAGCGTCCGCTGCGGGCCAGCAGCAGCGCGGTCGCCACGGTCCCGGCCGTCGAGGTGCGCAGCACCGTGCGCCCCAGGTGGAAGGTCTTCGCGCCGGCCTCGGTGAACAGGGCGACCTCGTCCGCGGAGATCCCGCCCTCGGGGCCGACCACCAGGACGATCTCACCGGAGGCGGGCAGCGCGGCGGTCGCGAAGGGCTCGGTGCCCAGGGCGGTGTCCTCGTGGAGCACGGCGGCGAGATCGGCTTTGGCGAGAAGTGCGGCAACCTGCCGGGTCGTCATCGCGTCCGCGACCTCCGGGAAGCGGGCCCGGCGGGACTGCTTGCCGGCCTCCCGCGCGGTGGCACGCCACTTGCCGAGCGCCTTGAGGCCCCGCTCGCCCTTCCACTGCGTGATGCAGCGGGAGGCGGCCCAGGGGACGATCGCGTCGACGCCGGTCTCGGTCATGGTCTCGACGGCCAGTTCGCCCCGGTCGCCCTTGGGCAGGGCCTGGACGACCGTGATGCGCGGCTCCTCGGGCGCCTCCTCGGTGACCGCGCCCATCCGCACGATCAGCCGGTCCTTGCCCTCGGTGCCCAGCACCACGCACTCCGCCCGGCGCCCGGCCCCGTCGGTGAGCACGACGTCCTCACCGCTGTGGAGCCGTTTCACGGAGACGGCGTGCCGCCCCTCGGGTCCGTCGAGGACATGGCGTCCCTCGCCGTCCGTGTCGAAGTGCTCGACCAGGAACACCGGTGCCGTCATCGGGGCGCACCCTCTTCCGGGATCTCGGCGGCGGCCGACAACGCTGTCTCGGCGGCCGCGATTTCTGCGTTCAGTACCTCCACGAGCTGCCCGGCGGGCAGGTCGCGGGCCATGCGGTGGCCCTGTCCCGCCCACAGGGCCATGCCCTGCGCGTCGCCCGCCTTGGCCGCCGCCTTGCGCAGCGGCAGGGTGAGGTGGTGGACCTCGGGGTAGGCGGCGGGGGCGTACGGGCCGTGCTCGCGCATGAAGCGGTTGGCCAGGGCCCGCGCCGGGCGCCCGGAGAAGGCGCGCGTGAGCTCCGTCCGTACGTAGAGGGGGTCGGTCAGCGCCTGTTTGTGCACGGCGCTCGCGCCGGACTCGGGGGTGGCGAGGAAGGCGGTGCCGAGCTGGGCGGCGTCCGCGCCCGCGGCGAGGACGCCGGCGATCTGGCTGCCGCGCATGAGGCCGCCGGCCGCGACGACCGGGATCGCCACCCTCTCGCGGACCTGTGCGACCAGCGTGAGCAGGCCGACGCCGGTGCCGTCCGTCTCCGGATTGTCGCGGTGGGTGCCCTGGTGTCCGCCGGCCTCGATGCCCTGCACGACGACCGCGTCGGCGCCGGCCCGCTCCACGGCGAGTGCTTCCTCGGCCGTGGTGGCGGTGACCAGGGTGAGGGTGCCCGCGCGCCGCAGCGACTGGAGCACCTCCGGCTTCGGGACGCCGAAGTGGAAGGAGACCGCCGCCACCGGCTTGTCCAGGAGGACGGCGAGTTTGGCGTCGTAGCCGTCGTCGCGGCCGCTGTCCGGGTCCCCGAGCTCGGTCTCGTACCAGGCGGCCTCGCCCGCGAGCTGGTGCGCGTACACCTCGACCGCGGCGGCGTCCGCGTGCTCGGGCTGCGGGAGGAACAGGTTGACGCCGAAGGGACGGCCGGTCAGCCCGCGCAGTTGCTTGATCTCCTGGTACATGCCGTCGGCGGTCTTGTACCCCGCCGCGAGGAAGCCGAGCCCGCCGGCCTCGGACACGGCGGCCGCGAGCTGCGGGACGGAGACTCCGCCCGCCATGGGGGCCTGCACGATCGGGTGAGGGAAGAGATCGGTCAGCGCGGAGGACATGACGGCATGTTGTCACGTCCCCCGGACAAGTCCGAATCCGGTCGGTCAGCCGGATACGGCCTCCGATGTGGAGGGCACGGGGCGCTCCTGGCCCCGTGCCCCGCCTGGATCAGCGGCCGTTGAAGGCGTCCTTCAGCCGGGAGAAGAGCCCCTGCTGACCGGGCTGGAACTGACCGGTGGGCCGCTCCTCGCCGCGCATCTGCGCCAGCTCGCGCAGCACCCGCTCCTGCTCCGGGTCGAGCTTGGTCGGCGTCATGACCTCGACGTGCACGACGAGGTCGCCTCGGCCGCCGCCGCGCAGGTGGGTGACGCCCCGGCCGTGCAGCGGGATCGACTGACCGGACTGCGTGCCCGGACGGATGTCGACCTCCTCCATGCCGTCGAGCGTCTCCAGCGGCACCTTGGTGCCGAGGGCCGCCGCGGTCATCGGGATGGTGACCGTGCAGTGCAGGTCGTCGCCGCGCCGCTGGAAGGTCGAGTGCGGCAGTTCGTGGATCTCGACGTACAGGTCGCCGGCGGGGCCGCCGCCGGGGCCGACCTCGCCCTCGCCCGCGAGCTGGATGCGGGTGCCGTTGTCCACACCGGCCGGGATCTTGACCGTGAGGGTGCGGCGGGAGCGGACCCGGCCGTCGCCCGCGCACTCGTGGCACGGGGTCGGGACGACGGTGCCGAAGCCCTGGCACTGCGGACACGGCCGCGAGGTCATGACCTGGCCCAGGAAGGACCGCGTCACCTGGGACACCTCGCCGCGGCCGCGGCACATGTCACAGGTCTGCGCCGCGGTGCCGGGGGCCGCGCCCTCGCCGTTGCAGGTGCCGCAGACGACGGCCGTGTCGACCTGGATGTCCTTCGTGGTGCCGAAGGCCGCCTCGTCGAGCTCGATCTCCAGACGGATCATGGCGTCCTGGCCCCGGCGGGTGCGCGAGCGCGGTCCGCGCTGCGACGCCGTGCCGAAGAACGCGTCCATGATGTCCGAGAAGTTCCCGAAGCCGCCCTGGCCGAAGCCGCCGGCGCCACCGCCGCCCTGCTGGGACAGCGGGTCGCCGCCGAGGTCGTAGACCTGCTTCTTCTGCGGGTCCGACAACACCTCGTAGGCGGCGTTGATCTCCTTGAAGCGCTCCTGCGTCTTCGGATCGGGATTGACGTCCGGGTGCAGCTCGCGAGCGAGCCTCCGGAACGCCTTCTTGATCTCGTCCTGGGACGCGTCGCGGCGCACGCCGAGTACGGCGTAGTAGTCCGTGGCCACTTACGACTCCGCCAGGATCTGTCCGACGTACCGTGCCACCGCTCGTACCGCTCCCATCGTTCCCGGGTAATCCATGCGGGTCGGGCCGACCACGCCGAGTTTGGCTACTGCCTCGCCGCCCGAACCGTAGCCGACGGAGACCACGGACGTGGAGTTGAGTCCCTCATACGCGTTCTCGTGCCCGATTCGCACGGTCATGCTCGAATCCCCGGCCTCTCCAAGCAACTTGAGGAGCACGACCTGCTCCTCGAGGGCTTCGAGCACCGGCCGGATGGTGAGAGGGAAGTCATGTCCGAATCGCGTGAGATTGGCGGTACCGCCGATCATCAGGCGCTCCTCGGTCTCCTCGACCAGTGTCTCCAGCAGGGTGGAGAGCACTGTCGAGACCGTACCCCGGTCCTCCGCCTCGAAGGCTTCCGGGAGGTCCTGGACGAGCTGCGGGACGTCCGCGAAGGGGCGCCCCGCGACCCGGCTGTTGAGCCGGGCCCGCAGGTCCGCCAGCGACGTCTCACCGAACGGCGCCGGGCAGTTGATCATGCGCTGCTCGACCCGGCCGGTGTCCGTGATCAGCACGAGCATCACCCGCGCGGGGGCCATGGAGAGCAGCTCCACATGGCGCACGGTCGAGCGGGTCAGCGAGGGGTACTGCACGACGGCGACCTGCCGGGTGAGCTGCGCGAGCAGCCGCACGGTCCGGCCGACGACGTCGTCCAGGTCGACGGCTCCGTCCAGGAAGTTCTGGATGGCGCGGCGCTCGGGCGCGGTCATCGGCTTGACGCCGGCGAGCTTGTCGACGAAGAGGCGGTACCCCTTGTCCGTGGGGATGCGCCCGGCACTGGTGTGCGGCTGCGCGATGTACCCCTCGTCCTCCAGGACCGCCATGTCGTTGCGGACGGTCGCCGGCGAGACGCCGAGACGGTGCCGCTCGGTGAGCGCCTTCGAACCGACCGGCTCCTCGGTGCCCACGTAGTCCTGGACGATGGCGCGCAGCACCTCGAGCCTGCGTTCGCTGAGCATCGCGCACCTCCAGAAGTCGACTCGGTGGTCTTCGTGGCATTCGCCTGGCACTCAGCGCACGCGAGTGCCAACGTTCCCCGGCCCAGTGTACGGCGGTCGGGCACGCCCCGGGCAAGGGCGGGCCTGCGATGTCGTGCACGGCACCCGGTCACCGTTAGCGTCGCCGCATGAGGCTGACTTGGGAAGAGCTCGGGTGGGAAAGGGTGGCGCCCCGGGTGGGGCGACGGCGGCTTCCGGACTGGGACTGCACGGCCGGGCTCGTCGTCGGCGAGGGGGCGGCACTCATGATCGACGCCGGGTCGAGCCTCGCGGAGGGCGCCGCCCTGCGCGCCGATGCGCGGGTCCTGACCGGCGGACGTGTGACCCATATCGCGCTCACCCACCCGCATTTCGACCATGTTTTCGGCGCGGCCGCGTTCGCCGGCGCGCAGGTCCTCGCCGCGGACGGTTCGTCCGAGGTGTACCGGAACGGCCGCGGGGAGCTGTGCGCGGACGCGGTGCGCAACGGTCTCGACCCGAGGGCGGCGGAGGAGGCGGCGGACACCCTCGTACGGCCCCACCGCCTCGTCGGGAGCACCTGGGACGTGCATCTCGGCGGCGGCGTCGGGGTCCGGCTGGTGCGGACGGGCGAGGGCCACACCGCCCACGACCTGGTGGCCGTCGTGCCGGGCGACCCGGTGGTGGTGTTCTGCGGCGACCTGGTCGAGGAGTCGGGCGAGCCGCAGGCGGGCCCCGACGCCGTGCCGTCGCGCTGGCCCGCGGCGCTCGACCGGCTGCTCGGCCTGGGCGGCGAGGAGGCGCTGTACGTACCCGGCCACGGGGCGGTCGTGGACGCCGCGTTCGTACGGTCCCAACGGGACGCCCTGGCCGAGCGTTTCGGCGTGTCGCGGTGAGCGCCGCCGGGCTTCTCCTATCGTCATCCGAATGCGCCAGTACTCTCCGGACCTGACCCCGCCGTGGAAGAAGCCCCAGCCCGTGCCCGAGGTCCCGGCGGACCCGGGTCTGGTCGTCGAGGAGCCCGGAACCGGCTTCTGCGGCGCGGTGATCCGCTGCGAGGCGGGCACGGTGACCCTGGAGGACCGCTTCGGCAAGCACCGGGTGTTCCCGCTGGAACCGCGCGGCTTCCTGCTGGAGGGCAAGGTGGTGACGCTGGTCCGCCCGGCGCCCTCCGCGCCGGTGCGCCCCAGCCGTACGGCCTCCGGCTCGGTGGCGGTCCCCGGCGCCCGCGCCCGGGTCGCGCGCGCCGGGCGCATCTACGTCGAGGGCCGGCACGACGCCGAGCTGGTCGAGCGCGTCTGGGGCGACGACCTGCGCGTCGAGGGCGTGGTCGTGGAGTACCTGGAGGGCGTGGACGACCTCCCGGCGGTGGTCGAGGCGTTCTCCCCGGGCCCGGACGCCCGGCTCGGCGTGCTCGTGGACCACCTGGTGCCGGGTTCGAAGGAGTCGCGGATCGCGGAGGCGGTCACGAGCGAGCACGCCCTGGTGCTCGGCCACCCGTACATCGACGTGTGGGAGGCCGTGAAGCCGTCCTCCGTCGGCATCCCGTCCTGGCCCCGGGTCCCGCACGGCCAGGACTGGAAGACGGGCGTGTGCCGGGCCCTGGGCTGGCCGGAGAACACCGGCGCGGCCTGGCAGCACATCCTGTCCCGGGTCCGCTCCTACAAGGACCTCGAACCGGCCCTGCTGGGCCGGGTGGAGGAACTGATCGACTTCGTCACGGCCCCGGAGTGAGAGGTCGGCGCGGCCGCCTGCTCAGTCCACCAGATCCCGGACCACGGCGTCCGCGAGGAGGCGGCCGCGCAGGGTGAGGACGGCCCGGCCGGCGTCGTAGGGGCCGGCTTCGAGGAGTCCCTCGGACAGGGCGCGGCGGGAGGCCGCGAGACCGTCGGGGCGGAGCAGGGAGAGCGGGCAGCCCTCGCGCAGCCGCAGTTCCAGGAGGATCCGCTCGACCCGGCGGTCCTCCTCGGAGAGGAGTTCACGGCCGGCCCCCGGGGAGCGGCCCTCGGCCAGCGCCGCCGCGTACGCCCCCGGATGCTTCACGTTCCACCAGCGAACGCCGCCGACGTGGCTGTGCGCGCCGGGACCCGCGCCCCACCAGTCGGCTCCCCGCCAGTAGAGCTCGTTGTGCAGACAGCGGCTGCCCGACGAGCCGGCGGTGGCCCAGTTCGACACCTCGTACCACTCGAAGCCCGCCGCCGACATCACCTCGTCCGCGATGAGATAGCGGTCCGCGTGCACGTCGTCGTCGGTCACGGGGACCTCGCCGCGGCGGATCCGGCGCGCGAGCTGCGTGCCCTCCTCGACGATCAGCGCGTACGCGGAGATGTGGTCGGGTCCCGCGCCGAGGGCCGCCTCGAGCGAGGCCCGCCAGTCGTCGTCCGACTCCCCCGGCGTGCCGTAGATCAGATCCAGGTTCACATGTGCGAAGCCGGCCGCGCGGGCCTCGGCGACACAGGCCTCGGGGCGGCCCGGGGTGTGGGTGCGGTCGAGCACCTTCAGGACGTGCTGCCGGGCGCTCTGCATGCCGAAGGAGATCCGGTTGAAGCCTCCGGCGCGCAGGGTCGCGAGGTACTCCGGGTCGACGGACTCGGGGTTCGCCTCCGTGGTGACCTCGGCGTCGTCCGCGAGGCCGAACTCGTCCCTGATCGCGCCCAGCATCCGTACGAGGTCGTCGGCGGCCAGCAGCGTGGGCGTACCGCCTCCGACGAAGACGGTGCGGACCGGGCGGGGGTCGTCGCCGAGGACCTTGCGGGCGAGCCGGATCTCGTCGGTCAGGGTGTCCGCGTAGTTGTCGCGGGAGGCGAGCACGCCGCCGCTGCCCCGCAGCTCGGTCGCCGTGTAGGTGTTGAAGTCGCAGTAGCCGCAGCGGGTCGCGCAGTACGGAACGTGGAGGTAGAACCCGAGGGGCCGCTCGGCGGCCCCGGCCAGGGCGTGCGCGGGCAGCGCCCCGTCGTCGGGGACGGGCTCACCGTCGGGAAGTGCGGAAGGCATGCGTTCCATTGTCCAGCACGCCCGGGGTGGACGTGCCCGGCCGGGCGGCGGGCCTCGTCACTCGGCCCGCTTCACGGGCGGAGCCCCGTCGCTCGGCCCGCGTCACAACCGGAGGCCGTCACCCGGCCCGCATCACGGGCGGAGGCCGTCACCCGGCCCGCGTCACGGGCGGAGGCCTGTCACGCGGCCTGCCTCACGGGCGGAGCCCGTCATTCGGCCTGTAACACCAGCAGGGCCATGTCGTCCTCGGGCGGGCGGGGGCCGAAGGCGTGGACCAGCGCGCGGATCCGTTCCGCGATCATCTCGGCGTTCAGACCGGCGCAGCCCGCGAGGGCGTGCGCGAGGCCGTCCTCGTCGTCGAACTGACGGGACCCGTCGCGCCGCTCCGTCACCCCGTCGGTGACGCACAGGAGCGTGTCCCCCGGGTACAGCTCGAAGGACTCCGAGGTGTACTCGGGGTCCTCGAAGACGCCGAGCAGGGTCTGCGGCCGGGCCACCTCCCTTACGCCGCCGTCGGGACCCAGCAGCAGCGGCAGCGGATGCCCCGCCGAGGCCAGGGTGCAGCGCACTCCGCCCTCGAAGGGGACCAGCTCGCCGTAGAGCATCGACAGGAAGCGCGTCTGCGGGCCGAGGTCGGTGCCGAGCCCGGGTCCGCCCGCGGCCACGAGCGCGCGGGCGGCCGCGTCCGCCGCCTCCGTAGCGTCGTCGAGGAGGAGCTGGTTGAGACGGTCGAGGACGTCCGCGACGTCGTAGCCCTCGCGGGCCAGGAGCCGCAGCCAGGGCCGGGCCAGGCCGATCACGACGGCGGCCTCGGGCCCCTTGCCCTGGACGTCGCCGACCGCGAAGCACCAGCGCCCGTCGCCCGCCGGGAACACGTCGTAGAAGTCACCGCTCGGCCCGCCCTTGTCGAGCGGTTCGTAGACGAGGGCGCTGCGCACCCCGGGGATCTCGGCGACCGCGCCCGGCAGCAGCCCTCGCTGCAGGACCCGGCTGATGGTGGCCTGGCGCGCGTACTGACGGGCCGCGCCGATGGCCAGGGCGATCCGGCGGCTGAGGTCCTCGACGAGCCCGGTGACCTCGTCGGGGAAGTCGGGCGGTCCGGCCCGCCCGATGACGAGCGTGCCCAGCGGCCGCCCGCCCGCGATCAGCCGGTACGCGAGTGCCGCCCCGCGGGCGCCCAGCGCCCCGCCGGGCCACGGCACCGGGACGGCGCGCGAGCGCACCGCGTCGGGCAGCCGCGGCGGGTCCTTCTCCAGAGCCTGGCGCAGGCCCTCGATCAGGTTCTCGCGGCCGTGCCAGACCCGGGCGAGGCGGGGGCCGAGGGCCAGTCCGAGCCCGCCCGCCCGGTCGGTGGCCTCGTCCTCCAGCCATACGGCGCACCAGTCGGCGAGGCGCGGGACGAGGAGCTGTCCGGCCAGCGCGGCGACCAGGTCCTCGTCGAGCTGTCCCGCGAGCAGGTCGGAGGCCTCGGCGAGGAAGGAGAGGGCGCCCCGGTCGAGCCAGTCGGGGCCCCGCGGGGTGCTCCGGTCCGCCCCGGACGCGGACACGGCCCGATACGGCTCACCGCCGGCACCCGGTCCGTAGCCCGGGACCAGCCCGTCGCCGCCGGTTCCGTACTCCGGGATCAACCCGTCGGCACCCGGCCCGTACTCCGGGACCAGCACCTCGGCGTACCCGGTGGCCCCGGCCCCGGCCGGCTCCGAACCGGCCGCCGCACCGGTGGGGCCGTCGGCCCCGGCGAACCCGCCCGGTCCGGGGAAAGCCTCGGGGAGCGCACGTGCGAGCCCGCCCGCGAGCCCGTCGGCGTCGGTGAATCCGCCCGGTCCCACGAGCTCACCGGGAAGCCCGTCGGGGAGTCCGTCGGCGTCGCTGAAGGCGCCCGGCCCCGGGAGAGCGCCCACGTCGTCGAAACGGAGCGGCCGGCGCGGGTCGTCGGCCTCCGTGAAGGCGCCCGCCCCCGGCAGGGCCGCGGCGGCCCCGTCGGTCAGCAGCCTGGACCACACCGTCTTGACGCCCGGACGGTACGTGATCCCCCAGGCCTCGGAGAGCGCGGAGACGAGGCGCAGACCCCGCCCGTACTCCGGTGTCCCGTAGGGCGGTTCGGCCCTGTCCTCCTCCCGTATGGCGCGCGAGGGATGCCGGTCGGAGACCTCGACGACCAGCGGGCCGGGCGGGCCGTCGGCCGGGCACTCGAGACGGCACAGCAGCTCGACGTCGGTGCCCGCGTGCACGACGGCGTTGGTGACGAGCTCGCTGACCACGACGGACGCGTCCTCCATGAGCCGGTCGTCGATGATCTCGACGCCGGGCAGGGCCCGTTCGGCCCAGCTCAGGAGCGTGTCACGGAGGAACCGGCGCGCGGCCGCGGGAGCGAGCGGAGTGCCCGGCAACGATGTGCGCGACACGACGTCCCGGCCGGTGGGGTGGTGCGCGAGCGCGTCCGGTGCGCACGCCGTGGACTCCCGTTGCGTCGGAATGGCCCCCACTGTGCGGCTCCCTGGGCAGTTCGGACGAAGACACCTCGGACGATGCGGCCAGGGTGACAGACTGGCGGCGCTCATAAGCGCCGAGTCACCGAAGTGGGCCGTCATGAGTGAGAACAGTGGTATGGATGTGCCCGAAGACGGACAGAATCGAGCATCCGACCCGCGTGCGCCGCTCGCCGCGACGACGGCGCGGAAGGGCGGCTTCGGCGGGGGGCCCGAGGCGGGTCGTGGACCGGCCGCGGGGCATGGACCGGCCGCCGGACCCGCGAGGCACCGAGAAGACCACGGACCGAGTGAGGCACCGCCATCATGAGCGCCGAGACGACGACCGACGAGGGCGCGAGCATCCTCCTCGTCGACGACATGGAGGACAACCTGGTCGCCCTCGAGGCCGTCCTGCGTTCCCTCAACGAGCCGCTGGTACGGGCGCGTTCGGGTGAGGAGGCGGTGGAGGCGCTGACCCGGCAGCGGTTCGCGGTCGTCCTGCTCGACATCCACATGCCGGGCATGGACGGATTCGAGACGGCCGCGAACATCAAGCGGCTCGACCGGACCAAGGACGTGCCCATCATCTTCCTGACGGGCACCGACACCGACGCGGGCTATGCCTTCCGCGGCTACGCGACGGGCGCCGCGGACTACCTGACGAAGCCGTTCGACCCGTGGGTCCTGCGCGCCAAGGTCAGCGTCTTCCTCGACCTGCACCGCAAGAACCGCCAACTGGAGTGCCTGCTCGCCCGGGAGCAGGACCAGTTCGACGAACTCGCCGCCCGCCTGGGGAGGATGGACACGGACCTGGCGGCGGGCGGCGCCCCCGACGTGCCCGCACTCCGTGACCAGATACGGCGGATGGACGAACTGCTGGGCAGGATGCGGCGGAGACGGGACGGATAGGCCGGACAGGACGGACGGGACGGATAGGCCGGACGGGACGGACGCGACGGGCAGGCCGGACGCGACGGACGGGAGAGCGTGAGCACCCCGGCTTCCGGCCCGTACGGAACGGACCGGAAGCCGGGGTGCCGGAGCGCCGAGGGGCGCCGGGGCCGGCTACGCCTCGCGGCTGCCCGCGTACATGTCGTCGATCAGGTGCTTGTACGCCTTCTCGACGACCGGGCGCTTCAGCTTGAGGCTCGGGGTGATCTCGCCGTGCTCGACGTCCAGGTCACGGGGCAGCAGACGGAACTTCTTGATGGTCTGCCAGCGCTGGAGGCCCGCGTTGAGCTCCTTCACGTAGCCCTCGACGAGGGCGACGGTGGCGGGCGCCGCGACGACCTCGGCGTACGACTTGCCCTCCAGGCCGTTGTCCTTGGCCCAGTCGAGGATCGACGGCTCGTCGAGGGCGATGAGCGCGGTGCAGAAGTTCCGGTCGGCGCCGTGCACGAGGATGTTGGAGACGTACGGGCAGACGGCCTTGAACTGTCCCTCGACCTCGGCGGGCGCGATGTACTTGCCGCCCGAGGTCTTGATGAGGTCCTTCTTGCGGTCGGTGATCCGCAGATAGCCGTCCGCGGACAGCTCGCCGATGTCGCCGGTGTGGAACCAGCCGTCGGCCTCCAGGACCTCGGCGGTCTTCTCGGGCAGCCCGTGGTAGCCCTCCATGATGCCGGGGCCGCGCAGCAGGATCTCGCCGTCGTCCGCGATGCGCACCTCGGTGCCGGGCAGCGGCTTGCCGACCGTGCCGGTGCGGTAGGCCTCGCCCGGGTTCACGAAGGAGGCGGCGGAGGACTCGGTGAGTCCATAGCCTTCGAGGATGTGGATGCCGGCGCCGGCGAAGAAGTAGCCGATCTCCGGCGCGAGCGCGGCGGAGCCGGAGAT
Source organism: Streptomyces sp. NPDC028298 (assembly GCF_055565895.1). Classification (NCBI taxonomy): domain Bacteria; kingdom Bacillati; phylum Actinomycetota; class Actinomycetes; order Kitasatosporales; family Streptomycetaceae; genus Streptomyces; species Streptomyces sp. NPDC028298. The sequence goes on from NZ_JBVHTL010000002.1 coordinate 957,943, forward strand.
GCAGGCCCGCAGGTTGCCGCCGAAGGCCTCGCGGATCTTGGCGAAGACGAGCGCGTCGGCGACCTTGTGCTTGGCGCCGAGCGCGAACGGCACCGAGGCCGAACCCGTACGGCGGAAGTTGTCCTGGCTCGCCTTCGCGTACTCGCGGGCGACCTCGGCGGCCCACTGGAAGATCTTGTACTTGGCGCCGCCGCCGGCCCGCGCCTTGGCCGCGACCCCGTTGTAGACCTTCTCGAAGATGCGCGGGACGGCCGCCATGTACGTCGGCTGCACGATCGGCAGGTTCTCGATGATCTTGTCGACGCGGCCGTCGACGGCGGTCACGTGTCCGACCTCGATCTGGCCGGAGGTCAGGACCTTGCCGAAGACGTGCGCGAGCGGCAGCCACAGGTACTGCACGTCGGCCTGGCTGACCAGGCCGGTCGCGGAGATGGCCTTCGCCATGTACGACCAGTTGTCCTGCGGCAGGCGGACGCCCTTGGGGCGGCCCGTGGTGCCGGAGGTGTAGATGAGGGTCGCGAGCTGGTCGGCGGTGATCGCGCCGACGCGCTCCTTGATCAGCTCGGGGTGCTTCTCCAGGTAGGCGGAGCCGCGCGCCTCCAGCTCGGCGAGCGTCAGGACCCAGTCCTCGCTCTCCACGCCCTCCGCGTCGACGACCACGACGTGCGTGAGCTCGGGGAGCTCCGCGCGCTTCTCCCGGGCCTTGGCGAGCTGGGCGGCGTCCTCGGCGATGAGGACCCGGCTCGCGGAGTCGGACAGGATGAACGCCGACTCCTCGGCGTTGGTCTGCGGATACACGGTCGTGGTGGCCGCGCCCGCGCACAGGATGCCGAGGTCGGCCAGGATCCATTCGACCCGGGTCGAGGAGGCGAGCGCGACGCGCTGCTCCGGCTGGACGCCGAGTTCGATGAGACCGGCCGCGATGGCGTAGACCCGCTCGGCGGACTGCGCCCAGGTCAGCGACTTCCACTCGTCCGGCCCGTCGCCCGGGGCCGGTACCGGGTAGCGGTATGCCTCGGCGTCGGGTGTGGCCGCCACGCGCTCCAGGAAGAGGGCGGCGACGGACGGCGGACGGTTCTCGATCAGGGTCTGTGTGTCGCTCACGACATCCTCCGGGGCCCGCGGCAGTGCGGCTGGCTCAATTGCGGCTGTTGTTTAACTCGCGAGTAACTACCGAGCAGAGATCAGACTAGAGCGCGTCCGGCCGGTGCGTAAGAGGCGGCGGCCGGTCACTTCCCGGCCACTTCCCGCAGGACACACCCCTGAGACAAGCACAGGGCCCGCCGCGCCGGAGCGCGACGGGCCCTGAAATCCCGGGATTCGGCGTGGCTACTTCTTGCCCTTGGCCGAACCGGCGCTGTCGTCGCTGGAGAGCACGGCGATGAAGGCCTCTTGCGGAACTTCCACAGAGCCCACCATCTTCATCCGCTTCTTGCCCTCCTTCTGCTTCTCCAGCAGCTTCCGCTTACGGGAGATGTCACCGCCGTAGCACTTGGCGAGGACGTCCTTGCGGATGGCGCGGATCGTCTCGCGGGCGATGACCCGGGAGCCGATGGCCGCCTGGATGGGCACCTCGAAGGCCTGCCGCGGGATCAGCTCGCGCAGCTTGGCGACCAGCCGGACGCCGTACGCGTACGCGGCGTCCTTGTGGGTGACCGCCGAGAAGGCGTCGACCTTGTCGCCGTGCAGCAGGATGTCGACCTTGACCAGGCTGGAGGCCTGCTCGCCGGTGGGCTCGTAGTCCAGCGAGGCGTAGCCGCGGGTCTTGGACTTGAGCTGGTCGAAGAAGTCGAAGACGATCTCCGCGAGCGGCAGGGTGTAGCGGATCTCGACCCGGTCCTCGGAGAGGTAGTCCATGCCGAGCAGGGTGCCGCGCCGGGTCTGGCACAGCTCCATGATCGCGCCGATGAACTCCGAGGGGGCGAGGATCGTGGCCCGCACGACCGGCTCGTACACCTTGTCGATCTTGCCTTCGGGGAACTCGCTCGGGTTGGTGACCGTGTGCTCGCTGCGGTCCTCCATCTCGACGCGGTAGACCACGTTCGGGGCGGTCGCGATCAGGTCGAGCCCGAACTCGCGCTCCAGCCGCTCACGGATCACGTCGAGGTGCAGCAGTCCGAGGAAGCCGACACGGAAGCCGAAGCCCAGCGCCGCGGAGGTCTCCGGCTCGTACACCAGCGCCGCGTCGTTGAGCTGGAGCTTGTCCAGGGCGTCGCGCAGCTCGGGGTAGTCGGAGCCGTCCAGCGGGTACAGGCCCGAGAAGACCATGGGCCGGGGGTCCTTGTACCCGCCGAGCGCCTCGGTGGCGCCCTTGTGCAGGGTGGTGATCGTGTCACCGACCTTGGACTGGCGGACGTCCTTCACGCCGGTGATGAGGTAGCCCACCTCGCCGACACCGAGCCCGTCGGCCGCCTTCATCTCGGGGGCCGAGACGCCGATCTCCAGCAGCTCGTGCGTGGCGCCGGTGGACATCATCCTGATGCGCTCACGCTTGTTGAGCTGCCCGTCGATGACACGGACGTACGTCACGACACCGCGGTACGAGTCGTAGACCGAGTCGAAGATCATCGCGCGCGCGGGGGCGTCCTGGACGCCGACCGGGGCGGGGATCTCGGCGACGACCTTGTCGAGCAGCGCCTCGACGCCCAGGCCCGTCTTCGCGGAGACCTTGAGGACGTCCGCGGGGTCGCAGCCGATGAGGTTGGCGAGCTCCTCGGAGAACTTCTCCGGCTGGGCGGCCGGCAGGTCGATCTTGTTCAGTACGGGGATGATCTTGAGGTCGTTCTCCATCGCCAGGTAGAGGTTGGCGAGGGTCTGCGCCTCGATCCCCTGGGCGGCGTCGACGAGCAGGACCGTGCCCTCACAGGCCGCCAGGGACCGCGACACCTCGTACGTGAAGTCGACGTGCCCGGGGGTGTCGATCATGTTGAGGATGTGGGTGCTGCCCGGATCCTGGGACGGGGCCCAGGGCAGCCGGACCGCCTGGGACTTGATCGTGATGCCGCGCTCGCGCTCGATGTCCATCCGGTCGAGGTACTGAGCACGCATCTGCCGCTGCTCGACCACCCCCGTGAGCTGGAGCATGCGGTCGGCGAGCGTGGACTTGCCGTGGTCGATGTGCGCGATGATGCAGAAATTGCGGATCAGAGCCGGGTCGGTACGGCTCGGCTCGGGCACATTGTTAGGGGTCGCGGGCACGCAGGGTCCTGTCTCTTGAGGCGCCTGTCGCCTCGGGTCGGATCGATACGTAGATTCCATGGTCCCACGCGCGGCGGGCTGCGACCGGTGTGGGCCGCGCGAGAGGGACGGCTGCGCCCGCCCCGAAGGCCCTGACCAGGACATCGGCGACCGCTCCCGGCGCGGGAGCACACGGCCGGTTTGGGCCGGTCGTGCGGGGGCTGGTAGCCTGGGTGGCTGTGTCTCATGCCCTCTCTGCAGGGGACGCACCCAAGAAAATCAAACGGCGGGTGAGACGTGCCGTCTCACGCGCCTGAACCTGTAAAGGCTCATCAGTGGCGAACATCAAGTCCCAGATCAAGCGGATCAAGACCAACGAGAAGGCCCGGCTGCGCAACAAGGCCGTCAAGTCCTCTCTGAAGACCGCGATCCGCAAGGCCCGCGAGGCTGCTGCCGCGGGTGACGTCGAGAAGGCCACCGTCGCGGCGCGCGAGGCTTCGCGCAAGCTCGACAAGGCCGTCTCGAAGGGCGTCATCCACAAGAACCAGGCCGCCAACAAGAAGTCGGCGCTTGCTTCTAAGGTCGCCTCCCTCCAGGGCTGAGTCGGCCGGGCTCTCCGGAGCCCGATCCTGACTTACTTGACGTGACCGTCGGCCGGACCCGAGCGGGCCCTCTCTCTCCGCTCCCGACCCGACACCCCCGGATTCGCGCACGATCTGCGTTCGCCACGCGGGCGTGAATCCACAGGCTCGAACCGAAGGCCCCGCTCCTCCCTTCCCCGGGAGAACGAGCGGGGCCTTCGGTGTTCCGCGGTGTCTTCGGTGCACCACCGGGTCGTCGGGGGCGCGGCGTGCCTGGTGGGGCTAGCGACGGCCGGATCGGGCCGCGCGGGCGACGGCCACGACGGCCTTCTCCAGGGCGTACTCCGGGTCGTCCCCGCCGCCCTTCACCCCGGCGTCCGCCTCCGCGACCGCCGTCAGCGCCATGGCGACCCCGTCCGGCGTCCAGCCCCGCATCTGCTGGCGCACGCGGTCGATCTTCCATGGCGGCATCCCGAGCTCACGGGCCAGATCGGCGGGCCTGCCGCCCCGCGCGGAGGACAGCTTGCCGATCGCCCGCACTCCCTGCGCGAGCGCGCTGGTGATCAGGACGGGGGCCACGCCGGTCGACAGCGACCAGCGCAGCGCCTCCAGCGCCTCGGCGGCCCGCCCCTCCACGGCCCGGTCGGCCACGGTGAAGCTGGAGGCCTCGGCCCGGCCGGTGTAGTACCTCCCGACCACGGCCTCGTCGATCGTCCCCTCGACGTCCGCGGTGAGCTGCGACACGGCGGACGCCAGCTCCCGCAGATCGCTCCCGATGGAGTCCACCAGCGCCTGGCAGGCCTCCGGGGTGGCCGCCCGGCCCAGCGACCGGAACTCGCTCCGCACGAACGCCAGCCGGTCCGCCGGCTTCGTCATCTTGGGGCACGCGACCTCCCGCGCGCCCGCCTTGCGCGCGGCGTCGAGCAGCGCCTTGCCCTTGGCCCCGCCCGCGTGCAGGAGCACCAGGGTGATCTCCTCGGCGGGAGCCCCCAGATACGCCTTGACGTCCTTGATCGTGTCGGCCGACAGGTCCTGGGCGTTGCGGACGACCACGACCTTGCGCTCGGCGAAGAGCGACGGGCTCGTCAGCTCGGCGAGCGTGCCCGGCTGCAACTGGTCCGGGGTGAGGTCCCGGACGTCCGTGTCGGCGTCGGCGGCCCTGGCTGCGGCCACCACCTCCTGCACGGCACGGTCGAGCAGGAGATCCTCCTGGCCCACTGCCAGCGTGAGAGGGGCGAGAGGGTCGTCTTGTGCGGTCTTCTTGGCCATCACGGAAAGCATCCCACGCGCCACTGACAACAGACGTCGCCCACCGCGGCCCACGGAGATCCGGCCTCCCCCGACCGACGGAGCCCGGCGAGGACCGGGCGCGGGGGGACCGGGCGGGCGGGCACCGGGCGCGTCAGGCGCGAGCGGGCCGAGCCCGGGTCGCGCCGGCCCCGGGTCGGGCCGGCCCCGGGTCGCGCCGGCCCCGGGTCGGGCCGGCCCCGGGTCGGGCCGGCCCCGGCTCGTGGGACCTCGGCGCCCGAGCGGAACGCCCTAGCCCCGGGGAGCCGAGCCCGGCGCGAGGGACCGGGCGTGAGGGTCGGCCGAGCCCGCCCGGAGCGGCTCGGTCAGGGCTCCTCGTGCCAGCCGTCCCATTCGGCCGCGAACTCGTCCAGTTCCTTCGGGTCGAGCCGTGACTCGGGGTCCGCCAGCACCACCAGCCACTGCGCGTCCTCGGCGTCGTCCTCGCCCGCGAGTGCGTCCCGCACGAGCTGCGGCTCCTCCGCCAGCCCGAACCGGTCACCGACGGCCTCCGCCGCCTCCTCCGCGGCGTCACGGTCGGGCAGCACCAGTACATGTCTCACATCGCTCACCCGGACATTTTCCGGTACGCCCGACGCGCCGGACGCCGGGATCCCCGTCCGGAGCGTGTGATCTGCGCGGCTTCCCGGCGCGGTCACCCGAACTCCTTGACCACCGGCACCCGGTCCAGCTCGATCCCGAAGCGTTCCCGGTAGGTGGCCAGCACCTCCTCGTCGGTCGCGAGTTCCGTCACCTCCTTGGTCCCGTCGGCCGTCGACACGGTGAACTTGCGGCCGCTGAGCGTGATCCGGCCCCCGTCCTCGGTCACCCGTGAGCACACCAGCGACCGGGTGAAGTGCGACTGCGGCGAGGTGGCGTGCCACCAGGCTCCGACACGGAAGTCCCCGAGGACACGCGGCCGCACCTCCAGCCGGTACTGGGGCTTGTCGCCCAGGAGGACGTCGAGGTCCTCAAGTTCCCGGGAACCGCCCGCCCCCCGCACCCCCGCCGCGTCCGGCCCCGACTCCACGACCCGGAACATCCCACCGGGATCCCGCTGTTCGCCCCGCTCCGTGAACAGCAGCGGATAGTGGCTGTGCGCCCCGAACCCGACGTCGGTCAGCCAGTCGCCGCCGTCCACCGTCCGCACCCGCAGCGCGAGATGGTCGTAAGGGATCCCGGGCTTCCCGTCGTCCCCGTACACCCGCGCCGCGAGCAGGGTCACGTCGTAGCCCAGCGCCGCCAGCAACGCCGCGAACGCGCCGTTCAGTTCGTAGCAGAAGCCCCCTCTGCGAGCGCCCACCACCTTGTCCAGCAGCCTCTTCTCCTCCAGCACGATCTCCTCGCCGAGATGGATCGACAGATTCTCGAACGGCACCGTCCGCAGATGGCAGAGCTGCAGCTCGCGGAGCACATCGGACGTGGGCCATGCCGGGTGCTGGGCCCCGATGCGGCGAAGGTAGGCGTCGGCCTGTGCGGAGTTCATGCCTTCAGTGTCGCGCCACACCCATCCCTTCGCCCGCACCGGTGACCGCGAGATCACCGTCCTCGTCGGTCCGCAGCACCACCGCGCCCCCGGCCCGCAGCGCCGCGACCGTGCTCGGGGCGGGGTGACCGTAAGGGTTGTCGCCACCGACCGAGATGAGCGCGAGCCGCGGAGCCGCCCTGCGTATGAGCTCCGGATCCTGATACGCCGATCCGTGATGGGCCACCTTGAGCACGTCCACACCGTCCAGCCCCTCGGCGGCCGGCGATCTCACCAGGGCCTGCTGGGCGGGCGGCTCCAGGTCGCCCAGCAGCAACAGCCGCAGCCCCGCGGACCGCACGAGCAGGGTGACGCTGGCGTCGTTCGGGCCGTCCGGCGGCGGCATCTGATCGGGCGGCGGCCACAGCACCCGCCAGTCCAGAGGTCCCACGCTCCTCCTCTCCCCCGCCACGGCCCGCGTCAGCGGGATGTGCCGTGCGCTCGCCTCCCGCCGTACGAACTCGGCCTGATCCGGCGGTTCTTCGAAGCCCGTTGTCTCGATCGCGCCCACCGAACGCCCCCGGAGCACCCCGGGCAGGCCCCCGACATGGTCGGCGTGGAAGTGCGTCAGGACGACGAGCGGGATCCTGGTGACCCCGAGCGTGCTCAGACACCGGTCGGCCAGCACCGGGTCGGGCCCCGCGTCCACCACCACCGCGCTGCCGTCACCCACCGCGAGCACGCTCGCGTCGCCCTGCCCGACGTCACACATCGCGAACCTCCAGCCGGGCGGCGGCCATCCCGTGATCACCCGCGTCAGCGGCGGCGGCTGGACCACGAACAGCAGGAGCAGCACCGCGCCCACGGCACTCGGCAACGGATGTCTCAGCAGCCGGCGCCCGACAACCACGCCGGCCACGGTGACGAGAGCCAGCAGCAGGGCCCCTGTCCAACTGTCCGGCCAGTCCACTCCCCCACCGGGTTGCGCCGCCCCTGTGCGCGCGATGCCCGCGATCCACCGGGCGGGCCAACTCGCCCACCACGCCAGGACCTTGGCCACGGGCATCGCCCAGGGGGCGGTCGCCAGGGTCGCGAAGCCCAGCACCGTGGCGGGTGTGACCGCGAACTCCGCGAGGAGATTGCACGGCACCGCCACCAGACTCACCCGGGCCGACAGCACGGCCACCACCGGCGCGCACAGCGCCTGCGCGGCGGCCGCCGCGGCCAGCGCCTCCGCCAAACGCGGCGGCACCCGGCGCCGCTGCAGGGCCGCGCTCCAGCGCGGGGCGAGCGTGAGCAGGGCTCCGGTCGCGAGGACGGAGAGCAGGAAGCCGTAACTGCGGGCGAGCCAGGGGTCGTACAGCACCAGGACCAGAACTGCGGCGGCCAGCGCTGGGACCAGCGATCTGCGGCGCCCGGTCGCGATGGCGAGCAGCGAGATCCCTCCGCAGGCCGCCGCCCGCAGCACGCTCGGGTCCGGCCGGCACACGACGACGAAGGCGAGCGTGAGCGTCCCGCCGAGCAGGGCCGTCGCCCGCAGCGGAACCCCGAGCCGGGAGGCCAGGCCCCGGCGCTCCACCCGCTGGGCGAGGCCGGGTGGTCCGGTGAACAGGGCGAGGACGATGACGAGATTGCCCCCGCTGACGGCGAGGAGGTGCGTGAGGTCGGTGGCCTTGAAGGCGTCGTCCAGCTCCGGCGTGACACGTGAGGTGTCCCCCACCACCAGCCCTGGCAGCAGGGCCCGCGCGTCCGCGTCCAGGCCGTCGGTCGCCTCGCGCAGCCCTTCGCGGAGCCGGTCAGCGAACCGCTGCGGACCGGACGGCGCCGCGACCACCCGCGGCGGCGCGCTCCCCCGTACCCGCAGCACCGCGGCGATGTCCTCCCCGTCCGACAGTGCGGGCACGACCCGCGCCGCCACCCTCAGCCGGGTCGACGGCAGCAGCGACAGCCAGGGCGAGCGGTCGCCGCCCTCCCGGGGCGCGCCTCGTCGCGAGCGGGCGTCGACGATCACCAGCACCGGTGTCCGGGTGGCCAGGACCGTGCCGTCCGGCTGCATGACCCGTGTGACGTCGGCGTCGAACATCAGGGCCGTCGGGGCGATGTGGTCGCCGTTGATCCGGGGCCGGGTGAGGCGGGGATCGGAGGTGATCTCCACCTCCGCCGTCACGTCGGCGAAGCTCTCCGCGAGCGCGGGGACGGGGCCGCGTCTCAGGTCCGCCGCGTGCAGCCCCGCGGAGGCCGCGGCGGCGCCTGCGCAGAGGAGCACGGCCGCGACGGACACCCACAACCCGGGCCGCACCGCTCCGGGACCGGGCCGCCGCGCCCACCGACGCGACGCGACCGGTTCCGGCTCCGCGACAGGTGCCGGCTCCACGACCGGTGCCGGCTCCGCGACCGGGCCGCCCGCTCGCACCCGCCCCGCAGCGGAACCTGCCCTCCCTGCAACGGAACCTCCCCTCCCGGCGCCCGAATCTGCGTCTGCTCCCGCGCAGGCGCCCGCACCGCCACCCGCACCGGCACCCGCACCGGCACCCGAATGTTCTTGCCGAACGTCACCAGTGGCTCCCCGCCGGACGCCCGGATCTCCCTGCCCGGCCCGAGCGCCCCTCCGCCCCATCGCCAGCAGCGCACCCGCCGCGGCCAGGGACGCGGCCACGACGACCGTGACCCAGCCCGGCGACGCTCCGACGCCCACCGCCGCCGTGAGCCAGGCGGCCGCCGCGGGGGCCACGAGCCGGAGGTCGGTCGGCCCCTCCGTCCTCGGGTGCGAGTCCCCCAGCCGTCTCCCCGAGGCCGCGTGCACGGGCCTGCGGCCGGTGCCGCCGGGGAACCCCTCAGGGCGCCCCGAGGACGCCTGCGAATCCCCGGGCTCCGTCACCGACCCGTCGGCCACCGGGCCCGCCCTCCGGGTCCTCACCCCGGAGCCGCTCACGGCCGCACCAGGTCCCGGAGATCGGCGAAGCGGCGGTCTCCGATCCCGTTCACCTCGCGGAGCTCGTCGACCGAGCGGAAACCGCCGTGCGCCGCGCGGTAGTCGACGATGTGCCGGGCCAGGACGGGTCCGACCCCGGGCAGGCTGTCGAACTGGTCCACGGTGGCCGTGTTGAGGGGAATCGGCGCGGACGGCACCCCTCCCGCCGCGTATCCCCCGGCGCCGAACGGCCCACCACCGGCACCACCCGATCCGGCTCCCGTCGGGGGCGCGGTCACGCCGACCATGATCTGTTCGCCGTCCACGAGGAAGCGGGCGCGGTTGAGGCCGTCGGAGTCCGTGCCGGGCCGTAGTCCCCCGGCGGCGCGCAGAGCGTCCTCGACGCGGGACCCGGCCGGCAACCGCTGGAGTCCCGGGCTGCGCACCTTTCCGCCCACGTCCACGACGACCACGCCCCCACCGGCGCCGGGCCCGCTCGGAGCTCCGGCCGGGACAGCGGATTCCCCGCCCTGCCGGTCACCCGGCGCGTGCTTCCCGGCGTACGGCGCGGCGGCGCTCATCACCTCCGGGGCCCGGACGGGCCGCGTCCGGCCGGTCCAGAAGTGCTGCACGGCGAAGACGGCGGCCACGGCCAGCAGCACGGTCAGCGCGGCCACGCTCCTGCGCTCCAGACCGCACCGCGACTGCAGCCACAGCGGCAGCCGCTCCCGCACGGCGAGTCCGGCCCGGTCCCGCCAGGCGCCCGCCTCCCCGTCCGCACCGGACGAGACCGGTTCATCGACGGTGGGTTCGCTCCCGGCCGGCTCACCCACGTTCAGTTCGGCCGGGGGCGACCAACTCGCGGGCAGCCTTCCCGCGTCCCCGTCGTCGCGGTCCGGCTCCGGTGGGCCGTTCCCCGACTCGCGCCGTCCCTGGGCGTGTTCGGTGAAGAGGGCGTCGGCGCGCAGCCGGAGGGCCGCGGCCGAGGCCTCGTGGCGGCGGGTCCGGGTCCGCCGGTCGTGGCGGCGATGACGGCTGCGGCTGTCGGAGAGCGGGCCACGGCCCGGGCCACTGGTCGGAGTCGCGGTGCGTGAGCTCGATCGAAGTTCCATGCGGCGAGGATGCGGCAACCCGCCACCCTCGCGATGATCATGCTCAATTCCGGTGGACAGCGGCCCAGTTGTGGACAACTCCATCACCCGCACGAGCGACGCACGCAGGTGACGCGAACGACACGGGCGCCCGCCCCCTCATCGGGGCGAGACCACCGCCGCCAGCAGCCCGGGCCCGGTGTGGGCCCCGATCACCGCGCCCACCTCGCTCACGTGCAGTTCGGCCAGTCCCGGTACCCGTGCCCGCAGCCGGTCCGCGAGGGCCGAGGCCCGCTCGGGGGCCGCCAGATGGTGGACGGCGATGTCGACCTGGGCGCCGCCCGCCCGGTCGACGACGATCTCTTCCAGCCGCGCGATCGCCTTGGACGACGTCCGGACCTTCTCCAGGAGTTCGATGCGGCCGTCGCGGAGCTGCAGCAGCGGCTTCACCGCGAGCGCGGAACCCAGCAGGGCCTGCGCGGCCCCGATCCGGCCGCCCCGGCGGAGGTAGTCGAGGGTGTCGACGTAGAAGTGCGCGGACATGCCGGCGGCCCGCTTCTCGGCGGCCGTGACCGCGTCGTCGACGGTTCCGCCGGCCTCGGCGGACTCGGCGGCGGCCAGCGCGCAGAACCCGAGGGCCATGGCGACCATCCCGGTGTCGACGACGCGCACCGGCACCGGGGCCTCGCGCGCCGCGAGCACCGCGGCGTCGTAGGTGCCCGAGAACTCGGAGGAGAGGTGCAGCGAGACGATGCCGGTGGCGCCGGACTCGGCGACCTCGCGGTAGGTCGCGGCGAAGGTCTCGGGGCTGGGCCGGGAGGTCGTGACGGGTCGCCGCTTCTGGAGCGCCTGGGCCAGGGAGCGGGCCGAGATCTCGGTGCCCTCTTCGAGTGCCTGGTCTCCGAGGACCACGGTCAGGGGAACCGATGTGATGCCGTGGCGCTCCATCGTCCGCGGCGGCAGGTAGGCCGTTGAATCGGTGACGATCGCGACATGGCGGGACATGAGCTGGAGGTTACCTGGCGGGACCGGTGCGCGGCAGCCCGGCCCCTTCCACCTGCGGTCGGAACGGCTGGATCATGTCGTGCTCTCGGGCCGGGGCTTCTTCTGCCAAGGGTAGGTGGGCCGTTGGCCGGGCGGCGTGATGGCCGAACGGCCGGCCCCGTCGTCGGGACGGGACTGCCGGGGCCCGGGCGCGCTCTGTCCGCCGGAGGTCTCCGTGTCCGCGGCCGGAGCGTCGGGCCAGGACCTGGGCGGTCCCGGCTCCTTCGTCCAGTGGCGCAGGGCGCCGGCCTCCATGTCGATCTGGGCGCTCAGTGTGTCCAGGTCGTCGCCGGCGAACCGGTGGGCCCGGTCGCGGGCGGCCCAGCGCAGCGAGTCCGCCGACTCCGTGATCCGCCGGGTGCGCTCGCGCAGGCCCGGGAGCCGGGTGGCGAGCGTGTTGCGGTCGGGCTCGGTCTCCAGGCGCTTCAGTTCGCCGTCCAGCTCGTGCCCGTGGGTGCTGAGCCGCTCGAAGAGGCTCAGGGACTCCTTGAGGGACTCGTCCTCCGCGGCGCCCGCCTGCAGCGCTTCCTGGGTGGCGCGCATCGAGGTGCGCAGCGACAGCCTGAGCTGGGCGAGCTCGCCCTGGGGGCCGGGCTGGGCGAAGGTCTTCGCCCGCAGCGTGGTGTCCTCGACCGTGCGGCGGGCCTGCGAGATCGTGCGGTCCACACCGCGTTTGGCGGCGCCGATCACCTTCACCGTCGCATACGCGCCGAACACCACGAACAGCAGGAAGAGCAAGGCGATTACGGTGATCACGGTACCCATCACACTCCTCCTCCGACCGGCCGCGGCAGCTTGCGCCGCGCTCTCAACGGTAAACGCTGCGGGCAGGTCCGGGGTTCCGGAAGAACCCCGAACCTGCCCGTAGGGGACTACCCCGAGCCGTCGCGCGGCCCGGACCTGCGGGACTACGACGTGACGATGTTGACCAGCTTCGGCGCGCGCACGATCACCTTGCGGATCCCCGCACCGTCCAGCGCCGCGACGACCTTCTCGTCGGCCAGCGCCACCTTCTCCAGCTCCGCGTCGGTGATCGACGGGGAGACCTCCAGGCGGGCCTTGACCTTGCCCTTGATCTGCACGACGCAGGTCACGGCCTCGTCGACGACGTACGCCGGGTCGGCGACGGGGAAGTCCTGGTGGACGACCGAGTCGGCGTGGCCCAGCTTGCGCCACAGTTCCTCGGCGATGTGCGGGGCCAGCGGCGCGACCATCAGCACCAAGGCCTCGGCGACCGGACGCGCGACGGGGCCGCCCGTCTTGGTCAGATGGTTGTTCAGCTCGGTGACCTTGGCGATGGCGGTGTTGAACCGCATGCCCTCCAGGTCCTGGCGCACACCGTCGATCGCCTTGTGCAGGGCACGCAGGGTGTCCTCGTCCGGCTCGGAGCCGACGACCGTGACGTCGCCGGTCGTCTCGTCGACGACGTTGCGCCACAGTCGCTGCAGCAGGCGGTACTGGCCCACCACCGCGCGCGTGTCCCACGGGCGGGACACGTCCAGGGGGCCCATCGCCATCTCGTACAGGCGCAGGGTGTCCGCTCCGTACTCGGCGCAGATCTCGTCCGGGGTGACCGCGTTCTTCAGGGACTTGCCCATCTTGCCCAGCAGCCGGGAGACCTTCTCGCCCTGGTAGTAGTAGGCGCCGTCGCGCTCCTCCACCTCGGCGGCCGGTACGGCGATACCGCGGCTGTCGCGGTACACGTAGGCCTGGATCATGCCCTGGTTGAACAGCTTGTGGAACGGCTCGGCCGACGAGACGTGGCCCAGGTCGAACAGGACCTTCGACCAGAAGCGCGCGTACAGCAGGTGCAGGACGGCGTGCTCCGCGCCGCCGACGTACAGGTCGACACCGCCGGTGGGCTGGCCCTCGCGCGGGCCCATCCAGTACTGCTCGATGGCCGGGTCGACCAGCTTCTGGTCGTTGTGCGGGTCCAGGTAGCGCAGCTCGTACCAGCAGGAACCGGCCCAGTTGGGCATGGTGTTGGTCTCGCGGCGGTACTTGCGCGGGCCGCGGCCGTCCTCCAGGTCCAGGGTGACGTCGACCCAGTCCTCGTTGCGGGACAGCGGGGTCTCCGGGGACGTGTTCGCGTCGTCCGGGTCGAAGGTGCGCGGCGAGTAGTCCTCGACCTCGGGCAGCTCCAGCGGCAGCATCGACTCGGGCAGCGAGTGGGCGACGCCGTCCTCGTCGTAGACGATCGGGAAGGGCTCGCCCCAGTACCGCTGGCGGCTGAACAGCCAGTCGCGCAGCCGGAAGTTGACGGTGCCCTCGCCGATGCCGCGGCGCTCCAGCCACTCGGTGATGCGCGCCTTGGCGTCGACGACGCCCAGGCCGTCCAGGGAGACGTCGTCACCGGCGGAGTTGACGATCTTCGCGTCGTACGAGGCGAAGGCGTCGTCCCAGGTGGAGGCGTCGGTACCGCGGTCGTCCGAGGGCTCGACCACACAGCGCATGGGCAGCTCGAAGGCGCGCGCGAACGCGAAGTCGCGGGTGTCGTGCGCCGGGACGGCCATGATCGCGCCGGTGCCGTAACCCATCAGCACGTAGTCGGCGATGAAGACCGGGACCTTCTCGCCGTTGACGGGGTTGGTCGCGAACGCGCCGGTGAACACACCGGTCTTGTCCTTGGCCTCGGCCTGGCGCTCGACGTCGGACTTCGAGGCGGCCTGCGCGCGGTAGGCGGCGACGGCCTCGGAGGGCGTCGCGTGACCGCCGGTCCACACGTCGTGGGTGCCCTCGGGCCAGGCGGCCGGGGTGAACTTCTCGACCAGCGGGTGTTCCGGGGCCAGCACCATGTAGGTGGCGCCGAACAGGGTGTCCTGGCGGGTGGTGAAGACCGTGATCGCTTCGCCGTCGATGGGGAAGTCGACGCGGGCGCCCTCGGAGCGGCCGATCCAGTTGCGCTGCTGCAGCTTGATGGCCTCGGGCCAGTCCAGCGCGTCCAGGTCGTCCAGCAGGCGGTCCGCGTAGGCGGTGATGCGCATGTTCCACTGGCGCAGCTTGGACTTGAAGACGGGGAAGTTGCCGCGCTCGGAACGGCCGTCGGCGGTGACCTCCTCGTTGGCCAGGACGGTGCCCAGGCCGGGGCACCAGTTGACCGGCGCGTCGGAGGCGTACGCCAGGCGGTAGCCGCTCAGGACGTCGGCGCGCTCGGCGGCGCTCAGTTCGTTCCACGCGCGCGAGGTGCCGCCGTCGGCGGGGACGGCGCGCTCACCGCTCTCGAACTGGGCGATCAGCGCGGAGATGGGGCGGGCCTTCGCGGCCTCGTCGTCGTACCAGGAGTTGAAGATCTGCAGGAAGATCCACTGGGTCCACTTGTAGTACTCCGGGTCGATCGTGGCGAACGACCGGCGCTTGTCGTGGCCCAGGCCCAGCGCGCGGAGCTGGACCTTCATGTTCTCCATGTTGGCCTCGGTGGACACGCGCGGGTGCGTGCCGGTCTGCACCGCGTACTGCTCGGCGGGCAGGCCGAAGGCGTCGAAGCCCAGGGTGTGCAGGACGTTGTGGCCCGTCATCCGCTGGAACCGGGCGTATACATCGGTGGCGATGTAGCCCAGGGGGTGGCCCACGTGCAGACCCGCACCCGAGGGGTACGGGAACATGTCCATGATGAACTTCTTGGGCCGCGCGGCCAGCTCCGGGTCCCCGGCCAGGTCGCCGGTGGGGTTCGGGGCCTCGTACGTGCCCTCGGCGTCCCAGAAGTCCTGCCAGCGTGCCTCGATGTCGGCGGCCAGGGCGGCCGTGTAGCGGTGCGGCGCGGCCGACTCGGCGGTGGCGGCAGCGGTGTTCGTCTCGCTCATGTCCTCAAAGCTCCATCGATCGTCTCTGCCAGCAGAAATGAAAAAACCCCTCGCACAGGAGGGGACGCCGCACTGATGCCGACCACTATGTGTCAGCGGTCGGGGCTGATCAGCGCGGCTCGCTAAGCAGAAGGCGTACGGCACGCATGGCGTCAGGGTACCGCAGCGTCCGCACGGGCCGCGACGGGCTTCCCTGCCCGCCGGCACCCCGCGCCACCCCGACGGGCGGCAAAAATTCGTTGACCGAAGTTCAAATTTTACTTCGCTTAACGGACGCTTGCGGACAACACAAAGACCTCATTGCCCTTTGGTAACAACGCAATAACTCAAACGTGGAGCTCGGCGCGTTTTCTCGACCTAGAGTGCGCCTTCGGGACCGCTTCCCCGAACCGTAGGGAGTACCCCTCATGAACCCTCGTCGCAACAACAGCTCGCTTCCCCGGGCGGGCCGTTCGGCCTACGGGGCGGCCACGGCTGTCGTCCTGGTCCTCATACCCGTGATCGTGCTGGTGGGAGGAAACGCAGTCCAGGACTTCCTCAACTTCGGCGCCGGCGTCCTGTCGCTGGTCTCCCTGTCCTGCTCGGTGATCTGGGGGCTGGTCGCGACCGACCGGATCTTCCTGAACACCCGCCAGCGGCTGGTGGCCCAGGCCGTGCACCGGACGACCGCCGTGTCCTCGGTCGCCTTCCTGCTGCTCCACATCACGGTGAAGATCGCGCTCGACCACACGAGCCTGCTCTCCGCCCTCGTCCCCTTCAGCCTCGGCCTCACGGGCATCGGCGGGCTCATCGGCCTCGGCTCCCTGGCCGGCCTGCTCATGATCTTCACGGCCGTCACCGGCGCCCTGCGCAGCGCCTTCGCCTCGCCCGCGCCGGTCGCGGCCCGCTGGCGCGCGATGCACATGCTGGCCTACCCGGCCTGGTGCGCCGCGCTCGTCCACGGGCTCTACGCGGGTCGCGCGGCGAAGCCGATCTTCACGATCCTCTACAGCCTGTGCCTGCTCGCGGTCATGGGCGCCCTGGCGCTGCGGACCTCCCCCGCCCCCTTCAAGCACAAGGTCGCCGCGAAGGTCCTGGCGCTCATCGGCGGCGGCAACGCCCGCGGGTTCCGCGAGGACCTGGAGGCGTCCCGCGCGGCCGCGATGGAGTCCCCGCAGGGTGCGGGAGGCCGCGCCGACCGCCGTTCCGCGGGCGACGACGGCGTCCCCTCCCCGCGCAAGGAGCGCAAGGAGTCCTCGTCCACGCTGTTCGGCGGCGCGCAGGGAACGGCGGACACGGCCGGCTTCGCGGCCGCCTACCGGACCGCGTCGCCCGGCGACGCACCCGCCACGCAGCAGTTCCAGATGCCCGTGAACGCGCAGCCCACAGAGACGTTTCCCCGCGTCGGCAACGGTGGCGCGCAGGCCTGGCCCGTCCCCCAGTCGGCCCCCGTGGGCGAGGCCCCGGCATCGGCGTACGACCCGCTCAACGACACCGGATACACCACCCCGGTCTACGGCGGTCAGCCCGCCGGCGGCTACGGCACGAGTGATGTGTACAACACCGGTGAGACGAACGCGTCCTACCGCACGTACAACACCAACGACACGTACGACAGCGGTCCCACGACTGACGTACTGCCGGGCGCCTTCGACGCTCCTGGCTCCGGTGAATCATGGAATGCCCCTTCCGGAGGCTTTAAGTGAACGAGGCCCTGCCCGACGTCCCGGAGGTCCGCGTCGTCGGACTTCCGCAGCTCACGTCGGGTTTCGACCTGGTTGAACGTCTTGATCTGCCCATGCACCTGAAGGTGCACGGTCCGCTCGAACCGCTGGGCGGAGAAGAGCTCGCAAGCCTCGCCGAGGACATCAATCTGAAAGGTCGCGGCGGGGCGGGCTTCCCGTTCGGCAAGAAACTGCGCTCGGTGGCCGAGTCGGCCATCAAGAAGGGCATCCGCCCGGTCGTGGTCGTCAACGGAAGCGAGGACGAACCGGCCTGCCGCAAGGACACGGTGCTCATCAACCGTGCCCCGCACCTCATCCTGGACGGCGCTCTCCTGGTCGCCGAGGCCATGGGCGCCCGCCAGCTCGTGATCGGCGTGACCCGCGAGTCGACCCAGCGCTCCATGGAGGCGGCGCTGGCCGAGCGGGGGCTGAGCAACCGGAGGGGTTCGCCCCTTCGCGCGCGCGTGCAGCGCAACCCGATCCGGATGGTGACCGGCGCGGCCGCGTCGCTGATCCGCTCGATCGACGGCGGCCCCGCGGTGCCGCCCGGCCGCAAGGTCAGCGCCTCCCAGGCGGGCGTCGGCGGCGCGCCCACCCTGCTGTCGAACGCCGAGACGTTCGCGCAGCTCGCCATCGCCGCCCGCATCGGCCCCGACCGCTACCGCAACACGGGCCTGTACGACGAGCCCGGCACCGTCATGCTCACCGTCTCGGGCGCGGTCGCGCGCCCCATGGTGATCGAGGTCCCCACCGGCGTACCGCTGCGCTACGTGCTGCAGCTCGCCGGCGCCCCGGCGATGCCCCAGGGCGTGCTGACCGGCGGCTACCACGGCAAGTGGCTGGACGCGGCGACGGTCAACGAGGCGATCGTCTCGCGGGACTCCCTGGCCGCGGTGGGCGGTGCGCTCGGTGCGGGCGCGATCCTGCCCATCACCCAGGAGACCTGCCCTCTGGGCGAGTCGCTGCGCGTGGCGCAGTGGCTGGCCGACGAGAGCGCGGGCCAGTGCGGCCCCTGCTACCTCGGTCTGCCCGCCGCCGCGCGCGGCCTGGCGGACATCCTCAACGGTGGCGGTCCGGCCGCGCTGGAGGCGGTGAAGCAGGTCGCCAAGTCCGTGAAGCGGCGCGGTGCCTGCTCCCACCCGGACGGCTCGGCGATGTTCATCGAGTCGACCCTGAAGGCGTTCACGGACGACCTGGCCGCCCACGTCCTCGGAAACGGCTGCGGAAGGCCCGTGGAGGGCGTTCTGCCGCTCTTCGAGGACGGTCAGGTGCCCATGGGCATCCTGAGCGGCCCGGGCGAGCAGGAGACGGGCCCCAGCCGCCAGAAGATCTTCGTCGACTGGACGCTGTGCCGCGGGCACGGCCTGTGCGCCGACCTCCTTCCCGAGGTCTTCGAACTGGGCGCCGACGGCTTCCCGACCGTCGCACAGGCTCCGGTGCCTCGGTTCGCCGAGGCGAAGGCCCTGCGCGCGGTGCGCCGCTGCCCGGCGCTGGCCCTGCGCATCGAGGAGGACACCCGGGGCGCGGCGCCGTCGCGCAACCTGCCGGTCCTCTCGCAGGGGCGTGGGCGCCGCGCGCTCGGCAGCGGCCGCTGACACGAAGGAGCGGGCCACCGGGAACAGGTGGCCCGCCTTCGGCATGTCCGTACGGGGTACGCGGCCTTCGGCACGTTCCGCGCGAGGCACCGCGACGCCGTGGGAGTACGCGACGTACCGGGAGTACTGGGAGTACTGGGAGAACGAAGAAGCGGACCACCCTGATCGGGTGGCCCGCTCTCAACGTCTGTGGAGCTAAGGAGAATTGAACTCCTGACCTCCTGCATGCCATGCAGGCGCTCTACCAACTGAGCTATAGCCCCTTGTGGCCACGCGGCGAGACCGCGTTTTCACCGTGTCGCCCGGTTTCCCCGGCGGCGACGCCAACATTACACGGTCCCCCTGGTGAACCACCAAATCGTTTCCCGTGTGTACCGATTCGGGCTTCATGTCGCATTCGTACGAGCTGGAGCCGCCGGCCGGCGACGGCCCAGGGCCGCCTGCCGCACCGCCACGGCCGGGGGCGCGACAAGGTGGATGCCCGAAGGCCTCCGGACGCGGCTCCTGGCGGGCTTCACGGGCCTCGTGACGGCCGCGCGGGCCTCCGGGGCGCGAAAGGTGCGCCGAAGACCCGCCGAGGGCGCGTGGAGACCGCTCCGGGGCGGCCGCGGTGTCCCCGCTCACACGGAGGCGCGTGTCCCCGCTCGCGCGGACGCGCGGTGGCGGGGTGTCAGGCCGTGACGAACGAATAGAAGCGCTTGAGGGTGCAGAGTTCGTCGAGGAGCCGTGCGTAGATCGGCTCGCCCTCCAGCTCGCGGTACGTCTCGATCGGGTCGCCTTTTATGATCAGCGCCCGCGCGCATTCCTCGCACCAGTACTGGTAGTCGTGGTTGACCGGCTCCATGTCGCGGACGATCGGCGTACCACTGCCGCACCAATCGCATTTCCGCCTGTGCGCACCCATCAGTCAGCTCCAGCAGTGGCCGCAGGCCGTGCACACGTAAGAGATTCCACCGTTGTCACCGAGAACCTGGGCAACGTGGACCGATCCGCAGGAAGGGCAGTCAAGGAGGTTGGCTTTCATGCTGTTCGGTGCCGCTCCGAGGAGATCGTGGACCTCCTCGAGGATGCTGGCAGGCATCGCTACTCCCTC
This sequence comes from Streptomyces sp. NPDC028298, assembly GCF_055565895.1. Lineage (NCBI taxonomy): Bacteria > Bacillati > Actinomycetota > Actinomycetes > Kitasatosporales > Streptomycetaceae > Streptomyces > Streptomyces sp. NPDC028298. Next base: position 977,690 of record NZ_JBVHTL010000002.1, read on the forward strand.
CCGTCGGGCCGCGCCCCCTTCCGGCCGTTTGATTCTGCCACGGCCGGAGCAATACGGTCAGCGACGCCTTCGTACCAGTCCGGACACGGGCCCCCGGTGCGGCTCCGGCGACCGGCGCATACGAGCACGCCAGGAGCGCGTCCGCAAAGGTATACGCCCCAGGGACCCCAAGTGACTCAAGCGGGTTCGAGATGAGTGTGCCCAAGACCACGGCACCCGCCGGCCCGGGAGCGGGGCGACGGGGCACGCGGCCCGACCGTGTCACCACCGCCGCCCGAGCGACGCCTCCGGCGGGTCCACGAGGCGGCTTTCGGCATCGATCCGCCCAACTGCGCCCGCTTCGGCACATTCTTCGGAGAAGCGGCCCCAACTCGGCGATGAACAACGAAAAATCCCGCCCCCATACGGGAGCGGGATCTTTCATCACGCTGTCCGACAACTCGAGAGAGTCGGTCTGTGGAGCTAAGGAGAATTGAACTCCTGACCTCCTGCATGCCATGCAGGCGCTCTACCAACTGAGCTATAGCCCCTTGCGTTCTTCCCGCCCTGCGGGCCGAACAAGAAGAACTTTAGCCTGCGACCTGCCGGAAAGTGAAATCCGGTCCCTCCGGGCCCCCGCGGCCGGACGGAGAGCCGCCCGGCGCGCCTCAGTCGTCGTCGCCGAGGACCGGCTCAGGCAGCGTGCCGGCGTTGTGCTCCAGGAGCCGCCAGCCGCGCACGCCCTCGCCGACGACGGACCAGCAGCAGTTGGACAGACCGCCGAGGCTCTCCCAGTGCCGGGACTCCAGCCCGAGCAGCCGGCCGATGGTCGTGCGGATCGTGCCTCCGTGGCTGACGACGACGAGCGTGCCGTCGTCCGGGAGCTTGTCGGCGTGCCGCAGCACCACGGGGGCCGCGCGGTCGGCGACCTCGGTCTCCAGCTCGCCCCCGCCGCGCCGCACCGGCTCACCGCGCTTCCACGCGGCGTACTGCTCGCCGTGGCGGGCGATGATCTCCTCGTGGGTCAGCCCCTGCCAGACGCCCGCGTAGGTCTCGCGCAGGCCCTCGTCGTGGGTGACTTCGAGGCCGGTGAGGACGGCCAGCTCGGCGGCCGTGGCCGCGGCGCGCTTGAGGTCCGAGGCGACGATGGCGTCGGGCTTCAGGGAGGCGAGCAGCCGGGCGGCGCGTCGGGCCTGCCCGATGCCCGTCTCGGTCAGCTCGACGTCCGTGGAGCCCTGGAAGCGGCGGTCCACGTTCCAGGAGGTCTGGCCGTGCCGCCACAGGATGACGCGACGGCCCCTTCCCGGCTTCGCCTCGGTCGCGCCGGCCGCCCCGCGGGCCTCGGCGGTCACCGCAGCTCCTCCATGCCGGCGGAGTCCTCCTCGGCCTGGAACTTGGCGTGCTCGGCCGCCTTGCCGCGGGTCGCCTTGGCCTCTTCGGGCAGGTCGAGCTCCGGGCAGTCCTTCCACAGCCGCTCCAGGGCGTAGAAGACGCGCTCCTCGCTGTGCTGGACGTGCACGACGATGTCGACGTAGTCGAGGAGCACCCAGCGCGCCTCGCGGTCGCCCTCGCGGCGTACCGGCTTGGCGCCGAGCTCCTTGTTCAGGCGCTCCTCGATCTCGTCGACGATCGACTTGACCTGACGGTCGTTGGGCGCGGACGCCAGCAGGAAGGCGTCGGTGATGGAGAGCACATCGCTGACGTCGTAGGCGATGATGTCGTGCGCGAGCTTGTCTGCGGCCGCCTGTGCGGCGGTGTTGATGAGCTCGATGGAGCGGTCCGTGGCGGTCACTACGCGGCTTTCCGTCGGCGGTCGGTTACGACTCAAGGGTCTCACGGACCGCCGAGGACACCCCACGCGTTTCTCCGGCCACGCCCCGGGAGCGACCCCCGGGGCGTGATGCCGGTCACCCGCGGGTCACCCGGTCGGGCTGCTGGTGATCTTGTAGTCCTGGCCGAGGACGACGGACACGTCCGCGTTGCCGTTGGTCTTGCCCTTCTTCACCGTGCTGGTGGGCAGTCCCAGGGTCTTGGCGACCTCGACCGCGTCCTCCTTCTTGGCCGCGTCACCGTAGGTGACCGAGGACACGCCGCGGGCGGCGGAGGTGCCGGAGTCCAGGAACGTGTAGCCGCCGTTGACCAGGGCGATCCGGGCCTGGCCGGTGGCCGCCTTGCGGCCGGTGGCGTTCTCGATGCCGACGCGGACCGCGGAGCCCGCCTCGGGGCTCTTCGCCGTACCGCCCAGGACGTCCTTGACCACGCTGTCGGAGGTGCTCGCGGTCAGTGTGCCGTCCTGCTGGACGGGCAGCAGCGCGGTCTTGTAGTCGCCGCCCTTGGCGAGGTCGGCGAGCTTGGCGAGGAAGGCGCCGAGGTCCTGGTCGGTCAGGGACGGGTCGAGGATCTGGGCGAGGGTCTGCACGGTGGTGGTCGCGGCCTGCTTGTCCGAGGACAGCTTGCGCATCACGCCCTGCATGACCTGGCCGAACCGCTGGAGCTGGGCGTTCTGGGCCTCGCCCGGGGCCAGGTAGGTGGCGTAGGCGACGGCCGTCTTGCCGGTGAGGGTCTGGTCCGTGCCCTTCTTGACGAGCGGGGCCTCGCCCTTCTTCTTGGCGTCCGGGTCCGGCACGTCGACGTCGGTGGTGACCTCGATGTTGCCGACGAGTTCGACGAGGTTGTTCAGGTAGGGGGTGTCGAGCCGCCAGGTGCCCTGGATGCTGGTGCCGAGCACGGTGTCGAGGGCGTCGCGCGTCCCGGAGGAGCCGTCCGAGTCGACGGACTTGGCGAGCGTGGTCGTCGAGCCGTCGTCGTCGGTCAGGGCGAGGGAGTTGGGCAGCAGGACGGTGGTGCCCTGCCTGGTGGTGGTGTTGTCGACGAGCAGGGCCGTGGAGGTGCCGCCGCCCTTGGTGTTGTGCAGGTGGACGACGATCACGTCGCGCTTCTGCGCGGCGACGGGCGTCGTGACCCCGGGCTTGGCGTCCGAGGCGGTGCCGGGCAGCTTGCCCGCGTACCAGAGGTAGCCCGCGCCACCGGCCACGGCCAGCGCCACGACGACGACCAGGGCGACGATCCTGCTGCGGGCGCGGCGCTTGGCCTCCTCGCGGCGCTCGGTGCGGTTCTCGGTGAACTTCAGCCAGTCGATGACGTCCTCGGACTCGGTCTCCTGGTCCTCGACGAAGGCGAACTGCTCGGTGCGGTAGTCCCGGTCGGTCCCGGGGGCGTCGTCGTTCGCGGGCCCGGCCTGCTGCGGGATGCGGGCGGTCTGCTCGGCGACCCGGGGCTGCCGGCCGGTGCTCGCGGCGCCGGCCGTGTCGGCGCTCCGGCCGTAGCCGTCGTACGGCGCCTGGGTGGTACCGCTCCCGCCGGTCCGGGGCGTCTGGGTGCCGAACGGGTCGAAGGAGTCGTACGAGGCGGCGGCCGGCTGCTGACCGGTGTCGTAGGGCGACACGGGCTCCTGCCTGCCGGTGTCGTAGGGCGACACCGTTTGCTGCTGGCCCGTGTCGTAGGGCGACACAGGCTGCTGATGGCCCGTGTCGTAGGGCTGGACGGGTTCCTGACGGCCCGTCGCGTAGGGGTCGTAGCCGTAGCCCTGCTGCTGCCGGGCGTCGTAGCCGTCGTACCCCTGGGCGGGCTGCTGCGGGACCTGCCGGTACACAGGCTGCCCGTACTCGTCGTAGCCGACGAGCTCGTACGGCTGGTCGCCGCCCGCGTATCCGTCGTATCGGTCGTTCACCGGGTGCCCCTCTCGGCTCACTGGCCGCGGTACAGCTCACGCTTGTCGATGTAGCGCACCACACCGTCCGGCACCAGGTACCAGACGGGGTCGCCCTTGGCGACTCTCGCACGGCAGTCTGTGGACGAGATGGCGAGCGCGGGAACCTCGACCAGCGAGACACCGCCCTCCGGGAGTCCCGGGTCGGTCAGGGTGTGACCGGGCCGGGTGACCCCGATGAAGTGCGCGAGGGAGAACAGTTCTTCCGTGTAGCGCCAGGTGAGGATCTGGCCGAGCGCGTCCGCCCCGGTGATGAAGAAGAGATCGGCGTCGGGGTTGAGCGCGCGCAGGTCGCGCAGGGTGTCCGTCGTGTAGGTCGGACCGCCGCGGTCGATGTCGATCCGGCTGACCGAGAACTGGGGGTTCTCGGCGGTCGCGATGACCGTCATCAGATAGCGGTCCTCGGCCGGGGTGACCGCGCGGTCGGTCTTCTGCCACGGCTGCCCGGTCGGGACGAACACCACCTCGTCGAGGTGGAACTGCGCGGCGACCTCACTGGCGGCGACCAGGTGTCCGTGGTGGATCGGGTCGAAGGTGCCGCCCATGACGCCGAGCCGGCGCTTGCCCGGGTTGGAGGGGCCGTTGCGGGGGCCGGTCACGGGACTCTTCGCCGCACCGCCGGCCGCCGCGCCCGCGCCGCCCGAGGCGTCGCCGACGGCGCCGCTCTCCGTGTCACTCGCCGGACCGGTAGGCATGTCCTGCTCTCCCATGCGTGCAGACCCTACCGGCCCGGTCGACGGGCTCCGGCCGACAGGGGCCCCGAGCGGGCCCTCGGGGCTCAGCGGTCGCGGTTGAAGCGCGTGGTGATCCACAGCAGCAGAAGCAGGATGAACAGGGCCCCGCCGCCGGTCAGGTACGGGCTGAGGCTCTCGTGGTTGCCCCCGTTCTCGCCCTCGGCGACGACGGTGACCATCTGTGCGGCGGTGTGCTGGAAGCTCATCTCGGCAGGACCTATCCAGTGTGTGCGGGATAAAGATGTCGGCCCATCGTATGCGGGCGCCCACGGAGCGAACACGCCGACTCCGCCGTTGGGGACGGCGCTCCGGCCGTCGGACGCGAACCGGTCGTCAGTCGTCGCGCTTGTAGCCGCGCAGCAGGAACCAGGCCGTGAAGACCACGCCGATGACCATGACGACCAGCACGACGCGGAGCAGATTGCCCGGACCCTGCTTGTCTGCCGCCGCGGCGGCTTCCGTGAGCCACGTGGCTGCGGGGATGTGCTCCATGTCGTACGACTCCTTCTCTGTACTGCCCGTCAACGGTATCTCCGCCTAGGCTGGGCTCTGCCTTGGGGGCACAGAGGGCACTCAGACGCACATGGGGGAACACATGTCCGACGGCGACCACGAGCGGAACGGGCACGAGAACGTGCCGAGCAGGCAGCGCAGGCGCTTCGAGGGGATCTCGTCCCGGGCCTACGAGCACCCGGCGGACCGCTCGGCCCTGGTGGCCCTGCGCAAGCTCAGCGGTTTCGACACGGTCTTCAAGGCACTGAGCGGTCTGCTGCCCGAGCGCAGCCTGCGACTGCTCTTCCTGTCCGACTCGGTGCGCGTCTCGGACGCCCAGTTCGCGCACCTCAACGACATGCTGCGGGACGCCTGTTACATCCTGGACCTGGAGAAGGTCCCGCCGATGTACGTGAACCAGGACCCGCAGCCGAACGCGATGTGCATCGGTCTGGACGATCCGATCATCGTGGTGACGACCGGGCTGGTCGAGCTCCTCGACGAGGAGGAGATGCGGTCGGTCATCGGCCACGAGGTCGGCCACGCGTTGTCCGGTCACGCCGTGTACCGCACGATCCTGCTCTTCCTGACCAACCTCGCGGTCCGGGTCGCCTGGATCCCGCTGGGGAACCTCGCGATCATGGCGATCGTGACCGCGCTGCGCGAGTGGTTCCGCAAGTCGGAGCTGTCCGCGGACCGGGCCGGGCTGCTGGTCGGCCAGGACCTGCGGGCCTCGATGCGCGGCCTGATGAAGATCGCGGGCGGCAACCACCTGCACGAGATGAACGTGGACGCGTTCCTGGAGCAGGCCGAGGAGTACGAGTCGGCGGGCGACCTGCGCGACTCCGTGCTCAAGATCCTGAACGTGCTGCCCCGCACGCACCCCTTCACCGCGGTCCGCGCGGCCGAGCTGAAGAAGTGGGCGGAGTCCCGCGACCACCAGCGGATCATGGACGGCCACTACCCGCGGCGCGACGCGGACAAGGACACCTCGGTGTCGGACTCCTTCCGTCAGTCCGCGGCCAGCTACGCCAGCGACGTGAAGAACTCCAAGGACCCGCTGATGAAGCTCGTCAGCGACATCGCGGGCGGCGCGGGCGACCTCGGGGGCCGGGTGCGGCGCGGCTTCGGGGGCTTCGCGGGCGGCACGCCCAAGGACGGCACGGCCGACGGGGACGCCGGGGCCACCGGGGACACCGGGGCCGGACAGGCGCCGCGTGAGGACCGCCCCGAGGGCGAGGACACCGACAACCGGGACTGACCGCCCACCGGGTCACACCGACCGCTTCCGGACAGCCGGGCTCTCCACACGAGTGCCCGGCTGTCCGGCTGTCCGGCTGTCCGGCTGTCCGGCTGTCCGGCTGTCCGGCTGTCCGGCTGTCCGGCTGTCCGGCCAGGGTCCCGCTACAGCCTCGGCTGCGCGCTCCTGGCCAGCGAACCGCAGACGGCGGTGGCGCTGCCGGTGGCGTACGGGTCGGTGCCGGCCGGGCCGCCCGCCTTGGCCGTCTCCCCCGCGAGCAGCGGCCGCAGCCGGCTCACCGAGTCGTCGGAGCAGGACAGCGGGCCGGCCTGGACGTAGGACACCGTCAGTTCGGCCTGGTGCATCCGCAGGTCGTCCCGGTCGAAGCGGAAGGTCAGCTCGCGCCGGACGGTGAACAGGGAGGCCTGGGCCCGGGCGCTCGCGCCGGCCGGCTTCAGCGCGTAGACGAAGGTGTGGTCGGCGAGGACCTCGAGGGTGTTCGCGTCGGTCTCGGCCGCCTGGAGGGTGCCCTGGACCCGGATCCCCTTGTCGGCGAGCTGCGTCCGGGTCGCGTCGAAGCGGATCAGCCAGCCGGTCGGGGCGTGCCGGCCGTCGGCGGCCGGGTGCTCGAAGCTCTGGTCGAACTGGTCGAGCTGCCGCGGGTCGAGCAGGATCCGTACGGGCCGGGTGGCGCCCCCGGTCAGGACGCTCGGGTCGAGGGACGACTCGACGAGGTAGTCCTTGGCGGTGGTCAGGGCGGTGACGACCTGGCTGTCGGAGAAGTGAGCGGTGCGCCGGACGGCGGGCATGGTGATCCCGTCGGCTCCGGTACGGAACTGGGCCGCGGGGCTGCCGCCGTACAGCGCGTCGGTGCTGGCCGAGCCGGGGACCGCGGTCCCCGGGGCGAGCGGGACCACCGTCATGCGCAGGGGTTCGGCCGACCGGGTGGCGGGGGTCGTCGGGTACGGGTGGCGTACGCCCATGTAGATCGCGGTGCCGAAGGCCATGGCTATGAGCAGGACGAGGATCAGTGCCTGCCGGGACAGCCCGCGCTGCAGGGGCGGGCGGCGGCGTACGGCCGGGCTGTGGTCGGCCATGCGTTCCTGGGCGGAGAACTCCTGGAGGCGGGCAGCGCGGACGAACGACTCGTCGAAGACGACGGATCGGTACTCGTCCTCGCCACCGGCGGGAGCACCCTCGGGTGTCCCCTCAGGTGGGTCTCCAGGCCCGCCCATACCTTCAGAGTAGGTCTCCCGGGGCTCCGGTAAACGCTGTGGTGCGCGACAAGTTCTGACAGGTTCCCACCAGGCCGATCACGTTGTGTGACGGAGGTCGGCGCTTCGGCGGGCGGACCCGTGTCAGGGGGTCCGCGGCACCGCGGACACCGCCGGCCGGGGCGGGCCGACGGAGGTGGCGGGGCCCGGTCCCGTGACCTTCTCCCGGCTCTGTTCGAGGCCGGAGGAGGCGGGTGAGGGGACCTGGTCCCGGCTGCCGGAGGAAGCGCCTCGGTAGACGGCCGTGAAGGCGAGGGCGACCATGCCGATGCCCATGACGAGGGCGAGGAGCCAGGCCACCGGGCGGTGCCAGCGGGTCTGCTTGCCGTAGGACCGGCCGTACAGCCCGGGGAAGCCGTGGCGGCCCTCCAGGACCTCGGAGTCGTCCGGGTCGTCCAGGTCGGGATCGTGCGCGAAGTCGCCGTGGTCGTCGGGGCCGAAGCCGTCGTCGTAGCGCTCGTCGTCGCCTCGTGCGCCGCGGGTGCGCGCCCGGCGCGCCTCGGCCTCGGAGGCCTCGGCACGGGCCTGGGCGGCCGCGAGCAGCCGCTCCACGGCGGTCGGTTCGTGGAACGCCGCCGCCCGTACGAAGTCCTCGTCGAAGACCACGGAGGCGAACTCTTCGTCCGCACCCCCGCGGTCGTGGTCGTCGTCGGGCTCCCAGCCGTCAGGGAACGGCGTGCCCCCCACGTCCTCCGGCACGGATCCAGAGTAGACCTGAGGGGTCAATTTGGGCAGACGGTACGGAAATTCGTCCGCCGGAGGGACAGCGCCTCAGTGGACCGCGGGCCGTGAACCGTCCGGCGCGCGCCCCGCCGCCCGGCGCCACGCCGCCCGCGCGCCCCCTTCGTTCGTCTCAGCGGCGGATGTGGCCGTCGCCCGTGACGATGTACTTGGTGCTCGTCAGCTCCGGCAGTCCCATCGGCCCGCGCGCGTGGAGCTTCTGCGTGGAGATGCCGATCTCGGCACCGAAGCCGAACTGGCCGCCGTCGGTGAAGCGGGTCGAGGCGTTCACGGCGACCGTCGTGGAGTCGACGAGCTGGGTGAAGCGGCGGGCGGCCTGCTGCGAGGTGGTGACGATGGCCTCGGTGTGGCCGGAACTCCACAGCCGGATGTGCGACACGGCCTTGTCGAGCGAGTCGACGACGGCCGCCGCGATGTCGTAGGAGAGGTACTCGGTGTCCCAGTCCTCCGCCGTGGCCTCCACGACGGTGGCCTTGGAGTCCTCGGCGAAGGCGAGGACGCGCTCGTCGGCGTGCACGGTGACCCCGGCGTCCGCGAGGGCGTCCAGGGCGCGCGGCAGGAAGTCGGCGGCGATGTCCTGGTGGACCAGGAGGGTCTCGGCGGCGTTGCAGACGCTGGGCCGCTGGGCCTTGGAGTTGATCAGGATGTCGACGGCCATGTCGAGGTCGGCCTGCGCGTCCACGTAGACGTGGCAGTTCCCGGTGCCGGTCTCGATGACCGGGACGGTGGACTCCTGGACGACCGTACGGATCAGGGAGGCGCCGCCGCGCGGGATGAGGACGTCGACCAGGCCGCGGGCGCGCATCAGCTCGCGGACCGACTCGCGGCCCTCTCCGGGGACGAGCTGGATCGCGTCGGCGGGCAGTCCGGCGCCGCCCACGGCGTCGCGCAGGACCCGTACGAGGGCCGTGTTCGACTCGTAGGCGGAGGACGAGCCGCGCAGCAGGACCGCGTTGCCGGACTTCAGGCACAGGGCGGCCGCGTCGACGGTCACGTTCGGGCGGGCCTCGTAGATGATGCCGACCACACCGAGGGGGACGCGGACCTGGCGCAGGTCGATGCCGTTCGGGAGGGTCGAGCCGCGGACGACCTCGCCCACCGGGTCGGGCAGCGCCACGACGTCGCGGACGTCGGAGGCGATCGCGCGCACCCGCTCGGGGGTCAGCGTGAGCCGGTCGATGATGCTCTCGCTGGTCCCGGCCTCGCGGGCCTTGGCGATGTCCTTGGCGTTGGCGGCGACGATCTCGCTCGTACGGACTTCCAGCGCGTCCGCGATCGCGAGCAGCGCGTCGTCCTTCTCGGCCCGCGGCAGCGGCGCCAGGTCGGCGGCGGCGGACTTCGCGCGATAGGCGGCCTGGGCCACCGGGGACATGGAGTCGTACGGCGAGAGCGTGGTCATGGAGGAAGGGTAGTGCGCCCGGTGGGCCGGTCCGGCGGTCGTCCCACTCGGCGAGACGGCCTCAAAAGGGATGAACCCCGACAGGGGTCGCGGGCAGCGGTCCGTATCCCTCGGCGATCCGCTGGTGGTAGGTCTCGCGGTCGATGACCTCCAGGCCGACGATCTCCCAGGGCGGGAGTTTGGCGGTCTGGCGGTGCTCGCCCCACAGGCGCAGCGCGACGGCCGCCGCGTCGTGCAGGTCGCGGGCCTCCTCCCAGTAGCGGATCTCCGCGTGGTCGCCCGCGTACCGGCTGGTCAGGAGGAAGGGGTGGTCGTGGGCGAGCTGTTCCAGACCGCGCCGCACCTCGCCCAGCGGGGCCTCGCCGCCCGACACGCTCAGCGTGACGTGCCAGAGCCGGGGCTGGTCGGCGGGCTGCTCGCCGCCGTAGGTGTCGCCGGCGGCGACGCTGGTCAGGGCCCGCTCCTCGCCCACCGCGCGGGAGGCGGGACCACCGCGGGACGCCGCCACCCCAGGGCGCACTCGTCTCACGAACGGCCTCCTTCACCCGATGGTCGTACCGAATCCCGGACTCTCCCTGCCACAAAGTTGAGCAGGTGAGAAGCCGCCGTGTGGCGGTTTTACGGAACGTCCACCGCTGGGGGCGGGGGATTCGGCCATTTACGGATGTAGTGGACAGGCGTTCCGGCGGGGGCGCCTGGGACACCGGTACGGATGCCGGGCGGACGGGGCCGCCGTTGCATCCGCCGGCCGGGACGCGCGTCTCACGAGCGCCCGGTCTGGGCCTACGGGTTCAGCAGGACGAGGTCGTCGCGGTGCACGACCTCGCGCTCGTAGGCGGGGCCAAGCTCGCGCGCCAGCTCCCGGGTGGAGCGGCCGATGAGCTGGGGGATCTCCTTGGCGTCGAAGTTCACCAGCCCCCGGGCGACGGCCCGGCCCGTGCCGTCGCGCAGTTCGACCGGGTCGCCCGCGGTGAACTCGCCCTCGACGCCCGCGATGCCCGCGGGCAGCAGCGAGGTGCGCCGCTCGACGACCGCGCGGACGGCGCCGTCGTCCAGGACGAGCGCGCCCTGCGGCGTGGAGGCGTGCTGGAGCCACAGCAGCCGGTCGGCCGACCGCTTGCCGGTGGCGTGGAAGAAGGTGCCGGTGTCCCGGCCCGCGAAGGCGTCGGCCGCGTGGACGGCGCTGGTGAGCACCACCGGGATGCCGGCCGCGGCGGCGATCCTGGCGGCCTCGACCTTGGTGACCATGCCGCCGGTGCCGACGCCCGCCTTGCCGGCGCTGCCGATCTCGACGTGGGCGAGGTCCCCGGGCTCGCGCACCTGGGCGATCCGCGAGGTGCCGGGCTTGCCGGGGTCCCCGTCGTAGACGCCGTCCACGTCGGAGAGCAGGATCAGGAGGTCGGCGCGTACGAGGTGGGCGACGAGGGCGGCGAGACGGTCGTTGTCGCCGAAGCGGATCTCGTCCGTGGCCACCGTGTCGTTCTCGTTGACAACCGGAAGGGCACCCATCGCGAGGAGCTTGTCCAGGGTGCGCGAGGCGTTGCGGTGGTGGGCGCGCCTGCTGGTGTCGTCGGAGGTGAGGAGCACCTGTCCGACGCGGATGCCGTAGCGGGCGAAGGACGCGGTGTAGCGGGCCATCAGAAGGCCCTGGCCGACACTGGCGGCCGCCTGCTGGCGGGCGAGGTCCTTGGGGCGGCGGCGCAGTCCGAGCGGCGCGAGGCCCGCGGCGATGGCGCCGGAGGAGACGAGGACGATCTCCTTCTCGCCGCCGTCCCGCGCCTTGGCGAGGACGTCCACGAGGGCGTCGACCCGGTCCGCGTCGAGGCCGCCGGAGGCGGTGGTGAGGGAGGAGGATCCCACCTTGACGATGATCCTGTGAGCCTGCGCCACAGCGTCCCTGTCGGCGTGCGTCTCGGTCTGCCTTGCCGCTGCCACCTGCGGTGTGTCCCCTCGCGTCGGTCCCGGTGCCCCGCCCCGCAATCTACGCGAAGAGGGTGCCCTCCGGCCCGTCGGTCCAGCAGGCGGACGGCGCCGCGTAGTTGCGTGATCACCAGCCGCGCATGCACGAAAGGTTGTACGGGTTCCTCATGGTAATTAAAGGCAACGCAAAGTTAAGTTGAACGCCGTGCCATCTACCGTTCCCCCCGTGAAGCGCATACTCCTGAGATCGGGCAAGAGCCCCTACGACGTCGTCCCCGTGGAACAGGCTCTCCATCAGGACGTGTTCGCCACCAACTCGGGCAACCTCATCTTCAGCGACGCCACGCACAAGATCCTCGAGACCCCACGTACCGAGGTCGTGTCCAACGGCATCCGCACCGACGTGGCCGCCGCGGGCCGCATCAACGACGAGTTCGACGCGTTCGTCGTCCCGCTGGCCAACGCGTTCCGGCCCTCCTTCGAGTCACAGCTCAGACGACTGACGCGCCTCATCGGCAAGTTGAGGATCCCGGTGATCGTCCCGGGCATCGGCGCGCAGACCGGGCTGAGTTACAACCCGGCGCGGCTCAAGCCGATCGAGCCCGCCGTGCGGGAGTTCGTCTCCGCGGTGCTGGAGCGCAGCGCCTCCATCGGGGTGCGCGGCGAGTTCACCGAGAAGTACCTGCGGGACATGGGCTTCAAGGACGTCGAGGTCATCGGCTGCCCGTCCCTGTTCATGTACGGCGAGCGGCTCGACGTGCGCAAGCGCGCCGACGCGCTCGGGCCCGAGTCCCGGATCGCGGTCAACGGTTCGCACAGCGCGATGCGCACACAGGGCCTCGACCCGATCGTCCGCAGGGCCCACGCCCGCTATCCGCATCTGCGGTTCATCGGCCAGAACCTCAGCGACGCACGGCAGTTGCACTGGCGCGACCTGTCGGACCCGAACGGCGCCGTGACCGCGATGCCCACGCATCCGGACCACCCGATGTTCCGCGAGGACAAGGTCCGCGTCTACATCGATCCCGTCACCTGGATCGACGATCTGCGTGACTTCGACTTCTCGTTCGGCTCCCGCATCCACGGGAACATCGCCGCGCTGCTCGCCGGCACGCCCGCGACGGTGCTGTGCGGCGACTCCCGCACGCTGGAGCTGTGCCGCTACTTCGAGATCCCGCACCGGCCGATCGGCAAGCCGGCCGCGGGCCTCGATCCGGCCGAGCTGTACGCGGAGGCCGACTTCGGCCCGTTCACGCGCGGGCACCGGGAACGCTTCGAGCGTTTCACCGGGTTCCTCACCCGCAACGGCCTGGAGAACACCTTCACGCACGGCGACGGCGGCGCGGCCCACGAGGAGCGCATCCGCTCCCTGGCCTTCCCGCCCGGTATCCGGCCCTGGAACGACGCCGACATCGCCTCGCTCACCACGCGCTTGGGCTTCCTCCAGAGCCGGATCACCGAACTGTCCACGGAGAACGTCCAGTTGAAGCGAGAGCTGGGCCGCAAGCCCAGGGTGGTGAAGCTCACCCAGGGGCCGGTGGGGACGTCCGGACGCTCGGTCTACCGGCTGGCGCGGCGTGCGGTGGGCCGACCCCTGCGCAAAGCGCTTCAGGCGGGCCGCCAGTAGCGCGGCCGAGCCGTCACCGGCAGCCTGGCCGGACGGTCGGCGCGGGACGGGCACTCCCTGGGGGCGGTTTCCCACGCCCCCGGAAGCCGCCTCATGACGGCTCCCGGCGCGGTTCCCGACCGCTCTTGGCGGCGGTTTCCTGACGGACGCCGCCAGGAGCCCCCCGGGGCGCTTGTCAGCGCCGGGGGCCGAGGATCCGCCGGGCCAGTCGGCGCAGGCGCCGGAGCGGCACGGGACGGGGCTTGAAGCCCTCGATGGTGACCGTCTCGCGGGTGGTCGGGACGTAGTAGCTGTCCGGGAGGCCCGCGGCGGCGTCGCGGAAGTGCGGGTAGGCGAGGTAGACCTTGCGGCCGCGCGACTCCAGCACTATCCCCGGGGCCTTCTTCGACTTGACGAACTCCACCACGTCCAGGAGGAGATCACCCCGGCCGCGGGCCACCAGGTGCAGCCGCAGCCGCTCGTGGACCTTGAGGCGGCGGGCGACGCCCTCGTGCCAGTAGGCGTCCATCAGCGGCTTGGCCAGTTCGAGCTTGTGGCCGCGCACCTTCTCGCTCTGCTTCAGTAATCCCGGGCCGAACTGCGGGAGCAGGGTGATCAGGAACGGCCGGACCATCAGATCGTCGCGGCGCGGCCCGGCCGGCACGTGCTCCGCGATGAGGTTCATCAGGGCGCGGGCGGAGTCGAAGCGCAGGCTGTAACCGCCGCTCTTGGTCACGTGCTTGCCGTCGTCGCGGCCGACCAGGTGGTAGCAGTCGTAGTCGGCGATCACGGAGATGCCGTCGGCGCGGAGGTAGGCCTCCATCGTGAACAGCGCGTCCTCGCCGGTCTTCAGGGACTCGTCGAAGACCATCCCGTGCCGGGTGAGCAGGTCGCGGCGGAAGAGCTTCTGCGCGCTGAGGGTGAACTTGACGTTCGAGGAGAAGACGTCGGTACGGGGCAGGGTCTTGCCCCACATCGACTTCGGGGCCGATCTGTTGACCCCGACGATCTTGCCCAGCACGACGTCCGTGCCCTGGGCGTCGGCCATGGAGACCATGCGTTCCAGGGCCTCCGGGCCGAAGTAGTCGTCGGCGTCGAGGAAGAAGACGTAGCGCCCCCGCGCCTTGCCGAGACCGACGTTGCGCGGGCCGCTGGGGCCGCCCGAGTTGGCCTGCCGGATCACGGTCACGGACAGGGCCGAACGCTCGGCGAACCGTTCCAGGTACTCCCCCGTGCCGTCCGTGGATCCGTCGTCGACGGCCACGATCTCGATGCGCTCCGGGCCGAGCGTCTGCTCCTCCACGGATTCCAGGCATTTGACCAGGTACGGCATTGCTTCGTACGCCCCGATGACGATGGTCACGTCGGGTTGCGTCACGTTTCCCCCTTGTTTCAGGAAATGCCGCAAGCACATTTCCCTCTTATCACCTCAATCGCTACCTAGAAGACGACTGGAAGTACGGTCCGGTTGCCCGGAACGACTCATTTCGTGACCCAGGTCACAGGAAACGGCGGGTGGCTGGACCATGAAGGCTGGCGGAACGACGTAAGAGGAGCGGTGAAAGACGTAAGAAACGGGCATGGCCCCGGGGAGAAACTCCCCGGGGCCATGCCCGTCGCGTGTGTCGCGGACCGGATCAGCCGGTGACAGCGGCTCCGTCCGTCTCGTCGGCCACCCGCTGGGCGGGGACCACGTCGGCGAGGTCGACGTCCACGACATCGGCCGCCGTCACGCTCTGCTGGCCGAGGTTGCGCCGCTCGGCCTCGAGCGCCAGCGCCCGCACCGCGGCGTTGAACTGGTCGATGGAGGCCGGCTCGTCCGGGCCGAGCAGGTAGCGCTTGAGCTCCTTGCGGTCCTCGGCCTGCGCGTCCGCGGCCGGGTCGGCCACGGCCGCGAGCAGCTCGTCCAGTCCGGCAGCCGAGTTGGTCAGGATCACGGCGGCCCGTACCGCGGTGTTCTGGCGCTTGAACTCCTCGACGCCGAGCTCCGCGGAGTCGGTGACGGCGTACGGCTTGCCGCTCGCGATGAAGTCGGAGACGACACTGGAGATGTCCGAGACCATCGCGTCGGAGACGTTGAAGCAGTCGTACAGGCGCGGCTCGGCGCCCGTGATGACGCGGTGCTCGGCGGAGCCGAAGGAACGCCAGTAGGCGTCGTTCCACTCGGCCCGCAGCCGGGCGATCTCGGCGTGCCGGGCCGCGTCGACCATGCCGTCGCGGGTGGCCTCGGCCTCGTCGCCCTTCTCGCCGCCGGTGCCGGACAGCTCGGCGATGCGGGCCTCGATGCGGGTCAGGTCGGCCTTGGCCTGCGCCTGGGCGGCCGCGTCGACGGCGAAGCGGGCGTCGCCCGCGCGCTCCGCGCCGGCCTTCTCGACCAGGGCGGTGATCCGCTTGTGCGCGGCGCCGGCCTCGGCGCTGACGGTGCCCGTGAAGGGGTGCGGCTTGTACAGGACGCGGACCGGCGGGTCGGCCGTGACCAGCTTCCTCACGATGTTCTCACCGGCGAGCACGATCGAGGTGTTGCCGGGGTTGCCGTCCCAGCCTTCCCAGGTCGGCGCGTACAGGACCGTCGGGACACGGCCCTCGGGGACGCCCTGCCAGGTCTGGATCGGGGCGAGCTGCGGTCGGCCGACCTCGACGATGTCGTCGTCGCGGACGCCGACGTCGGCTATGGCGTAACGGTCGCGGCCCGCGCGGCCCGCGGTCCACACCTCGTCGTAGGCCTTGCTGAACGGGTTGACGCTGGCGAGCTTGTCGCTGTCGCCGTGGCCGATGAAGACGTGCTGGATGGTGGGCACGCGCAGCATGTGGATGTTCTTGCCGACGTTCGCCGCGTAGAGCGCGACGCGCACGGTCGACAGGTCCATGTTCATCAGGTGCACCCCTCCGGGCACGCAGATGACCGGCACCGTGGTGGGCGCCATGCGCTCCAGGATCGCCCGCTCGCGGAGGATGATCAGCGGCCGGCTGTCGAGCTGCTCCATCGTCTCCAGCCACATGTTGACCTGGTACGCGGAGTCCTTGGAACCCGAGAAGTAGAGCACCGTCTCCGGGCGGTAGTCGGCCAGCCAGCCGTCGACGGCCGCCAGGACCTTGTCGGCGTTCGGCGGGATCCTGCGACCGCGCACGAACGGGACCAGCGCCGCCACGTAACCGAAGGCCAGCAGCACGCTCACGGCGACGCCCGCGAAGCCGTACACGTTGTCGTCGGTCGCCCCGGTGACCAGGAGGCCGGCGACGGCCACGAGGTCGAGGTGGAGCATCTTCTCCGTGGACCGGTGCAGCAGTCCGCGCGGCGGCGCGTCCGGGATGCGCACGCGCGCGCTCAGGTCGACGTTGCGCGTGGCGACGGGCATCTTGCGGCGCAGCCGTATCAGCGTGATCAGCGCGCCGTGCGGTGCCTGGAAGCCGTAGAAGGCCAGGAAGCACGCGATGGCCGCGTAGAACACCATGCTGTTCGACAGGTCGAGCCGCGCCAGGAGCAGGACGAGCAGCAACTGCCGGATCAGGAACCGGATGGACAGACCGGCTCGCACCTTGCTGAGGCGGTTGACCAGATAGCTGCCGCGCCGGTGCAGATAGTGGTCCGCCAGATACGTCACGGCGGCCGCGGCCGCGAAGGCGCCGACGCTCGGCAGGAGCGCGGCGAGCATCAGAGCGGGGAAGCCCAGCATCATGAGGGCCGCCGCCGCCAGCTCGGCCGCGCTGCCCACCCGGGCAACGCGAATAGCGGTGGAAATCACGGAGAAACCTGCTCTTGAGGGGTGAGTGCCGGTTTTGATACCAAAATTACTTTTGATACCGAAAAGGAACCAAAAAGCGAAAAGAGAACTCTACGGACTCAGGCCCTTGTGAATGCGCGGCAAACACGCGGACACAAAGGCCTGAATTCCGAAAGACTATTCGTTTTTGATTATGCCACGCCGTCCTGGCGGTCCAGGACCGCGGCCAGGGCCGCCTCGAAGCCGGAGGCGCGGCCCGCGCCCGCCGTCGGGTCCTGCTGGCGCACGTCGATGACGTGACCGGTGAGTTCGGAGAGCAGGACGTCCAGCGAGGTGTGCGCGACGGCCTCGGAGGAGAGCAGCGAACCCGCGGGCTCCTGGCCGAAGGCCTTCGTGCGCATGGGGGTCGCGGTGCGCTCGGGGTTGATGCAGTTGACGCGGATCCCGTCGCCGGCCCACTCGTCGGACAGCGCCTGGGTGAGGTTCACCATCGCGGCCTTGGTCGAGGAGTACAGGCTGTACTCGGCGCGGCCGCGGGTGTAGCTGCTGGAGGTGTAGAGCAGGAGCTGGCCCTTGCTCTCGGCCAGGTACTTGTACGAGGAGCGGGCTATCTGCACCGGCGCGAGGTAGTTGACCTTCAGCGCTTCCTCGATGGTCGCGTTGTCCGTCTCGGCCAGCTTGCCGATGCGCAGCACGCCCGCGGTGTTGATGACGTAGTCGATGCGCCCGGTCTCCGCGTAGGCCGTGGAGAGCGCGTCGTCGACCTCCTCGGGGTTCTCGACGTGCGTGCCGGTGGTGGAGCGGCCGAGCGCGTACGTCTTGGCGCCGTAGCCCGCGGCCAGCTCGGCTATGTCCTTGCCGATGCCGTACGAGCCGCCGAAGACGACGAGGGTCTTGCCGGTGAGCAGCTCACGGTAGGCGGCCTCGTCGGCCTGCTCCGGCGCGGTGGTCGAGGCGAGCTGGAAGAGCTTGTCGGCGATGAAGACGTCGACGGGCTGGGTGACCTTCATGTTGTACTCGTCGCCCGCGACGACGTGGATCGGCACGTCCGGCAGGTACTTGAGCACGACCGAGCAGTCGTCCGTGGCCTGGAAGTTGGGGTCACCGGCCGCGACCTGGTAGGCGCGGCGGATCGTGGACAGCTTGAACGCCTGGGGCGTCTGGCCGCGGCGCAGCCGGGAGCGGTCCGGGATCTCGGTGATGAACTCGCCGTCCTCGCCGTGGGTGCGGGTCACGATGATCGTGTCCGCGGACGGGATGGCGACGTCGACGGCCTGGTAGCGCTCCAGGGCCGTGACGCAGTCGTCTATGACGCGCTCGGACAGCAGCGGGCGCACGGCGTCGTGGAACAGGACGTTGGCGTCCTCGCCCTCGGCCAGGCCCTCGCCGAGTGCGGCGATGGCGCGCTCGGTCGTCTCGTTCCGCGTCGAACCGCCCTCGATGACGCGGGTCACCTTGGTGAAGCCCGCCTTCGCGACGATCTTCTCGACGTCCGGCACATAGCCCGGGGCCATGAGCACGATGATGTCGTCGATCGAGTCGGCCTGTTCGAAGGTGGTCAGCGTGTGCTCGATGACCGCCTTGCCGGCGATCTTCAGCAGTTGCTTCGGAATCGACAGACCCACGCGCTGACCGGTCCCGCCGGCCAGGATCACTGCGGTCGTACGGGGCTTGGCAATGTGCTCAGACACAGGTGACCTACCTTGGGGCGACAGGGAACCCGGGAATGGTCCCACCTACGGTTACTGCCATGCAAGGTGAGCGCCGTCTACTGCATATGTGCGCGCAACCGGCCATTCACCTTGCACACAGGCTACTTCGGGGACACCTGGTCGAATTGTCCGGATTTGCTGTGAGTAACTCCACACGTCCCACGCGGGATCCTCACGCTCTTCTCAGGCGCCTGAGCGCCCGGCGCCCCCGTACTCGGACGGCTTCCCCGAAAGCGTCCGCCGAACCGGGCGGATCCCGGCGGCGCGCTCCCGGGCACGAGGACGCCCCGGGACTCCGGTGAGTCCCAGGGCGTCCTCCGTCGTTCGGGCCGCGCGCCCGGTCCGTCACACGAGCCGTACGCCCGACTTCCCCGCGTCGACCCGCAGCCGGGCCAGGGTGCCGGAGGCCGCTTCGGGCTTCAGCACGGTCTCCGCGACGCGCACCTGGGCATCGATGCCGTCCCGCCGGATGTCGAAGAGGTGGTAGCCGCGGTGGGCGTCGACGAGCTTCCAATGCGGGTTGTCCGCCATGCGCGGGTCCCACTCCTTGTGGAAGGCGGCCTGGTCCTGATCGCCGCCGCTGGAGATGGACGTACCGACGAACTCGGCGCCCACGACCGCGGATCCGGGGTCGGCGAAGTCCGCCTTGAGGTCGCTGATCATCGTGAGGTGGCGGTCGCCGGTGAGGACGACGGGGTTGCGGATGTCCGCGAACTCCCCCATGAGGGCGTTGCGTTCGGCCTGGTAGCCGTCCCAGGCGTCGTAGTACCAGAGCTTGCCCTCGCCGACCTGGAGGTCGGTCTCGGCCATCATGATCTGCGAGGCGACGAGGTTCCAGCGGGCGGTCGAGTGACGCATCCCGCGCAGCAGCCACTCCTTCTGCGTGGCTCCGAGCATGGTGAGCGCGGGATCCTTCGCGCCTTCCTGGCTCGTGGCCTGGTCGCTGCGGAACTGCCGGGTGTCGAGGACGTTCAGCCGGGCGAGGCGGCCGAAGTCGAGCCGCCGGTACATCCGGATGTGCGGCCCGTCCGGAATCGCGGTGGCCCGGACCGGCATGTGCTCGTAGTACGCCTGGTAGGCGGCGGTCAGCCGGGCCACGAACGCGTCGTGCGTCTGCTTGTCCGGGTCCTGCGGGATCTCGCCGGCGAAGTCGTTGTCGACCTCGTGGTCGTCGAAGGTGACCACCCAGGGGGCGTTCGCGTGCATCGCCGCGAGGTGCGGGTCGCTGCGGTACTGGGCGTACCGGTTGCGGTACTGGACGAGGGTGTACGGCTCCCCGGTGCCCTCGTGGCGGCGTACGGCCGTCGCCGACGGCGAGGACTCGTAGATGTAGTCGCCGACGAACAGGACGACGTCGGGGTCCTGGTCGAGCATGTCGGCGTACGGGGTGAAGTAGCCGTTCTGCCAGTTCTGGCAGGAGGCGAGGGCGACGCGCAGCGAGCCGCCCGCACGGGAGGGGGGCGGCGCGGTGCGGGTGCGGCCCGTCGGGGAGACCTGGCCGTCCGTACGGAAGCGGTACCAGTACGCGCGGTCCGGGCGCAGCCCGCGCACGTCGGCGTGCACGCTGTGGCCGTACTCGGGACGCGCGTACGCGGTGCCGCGGCGCACCGGCTTGCCGAAGCGGGCGTCCTCGGCGACCTCCCACTCGACCGGCACCACGCGGTCGGGCATGCCGCCGCCGTTCAGCGGGTCGGGGGCGAGCCGGGTCCACAGCACGACCCCGTCGGGCAACGGGTCGCCGGAGGCCACGCCGAGGCTGAACACGCCGTCGGGCAGGGGGGTTTCGGCCGCTCGGGCGGTGCCGGGCAGCCAGAGCTGGGCGGAGGCGGCGGCGCCCAGTACGGCGGCGGAGGCGGTGAGAAAGTGGCGACGATCGCGTGAGACTGCTCCGGGCATCGGCGAACTCCCTTGCGTCGGTTGCCTCTTGGACACCGGGAAGCCCACACGGCACAGCGGCCCACCTCTTGAACAGAGCGCATCGTATGCGTGACGAACACACGAGCAACGAACGACCCGCCGCGACAGGGGATTTCGGTGGCCGCCGGGTGCCTCCGGGGCATCCGGGGCATCCGGGGGCACCCGGCGGGCGGAGTCAGTCGCCGAGGGACCGGCCGAAGCCGGAGCCGGTCGCGGCCAGGCCCAGGGTGGCCCCGCCGAAGGAGGCCGAACCGCTCGCCGTGACGCCGCCGGAGCCGGCGGAGAAGGTCCACACGGCGCCGTTGCCCGCGTTCTCGTCCGGGTCGCCGACGATCAGGCCGTCCTTCTTGTCGCCGTCGCCGTCGACCAGGGCGGTCTCGGCGCCGAAGCGGTCCAGCCGCTCGGCCGTGCCGGGCACACCGGAGGTGCTCTGGGTGAACGACCTGGCGCCGGTGCCCGTCAGCCCCGAGGCGCCGCCCCTGAGCACGAGCACGCCGCCGGCGTCGGTGACGCTGCCGACGTCCTCGCCGGGCAGCCCGGTCGCCACGTCGAGGTAGCCGTCGCCGTCGGTGTCTCCGACGGACAGGCCGGTGCCCATGCCGTCGCCGTTCTCGTCGGTTCCGGGCACACCCGGGGTGTCCTGGCTGATCCACACGGGCTTGCGGGTGGCCGAGGCTCCTCCGGGGGCGCCGTAGACGACGCCCACCGCGCCGCCCTTGGCGGGCGATCCGGCGCCGTCCGACGCTGAGCGGCCGACGATCACCTCGCCGTAGCCGTCCCGGTTCAGGTCACCGATCGCGATGTCCTCGCCCGCGACGGCACGGCCCCGGGCGTCCCGCAGGAGGCCCTTGTCGGTGAAGCCGTCCTTGCCGCCGACGAGGAGTCTCGTGGTGCGCGCGCCCGCGTCCCCGGTGGTCACCGCGAGGTCGGCCACCCCGTCCCCGGTCACGTCACCGGCCGCCATCACCGGCTTGTACAGGGACGTCCGCGGGTCGACGGTGAAGTGGTCCTTGCCCGCGTTGCCGCCGCCGCGGTTGAACGGGCCGTGCCACACCGTCCCGTCCTCCTCCGGCTGGACGTCCGGGTCGTCGGAGAGCCACTGCTCGGCGCCCGCCGTCACCAGATCCGGGTGCTTGTCGCCGTCCACGTCACCGACGGTGAACTCTCCCCGCCACTCGTAGTACGGGCCCCATGCGATCCGGGTGGGAGTCGCCGACAGTCCTTTGGGGCCACCCCAGTTGACGACCACGGCGTAACCGCTGTCGACGTCCATCACCGACACCGCGACGGACGAGAGCAGATCCGCGTATCCGTCGCCGTCGAGGTCGGCACTCCGCAGGCCGGTGCCGTAGCCGGACTCGGGGGTGTCGCCGCCGCCGTGTCCGGGCGCGGTCAGCACCTGCTTGCGCGCGGTGGACAGTCCGCCGGAGGCGCCGTACAGGACGCTGACGGCCCCGGCGCCCTGCAGACCGCTCTCCTTGGTGCCCGGCGCCCCGATCGCCAGGTCGGCGTAGCCGTCGCCGTTGAAGTCGTCGTGCAGCCGCTTGGCGCTCGGCGTGGTGGAGCCGGCCGTCGGCACGGGCACGGCGTTGACGGCGGGCACGGCCAGCGCGCCCGCGGCCAGGGCGACACCGGCGCCGATGAGGAAGGGCCTGCGGCGAACGAGGAAGGAACGGCGACGCGACATGTGGTTCCTGACCTGGGGGACCTGGGGCGGCGTCCGCATCCGGGGCGGAACGCACTACGGGCGTGGAGAGGAAGATCCTCTCCACGCCCGTTACGACTGACGGCCCGGCCGATTGGTTGTCCTGGCCATGCCCTGGGTTTCCCGCGCGTTCACCCGGGGCGGCCGCGGAGCCGGTCGAGACCCGGAACGGCCCCGCCGCGGCCTCCGAGCCGGTCGAGACCTAGAACGGCTCGAAGTCGTCGTACTCCTTCTCCGACTCGTCCCGCTCCGCCTGGCGGTCCCGGCGGCGCTGGGCGGCGGGGCGCGGGGCCTCGAAGCGGTGGTCCTCACCGCGGCGGCCCAGCATCTCGGCGCCGGCCATGACGGTGGGCTCCCAGTCGAAGACGACCGCGTTCTCCTCGGGGCCGATCGCGACGCCGTCGCCGGAGCGGGCGCCCGCCTTCATCAGCTTCTCCTCGACACCGAGGCGCGCGAGCCGGTCGGCGAGGTAGCCGACGGCCTCGTCGTTGTTGAAGTCGGTCTGGCGCACCCAGCGCTCGGGCTTCTCGCCGCGCACGCGGTAGAGGCCGTCCTCCTCCTGCACCACGGTGAAGCCGGCGTCGTCGACCGCCTTCGGGCGGATGACGATCCGGGTCGCCTCCTCCTTGGGCTTCGCGGCCCGGGACTGCGCGACCAGCTCGGCGAGCGCGAAGGACAGCTCCTTCAGGCCCATGTGGGCGACCGCGGACACCTCGAAGACGCGGTAGCCGCGCGACTCCAGGTCGGGGCGGACCATCTCCGCGAGGTCCTTGCCGTCCGGCACGTCGATCTTGTTGAGGACGACCATGCGCGGACGGTTGTCCAGACCGCCGTACTGCTTGAGCTCCTCCTCGATGATGTCGAGGTCGGAGATCGGGTCGCGCTCGGACTCCAGGGTGGCGGTGTCCAGGACGTGCACGAGCACGCTGCACCGCTCCACGTGGCGCAGGAACTCCAGGCCGAGGCCCTTGCCCTGGCTCGCGCCGGGGATGAGACCGGGCACGTCGGCGATGGTGTAGACGGTCTCGCCGGCGGTCACCACGCCCAGGTTCGGGACGAGGGTCGTGAAGGGGTAGTCCGCGATCTTCGGCTTGGCGGCGGACAGGACCGAGATGAGCGAGGACTTGCCGGCGCTCGGGTAGCCGACGAGAGCCACGTCGGCGACGGTCTTCAGCTCCAGGACGATGTCCTGCATGCCTCCGGGCACGCCGAGCAGCGCGAAGCCCGGCGCCTTGCGGCGGGCCGAGGCCAGCGCCGCGTTGCCGAGGCCGCCGCGGCCGCCCTCGGCGGCGACGTACGAGGTGCCCTGGCCGACGAGGTCCGCGAGGACGTTGCCCGCCTTGTCGAGCACGACCGTGCCGTCCGGCACGGGCAGGACCAGGTCCTGGCCGTCCTTGCCGGAGCGGTTGCCGCCCTCGCCGGGCTTGCCGCTGGTGGCCTTGCGGTGCGGTGAGTGGTGATAGTCGAGCAGCGTGGTGACGGACTGGTCGACGACCAGGATCACGTCACCGCCACGGCCACCGTTGCCGCCGTCCGGGCCGCCGAGCGGCTTGAACTTCTCCCGGTGTACGGAGGCACAGCCGTGACCTCCGCTACCCGCGGCGACGTGCAGCTCGACGCGGTCCACGAAGGTGGTCATGTGGGGTGCCTCCAGCACTTCGGTTACATCGGTTACTTCAGTGCGTACGTACTTCGGATACTTCAGTACGTACGGGAATGTCTCTTGCGTAACACGCGAAAGGCGGACCCGCTTCCCGTGGGGGAAGTGAGGTCCGCCTCGCGAAGAACTTCGGTTCTACGGAGCCTGGGCCCCGAGGCCTTCGATCCGGTCCGCGTGGAACCGGATCAGCCTCGACGGGAGTGGATCAGGCGACCGGAACGATGTTCACGACCTTGCGGCCGCGGTGCGTGCCGAACTCGACCGCACCGGCGGCCAGCGCGAACAGCGTGTCGTCCTTGCCACGGCCGACGCTGACGCCGGGGTGGAAGTGGGTGCCACGCTGGCGGACCAGGATCTCACCGGCGTTGACGGTCTGACCGCCGAAGCGCTTCACACCGAGCCGCTGAGCGTTGGAGTCGCGACCGTTCCGAGTGGACGATGCGCCCTTCTTGTGTGCCATGTCTCAGTCCCTACCCTTACTTCGCAGCCGCGGGGATCTCAGTGACCTTGATCGCCGTGTACTGCTGGCGGTGGCCCTGACGACGGCGGTAGCCGGTCTTGTTCTTGTAGCGAAGGATGTCGATCTTGACGCCCTTGTGGTGGTCCACGACCTCGGCCTGGACCTTGATGCCGGCAAGGACCCAGGGGTCGCTCGTCACGGCTTCGCCGTCGACAACGAGCAGGGTCGAGAGCTCGACCGTGTCGCCAACCTTGGCGGTGGAAATCTTGTCAACCTCAACGATGTCGCCGACAGCAACCTTGTGCTGGCGACCACCGCTGCGCACGATGGCGTACACGCGGATCTCTCTTTCGCTCGGAACGGAACCCCGCAGTCCAGCCGACCGGGAATGAACACGGAAGGCCTCTCCCGGTCACCGGGGTGTCCGAGAGGAAGAGGTTTACGGGGTGCGGCGCGTCAGGGGACACGCCGACGGTCAAGGTTACGGGGCCACGACCGAAAGGGTCAAACCAGGCCGGGCCCCGCGAGTGTGCCACCGGTCACGCGCGATCCCCGGCCCGCGTGTCGAGCGGGCCGGGGATCGTGCGGGAGCCTCAGCTCTCGTCGGTGGAGGCCGTGACGGTGGAGAGCGTCTGCTCGGCCGCCGCGGTCTTCTTCGCCGTGGACTTGGCGGCCGTCTTCTTCGTGGTCGCCTTCTTGGCCGCGGTCTTCTTCGCGGCCGTCTTCTTGGCGGCGACGGTCTTCTTGGTGGCGGCCTTCTTCGCCGTCACCTTCTTGGCCGTCTTGCGGGCCGCGGCCTTCTTGGCGGCCGGCGCCTCGGCGTCGGCCTCGGCGGCCTCCGGCCCGGCGGACTCGGACCCGGGCTCGGCGACCGGCTCCGCGGCGGCCGACGGGACGACCACGACGGCCGCCTCCTCGGACGCGGTGGGCGCGGTGGCCTTGCGCACGGCACGACGGCGCGGACGGGCCGGCGCGGCGCTCGCGGCGGGGGCCTCGGCCACCGGCTCGGGCGCCGTCTCCGTCTCGTCGGCACTCTGCGCGGGGGCCTCGGCGACGGGCGCGGCGACCGGCTCCGTGACCGTCACGACGGCCTCCTCGGCCGACTTGGGCGAACCGGCCGGCGCCGACACCTTGCGGGTCGCACGACGGCGCGTACGGCCCTGGGGAGCGGCCTCGGCCTCCGCCACGGGGGCCTCGACGGTCTCGACGGTCTCGGCCGGAGCCTCGGCGACCGGCTGCTCTGCGGCGGGCGCCTCGACGACCGGGTCCTCCGCCGCGAACGGCTCGGCCTCGGCGGCCTCACGGGACCGCGCGGCGGCACGCTCGGCCCGCTCCTCACGCCTCGTGCGGGGAGCGCGCTCCTCGGTGCGCGGCGCACCGGCCGGAGCGGACGCGCGGCGGGAGGCACGGCGACGCGAACGGCCACGGGTGACCGCGGCCTCCGCCTCGGCGGCGCTGCCGTAGAACTCCTCGTCCGGCTGGAACTCGGTGTCGGCCACGGCGACCGGCGCGGCGACCTCGGCGGCCACCTCGGCCTCCGTCTCGGCCTCGGGCTCCTCGGCCGTCTCGTGGGTGAGCTCGTGGTCGTGGTCGTGCTCGTGGGTCTGCTCGGCACCGCCGCGGCCGCGCTTCTTGCGCTTGCCGCCACCGCCGATGGACGTCGGCTGCTCCATGTGCACGATGACACCGCGGCCGTTGCAGTGGACACAGGTCTCGGAGAAGGACTCCAGCAGACCCTGGCCGACCCGCTTGCGGGTCATCTGCACGAGGCCCAGCGAGGTCACCTCGGCCACCTGGTGCTTCGTACGGTCGCGGCCCAGGCATTCGAGCAGGCGCCGCAGCACCAGGTCGCGGTTGGACTCCAGGACCATGTCGATGAAGTCGATGACGACGATGCCGCCCAGGTCGCGCAGCCGGAGCTGACGCACGATCTCCTCGGCCGCCTCCAGGTTGTTCCTGGTGACGGTCTCCTCGAGGTTGCCGCCCTGGCCGGTGAACTTTCCGGTGTTGACGTCGACCACGATCATGGCCTCGGTCTTGTCGATCACCAGCGAGCCGCCGCTGGGCAGCCAGACCTTGCGGTCCAGCGCCTTCATGAGCTGCTCGTCGATCCGGTACGTCGCGAAGACGTCGACCTCGGAGGTCCACTTCGACAGCCGGTCGGTCAGGTCGGGCGCCACGTGCGAGACGTAGCCGTGGATGGTCTCCCACGCCTCGTCGCCGCTGACGATGACCTTGGAGAAGTCCTCGTTGAAGATGTCGCGGACGACACGGACGGTCATGTCCGGCTCGCCGTAGAGCAGCGTCGGGGCGTTGCCGCTCTTCGCCTTCTTCTGGATGTCCTCCCACTGCGCCTGCAGACGCTCGACGTCACGGCGCAGCTCGTCCTCGCTCGCGCCCTCGGCGGCGGTGCGCACGATGACGCCCGCGTCCTCGGGGACGATCTTCTTGAGGATGGTCTTCAGACGCGCGCGCTCGGTGTCGGGCAGCTTGCGGCTGATGCCGGTCATCGAGCCCTCGGGCACGTACACCAGGTAGCGGCCCGGGAGGGAGACCTGGCTGGTCAGACGGGCACCCTTGTGGCCGATCGGGTCCTTGGTGACCTGCACGAGGACCGACTGGCCGGACTTGAGGGCGGACTCGATGCGGCGCGGCCCGTTGGCCATGCCGAGCGCCTCGAAGTTGACCTCACCGGCGTAGAGCACCGCGTTGCGGCCCTTGCCGATGTCGATGAAGGCTGCCTCCATCGACGGCAGCACGTTCTGGACCTTGCCCAGGTAGACGTTGCCGACGTACGAGGTCGCCTGCTCCTTGTTGACGTAGTGCTCGACGAGCACGTTGTCCTCGAGGACGCCGATCTGGGTGCGCTCGCCGCTCTGGCGGACGACCATCACGCGCTCGACGGCCTCGCGGCGGGCCAGGAACTCGGCCTCGGTGATGATCGGGACGCGGCGGCGGCCCTGCTCGCGGCCCTCGCGGCGGCGCTGCTTCTTCGCCTCCAGGCGCGTCGAGCCCTTGATGGACTGCACCTCGTCCGAGGGCGCCTCCTCGCGCCTGCCGCGCGGCTCGCGGACCTTGACGACGGTGCGCTCGGGGTCGTTCTCGCCGGGCTGCTCGGCCTCGCCGCCGGAGTCACCGGCGCGACGGCGACGGCGACGACGGCGACGGCTGCTGCTGGAGCCGCCCGACTCCTCGCGCTCCTCCGCCTCCTCGGCGTCCTCCTCGGCCTGCTCCGCGGCGTCCTCGGCGTCCTGCGCGGCCTGCTCGGCGGCGATGTCGTCCTCGCCGGCCTCGCTGTCCGCGTCCGACTCGGCGGACTCGCCGCGGCGACGGCGACGGCCACCGCGACGACGACGGCGGCGGGAGCCCGCGGACTCCTCCTCGCCCTCGTCACCCTCGACGGCGTCCTCCACGTCCTCGGCGTCCTCGGCGGATTCCGCGTCCTCGGCGGACTCGGCCTCCTCGACGGACGCCTGCGGCTCCTCGGTCACGGCCTGCGGCTCGTCCTCGAAGCCACGGCGACGACGGCGCCTGCGGCCGGCCGGCTGCTCCTGCGCGGTCTCGACGGGCTCGGGGGCCTCAGCGGCCTCGGCCGCCTCCGCGGCGGCCGCGGCGGCGGCGCGCTCGGGCGTCTGGAACATCGGCTCGGTGAACACCGGCGCCTGGAACACGGCGACGGCGGGACGGGCGGGGCGCCCCGAGGACTCCTCGGTGTCCTTCTGGGCGGGCGCGGAGAAACCGACGGCGGCCTTGCGGGTGGCGCGGCGACGGGCGCGGCGCGGGCCGCCCTCCTCCGTCTGCGCGGCCTCGGCCTGCCGGGCTTCCGGTGCCTCGGTCTGCGCGGCCTCGGCCTCGACGGCCTCCGTCCGCGCCGGCTCCTCGGGCTTGCTCTCGCTGCTCACGGGCGCCTCCACACGCTCGTCGGCGGTGTCGCCCTCGGGCGCACCGGCGGGCGCGGTGGCCCTGCGGGTGGCGCGACGGCGGGTCGTGCGACGCGGGGCGGCTTCCTCGGCGACGGGCTCGGCGGCGGGTGCCTCGGGCTCGGCCTCGGCGGGGGCGGCCACCGGCTCCGCGGCACTCGTGGCGACCTCGGCGGTCTCGGCCGCGGCGGGCGCACCGGCGGGTGCGGAGGCGCGGCGGGTGGCGCGGCGGCGCGTACGGCCGGCGGGCGCGCTCTCCTCGGCCGCGGCCGGGGTCTCCTCGACGGGCCGGCTCTCGGGCTCGGCGACGGCGGCGGGCTCGACGGTCTCGGCCTGCGCGGGCTCGGCCTGCGCGGTCTGGGCCGCGGCGGGCGCACCGGCGGGTGCGGAGGCACGGCGGGTGGCGCGACGGCGGGTCGTGCGACGCGGAGCGGCGTCCTCGGTCCCGGCGGGGGCCTCGACGGGGGCTTCCGGAGTCTCCTCGACCGCGGCCGCCTCAGCGGCCTCCTCGGTCTCGTCCGTCTCCTCGGCCTCGACATCGGCGGAGGTCACGGACCCGGCGGGGGTCTCCCCCGCCACGAGGTCGGCGGACGCCACGGCCGGTATGGCCGGCGCGGTGGTCTCGGCCGCGGCCTCGGAGGCGGCGACCGGCGGACCGGCGGGGCGCGACGCTGCGCGGCGGCGGCGCCGCGGCGGCAGGGTGTCGCTGGGGGTGTTGTTGTTTTCGGAACCCTCGGTGGGTTCGGTCGGCTCGAGCATGCGGGTGGATCTCCCGTCAGGCTCCCGGGCGCCGCGCCTGGTCCGGCGAATGCCGGTGACGTCCGCGGCTCGCGCGTTGCGCGGTGCCGCCGTCCGGGGCGCGGGCGCCGCACGGGAGCTCTCTGTGTCCTGTCTCGCCGGTTCCGTACGCCATGTGTGCGTACGGCCTGGCGAAAGTCTTAAGGTCGGTGCGCCGCCCGACCCAGGTGGCTCCCGGATACGAGGGCTGCGCTACGACAACGGTCCTTACGCGGGACCTTCCTTACGCCGACGCCTTCGCGGCGGCAGCTTCGGCGGCCCCTGTGCGATCGGCTGGGGCGGCTGCGACTGCCTCGCGGTCGGGCGCGAGCGGGTCGGTCACCGTGCCGGTCTCTTCATCGAACAGCCCCTGCGCCAGCCTGGTCACCGCAGCGGCGACCGGCGGCGCCAGGTCGGCCACGGCGCGAAGACCGGACAGGACGTCGTCGGGTCGAACGGCAGGCGTCACGTGCCGAACAACCAGCCGCAGTATCGCACAGGGCTGGTCGGTCGGCCTATCAGCCTGTGGACTGTGCGTCTCGAGGGTCGTCCCCAGGCTCGCCACGGCACTGCGGGCGTCGAACGTCCGCATGCCGTTCTTGGTCTTGCGGCTGACCTCCACGGTCTCGGCCGCGTTGAAGGCCTCCACCGCGCGCTCCGCTTCCGCCGGGTCCACGCCGTCGAGGCGCATCTCCCACACGGAGGCGGTGAGCCGGTCGGCGAGACCCGAGACGCGGGCCTCGACCGCCTCGGTGATGTCGAGCCCCTGGGGCATCGACTCGTCGAGGAGCTCGCGCAGCTTCTCGGGGTCGCGCCGGTCGGTGAGCGCGATCTCCAAGTACTCCGCCTCGCTGCCCGTGCCGGTGGGTGCGGCATTGGCGTACGACACCTTCGGATGCGGCGTGAACCCTGCCGAGTACGCCATGGGTACGGCGGCACGGCGCAGGGCACGCTCGAAGGCGCGCTGGAAGTCACGGTGGCTGGTGAACCGGAGGCGGCCGCGCTTGGTGTAGCGCAGTCGGATGCGCTGCACCGCGGGTGCGGGCGGCGGGCCTTCGGGCTGTCGCTTGCCCAGTGTCGCTCAGTCCTTCATGAGTGCGGTCGTACTGCTACCAAGAGTACGTGTCTCACCGCCCGCCGGTTCCCGCCGGGCGACCGGCTGTGGTTCCGGGGGCGTCCCGAAGAGCATCCGCCGGAAGTCGGCGCGGGCCTGCCGGGCGCTGTCCCGGGCGGATTCCAGCGCCTGCCGCGCCGTCCGCCGGATCCCGCGCGCCACCTCGGCGGCGGGCCTCAGCACCAGATCGCGCACGGCGTGCCCGACCGGTGTCAGCACGGTCCGGTACACCCAGCGGACCGGCTCCACGAAGGTCCAGCGGAAAAGTCGCGCGAGGAACCGTCCGACGGCGCGCGAGACGTACCCGGCGATCCGCCACGCGTGCCCGAGGGCCTCTCCGACCTCCCGGGCCACGACGGCGAGGGCCCGCCCCACGGGGACCAGGACCCAGCGCCACAGGGCGAGAGCGGGAAGGACGAGCAGGACGCGGGCGGTCCAGTACAGCGCGGCGCCGATGCACAGGAGGACCGTCCGTACGATCCGCACGAACCCCTCGGCGAGGAAGACGATCGCCCTGCCGACGGGGGTGAGGACCCAGGTGTACAGCCACAGGGCGGGGACCACCAGCAGGTACCGCACCAGCCAGGCGACCACGGCGTACACCCCGTACGCGACGGCCGCGAGGACCATACCGACGCCCTTGAGCAACCGGGCGACGGCCCGTCCGACCGGCGTGAGCAGCCGCGCGTACACCCAGCCGCACACGGCCTCGACAGCGCCGAGGACCCGATCGAGCGCGGTCAGGACGCCCCCGACGGACCACATGAACGCGGCCAGGGCCGCCCTGAACACCAGGGCGAGCAGGGCACCGGTCCTCCGGGCCGTCCAGGCGAGGGCGTGCCCGACCGGCGTCAGGACCGCGCGGTACAGCCAGACCGCCGGTACGACCAGCAGCACGTGCCCGAGCCGGGCCAGTGCTCCGCCGACGGGGCGGAGGACGTGACGCCACAGCGCCACCCAGGGCCACACGAAAAGGGCCCGCGCCACCCATCCGAGGGCCAGCCCGAGAGCACGCCCCAGCGGCCGGAGCAGCGTGTCCCGAAGAAACCTTCCGGCGACGACGAGCGCGTCCCACACCATCCGTACCGGCACGACGAGGACGAGCACGACGATCCGCACCGGGAGGCGGATCGCGACGACGAGACACCCCTCGGCCTGCGTGCCGGGCCGGGCGACGGCCTGCTCACCGTGCCGGGCGACGGCCTGCGCGGCGGACGGCGGGCCGGGCTGCGCGGCGGACGGTTTTTCCAGATCCATACCTGCCTAGACGCAGCGGTCACCACAATGGATGCGACAAGTCCGCACCTCCGTGGCACGCCCCGGCCGCGCCGCCTTCCGGCGGCTACCTCTCGCTCTCTCCCGACGGCGCCGGACCGCCGGGAGCCGAGCCCGGTTCACGGCACCCGATCGGCCGCAGTAAGTCCAACCCCGAACTACCGGACGACAGTTGAGCAAGATCCATCAGGTGGCCCCTAATTGGGCTGATCTGATGATGTGTAGGGCGCGTTTCCATGGAATGCGCCGGTCCCACCGGCGTCCACGGTCAAGCTCGCGATCGGCTTCAGGGAAATCCACCGATCGGCGAGGAGCACCCCCTTATGAATCCTGAGTCCCGGACCGCGCACCTGCTGGGCCCTCCGGCCCGCCGCCGGTTCAAGAAGGCGGGTGTGGTCGCCTCGCTGGCGCTGGTGATGGCGTCGGGAGTGGTGGGCCCCGCGACACCGGCGGACCTGACCGCGTCCGACCGTACGGCCGCGGCCCCGGACGGCGGATGCAGACCGCGCGACCTGGACGACCGGGCCCCGGCGAGCGGACACCCCGAGAACGGGAGGGGGTGCCGAGGCCCCCGGGGCCCGAGAGGCGCGCCCGGCCCCGCCGGTCCCCAGGGTCCACGCGGAGAGACCGGGGCCACCGGAGCCACCGGCCCCCGGGGCGAGGCCGGCCCGACGGGTCCGACCGGCCCCTGCGTCGGGATCGACGCCGCGCAGGAGGCGGAGGACTTCGAGATCCGCCTCGCGCTGACCGGCGGACGGACGTACGCGGGCATCCGCGACCAGCGGACCGGCGAGAAGCAGACCTTCCTGTGGACCGACCTCACCGCCCGTCCCGACTATCCCGCGGGCGGCGCGGCCGGCCTGCCCTGCGACGTCACCGTCAACGCGCACAACCGGTCCACCACGGTGAGGCGCGTCAAGTTCGACGTCATCACCACCACCGGCCAGATCTGGGAAGCGGCCTGCGTCGCGTTCACCACCACGCACCCCGCGACGCTGAACTGCGCCGACCGCTCGGGCCGCCCCAAGCCCTGGATCCTGGTCTCCCGCCAGCCGGTGCCCGACGCCCTCAACGGCGGCGTATGACCGGCCCGCGGAGGCGTGCCCGAGGACTCCAAGGGTCCCCGGAACGTCCGGCCCGCACGACGAAGCCGCCCACCCGGAGGTCCCGGGGCGGGCGGCTCGGTCCGAGCGTTCAGAGATCGGAGTCGGTGGCGGCGACGTAGCGTCCTGGGCCGCTGGACGACACCGGCCGGGGCCGGCGGCGGGATTCGAACCCGCGTCGCTCTCTTTGCAGGAGAAGTAGCCGCAACCTGCGCACCTGAACGACGTCAACAGTAACGTCGGCCGACGGTCCGGGCATACGAATATGGCGGGCGGCGCTACACCACGTCGGCGCTCGACGACGAGCGGTCCGGCATTCCGGGCTCGGTGTCCAGCGCCTCGCGGTTGAACATCAGCAGGCCGGCGAAGAACAGCCCGCCCACCACGATCAGGCCCACGACGATCAGCGAGGGAACCAGCGCCTCGGACGGCGAGATCAGCATGACCAGGGACGCCACCGTCCAGACCAGGGCGCAGATCGCGACCGGCAGCTCGAACCGCCCCAGGTCGAAGGCACCCTTGTTGCGGTCCAGCCGGCGGCGCACCGAGAGATACAGGACGATCGTGGCGCCGTAGACGAGCGCCGGAATGATCGTGCTCGCGGTGATGAGCTGGATCAGCGCGTCGCCCGGCAGCGCGACCATCAGGGCGACCCCGACGACCAGGATCAGGACGGTCGCGGGGATCGGCGTACGGGTGCGCGGGTTGACGCGGCGCATCACCTGGTGG
Organism: Streptomyces sp. NPDC028298; assembly: GCF_055565895.1. Classification (NCBI taxonomy): domain Bacteria; kingdom Bacillati; phylum Actinomycetota; class Actinomycetes; order Kitasatosporales; family Streptomycetaceae; genus Streptomyces; species Streptomyces sp. NPDC028298. The sequence continues at coordinate 1,010,938 of NZ_JBVHTL010000002.1, forward strand.
GCGGGGAACCGCCCGTCACGCGCCATCGCGAAGACGATCCGCGAGCACGAGGCCATCACCACCGTCCCGGCGCCGAAGAACGCGACCGCGATCGCCGCCAGCAGCACCTTCTCCATCCCCGGCCCCAACCGGTCACGCATGATCACCGCGACCGGTGACTCACTCGCGGTGACCCCCGGGATGTCCTCGATCGCCACCGTGAGACAGATCAGGAACGCCATCCCGAGCACACCGGCGGCGACGACCGACGCCACGATCGCGCGCGGGACGCTGCGGAACGGATCCTTCGCCTCCTCGGCGAGGTTCGCGGCGGAGTCGAAGCCCACGAGCGTCGCGAGGCCCATGATCATCGCGATCATCAGCCCGCCGCCGAGATCGAAGTAGTGCGGGGCGTGCTCGGTGACACCGCGTGAGGTGAGGTTGCCGAGGGAGCCTCGGCCAGTGACCGCGACGACGATGGCGAGTACGAGCGCCACGACCACGACCAACGTCAGCTCCAGCCCGACCGCGGCCGAGTTGATCAGGCTGACGATGCGGGTGGACGCCACCACGATCACGGTCTGGATCAGCAGGATCACCAGCGTGATCACACGGGCGGTGCCCTCGTCCGGGTCCATGCCGACGAGGGGCATGAGCGCCTGGCTCGCGAGCGCGTTGGCGATCGCCGCCACCGCGATCGCCAGATAGCAGAAGGTCAGCCAGCCGAATCCCCACCCGACCCTGGGGTTGGCCAGCCGCGAGGCCCACTGGTACGACGAGCCGCTGAGCGCGATGCGCCCGGCGAGCTGCGCCACCACCAGCGCGACCAGCACCTGTCCCACCGTCGCGACGACCCACAGCCAGATCCCGACCGGGCCCGCGTGCTGGAGCACGTCGTCGTAGGTGGAGAAGATGCCGACCGCCACCGAGATGAACGCGAACGAGATCGCGAACACCTGAAAGGATCCGAGCGTCCGCTTCAGCTCCGGCCGATAACCCCCGAGGACAGCGGAGTCCTCGGTTTCCTCCGAACTCGGCGAAGCTGCTTCCACCACGTCGGTACCCGCCTTCGGTGCGCGGCGGGGGCGTACCCGCCGGATCGGTGTTTCCGCTCGGTCACCGGGGAACCCGGTGGTGAGATGCCGCGGAGGTGCTGCCATGAGTGCCGGAGAACGGGCCAGGGCGAAGGCCGAACAGGTCGTGGGAAAGACCGTGCGGAAGGCGGCCCACGCGATGCACAAGGAAACCCTCGCGGCGAAAGGCGCCGCTCTGGAGACACGGGGCAGGCTGCGCGGTACGAAGGAGCGGGCCAAGGACTCCTTCAAGCCGTGACAGGACCCGGCACGGACCCGGCGTGGAAGTGGCCCTCACTCCAACTCCCTGTCCATGAGGCCCGGGGTGGCCAGTCGGAGAATCTACGGTCCGAGCGTCGCCCTCCGATGAAGCGACATGACGAGTTCAGCCATTAGGCCCTCGAACCGGCCCAGGTCAGGGGCCGTACGAGCCGGTCGACCGAACCGGTCGAGCGAACCGGTCGAGCGAACCGGTCGAGCGGCCCCTGCCGTCGGTTCGGGGCGTGGTCGAGGACGCCCGCGCGGCGGCGGATCAGGGACGTCGGCGCGGCTGCGGATCAGGCGGGCTTCCCGTCCCTGGACATCTCCGCCTGGAGCTTCTCCGCGCGTTCAAGCGGGTCGTACCCGGGGCCGACGCCCTCGACCAGGACGAGGTCCCCGTCGATGTGGTCGGCGCGCAGCCTGAGGATCTCCTGATATCCGGGGGACTCGTACCAGGCGCGGGCCTCGGCCAGGCCGGGGAACTCGATCAGGACCATGGTCCCCGGCCAGTCGCCCTCCACGACCGCCGTCGGCGGACCGTGGATCAGGAAGCGGCCGTGGAACGGGTCGAGGGTGCCCTGGATCCTCCTGAGGTACTCGAGGATGTCCGGGTGATGACGGCGGTCGCGCAGATGCGCGAACCCGTAGGCGGGCATGTCCGGCTCCTTCGTTCGTTGCGGCGGGACGGTCGTCCGGGCAGGACAGTCGTCCAGGCAGGACGGTCGATCCCGGTAGGACAGTCGTCCCGGTAGGGGATTCGTTGTCGCGCGTTCCGGTACGACGCCGCAAACGTAGCCAGGGCGGTCGGGCGCCGCGATTACCTCGGAGGTAGGCACCGCCGCCACCGATGAGTTCCGTCGGCCGGCCCGGTCTACCAAGACGTACGCCATCGAGCCACCGACTGGAGAGCCACCATGACGACTCCCGCACACCCCGGCCGCATGCTGTTCCTCAACATCCCCGTGACCGACCTCGAGCGCAGCAAGGCGTTCTTCGCCAAGCTCGGGTTCGCCTTCAACCCGAAGTTCACCGACGACACCGCCGCCTGCATGCTGGTCGGCGAGGACGCCTTCGTCATGCTGCTCACCCGCGAGAAGTTCGCGGAGTTCGCGAAGCTGCCGATGGCCGATCCCACGACGCACACGCTGGCGCTGTACTGCTTCAGCGCCGCGTCCCGCGACGAGGTCGACGCGGTCAGTGCCGCCGCGCTCGCTGCGGGCGGCACCGAGGTGGACGGGGCCGAGGACTACGGCTTCATGTACTCACGCAGCTTCTACGACCTCGACGGCCACGGCTGGCAGGTCATGTGGATGGATCCGGCGGCGGCCGAGCAGGGCCCCGAGGCGTTCGCGGCCTCCGCGCAGGAAGCCGACACCCCGGCCTGACCCACCGCGTTCCCCACGTACGCCGTCGTCGTGACGCCCGGCCGTCGGCCCAGAAGCCCCACCGCACTGGGGCCTCTTGGGCCGGCGGCCGGGTGGCCTGGCGCGCCGACCCGTAACACGACCGTCCCTACAGGAGTGCCATGTCCACCATCCAGCCTGTGATCATCACTGCCGACCAGGACGTGCTGGTCGCCTTCTACACGAAGCTGTTCGGCGCCGAGCAGATCTTCCGGGTACCGGAAGAGGGCCCGGCCTTCTACCTCGGCCTGCGTATCGGCGACACCGACCTCGGGCTGGTGACCAAGGAGAGCGCGGAGACCGACGCGGGAGCGGCACCGCGGATCCTGCTCAGCATCGGTGTCGACGACGTCGACGAGACGCTCGGCCGGGTGACGGCGCTGGGCGGCTCGGTCAGCGGCGGTCCCAACGACATGCCGTGGGGGCAGCGCGTCGCCCACATCAAGGACCCCGACGGCAACCCGGTGAACCTCACCCAGCCGATCCCGGCCGGCTGACGCCGCCCGTGCCGCGCCTCGCCACCAGGGTCGAAGGTCCTTCTCCGGCAGCGGTCCGGCGGACCGGAGTAGTGCGCCTGCAGTAGGCCGGATTGTCGGCAGCCGCACGACGACGGAACGCCGCTGGTCTTGGAGTCTTGTGGAAGATTCCCGAGACCAGATGTGGAGATCCCCTGTCATGGCGTCCTTCCTCTACCGGCTGGGCCAGACGGCCTTCCGGAAGCGCCGCTGGGTCCTGTTGCTGTGGGTGGCCGTCGTGGCCGTCGTCGGCTTCAAGGGCCTGACGGCCACCGCCGGCTCCGACGACTCGTCATCGATGCCGGGAATCGAGTCCCAGAAGGCCTTCGACCTCATCGACCAGCGCTTCCCCGGCAGCGCGGCCGACGGGGCGAGCGAGCGCATCGTCTTCGTCGCGCCGGACGGACAGAAGGTCACGGCCGCCGACAACCGCGAGGCCATCGAGAAGACGGTCACCGATGCCGCCGCCGGTGACCAGGTCGCGAGCGCGGTGAACCCGTTCCAGGCGAACGCGGTCAGCAAGGACGGCAGCACGGCCTACGCCACGGTCACCTACAAGGTGACGGCCAAGGACATCACGGACGGCAGCAAGAGCGAGCTCCAGCAGGCGCTGAGTGACGCGCGGCAGGCCGGCCTCACCGTCGAGACCGGCGGCAACGCCCTGGCCGCGCAGACCGAGGCCGGCGGTGTGGGCGAGGCGGCGGGTGTGCTGGTGGCCGCGCTCGTCCTGCTGGTGACCTTCGGATCCATGGCGGCGGCCGGACTGCCCCTGCTGACGGCCGTCATCGGCGTGGCCACCAGCATGCTCGCCATCACGGCCCTGAGCAGTGCCTTCGGTCTGTCGTCCTCGACGGGAACCCTGGCCACCATGCTGGGCCTCGCGGTCGGCATCGACTACGCGATGTTCATCGTCTCCCGGTACAGGGAGGAGCGAGGCAGGGGCCACACGCCGCGGGAGGCGGCCGGCCGGGCCGTCGGCACCGCGGGCTCCGCCGTCGTCTTCGCCGGGCTCACCGTCGTCGTCGCCCTCGCGGGACTGTCGATCGTCGGCGTCCCCATGCTGACCAAGATGGGGCTCGCGGCCGCCGGAGCGGTCCTGCTGTCCGTGGTCATCGCGCTGACCCTGGTTCCCGCGCTGCTCGGGTTCTGGCCGAACGCGGTCCTGCCCCGACGCCTGCGCCGCCTGAACCGCAAGGCCGGCCGCGCCGGCGAGGTCGCCGACACCGGCCGGGTCGGCAACGGCGGCAGGGTCGGCAACGGCGGCAGCTCCGACGCGACGCTCCTCGCGACCGCCGCCCGTCCGACGGCCGGGGCCAGGGAATCGAAGTGGGCCCGCTTCGTGCTGCGCCGCCCGCTGCCGGTCCTCCTGCTGTCCGTCGTCGGGCTCGGAGCACTCGCCCTGCCGGTGACCGATCTGCAGTTGGGCACCTCCGGCGACGAGGCCAAGTCCACCGCCACCACCGAGCGGCGTGCCTACGACGCCCTCGCGGACGGTTTCGGCCCCGGCTTCAACGGCCCGCTGACCATCGTGGTCGACGCCCAGGGCGCCCCCGACGCGGCGGGAGCCGTCGACACCGTCGCGAAGAAGATCGCCTCGACGGACGGCGTGGTCTCCGTGTCCAAGCCGCGCTTCAACGAAGCCGGGGACACCGCGATCATCTCCGCCACACCGTCCACCTCGCCCACCAGCGAGGCGACCAAGAACCTCGTCCACACCATCCGCGGCGAGCGCCCGGGGCTGGAATCGGCGACGGACGCGACGTTCCAGGTCACCGGGACGACGGCCGCCAACATCGACGTCGCGCAGAAGATGCAGAGCGCGCTGATCCCCTACCTGGCCGTCGTGGTCGGGCTGGCCTTCCTGCTCCTGCTGATCGTCTTCCGATCGGTGCTGGTCCCCGTCAAGGCGGCCGTCGGGTTCCTGCTGTCCGTCCTTGCCTCGCTGGGCGCGGTCGTCGCGGTGTTCCAGTGGGGCTGGGCCGCCGACCTCCTCGGCGTGGACTCGACCGGCCCGATCATGAGCATGATGCCGATCTTCCTCGTCGGCATCGTCTTCGGCCTGGCCATGGACTACCAGGTCTTCCTCGTGTCCCGCATGCGAGAGGCCTACGTCCACGGACAGACCCCGGGCCGGGCCATGGTCACCGGGTTCGGTCACAGCGCACGCGTCGTCGTCGCGGCGGCGCTGATCATGATGAGCGTGTTCTCCGGCTTCATCACCGCCGGGGAGTCCATGATCAAGATGATCGGCTTCGGGCTCGCCATCGCCGTCCTCTTCGACGCCTTCGTCATCCGCATGGCCTTCGTACCGGCCGTCCTGGCCCTCCTCGGCCACCGCGCCTGGTGGCTGCCCCGATGGCTCGACCGCATGCTCCCGCGCGTGGACATCGAAGGGGAGGCGCTCACCCGGCACGACACCCCCTCGGCACAGCCCGACGAGAAGCCACGGGAAACCGCCGGAGTCTGAGCACACCCCGGTGAAGGCCGCCCCGACGACACCAGGCGGAGCACACCCCCGTGAGGGCCGCCGCATGTCACCAAGCGGAGCACACCCCCGTGAGGGCCGCCCGATGTCATCAGGCGGCCCTCACCGGCCTTCACCGGCGGATGCCCCACCATGGACCCGACAGCCACCGCAACCGGAGACCGCGATGCCCAGCGCCGCCCGCCGCTTTGCCCTCAACCACCCGCACGTCATGGACGCGGTACTGCTGACCTGCGTACTCGCCTGCGTGGTCTCGGCGAGCTTCTTCGGCACGTGGGACGTCCGGGAACCGATCCCCTGGTGGCCGGGGCTGATCCTGGGCGTCATCGCCACCGCCGCCCTGCTGTGGCGCCGGACCCGCCCTCGTACGGTCGTCGTCGTCACCGGCGTCTGCGCCATCGCCGCGGTGAGTGTCGGCTACCTCACCACCATGCTTCTGCTGGCCCCCGTCATGGTGGCGCTGTTCTGGCTCGCGCTCCTCGACGAGCGCCGCACCGCCCACCTCTACGGCCTCGGCGTGGTCGTGGTCATGGTCCCCATCGCGATCGTGCAGGCACCCCGCTACGCCAGCTTCATCATCGTGACGCTGAACCCGGCTCTCGCCCTGCTCCTCCCCGTCGCCTGGGGCTCCGCCCTGCGGCTGCGCCGCGCGTTCACCGACTCGCTGCGGGCCCGTGCCGAACACGCGGAACACACCCGCGAGGAGGAAGCGCTGCGCCGGGTGGCGGAGGAGCGGGTACGCATCGCCCGTGAACTCCACGACGTCGTGGCCCACCACCTCACGCTCGCCAACGCCCAGGCGGTCACCGCCGCGCACCTCATCCGCGACGACCCCCGGCAGGCGGAGCAACTGATCACCGGCCTGAGCGGCACGACCGCCACCGCCCTGCGCGAACTGAAGGCGACGGTGGGGCTGTTGCGCCGCCCCGAGGACTCCGACTCACCGCTCCAGCCGGCCCCGAAACTCGAGCAGCTCCCCACCATGGTGGCGGCCCTCGCGACCACGGGGCTGGACGTCGCCGTCACGTCCGAGGGAGAGACCCGGCCGCTCTCCCCCGCCGTGGACCTGACCGCCTATCGGATCATCCAGGAGGCCCTGACCAACGTCTCCAAGCACGCCGGCACCCCCACGGCGCAGGTGACACTGACCTACACGGACGAGGTGCTGAGAATCGAGATCAGCAACGAGCGAGGACACCCGACCCCGACCGCCGCGACGTCCGTGGACTCCGGGTTCGGACTCATCAGCATGCGCGAACGCGCCCTGTCCGCCGGAGGCCGTTTCACCGCGGGCCCCCGCCCCGACGGCGGCTACACAGCCACCGCCGAACTCCCCCTCCACTTCTGATCTCCGCTTCTGACCCTCGTGTCTGATGCCCACCCGCTGATCTCGACCACCGATCTCAACCCCTGATGTCCTCTGATGTCCACCACTGATCCGGGAACCCCATGACCATCCGAGTGCTCCTCGCCGACGATCACGCCCTTCTCAGGGACACCTTCCGCATCCTGATCAACTCCGCCGAGGATCTGGAGGTCGTCGGGGAGGCGTCCGACGGCGCGGAGGCCATCGCCCTCGCCGGGACGCTCCGCCCGGACATCGTGATCATGGACATCCGCATGCCCGGCACCGACGGCCTGACCGCCACGACGGCCATCTGCGCCGACCCCGCCCTCTCGGACGTCCGCATCCTCATCCTGACCACGTTCGAGACCGACGAGTACGTCGCCCGCGCGCTGCGCGCCGGAGCCAGCGGGTTCCTCGGCAAGGACGTCACGGCCGACGCCCTCCTCGGCGCCATCCGTACGGTCGCGGACGGCGACGCCCTCCTGTCCCCCGCCGCCACCAAGATGCTCGTCAGCCGCTTTCTGGTCACACCCGAACCGGCCTCCGACACGGAACTGCCGGACCAGATCAGCTCCCTCACGGCACGCGAACGCGAAGTCATGATCATGGCCGCCCGCGGCATGTCCAACACGGACATCGCCGACACCCTCTGCCTCAGTCCGTTGACCGTCCGCACCCACGTCCAGCGCGCCATGACCAAGCTCCACGCCCGCGACCGGGCCCAACTGGTCGTCGCCGCCTACCAGTCAGGCCTCGTCCAGTCCGGCCCACCCACCACGCCGTGACTCCGCCCCCTCACCACCGGGAGGCCTCACCGGCTCAGATCGCGTCCACCTGCCAGGCGATCACGCCGGTCGATCCCTTGGCCCCGTCGACATCGATGTGCACCCGCTTCCCCGCCGTGATCCGCTGCTGGACCACCGACTGATCACACGGCACCTGGGTCTCCGCGCCGGCGCTCGCCGGTACGAAGGCCAACCGGGCACTGCCACCACCGAAACAGACCAGGCTGAGCCTGTACGTCCGGCCCTCACTCACGCTGGGCTCGGTATGGATCCCGTCCCCCACCCGCTCGACCCCGGCCTCGACCATCGCCCCGCTGTGCACGGCGGCGAGGGCCGCCTGTGCCTGCTCGGTCAGCTTCTTCTCGGACGCCTCGTCCGTCGTACGGGACGCGCGTGACGCGGAGGACGACGGTGGGCCGTTGACGCCTTCCCTTTCACCACCGCCGGAGCCGCCGCACGAAGCGACAAGGAACACCGACGCCGCCACGCCGCAAACGGCAAGGGATAACCGGGAATTGGAATAAGTCATACCGAAGTCTCCCAGCCCTGCCATCCAGTCTCAGACGTCGGTGTGCCATGATCCCCCTCCGGAACCGGAGGGCCGAATCGTGAGTTCGTACATGGCCGCGTTGCTCGGCTCGATGGCGGTGCTCGTCGCCTGCGGGGCGGTCGCCACCCTTGGCCGGGGCTGGCTGCCACCGTGGTTGCGCGGCCGGATCGTCCGCCCGGCTCTCTTCGGTTGGGCGCAGCTCGCCATGACGACCGCACTCGCCGCCCAGTTGGTCGGAGGCCTGCTGATCACATCGCAGGACGTCCGCTTCACGGTGACGATGTCCGGAGCCATGGTGATGCTGCTCGCCACGGGGTTGATCGGGCTGGCTCAGCTTCGCCGTTGAGCCGTCGAACGGTTGAGTCGCTGAGCCGCTGACCGCTGATCCGCCGGGGGCTGCGACAGCCGCCACCGGTGGCCGGTCCGACGGCTCAGTAGTGACAGAGCAGGTCGAGCACGACGGCGTCACCGTCGAGGCCGTCGAGATAGCGGTTGGCCTGTTCCCAGTAGCCGTCCGTGTCCGCGTCCGTCCACGAGCCGTCGAGCCCGACCAGGGCGAAACCGGGCACGGCGCACCGGACCGACCCCAGCCGGGCTTCCTCGTGTTCCTGCGCGAAGTAGGCGACCGGGTCGTTGACCAGGAACGACATGTCGAAATGCGGGTCGCCCGCGACGGCCCGCTGGGCCACCTCCTGCACCAGCGGCTGGGCCAGGTGCTCCCTCCTGGCGTCCGACGGGGAGTAGCTCTCGGGATCGGCCTCGTGGCGATCGAGGAAGTCGGTGAGCGGGCGGGCCGCCGGGTGTATCGCGGTCAGCTCGGTCCAGGCGCTGAGCAGGGCGTCATGAGCGCGCCCCGCCCGTTCCCGCATACCGTCGAAGTCGAGCAGCCCCCGGGGCCCGCCGTAGCATTCCAGCGGCCCGAGGCGATCGAGCTTGGCCTTCCGGCGCGGCACGGTCGAGGCGGTGACGAGCCTGCGGTCCCCGTCGTGCCGAGGCAGTACGAGATAGGCGTTGCCCGGGGCGGAGTGGATGGCCCACCAGTCCCAGTGGCCGACCGGATTCCAGTCCTGGGTGAGGTTGGCGTCGTAGGGCGCCAGGGCGGCGGCCACCGCCTGCGGGATCTTGCGGGGCGCGGTCGGCGGCAGACACACGGTGGCGTAGAACTTGGTCATGCCCGGGAGCGTAAGCCCCCGGATTTCCCCCGCTCATCCGACCCTCACCTCATCGGATCACCGCCTCGACGCGCCGGCCACCCCGCCGGGGCATCGGCAGCGTCCAGCCCACGAACTCACCTGCATCCGGACGCCGACGAGCCCCCCTCCTCGATGAGAAGGGGGGCTCGCGAGACTCACGTCAGTGAGAGTGACCCGTGGCCGCCGGTGTCGGACCCGCGTTCTTGACCGTCAGCGGCAGCAGCTTCTGGCCGGTGGGGCCGATCTGGATGTGGGTGTCCATCTGCGGGCACACCCCGCAGTCGAAGCACGGGGTCCAGCGGCAGTCCTCGACCTCTGTCTCGTCCAGGGAGTCCTGCCAGTCCTCCCAGAGCCAGTCCTTGTCGAGGCCCGAGTCCAGGTGGTCCCAGGGCAGGACCTCCTCGTAGGTGCGCTCGCGGGTGGTGTACCAGTCGACGTCGACGCCGAAGGGGGCGAGGGCCTTGTCGGCGCAGGCCATCCAGCGGTCGTACGAGAAGTGCTCGCGCCAGCCGTCGAAGCGGCCGCCGTCCTCGTAGACCGCGCGGATGACGGAGCCGATGCGGCGGTCGCCGCGCGAGAGCAGGCCCTCGACGATGCCGGGCTTGCCGTCGTGGTAGCGGAAGCCGATCGAGCGGCCGTACTTCTTGTCGCCGCGGATCTTGTCGCGGAGCTTCTCCAGGCGGGCGTCCGTGTCCGCGGCGGAGAGCTGCGGGGCCCACTGGAAGGGGGTGTGCGGCTTGGGGACGAACCCGCCGATGGACACCGTGCAGCGGATGTCGTTCTGGCCGGAGACCTTGCGGCCCTCGGCGATCACGTTCATCGCCATGTCGGCGATCTGCATGACGTCCTCGTCCGTCTCCGTCGGCAGGCCGCACATGAAGTACAGCTTCACCTGGCGCCAGCCGTTGCCGTAGGCGGTGGAGACGGTCCGGATCAGGTCCTCTTCCGAGACCATCTTGTTGATGACCTTGCGCATGCGCTCGGAGCCGCCCTCGGGGGCGAAGGTCAGGCCCGAACGCCGGCCGTTGCGGGTCAGCTCGTTGGCGAGGTCGACGTTGAAGGCGTCCACGCGGGTCGACGGGAGGGAGAGGCCGATCTTGTCTTCCTCGTACCGGTCGGCCAGGCCCTTGGCGATGTCGCCGATCTCCGAGTGGTCCGCCGAGGAGAGCGACAGCAGGCCCACCTCCTCGAAGCCCGTCGCCTTCAGACCCTTCTCGACCATCTCACCGATGCCCGTGATGGAACGCTCGCGCACCGGGCGGGTGATCATGCCCGCCTGGCAGAAGCGGCAGCCGCGGGTGCAGCCGCGGAAGATCTCCACGGACATGCGCTCGTGGACCGTCTCGGCCAGGGGCACGAGGGGCTGCTTCGGGTAGGGCCACTCGTCCAGGTCCATCACCGTGTGCTTGGACACGCGCCACGGGACGCCGGACTTGTTCGGGACCACGCGGCCGATCCGGCCGTCGGGGAGGTACTCGACGTCGTAGAAGGCGGGGATGTAGACGCTGCCCGTCTTCGCGAGGCGGAACAGCACCTCCTCGCGGCCTCCGGGACGGCCCTCGGCCTTCCAGGCGCGGATGATCTCCGTCATGTCGAGCACGGCCTGCTCGCCGTCACCGATGATCGCCGCGTCGATGAAGTCGGCGATCGGCTCGGGGTTGAAGGCAGCGTGTCCGCCCGCGAGGACGATCGGGTCGTCGAGCGTGCGGTTCTTCGACTCCAGGGGGATGCCGGCCAGGTCCAGGGCCGTGAGCATGTTCGTGTAGCCCAGCTCCGTGGAGAAGGACAGGCCGAACACGTCGAAGGCCTTCACGGGGCGGTGGCTGTCCACGGTGAACTGCGGGACCCGGTGCTCGCGCATCAGCTCCTCGAGGTCCGGCCAGACGCTGTACGTGCGCTCGGCGAGGACGCCCTCGCGCTCGTTCAGCACCTCGTACAGGATCATGACGCCCTGGTTGGGCAGGCCGACCTCGTAGGCGTCGGGGTACATCAGGGCCCAGCGGACGTCACACGACTCCCAGGGCTTGACCGTGGAGTTGAGCTCTCCGCCGACGTACTGGATCGGCTTCTGCACATGCGGGAGCAGAGCTTCGAGCTGTGGGAAGACCGACACGGCGGTTTCGGCAGGCATCTCGCGAACCTTCGTGAGCTGATGGGGGTGACCATCTAGCGTAACGCGGCCGGAGGGGCCCGCCGCACCGCCGGACGGACACCGGACCCCGCGGCCGGACGAAAGCCCGAGGTCAGAGCCGTCTCATGGCTCCGGCAACCCCCCTCAGACCGCCGTCTGCGCCTCGATCGTCTCCCAGGCCCCCGGCAGGGCTGCCTCGGCGGCCGCCGCCCGCTGCTCCTCGCGGCCGTAGAGCACCCCGTACGTGAACGAGCTCTCCCCCGCCGCGTGGGCCAGGCCGGCCAGTTCCCGCAGGGCCTCCCGGGTCATCACGCTGTCCTGGTGGTCGCCGAGGAGGCTCTGGAGCGACTTCATCGACTTGACCAGGCCGGCGGCGGGCCCGCCGAGGGCCGGGGCCGCGGCCTCGGCGGCGTAGCGGGTGCGCTTGGCCTTCTTCCGGGCCTCGTGCATGGCGTGGTCGCGGTCGGCGCCCGGCGGCCGGTCCAGGGCCTGCTCGACGAGTTCGGAGACCTTTCCGAAGTCCTTGCGGACGGCCTTGGCGATCACCTTCGCCGGGTCGCCGGCGGCCGCCTTGAGCAGCGGCGGGTCGGTCACGAGCGCGTCGAGCGCGGTCAGCAGCGCCAGGTACCGCTTCCCGTCCAGGACGGCGATCAGGCGGCGCCGCGAGCCGCCGTGGCGGGCGTGCGCCCAGGTGCGCAGCCGGGTGCGGACCGGTCCGGAGAGCAGGGTGCGGGGCAGTTGGGCGAGGGACTCGGTGAGCCGCTCGGTGAGGACCTCCTGGTCGCGGTCGACGCCGAGCTCGCCGGCCAGCCACTTCAGCTCGTCGCCGATCGGGTCGGTGACGGCGCGGTCGAGGATCTTCCCGTACGAGCGGAAGGTGCTGCGCATCCGTCGGGTGGCGACGCGCATGCTGTGCACGGAGTCGGGGAGGTCGCGGCGCACGGCGGGGTCGAGTTCGACGATGGCGTCGTACTGGGCGCGGAGGTAGGCGAGGACGTGGTCGCCGGCGGTGGCCGGGTCCTTGCGGGCGGCGGGCTTCTTGGCGCGTTTGCCGGTCGTGTCGAGCGCCCTGGCGAGTTTGGAGGAGGCGGCGGAGCGGCTGAGGCCGGCCTTGCGGAGCTTCTTCTCGACCTTGTCGAGGAAGGCGGGGTCGCCGTCGTCGGCGAGTTCCACCTCGAGCTCGGTCCACGCGGCGCTGCCCTTGCCGCCGCCGAGCCGGTCCGCGCGGACGCGGTCGAGGCTGACCTCGGCGAGCAGGGCGCCGGAGTCGTCGACGAGGTGGCGGATGTCACGGGCGGAGCGCAGGCGTACGAGGGGGACGAGTTCGGCGTCGCGTACGCGGGAGCGGACGAGTCCGGCGATGGCGCGGGGCACGGTGTCGGAGAGGGGGGCCTGGATCTCGTCGCGCACGCCCTCGGAGACGGGGAGTTTCAGGTGCCAGCCGGCGTCGTCCCCGCCGGTGCGGCGGCGCAGGGTCAGGGAGTCGGCGGCGAGACGCTGGTCGGGCGTGTCGTAGTAGGTGGCGTCAAGTTCGGCGACACCTTTGTCGAGGACGCCCGCGACACCGGGGACGCCGGTCAGGTCGGGCATGTCGGTGCCGCCCTCGGCGGCCGGACCTTCGTACTTACGCTCGATCTCGCGCTTCGTGTCCGCCATGAACCGAATCTAGACGCGTTTGCGGGCCGTGGGCAGTACCCAATCGGCCCTGGCTTGGCCGGAGCGCGCTTTTCACCGTTGGCCCGGGTGTCACCTCGTGTTCTCCGAGGCGCCACCCGGTGTCCGGCCGGCGGGCCCGCCGCCGGCCCCACCGCGTCGCTCCGCCGGGCCTGCCGGCCAAGCCCCGGCCTCGCTGCGCCGGGCCGGTCGGCGCGAGACCCCCCGCATTGCTCCGCCGGGCCTGTCGGCCAGGCCCCGGCCTCGCTCCGCCGGGGCCGGGCAGACGGGAACGGTCAGACCGGCCCTAGGCCGACATCGGGCGCTGCACCCTGATCGACTGCAGGAGGCCGATCGCGACCCAGACCGCGAACATGGAAGATCCTCCATAGGACACGAACGGCAGGGGCAGACCGGCGACCGGCATGATCCCGAGGGTCATGCCGATGTTCTCGAAGGACTGGAACGCGAACCAGGCGATGATCCCGGCGGCGACGATCGTGCCGTAGAGCTCGGTCGTCTCGCGGGCGATGCGGCAGGCGCGCCACAGGATGATGCCGAGGAGCAGCAGGATCAGGCCCGCGCCCACGAAGCCCAGTTCCTCGCCCGCGACGGTGAAGACGAAGTCCGTCTGCTGTTCGGGGACGAACTGGCCGGTCGTCTGCGAGCCGTGGCCGAGGCCGGTGCCGAAGAGGCCGCCGGAACCGATGGCGATACGGGCCTGGTTGGTGTTGTAGCCGACGCCCGCCGGGTCGAGGTCGGGGTTGGCGAAGGCCGCGAAGCGGTTGATCTGGTACTCGTCGAGGACGTGCAGCCGCCAGGCGGCGACCGCGCCGAGGGCGCCCGCGCCGATGAGGCCGAACACCCAGCGGTTGGAGGCGCCGGAGGAGAGCAGCACGCCGAGCACGATGACGACGGCGACCATGATCGTGCCGAGGTCGGGCATGAGCAGCACGATCAGCATCGGGACGGCGGCGAGACCCAGTGCCTGGACCACGGTGCGGTGGTCGGGGTACTGCTTGTCGCCCGCGTCGACCCGTGTGGCCAGCAACATGGCCATGCCCAGGATGATCGTGATCTTGATGAACTCGGCGGGCTGGAGCGACAGTCCGCCGGCGACGAGCCAGTTGCGCTGGCCGTTGATGGTCGCGCCGAGCGGGGTCAGCACCAGCAGGATCATGAAGACCGAGATCCCGTACAGGATCGGCACGGCCGTGCGCAGGGTGCGGTGGCCGAGCCAGATCGTGCCGATCATCAGGCCGAAGCCGATGCCGGTGTTCATCATGTGGCGGAGCAGGAAGTAGTACGGGTCGCCCTGGTTGATCTCGGTGCGGTTGCGGGTCGCCGAGTAGACGAGGGCCGAGCCGATCGCCGAGAGCGCGACGGCCGACAGCAGTATCGGCCAGTCGAGCCTTCGGGCGATCGAGTCGCGGGCGAGCAGGCGGGTCCAGCCCGCGCGCTCGGGTCCGTACCGGGAGACGGAGAAGTTGTTGGCTCCGGTCATGTCAGGATCCTCAGTGCCTTGGTCGCCGCCCTCGTCATGTCGGGATCCTCTTCCCCCGCCCCTTCGGCGGGCGGGCCGTTCGCCTTCGGGTGACACGGTTGCCGCCGGTGGGCGAGGCCGTGGTGCCGGCGGGCAGGTTCGGGTCGGGGGTGGCGTCCTTGGGTGCCTGGCTGGCCTGCTGGTCCTTGGCCGGGTCCTTGGAGATGCGGCCGGACTCGATCGTGCCGTCGGTCTGGACCTTCGGCAGACCCTTCTGCGGGGTCGGCAGGAGGCCGTTCTTCTTGTTGATGGTGCCGTCGGCGGAGACGCCGTAGAGCGCGTTGTAGATCTTGCGGACGGCCTCACCGGACGCTCCCGAACCCGTACCGGCCTGGGAGATCGTCATGATGATCGAGTAGTCCTTGGAGTACGTGGCGAGCCAGGACGTCGTCTGCTTGCCGTAGACCTCCGCGGTACCGGTCTTGGCGTGCAGCGGGATCTTGTCCTGCGGCCAGCCGCCGAACTTCCAGGCCGCGGTACCGCGGGTGACGACGCCCGCGAAGGCCTCGTTCATGCCCTTGAGCGTCGCCTTGCTGACCGGCAGCTTGCCGTTGACCTTCGGCTTGATCTCCTGGACGGTCCTGCCGTCGGCGCTGACGATCGCCTTGCCGATGGTCGGCTCGTACAGGGTGCCGCCATTGGAGACCGCGGAGTAGATGGCGGCTTCCTGGATGGGGGTGACGAGGGTGTCACCCTGGCCGATGGAGTAGTTGATCGAGTCGCCCTCGCGCATCTTGTTGCCCTCGAGGCAGTTCTCGTACTCGATCCGCTGGACGTAGGTGCCGTTCTTCTTGCCCGTCTTGCACCAGGCGTCCTTGTTGGCCTTCCAGTAGTTCAGCTTCCAGTCGCGGTCCGGGACCCGGCCGGTGACCTCGTTGGGGAGGTCGATGCCGGTCGTCTGGCCCAGTCCGAACTGGTGGGCGGTCTTGTAGAAGTAGTCCTTGGGCTTCTTCTTCGGGTTGATGCCGCCGTCCTTCTTCCACTCGTTGTCGGCGAGTCCGTAGAAGACGGTGTCGCAGGAGACCTCCAGCGCCCGGCCCAGGGAGATCGGGCCGAAGCTCTCTCCCTCGAAGTTCTTGAAGACCTGGCTGCCGACGGAGTACGAGCTGGTGCACGGGTAGTGCCCGTCGAAGGCGTATCCGGCCTGGACCGCGGCGGCGGTGGAGACCACCTTGAACGTCGAACCGGGCGCCGACTGACCCTGTATGGCGCGGTTCAGCAGCGGGTAGTTGGACTTCTTGCCGGTGAGGGCGGTGTAGTCCTTGCCGGAGATGCCGCCGACCCAGGCGTTCGGGTCGTACGTCGGGGCGGACGCCATCGCGACGACGCGGCCGGTCTTGGCCTCCATGACGACGACGGCGCCGGAGTCGGCCTTGTAGTTCTCGCCGGTGATCTTGTCGAACTGGGTCCGGGCGACCTTCATCGCGTAGTCCAGCTCGTACTCGGCGACGCGCTGGACGCGGGCGTCGATGCTGGTGACGAGGTTGGCGCCGGGTTCGGCCTTGTCGCTCTTGGCCTTGCCGATGACGCGGCCGAGGTTGTCGACCTCGTAGCGGGTGACGCCGGCCTTGCCGCGCAGGGCCTTGTCGTACTGGCGCTCCAGGCCGGAGCGGCCGACCTGGTCGGAGCGCAGGTAGGGCGAGTCGGTGTCCTTGGCCTTGGTGATCTCGTCGTCGGTGACGGGCGAGAGGTAGCCGAGGACCTGCGCGGTGTTGGCCTTGCCGGGGGCCGCGTAACGGCGCACGGCCTCCGGCTCGGCGGTGATGCCGGGGAAGTCCTCGGAGCGCTCGCGGATCTGCAGGGCCTGGCGCGGGGTGGCCTTGTCGGTGATCGGGATCGGCTGGTAGGGCGAGCCGTTCCAGCACGGCTGCGGCGTCTTGGCGTCGCAGAGGCGGACCTTCTGGATGACGTCCTGGGGCTTGAGGCCGAGCACGCCGGCGAGTTTGGTGAGGACGGCCTTGCCGTCGTCCGCCATCTTCATCAGGTCCGTGCGCGAGGCGGAGACCACGAGGCGGGTCTCGTTGTCGGCGATCGGCACACCGCGCGCGTCGAGGATCGAGCCGCGCACGGCGGGCTGGACGACCTGCTGGACGTGGTTGCCGGAGGCTTCCTTGGCGTACTCGTTGCCGTTGCGGATCTGGAGGAACCAGAGGCGTCCGCCGAGGGTGCCGAGAAGGGAGAGTACGAGAATCTGGATGACGACGAGCCGGATCTGGACCCGTGGGGTCCGGCCGGTCTCCGGGATGTTGGTCACTGCTGCCTCCCCCTCTCAGTGTGTGTACGAGTCATACGAGTACACGGCGAACCTGTGCGTGGTGACACCGCGGCTGGTCAAGTCCCGTGACGTCCGGGACGCTTGGGCCGGCCGGCGGACGGGCCGCGTCGCTGTCGTCACAGCCGCTTGACCCCCTTGATGCGTCCGGCGCGGGCGACTCGCGCCTTCGCCGCCTTCACGCGCAGTCCGCCGCGCTGACTGCCGATGCGCAGGCCGGTGCCGGAGGACAGCCAGCCCGAGGAGACGTCGGCCGCCTTGGAGGCCGAACCGCCGTCGGCGAGCGGATCGTTCTCGGCCCGCCGGGCCAGCCACATCAGCACCGGCACGACGAAGGGCGCGAGCAGCAGGTCGTAGAGCGCGGCCGTGATGAGCAGGCTGCTGAGCCCGACATGGCGGGCGGCGGTGTCGCCGACGAGGGCGCCGACGCCCGCGTAGAGCACGGTGGAGCCGATCGCGGCGGCGACGACCACGACCATCGGGCCGGTGGCCGATTTGAGTCTGCCGTTCTCGGGCTTGGCGAGGCCGGCGAGATAGCCGACGACGCAGAGCACGAGGGCGTAGCGTCCGGCGGCGTGGTCGGCGGGCGGGGCGAGGTCGGAGAGCAGACCCGCGCCGAAGCCGATGAGCGCGCCGCCGACATGGCCGTAGACCAGGGCGAGCGCGAGCACGGTCAGCAGCACCAGGTCGGGGACGGCGCCCGGGAGATGGAGTCGGGCGAGAACGCTCACCTGGATCACCAGGGCGACGACCACCAGGGTGACGGAGAGCAGCATCCTGTTGAAACGCATGGGATTCGGCTCCTCCTGCTTACTGCTGCTGGCCGAGGTCGGTGGCGCTGGCCGAGGGCGTGACCGTCACGGTCACGGTCGGCGTGGGCGTCGGTCTGGGTTTCGGGGGCAGCACGGTGTCGCGCGGGTCGCTCTTGGGTGCCGCGACGACCACGCCGACGATGTCGAGCTTGGTGAACGACACGAACGGCGTCACGTAGATCGTGCGGGTGAGGTCGCCGCCGGAGGGGTCGACCCGGGAGACGACGCCGACGGGGACGCCCGGCACGAACGGCTTGTCGGACTGCGATCCGAAGGTGACCAGCCGGTCGCCCTTCTTGATCTTCGCCTTGGCGTTGAGGAGCTCGACGCGCAGCGGGCGGTCGCCCTGCCCGGAGGCGAAGCCGAGTTCGTCGGTGGACTCCATGCGGGTGCCGACGGTGAAGTCGGGGTCGTTGGCGAGGAGCACCGTCGCGGTGTCGGGGCCGACGGTGGTGACCCGGCCGACCAGTCCGTCGCCGTTCAGGACGGTCATGTCGCGCTGGATGCCGTCGTTGGCGCCGACGTCGATGGTGACGGTCCAGGAGAAGCCCTGGGCCGCCCCTATGGCGATCACTTCGGCGCCCTTGATGCCGTACTGGCCCTCGCCCGCCACCTTGATCATCTTGTCGAGCTGCTTCAGGCGGCTGCGGTTGCGGTCGTCGCTGCCGAGCTTCGCCTTCAACGCCGCGTTGTCGTGCTCCAGTTGGGCGATGCGGCTGTGCCGGTCACCCGAGTCGCGGACCGCGGAGATCGCGTTGCCGACGGGGTCGACCGCGGACGACACTCCGTTCTCGATCGGGCCGAAGACCGTCGCGGCGGCCTGGCGGGCGCCGTCGACCGGTGAGTCCTGCCCGCCGCGGATGTCCACCGTGATCAGTGCGAACGCGATGGCGATCAGCAGCACCAGGAGCAGCCGGCTCTCTCGTGTGTCCCTCACGTGCGGCGGCCGTGCCTTCCTCGTCGTATTGGGTCAACAGGGGCGCGCCCTGGGCGAAAAGGATGCCCACGGTGCGATGAGGCTGGGGTGGGGGTGGTGAGACGGGGTGGCTGTTACGGGGGAGGTTTTGACTCTTATGTCGCAGGAGTTTATGCCTCCATACCAACGATCCGCCGCACGAGAAGGGGTGATCTCGTACGGCGGAATCGAAGTGTTACGTCATCTGCGGGGCTGGGCGTCCAGAACCTGCTGGAGCGCCTCGAACTCCTCGACACACTTGCCCGACCCGAGCGCCACGCTGTCGAGCGGGTCCTCGGCGATGTGGATCGGCATGCCGGTCTCGCGGCGCAGCCGCTCGTCCAGGCCGCGCAGCAGGGCCCCGCCGCCGGTGAGGACGATGCCCCGGTCCATCACGTCGCCGGAGAGCTCGGGCGGACACTTGTCGAGCGTCGTCTTCACGGCGTCGACGATCGCGTTGACCGGCTCTTCGACGGCCTTGCGGACCTCCGCGGCGGAGATGACGACCGTCTTGGGCAGACCGGAGACCAGGTCCCGGCCGCGGATTTCGGTGTGCTCGTCAGTGTCGAGGTCGTACGCGGATCCGATCGTGATCTTGATCTGCTCGGCCGTCCGCTCACCCAGAAGGAGGCTGTACTCCTTCTTGATGTACTGGATGATCGCGTTGTCCAGCTCGTCACCCGCGACGCGGATGGACTGGGCGGTGACGATGCCGCCGAGCGAGATGACCGCGACCTCCGTGGTGCCGCCGCCGATGTCCACCACCATGTTGCCCGTGGCCTCGTGGACCGGCAGGCCGGCGCCGATGGCCGCGGCCATGGGCTCCTCGATGATGTGCACCTGTCGGGCGCCGGCCTGGGACGACGCCTCGATGACGGCACGGCGCTCGACGCCCGTGATGCCCGAGGGCACACAGACGACGACACGGGGGCGGGCGAGATAACGCCGCTTGTGGATCTTCAGGATGAAGTAGCGGAGCATGCGCTCGGTGATCTCGAAGTCGGCGATGACGCCGTCCTTCAGCGGGCGCACGGCAACGATGTTGCCCGGCGTCCGCCCGATCATCTTCTTGGCTTCCGCGCCCACCGCGAGGATCCCGCCGGTGTTGGTGTTGATCGCGACGACGGACGGCTCGTTGAGTACGATCCCTCGACCCCTGACGTACACCAGCGTGTTGGCGGTCCCGAGGTCGACAGCCATGTCACGGCCGATGAACGACATTGAGTTCCCCATCAGGATTCGTCTGGCCTTCCCAAAGCGAACGTTGACGGCTTTTTAGGGACGGCGCGAGGTTGGTGCAGCGACGTGAACGCTTCCATCGTAGACGCGCCTGCACGAACACTGCGCGAGGGTCTTGGCCATTGTCGGCAGATGGCGGAGCGACTCGCTTGTGGAGACGGGCCATCGGGGTCACGCGTTCCCCCGATCAGCGCGCATATGCCACGGGACGGCCTGATTTTTCAGGGCCGTCCCAGGTCAGACTGCCGCAGCCGTGCTGACACAGTCTCAGAAAATTCTTTGAAAATGTACGACTCCACGCGCTTCGGAGATCGTCCGGGCGGCCTCGGCGAGGCCGCCCGCCGCCTCGGGCGCGACCGTCCGTACGCCGGACGGTGACCGTCCGTGCGCGCGGACGCGGGCGCGGAGCCTTCGTCCGTACGCTCAGGCGCGGCCGGGGAAGAAGATCTTCACCTCGCGCTCGGCGGACTCCTCGGAGTCGGAGGCGTGGATCAGGTTCTCGCGCACGATCACGCCGTAGTCACCGCGGATGGAACCGGGGGCGGCGGCGATCGGGTCGGTCGGGCCGGCCAGGGCGCGCACACCCTCGATGACCCGCTCGCCCTCGACGATCAGGGCCACGACCGGACCGGAGGCCATGAACGCCACCAGCGGCTCGTAGAAGGGCTTGCCCTTGTGCTCGCCGTAGTGCTGCTCCAGCGTGTCCTGGTCCAGCGTCCGCAGCTCCAGCGCGGTGATCTGCCAGCCGGCCTTGCGCTCGATGCGGCTGATGATCTCGCCGGTCAGGCCGCGACGGACGGCGTCGGGCTTGAGAAGGACGAGGGTGCGCTGGCTCACGGGAAAGCTCCTTCGGGTCACACGGGTGCGGATGACCGAGGCTACAGGGCGTGTCCGGGTCGCTGTCACACAGCGTCAGGTGATACGGGCCCACGCCCGAGTCCGCTCCCGGACCCGCCCCGGGCCGGAACGGCCGGCCCCAGGGCGGGTTGCCACTCGGCTCGGCCGGGTTACTGCTACGCGACCCGGCCCCTGGGCCGGGTCGCCGCTCGGCTCGGCCGGACCTAGGCCGGGTTGCCGCTCGGCTCGGTCTGGGCCTGCGCGGCGAACCGGGCCTTGGCCTCGTCGATCTTCCGGCCGTAGTGGACCGAGGCCCACCACAGGGCGGCGAAGGCCACGCCCAGGATGTACATGGACGGCACGAAGAACCCGCCGGCGATCAGCAGGATCTGCAGCGCCCAGCCGAGCTGGACACCGCCGGGCCGCGTGATCATGCCGCACAGCAGCACGCTGAGCGCCATGAGGATCCCGCAGACCGTCCAGACCGTGGCCGTGGACAGATCGGGGTCCTTCATGGCGACGAGACCGGCGAAGCCGATGACCAAGAACTCGCTGATCAGCGTGGAAGCACAGAGCGTACGCACGAGAGTCAGCCCCTCCCCAGGAGCAGTCGGGCCTCGCCGACCGTGATGACGGAACCGGTGACCAGGACGCCGCCGCCCGCGTACTCGCCCTCTTCCTCGGCGAGCGTGATGGCGGCCTCCAGGGCGTCGTCGAGCCGCGGTTCGACCTGCACCCGGTCCTCGCCGAAGACCTCGACGGCGATCCCGGCGAGTTCGTCCGCGTCCATCGCGCGATGGCTGGAGTTCTGGGTGACGACGACCTCAGCGAAGATCGGCTCGAAGGCTTCGAGCACCCCGCGCACGTTCTTGTCGCCGCTCGCGCCGACGAGGCCGATGAGCCGGCTGAAGTCGAAGACCTCGCTCACGGCCTCGGCGGTGGCGCGGGCGCCCGCGGGGTTGTGCGCGGCGTCGAGCACCACGGTGGGCGAGCGGCGCACGATCTCCAGGCGGCCGGGCGAGGTGACCGAGGCGAACGCCTTGCGCACGGTGTCGATGTCGAGCCGCTGGGCGTGGGCCGAGCCGACACCGAAGAACGCCTCGACCGCGGCGAGCGCCACGGCGGCGTTGTGCGCCTGGTAGGCGCCGTGCAGCGGCAGGAAGACCTCTTCGTACTCGCCGCCGAGGCCGCGCAGCGTGAGGAGCTGCCCGCCGACCGCGATCTGCCGTGACACGACACCGAATTCGAGGCCCTCGCGGGCCACCGTCGCGTCGACCTCCACGGCCTTCTTCAGCAGCACCTGGGCCGCGTCGACCGGCTGCTGGGCGAGGATGACGGTGGCGTCCTGCTTGACGATGCCCGCCTTCTCGGTGGCGATCTCGGCGTGCGTCTCACCGAGGCGGTCGGTGTGGTCGAGGTCGATGGGGGTCACCACGGCGACGTCCCCGTCGATCACGTTCGTGGCGTCCCAGCTTCCGCCCATGCCGACCTCGACGACGGCGACGTCCACGGGCGCGTCCGCGAAGGCGGCGTACGCCATGCCGGTGAGCACCTCGAAGAAGGACAGCCGGTACTCCTGCTGCCCGTCGACCATCTCGACGTAGGGCTTGATGTCGTTGTACGTCTCCACGAAGCGCTCGGCGGGCAGCGGCGCCCCGTCCAGGCTGATGCGCTCGGTGATCGACTGCACGTGGGGGCTGGTGTAGCGGCCGGTGCGCAGGTCGAAGGCGCCGAGGAGGGCCTCGATCATGCGGGCGGTGGAGGTCTTGCCGTTGGTGCCCGTGATGTGGATCGAGGGGTACGCGCGCTGCGGCTCCCCGAGGACGTCCATCAGCGCGGCGATCCTGGCGACGGACGGCTCCAGCTTCGTCTCGCCCCAGCGGGTGGCGAGTTCGACCTCGACCTCGCGCAGCGCCTTGTCGACCTCGGGGTCCGAGGGACGCCCGGGTACGTCGGCCTGCGGGCCGCCGCCGCCCTGGGTGCGCAGGGTGCGGCTGCCGGCCTCGATCACGGCGAGGTCGGGGTCGCGCTCGGTCTCGTTCGCCACGATCTCGTCGAAGAGACCGTGCGGGTCGCGGTCCTGCGACTCGTCGGACGCGCTGCTGTCGTGCGGGGGGAGGTCACTCACGGGGCCAGTCTACGGAGGTGGCGGGGGTGTGGGGGCGTGTGGGGCCGCATGGGGGTTTTCGCCCCCTCCGCCCCTTCCCGTCCCGCCCCTGGGGGCTGCCGCCCCCAGACCCCCGATCCAGGGAATTCAGCCCCTCCGGCGATTGAGGAGCGGGGTCCGGGGCGGAGCCCCGGGTACGGGACGGGTAGGGGCGGAGGGGGCGAAGAAAGTCTGTCGTGTACGGCGGAAGGCCCCCGGAACTGGATGGTTCCGGGGGCCTTCATCTGCGTCGGGGCGGGCTACGCCTCGGGCAGGCGCTCCAGCTGGGTCTGGATGCGGGCGATGTCCTCGTCCGCCTTGGCGAGCCGCCCGCGGATCTTGTCCACGACGTTGTCCGGCGCCTTGGCGAGGAACGCCTCGTTGCCGAGCTTGGCGTTGGCCTGGGCCTTCTCCTTCTCGGCGGCGGCGAGGTCCTTGGCCAGACGCTTGCGCTCGGCGGCGACGTCGATCGTGCCCGACAGGTCGAGCGCGACCGTGGCACCCGCCACCGGCAGCGTCGCCGTGGCCGAGAAGCCCTCGCCCTCCGGCTGGAGCCGCAGGAGCTGGCGGATGGCCGCCTCGTGCGGGGCCAGCGCGGTCCCGTCGAGGGTCAGCCGGGCCGGGACCCGCTGGCCGGGCTGGAGGCCCTGGTCGGCGCGGAAGCGGCGGACCTCCGTGATGACCTGCTGGAGCTTCTCGATCTCCTGCTCGGCGGCGGTGTCACGGAAGCCGGAGTCGGTCGGCCACTCGGCGACGACGACCGACTCGCCGCCCGTGAGGGTGGTCCAGAGGGTCTCCGTGACGAACGGGACGATCGGGTGGAGGAGGCGGAGGGTGACGTCCAGGACCTCGCCGAGGACCCGGCCGGAGACCTTCGCCGGCTCGCCGCCCGCCATGAACGTCGTCTTGGACAGCTCGACGTACCAGTCGAAGACCTCGTCCCACGCGAAGTGGAACAGCGCGTCCGACAGCTTGGCGAACTGGAAGTCGTCGTACAGGGCGTCGACTTCGGCGACCGTGGCGTTCAGCCGGGACAGGATCCAGCGGTCGGTGGCCGACAGCTCCTCGGCGGCGGGGAGTTCGCCCTCGACCGTCGCGCCGTTCATGAGCGCGAAGCGGGTGGCGTTCCAGATCTTGTTGGCGAAGTTGCGCGAGCCCTGGACCCAGTCCTCGCCGATCGGGACGTCGACGCCCGGGTTGGCGCCGCGCGCGAGGGTGAACCGCAGCGCGTCGGAGCCGTACTTGTCCATCCAGTCCAGCGGGTTGACCGCGTTCCCGAAGGACTTGGACATCTTCTTGCCGAACTGGTCGCGGACCATGCCGTGCAGGGCGATGGTGTGGAACGGCGGGGTGCCGTCCATCGCGTACAGGCCGAACATCATCATCCGGGCGACCCAGAAGAAGAGGATGTCGTAGCCGGTGACCAGGACGGAGTTCGGGTAGAACTTCGCGAGGCTCTCGGTCTGTTCGGGCCAGCCGAGCGTGGAGAACGGCCACAGGCCGGAGGAGAACCAGGTGTCGAGGACGTCGGTGTCCTGGTGCCAGCCCTCGCCCGTGGGGGCCTCGTCGTCCGGGCCGACGCAGACGATCTCGCCGTTCGGGCCGTACCAGACCGGGATGCGGTGGCCCCACCACAACTGCCGCGAGATGCACCAGTCGTGGAGGTTGTCGACCCAGTCGAAGTACCGCTTCTCCATCTCCTGCGGATGGATCTTGACCCGGCCGTCGCGGACGGCGTCGCCCGCGGCCTTCGCGAGGGGGCCGACCTTGACCCACCACTGCATGGACAGGCGCGGCTCGATGGTGGTCTTGCAGCGCGAGCAGTGGCCGACGGAGTGGCTGTAGGGCCGCTTCTCGGCGACGATCCGGCCTTCGGCGCGCAGGGCGCCGACGATGGCGGAGCGTGCCTCCAGGCGGTCCAGGCCCTGGAAGGGGCCGGGGACCGTGATGACCGCGTGCTCGTCCATGACGGCGATGTTGGGCAGGTTGTGGCGCTGCCCGATCTCGAAGTCGTTCGGGTCGTGAGCGGGCGTCACCTTGACGGCGCCGGTGCCGAACTCGGGGTCGACGTGCTCGTCCGCGACGACCGGGATGGAGCGGTCGGTCAGCGGCAGCTTGATGAGCTTGCCGACAAGGTGCTTGTACCGCTCGTCCTCCGGGTGGACCGCGACGGCGGTGTCACCGAGCATCGTCTCGGCACGGGTGGTGGCGACGACGATCGCGTCGTCCCCGTCCCCGTACTTCATGGAGACCAGCTCGCCGTCGTCGTCCTGGTACTCGACCTCGATGTCGGAGATCGCGGTCAGACAGCGCGGGCACCAGTTGATGATGCGCTCGGCGCGGTAGATCAGCTCGTCGTCGTAGAGCTTCTTGAAGATGGTCTGGACGGACTGGGACAGGCCCTCGTCCATCGTGAAGCGCTCGCGCGACCAGGCGACACCGTCACCGAGACGGCGCATCTGGCCGGAGATCTGCCCGCCGGACTCGGCCTTCCACTGCCAGACGCGCTCGACGAACGCCTCCCGGCCGAGGTCGTGCCGCGACTTGCCCTCCTTGCCGAGCTCCCGCTCGACGACGTTCTGCGTGGCGATGCCGGCGTGGTCCATGCCGGGCTGCCACAGCGTCTCGAAGCCCTGCATGCGCTTGCGGCGCGTGAGGGCGTCGATGAGGGTGTGCTCGAAGGCGTGCCCGAGGTGCAGGCTGCCGGTGACGTTCGGCGGCGGGATGACCACCGTGAACGGAGGCTTGTCGCTCTTCGCGTCCGCCTCGAAGTAGCCGCGCTCTACCCAGCGCTCGTACAGCGGCCCCTCTACATCGGCCGGCGCGTACTGGGTCGGCAGTTCGGTGTTGGGCTCTGATGGCTGCTGCTGAGCGTTCTCGGTCACGGGATCAGTTTAGAGGCGTCACGCCCCGGTCCCGAAACGGGATTACTTCGTAACGGTGCACCCCCTGCGGACTTGACCGTCCGACCTGTGCGTCAGGATGTCAGGAACACATAAGGCATCTGGAGGGGAACCCAGAAATGAGCTACAACCAGCCGGGCCCGTACGGCGGGCAGCCCCAGCAGCCCGGACCCTACGGTCAGCCGGGCGGCCAGCCGGGCCCCTACGGCCAGCAGCCGCCCGCCCCTCAGCCCGGCTACGGCTACCCCCAGCAGGCTCCCCCCGCGCAGCCCGGCTACGGCTATCCCCAGCAGGCGCCGGGCGTGCCGCCGCAGACTCCCCCGTACGGCCAGCCGCCCGCCTACGGGCAGCAGCCTCCGTACGGCACGGTCCCGATGCCGCCCGAGCCGTCCGGCGGCAAGAAGAAGACGGCCCTGATCATCGGCGGCGTGGCCGTGGTCGC
Organism: Streptomyces sp. NPDC028298; assembly: GCF_055565895.1. Taxonomy (NCBI): domain Bacteria; kingdom Bacillati; phylum Actinomycetota; class Actinomycetes; order Kitasatosporales; family Streptomycetaceae; genus Streptomyces; species Streptomyces sp. NPDC028298. The sequence goes on from NZ_JBVHTL010000002.1 coordinate 1,037,463, forward strand.
GGCCATCGCGGTGGGCGCGTACCTCGTCCTCGGCGGCAGCAGCGGCTCCGACGTGGCGGACGACGGCCCGCACAAGCTGACGACGCCCGCGTCGGTCCTCGGTGGCGAGTACAAGAAGTCCACCGACGGCAGCGACAGCAGCGGCGGCATGACCAAGGACGACCTCAAGGACGCCGAGGGCTGGGGTGTGAAGAGCCCCAAGGACGTCAACGCGGCCTACCAGTCGGGCGACAAGAGCAACCCGCTGGCGATGAAGCAGATCTCGTTCGGCGGTGTCTGGGGAACCATCGACGACCCCGAGAAGGCCGTCGACAACATGTTCGCCGACATGAAGACGAACCAGGAGAAGGAAGGCACCAAGGACGGCGAGCTCGTCGGCAGCCCGAAGGCGTACACGCCGAGCGCGCTCGACGGTGCCGTCCTCAAGTGCCAGGAGATCAAGGTCAAGAACGACTCCTCCAGCACGGGTGCCGCCGGGCCGAAGGAGTTCACGATGCCGGTGTGCATCTGGGGCGACCACAGCACGCTCGGGTTCGTGATGCCGATCGACTTCGCGAGCATGATGGCCGGCAAGGGCAGCACGCCCGAGTCCGCGGCCGAGATCGCCGCGAAGCTCCGCAAGGACGTCCGTCAGAAGATCTGACGCCGTCCGCGGAACAGGTTCGACGTGCGGGGCCCGGCCGGTCGGCCGGGCCCCGCACGGGCGTTCGCCCCGCTCCGGCCAGGGCGCCCGTACGCACGGGAGCACGCGGGACCGGGAGAGAACGCGAGCGTGAAAAGAGGGGCGCCCGGCGAACTGATCGCCGGGCGCCCCTTCGTTCCTGGGTGCTGGTGCCTACGCCGTCTTCTGTTCGCCCGGGCCGCCGCGGCGGGCGTCCCTCGGGATCAGGGTCGGGTTGACGTTGCGCAGGACCACGTCGGCGGTGATGACGACGCGGGCCACGTCCTTGCGGGACGGGACTTCGTACATCACGGCCTGGAGGACTTCCTCCATGATGGCGCGCAGGCCTCGGGCGCCGGTCTGGCGCAGGATGGCCTGGTCGGCGATGGCCTCCAGGGCCTCACGCTCGAAGTCCAGCTCCACACCGTCGAGTTCGAAGAGGCGCTGGTACTGCTTCACCAGCGCGTTGCGCGGCTCGACCAGGATCTGCAGGAGGGCCTCGCGGTCCAGGTTGTGGACCGAAGTGATGACCGGGAGACGGCCGATGAATTCGGGGATCATGCCGAACTTGACCAGGTCCTCCGGCATGACGGCCTCGAACTGGTCCTTGGACTCCAGCTCGCGCTTCGAGCGGATCGTCGCGCCGAAGCCGATGCCCTTCGCGCCGGCCCTGGACTCGATGAGCTTCTCCAGGCCCGCGAAGGCACCGCCCACGATGAACAGGACGTTCGTCGTGTCGATCTGGATGAACTCCTGGTGCGGGTGCTTGCGTCCGCCCTGCGGCGGCACCGAGGCCGTCGTGCCCTCGAGGATCTTGAGCAGGGCCTGCTGCACGCCCTCACCGGAGACGTCGCGCGTGATCGACGGGTTTTCGCTCTTACGGGCGACCTTGTCGATCTCGTCGATGTAGATGATCCCCGTCTCGGCCTTCTTGACGTCGTAGTCGGCGGCCTGGATGAGCTTCAGCAGGATGTTCTCGACGTCCTCGCCGACGTATCCCGCCTCCGTCAGCGCCGTCGCGTCGGCGATGGCGAACGGGACGTTCAGCATGCGCGCGAGCGTCTGGGCGAGGAGCGTCTTGCCGGAGCCCGTGGGGCCCAGCAGAAGGATGTTGGACTTCGCCAACTCGATGGCGTCCTCGCGGTTCTGGCCCGTGCTGTTCTCACCGGCCTGGACGCGCTTGTAGTGGTTGTAGACCGCGACGGAGAGGGCCTTCTTGGCCGACTCCTGGCCGACCACGTAGCCCTCGAGGAACTCGTAGATCTCGCGGGGCTTGGGGAGTTCCTCCCAGCGCACCTCGCTCGTCTCCGCGAGTTCTTCCTCGATGATCTCGTTGCAGAGGTCGATGCACTCGTCGCAGATGTACACACCGGGGCCTGCGATGAGCTTCTTGACCTGCTTCTGGCTCTTGCCGCAGAACGAGCACTTGAGCAGATCGCCGCCGTCACCGATGCGTGCCACGGTGTGCTTCCCCTTCGCCTGGGAGCCGCCTGGGTCCAGCGGCTCCTGGTGCTGCCTTATGTCCGACGGTACCTTGCCGAGCCCCTCGTTCGGGCCCCCCTTGGCGCGGTTCACTTTGTCGTGAACCGTGCCAAGGAGCGGCAGACGATACAGCGATACGTCACACCACCGCGGAGTTGTTCATCTTCCGGGTGGAAATGATCTGGTCGATCAGGCCGTAGGCCAACGCGTCCTCGGCCGTGAGGATCTTGTCGCGCTCGATGTCCTCGCGGATCTTCTCGATCGGCGTGGTCGAGTGCTTGGCCAGCATGTCCTCGAGCTGACCGCGCATCCGCAGGATCTCGTTCGCGGCGATCTCGAGGTCCGAGACCTGCCCGCGGCCGGTCTCGCTGTAGGGCTGGTGGATCAGCACACGGGCGTTCGGGAGCGCCATGCGCTTGCCCGGCGTACCGGCGGCCAGCAGGATCGCGGCGGCCGAGGCGGCCTGGCCCATGCAGACCGTCTGGATGTCCGGCTTGACGAACTGCATGGTGTCGTAAATGGCCGTGAGGGCCGTGAACGAGCCACCGGGGCTGTTGATGTAGACCGAGATGTCACGGTCGGGGTCCATCGACTCCAGGCACAGGAGCTGCGCCATGACGTCGTTGGCGGAGGCGTCGTCGATCTGCACGCCGAGGAAGATCACGCGCTCTTCGAACAGCTTCGCGTACGGGTCGTACTCGCGCACGCCCTGCGAGGTGCGCTCGACGAAGCGCGGGATGACGTAGCGGGACTCCGCGCGAGGACCGGTGTACTCGGCCTGCGTGCGGGCGTAGAGGCCGCTGCCGGTGAAGTCGTTCACTGTGTCTCCTGGAAAGCCTTGAAAAGGGCTGAGCGGTCGGCTGAGGGCGCGCTGGGGGCCTGACCCCACCCGAGGGCGGGAAGAGGCCCCGCGCCGCCCTCGGGGGCGCTGGAGGGGCTTACGACGCCCCGGTGCCGCCGCCGCCCGGCATCCCGGCAGCGGTGGGCACGATGTCGTCGATGAGGCCGTACTCCTTGGCCTCGATCGGGTCGAACCAGCGGTCGCGGTCCGAGTCGCGCGTGACCTGCTCCACGGTCTGACCGGTGTGGAAGGCGGTCAGCTCAGCCATCCGCTTCTTGGTGTGCAGCAGCCGCTCGGCGTGGATCTTGATGTCCGACGCGGAGCCCGCGAGACCCGCGGAGGGCTGGTGGATCAGGATCTCGGCGTTCGGCAGCGCGAAGCGCTTGCCGGGGGTGCCGGCGCTGAGGAGGAACTGGCCCATCGAAGCCGCCATGCCCATGGCGATCGTCACCACGTCGTTCTTGATGAACTGCATGGTGTCGTAGATCGCCATGCCGGCCGTGATCGATCCGCCGGGGCTGTTGATGTAGAGGTAGATGTCCTTGTCCGGGTCGGCGGCAAGGAGCAGCAGCTGCGCCGTGATCTTGTTGGCGATGTCGTCGTCGACCGCCTGGCCGAGGAAGATGATCCGCTCGCCGAGCAGTCGGTTGTAGACCTGGTCGCCGAGGCCACCACCGATGGGGTCGCCGGCAGCTGTGGGCATCAGATTCGTCACGTATCCACCTGCTCGTCTTGCGACGGCGCCGGGCCGTCTCACGTCTTCTGCAGGGCCTGGGACCCCGGGTTCCGCGCCGCCTCCCGACGGCGTCCGGAGACTCCCCTGCCCTCGTATTCATGGACCCTAACGCGCGGGTCCCTCCGGGGAATCCCGCAGAGGGAACTGTTCGCTGTGAGCGCATGCGCTGCGCGGGCTTCACCAGGGCTCCGGGCGCCCCTCGTCCACCGGCTCCGGGCGCCCCTCGTCCACCGGCTCGGGGCGTTGCCAGTCCCCCGGAAGGCCGCACCCGCCGTGAGCCCCGGGGGCGGATCGCGGCTGCGGGGGCCGTGGGGGTTGCTCGCGCAGTTCCTCGCGCCCCTGGGTCGGCCCGTGGGGCCCTCGGCGAGACGTCCCCCGGGGTTCCTGGCTTCCCGGGTAAGCGGACGGGCCCCCGGGGACGTGAAGTCCCCGGGGGCCCGTCAAGGCTTGCTGCTGAGGCTGAGGCGATCAGGCCTCGGTGGTCTCCTCGGACTCCGTGGTGGCCTCGACGGTCTCGGCCGTCTCGTCCTCCTCGTCGTCCAGGTCGACGATCTCGCCGTTGGTGTCCTTGACCGTGGAGGCCTCGACGACGACCGCGAGGGCCTTGCCGCGGGCGACCTCGCCGACGAGCATCGGGACCTGGCCACCCTCGACGACCGCCTGGGCGAACTGGTCGGGGGACATGCCGGAGGAGGCCGCGCGACGCATGAGGTGCTCGGTGAGCTCCTCCTGGTTGACGTTCAGCTTCTCCTTGTTGACGAGCTCGTCGAGGACGAACTGCGTCTTGATGCCCTTGACCGCGGCTTCCTTGGTCTCGGCGTCGAACTCTTCCTCGGTCTTGCCCTGGATCTCCAGGTACTTCGCGAGGTCGAGGCCCATCTGGCCGAGCTGGTGGTGCTCGAGGTTGTGCTTACGGGTGTTGATCTCGTCCTCGAGCAGCTTCTCGGGGACGGGCACCTCGACGAGCTCCAGCAGCTTCTCCAGGACGCGCTCCTGGGCCTGCGTGGCCTGGTCGTACTGCTTCATGTTCTCGAGGCGCTTGCGGCTGTCCGCCTTGAGCTCGTCGAGGGTGTCGAACTCGGAGGCGAGCTGCGCGAACTCGTCGTCCAGCTCGGGCAGTTCACGGGCGGCGACCTGGGTGACCTTGACGGTGACCTCGGCCTCCTTGCCCGCGGCGGAGCCGCCCTTGAGCTCGGAGGTGAAGGTGGCCTCGCCACCGGCCTCCAGGCCCTTCACGGCCTCGTCGATGCCCTCGAGCAGCTCGCCGGAGCCGATGGTGTACGAGACACCGCTCGCGACACCGTCCTCCAGGACCTCTCCGTCGACCTTGGCCTCGAGGTCCAGGGTGACGACGTCCTCGTCCTGGGCGGCGCGCTCGACCGGGGAGGTCGAGGCGAAGCGCTCACGCAGGTCCGAGACGGCCTTCTCGACGTCCTCGTCGCTGACCTCGATGGCGTCGACCTCGACCTCGATGCCGGAGTAGTCCGGGATCTCGATGGTCGGGCGGACGTCGACCTCGGCGGTGAAGTTCAGCGTCTCGCCGTCCTTCAGCTCGGTGATGTCGACCTCGGGCTGGCCGAGAACGTTCAGCTCAGCCTCGTTGACCGCTTCGGTGTAGAACTTCGGGAGCGCGTCGTTGACGGCCTCTTCGAGCACGGCGCCGCGACCGAACCGCTGGTCGATGACGCGCGCCGGGATCTTGCCCTTCCGGAACCCCTTCACCGTGACCTGCTGGTTGATCTTCTTGTACGCCGCGTCGAGGCTGTCCTTGAGCTCCTCGAAGGGCACCTCGACAGTGAGCCGAACCCGGGTCGGGTTCAGGGTCTCCACGGCGCTCTTCACGGTTCGGTCTCCTTGTGGCTGACTTCTTGGGGGGTTCTGCTGCGTGCTGTTGCCGGCCGGGCAGGGCCCTGGGCGGATTCAGCGGCCCTTGAGAGACGTAACACTGCAGACATACGGGCACGCAGCTTGCATAGTAACCGCAGGCGGTACACGCCCCAAAAGGTGATCTTGTCCGGGCGGATCCTGAGCGGCCCTGCCGGTGGTCGGGGTGGCGGGATTTGAACCCACGGCCTTCCGCTCCCAAAGCGGACGCGCTACCAAGCTGCGCCACACCCCGTCGGTGCGACACGTAGGGTACATGCCCGCAGGCAGTGCGACCGCAGCATTTCGCGAGCACCGACGCGGACGGGAACGGGGTGTGCGTTGCGGGCCGTCGACCCGCTACGATGCTTTCTGTGCCGCGGTCGCTGACCTGCGGCGCATGCTGTGCGGGCGTAGCTCAATGGTAGAGCACTAGTCTTCCAAACTAGCTACGCGGGTTCGATTCCCGTCGCCCGCTCCATATGACGTAGAGCCAGGCCGGAGGATGGATTCCCCGCCTGGCTCTCGTCGTTTCCGGGGGCTTCCGCTCTGCCGGAGTTCCGGGTCCGGTCCGTCGAAGTTTCGGGCGGACGGATGTCCGCGGACGGCGCGCGCGGTCGCCGGCGCGCGCCCGGCGTGGGCCGCGCGGCGCCTCGTCCGTGATCCGGCGGAGGACGCTTTTCGCCGCGTCCCGTTCAGAAACTGATCGAGTTGATGGTCTGCGCTATCGAGTCGAGAAACCGGTTGATGGAGGGAGCCATACCGGTCGACGCGAGGAAGAAGCCGAAGAGGACCGCGACGATGGCAGGCCCCGGCTTGATGGATCCCCCTCGGATCAACACCACGAGGATGATCGCCAACAGCAGCACCACTGACAGCGAAATGGCCACAACTGATCACACCCTACGGTCGGTCCGCTCCCGGCCCGGGAGTGCAGCCCCGCACACCCCCGCCAGAACCATCGTGCCACCAACGGGCCACTCGTATGCGACAGGTGACGCATCGTTGGCCCGGGCCCGGCTCCGGAGTGGGCCCGTGCCCCACCCGAACCACGCCGCACCGCACGGCCCGAGCCGCCCGGGAGCACGCCGGGGAGACTGCCCCGTGACGCAATTCGAAGACGCCCTGCACAGCGAATTCTCAGCAACGGTTGCCATGTCCACACATCCTGTTCGCAGGTAATTCGAATTGTTGTCACCGGCACACCGCGAACACGACGCACGGGCCACCAAAGACCCTCGAACCGGACATATGACCGGAGTCGCCCGCGGGCGTTATGCACCGCTAAGTCGGTACGAATCAGGACAGAACACTCTTCGCCGGTAAGCGAATCGATATACGGAACCACTTGCGGATCGGCAGGCACACATCTCCGAATCCGGGGTACGCGCGAGGGATAAGCAGGAATGACATCGGGCGTTTTACGAGAACGCACAGACGACGCTAGGGTGCCTCAGATGTTCCACGCCGCCACTCCCCCCGATCGCGCAGCGAGGTCCAGAAACATCCCCCTGAGTTCTTGGCGGGAGGGCCTGTGACCAACTCGCTCCGACCCCACGGCCACCACAGATCACCACTCCCCCCGGCGCAGCAGTCGGTGGACGCGGTGCCGAGCCAGCGCTCCCCCCGGGCGTCCGCGACGGCGGGCACCGCTCCGGAGACCGCGCCGGGCGCCAAGCCCGCCAAGCAGCGCGACGCCTTCTTCGACAACGCCAAGTACCTGGCGATCGTGCTCGTGGCCATGGGTCACGCGTGGGAGCCGTTGAAGGGGCAGAGCCGCGTCCTGGAAGCGCTGTACACGGTCGTGTACACCTTCCACATGCCGGCGTTCATCATCATCTCCGGCTATTTCTCGCGCAGTTTCGACATGCGCCCCGACCGGCTGAAGCGGCTGGTCACCGGCGTGGTCGTCCCGTACGTCCTGTTCGAGACGGCGTACTCGCTCTTCGACCGCTTCGCCGGCGGCGACCCGGACCAGGCGATCAGCCTGCTCGACCCCTGGTACCTCACCTGGTTCCTGGTCGCGCTGTTCATCTGGCGGCTGACCACCCCGCTGTGGAAGGTGGTCCGCTGGCCGGTCCCGGTGGCGGTGTGCCTCGCCCTGCTCGCGTCCGTCTCGCCCGAGATCGGTGACGACCTGGACCTCCAGCGGGTGCTGCAGTTCCTGCCGTTCTTCGTCCTCGGTCTGTTCATGAAGCCCGAGCACTTCCAGATGGTGCGCCGCCGCGAGGTGCGCGTCCTGTCGGTGCCGGTCTTCGCGGCGGCGCTGCTGGTGGGCTGGTGGGCGGTGCCCCGGATGAACACCGCCTGGTTCTTCCACCGTGACAGCGCGCAGGAGCTGGGTGCCCCCTGGTGGGCCGGCGTCGTCATGACGCTCGCGCTCTACGGCTGTTCGCTGGTGCTCACGGCCTGCTTCTTCGCCTGGGTGCCGCGGCGCACGTTCTGGTTCACGGCGCTGGGCGCGGGCACGCTGTACGGCTATCTGCTGCACGGTTTCGTCGTCAAGGCGTCCGAGTACTGGGGCTGGTTCGACCACGGGTGGCTGCACAAGCCGCTCGGCGAGGTGCTCGTGACGGTGTTCGCGGCCGCGCTCGTCACCGTCCTGTGCACCCGGCCGGTCCAGCGGATCTTCCGGTTCTCGATGGAGCCGAAGATGACGTGGGCGTTCAAGCCGGACCCGGCCCAGGCGGCCCGGGAGCGGGCCAAGGCCGGCGTCTAGCGGCGCGGCGGGCGATCGGCCGGACACCGGCCGGCCGAGGGCCGCGAGGCCGGTCGGCGGACGAGAGGCGCGTCAGAGGCGTACGAGAAGGGCGGGCCCGGAGCGATCCGGGCCCGCCCTTCCGCGTGTCGGCGTTCAGCCCGGCGGCAGTCCGAGCAGGGAGCGCATCGTCGCGTACTTCCTCGTGAGCCGGGCCCGGGTGAGCTCGTCGAGGACGGCGAGGCGGCCCGGGTCGGAGTTGTGGGCCAGGTCGGAGGCCTTGACCAGCAGGGCGCCCCGGGTGGTGCGGACGCGTCGGGCGTAGGACTCCGGGGCCTCGCCGTCCGCCTTGGTGAGCGCCCGCACGATGTCCTTCGTACGAGGGCTCAGCGCGGCCTCGTCCAGCCACTCCTCGGAGAGGGCGTCGTCCTCGACGGCGTCGTGCAGCCAGGCCGCCGCGATCTGGTCGTCGTCGCCGCCGCGCTCGCGGACGCCGTCCGCCACGGCCTGGAGGTGCTCGGCGTACGGCCGGCCGGCCTTGTCGGTCTGGGCCGCGTGCGCCGCGCGGGCGAGCGCTTCGACTTCGGTGAGGGTCAGGAGAGGTCGGGTCACGCGATCAGTGTCTCCTCGGTACGGGCCGCGGCTCGTGTCGCGGGGACCGCGGGGGCGGTCAGCGGACCGGGGCCAGGGCGTCGCGGCAGATGAGCAGGAGGGCCCGGTCGTCGTTGACGTCCCTGGCGACCGCCTCGATGAGGTGCCAGGCGGCGCCGTGGAAGCCGCCGGCGACATAGCGGTCGGCCTCTCCGGTGAGCCGGTCGATGCCCTCGACGATGTCCCGGTCGGCGGTCTCCACCAGGCCGTCCGTGAACAGCATGAGCACGTCCCCGGGCCGCAGCGAGCCCTTCACCGGGTCGAACTGGGCGCCGTCGTACACGCCGAGCAGGGGGCCTTCTGCGGCCTTCTCCTCCCAGCGGCCGCTGCCCGCGCTGAGCTGGAGGCCCGGCGGGTGTCCGGCGGAGAAGAGTTCGTAGTCGCCCGAGTCGAGGTCGAGCACCAGATGGATCGAGGTCGCGAAGCCCTCGTCCCAGTCCTGGCGCAGCAGATAGCCGTTCGCGGCGGGCAGGAAGGCGTGCGGCGGCAGGGAGCCGAGGAGTCCGCCGAAGGCCCCGGACAGCAGCAGGGCGCGTGACCCCGCGTCCATGCCCTTGCCGGAGACGTCCGTCAGGACGACTTCGAGGGTCCGGCCGCCGTTCGTCCGCGCGGCCACGACGAAGTCCCCGGAGAAGGACTGGCCGCCCGCCGGGCGCAGCGCCATCTCGCGGTGCCAGCCCACCGGCAGCTTCGGCAGCTTGCTCTGCACGCGGATGCGTTCGCGCAGGTCGAAGAGCATGGTGCCGCCGCGCCGCCAGGGCACGCCCACGCGGCTGCGGAACTGTGCGATCAGCAGTCCGAAGAAGCCGCAGGCCGCGACCACCAGGACCACGCCGGGCGTCACCCGGGAGGGGCCCTCGGTGTAGGGGCCGAGCTTCACGGACTCCACTATCAGCGCGGTGGCGGCGGCCGCGTACAGCCCGAGCAGGCTGGCGGGCCGCAGCAGCAGGCCGCCGGCCACGATCGGCAGGACCAGGGCGGCGGGTGAGCACCACACCGAGTTGACCAGGGTCGTGGAGGCGATCACCGGGATCATGATCAGCAGACCGGCCAGGGCGATCCAGTCGGAACCGTCCCCGCGGAAGTAGTCGACGGCGGATCTGCGCAGCCCTGTTCGGGCCCGGTGCCATTGCATCTTCAACCGGGCCGTGAACGTATCGGCTGCGGCGCGCCGCCCTCGTCCTGCTGCCATTAGTTCGGGACCCTATCCATCGGACCAGGCGCTTGGCACGGGAGGTCCTACTTGTCCCCCCTCCGAGCGCTCAACTTCACAGAGAACCGCGCCGGCGCGTGCGCGCCGGGGGCCGCCGCGGACGGGCGAAATTCCCTCGCTCGTACCGCATTGCCCTGGTAGGCATGGGCTATGACGACTGACGTTCGGGTGCTGCGGCAGGCCGACTGGGACGAATGGTACGAGAACCTGATCCGCGCGTTCGGAGGTGTGGCGGAGTCGTCCGAGGAGCGCGAGCTGTGGAACGCGCTCACAGAGTACGACCGTTCGCTGGGCGTGTGGGACGGGGAGAGCTGCGTGGGCACGGCGGGGGCCTTCTCCTTCCGTGTCACGGTGCCGGGCGGCGCCTCGGTGCCCGCGGCCGGGGTCACGATGGTGAGCGTCGCGGCCACGCACCGGCGGCGCGGGGTGCTGACCGCGATGATGCGCCGCCAGCTCGACGACGTACGGGCCAGAGGTGAGTCGCTCGCCGTCCTGGTCGCGTCGGAGCCGGTGATCTACGGGCGCTTCGGCTACGGCATCGCGACCCTGTCCGTCGGCGCGGAGATCGACACCGCCCGGGTCCGGCTGTCCGTGCCGGCCGGTACGGACGACGTACGGCTGCGCTACGCGGCGCCGGCCGAGGTGCTGGACGCGTGCGAGGCGGTGTACGCACGGCTCGTGCCGCTGCGGCCCGGGATGCTGGAGCGCCGGCCCGGCTGGGAGCGGCTCATGCTGCTCGACCCCGAGAGCGAGCGCGACGGTGCCTCGCCGCTGCAGTGCGTCGTCGCCGAGCGGGACGGCGAGGTCGTGGGGTACACGCGCTTCCGGGTCAAGCCGGGGTGGGGTCCGGCCGGACACAACGGCGCGGTGGCGATGGTGGATCTGGAGGGGCTGGACCCGGCGGTGCGGGCCGCGCTGTGGCGCTTCCTCTTCGACATCGACCTGACGTCCACGCTGCGGACCCGGGGTCGCCCCGTGGACGACGCCTGGCAGTACATGGTCTCCGACATCCGCCGCTGCCAGCTTCGGACGAAGGACTCGCTGCACGTGCGGCTCGTCGAGGTCGGCGCGGCGCTGGAGGCGCGCGCCTACCAGGCCCCGGTGGACGTGGTGTTCGAGGTCGAGGACTCCTTCTGCCCCTGGAACGAGGGGCGTTGGCGGCTCACCGGCGACACCAAGGGCGCGGTGTGCGCACGGACCGAGGACGCTCCCGATCTCGCCCTGAGCGTCCGGGAGTTGGGGGCCGCCTATCTGGGCGGTGTGTCGCTGGCCTCGCTGGCGGCGGCGGGCAGGGTGCGTGAACTGCGGCAGGGAGCGCTGACGGAGGCGTCGACGGCGTTCACGTCGACGCTCGCCCCGTGGCTGCCGCACGGGTTCTAGGCCTGTCCGACGATTCCCGTCCGCCGGGCGCCCGGCGCCCGGCGGTCGCTCAGGCCTTCTGGCAGGCCGGGCACCAGAAGAGGTTGCGGGCGGCGAGATCGGCGGTGCGGATCTCGCCGCCACAGATGTGGCAGGGCAGGTCGGCCCTGCGGTAGACGTAGACCTCGCCGCCGTGGTCGTCCACGCGGGGCGGGCGGCCCATCGCCTCGGGGGTGTGCTCCGGCCGGACGGTGTCGATGCGGTTGTTGCGGACGCCCTCGCGCATGAGGTCCACGAGGTCGGCCCAGATGGCGTCCCATTCCGTGGCGCCGAGATCCTTCCCCGCCCGGTACGGGTCGATGCCGTGCCGGAAGAGGACCTCCGCGCGGTAGACGTTGCCCACCCCCGCGATGACCTTCTGGTCCATCAGCAGCGCGGCGATCGTCGTACGGCTGCGGGAGACCCGGCGGTAGGCCGCGGCGGGATCGGCGTCCGGGCGCAGCGGGTCCGGGCCGAGGCGGTCGTGTATCGCGTGTTTCTCGTCGTCCGTGATCAGCGCGCAGGTGGTGGGGCCGCGCAGGTCGACGTACGCGGTCTCGTTCGCGAGTCGCAGGCGGACGGTGTCGGTGGGCGGCGGGGCGGGCGTGCCTCCGAAGCCGACCTTGCCGAAGAGGCCGAGATGGATGTGGATCCAGCACTCGGGGCGGAAGCCGAGGAAGAGGTGCTTGCCGTGGGCCTGCGTCTCGGTCAGGACCGATCCGTCGAGGAGGGCCGCCGCGTCACCGAACCTGCCCTGGGGGCTGGTGACGCGGACGCCGCGGCCACCGAACGCGGCGAGGTAGTCCTCCGCGAGCCGGTGAATGGTGTGCCCCTCGGGCACCGTTCCTCCTGCTGTCTGTCTCGTCCGGCGGACGGCGGCCCGGGCTCCGGCGGTTCGCCGTCACCCGGATCCGCGGCACGCGGCCCGTCGGTGTTACGCCTGCGGCTGCTGCGGGTGGTGGGCCGGGATCGGCGGGAGTTCCCGGGTCTTCTCGTAGTCCGCGAGCATCTCGATGCGCCTCACGTGGCGCTCCTCGCCGGTGAAGGGCGTGCCGAGGAAGGTCTCGACGAACTTCGTCGCCTCTTCCTGGGAGTGCATCCGGGCGCCGACGGAGATGACGTTCGCGTTGTTGTGCTCGCGGCCGAGCGCGGCGGTCTCCTCGCTCCAGGCGAGGACGGCCCGTACGCCGGCGACCTTGTTCGCGGCGATCTGCTCGCCGTTGCCGGAGCCGCCGATGACGACGCCGAGGGCGTCCGGGTCGGCCACCGTGCGCTCCGCCGCGCGGAGGCAGAACGGCGGGTAGTCGTCCTGGGCGTCGTAGATGTGGGGCCCGCAGTCGACGGGCTCGTGGCCGGCGGCCTTGAGCCACTCGACGAGGTGGTTCTTCAGTTCGAGACCGGCATGGTCGGATCCGAGATACACGCGCATGGTCCGAGTGTGACACGGCCGTTTCGGGGCAGTCGCGCCGGGTCCCACCACGCAAAACTGTGACCCAGCCTACAGAACCTCAAGGAAACCTCAAGTAACGATCTGGATTCAAAGGTTCACGAATCGGATCGCCTCCGTTTCACTGGACCAACTTGTACGCCGGTCCTCACAACGGACCGGTGCGCGCCCCGTACACCGCTCGTACGGATCGCGCGCTCTGTACGGGAATCTGCTCATCCGGCGCAAAGGAACCCACCTCATGACCTCGCAGCCGACCCCCACGAAGGCCGCACAGGCCTCCGGAGGCCCCGGAGAACCCGGTGGCGGCCTCCAGGCCGGACTCAAGAACCGCCATCTGTCGATGATCGCCATCGGCGGTGTCATCGGCGCCGGGCTCTTCGTCGGCTCCAAGGCCGGCATCGCCACGACGGGCCCCGGCATCCTCCTGTCGTACGCCCTCGTCGGCACGCTCGTGGTGCTGGTGATGCGGATGCTCGGCGAGATGTCCGCCGCCAACCCGACCTCGGGCTCGTTCTCCGCGCACGCCGACCGCGCGCTGGGCCGCTGGGCCGGCTTCTCCATCGGCTGGCTCTACTGGTTCTTCTGGGTCGTGGTGCTGGCCGTGGAGGCCACCGCGGGCGCCGACATCCTCGAGGGCTGGATCCCCGCCGTACCGCAGTGGGGCTGGGCGCTCATCGTGATGGTGGTGCTGACGGCCACCAACCTGGTCTCCGTCGGCTCGTACGGCGAGTTCGAGTTCTGGTTCGCCGGGATCAAGGTCGTGGCGATCGGCGCGTTCATCGTCGTCGGCGGCCTGGCCATCTTCGGGGTGCTGCCCGGCGTCGACGCCGAGAAGGCGGGACTGGGCAATCTGACCGACCACGGCGGATTCCTGCCGCACGGACCCGGCGCGGTCCTCACCGGTGTGCTCCTGGTCGTCTTCTCCTTCATGGGCAGCGAGATCGCGACGCTCGCCGCCGGCGAGTCCGAGGACCCGCAGCGCGCCGTCACCAAGTCGACGAACAGCATCATCTGGCGTATCGCCGTCTTCTACCTGGGCTCGATCCTCGTCGTCATCACCCTGCTGCCGTGGAACGACCCGTCCATCGAGAAGAACGGCTCGTACGTCGCCGCCCTCGACTCCCTCGGCATCGCGCACGCCGGTCAGATCATGAACTTCATCGTGCTGACGTCCGTGCTGTCCTGCCTCAACTCGGGCCTGTACACCGCCTCCCGCATGGCCTTCTCGCTCGGTGAGCGCGGGGACGCGCCGAAGATGTTCGCCAGGACCACCCGGCGCGGTGTGCCGATGGCCGCCATCGTCGTCTCGGTCGTGTTCGGCTTCGTCGCCGTCTTCTTCAACTACAAGTTCCCGGACTCGGTCTTCCTCTTCCTGGTCAACTCCTCCGGCGCGGTGGCCCTGTTCGTGTGGCTGGTCATCTGCTTCTCGCAGCTCCGGATGCGGAAGATCATCCAGCGCGAGGCGCCGGAGAAGCTCGTCGTGAAGATGTGGCTCTACCCGTACCTGACCTGGGCGACCGCCGCGATGATCGTCTTCGTGCTCGGCTACATGCTGACCGACACCGAACACGACGGCCGGGAGACCGTGCTGCTGTCGCTGATGGTCGCGGCGATCGTGCTGGTCATCGCCCTCGTCCGGCAGAAGGCCGGCGCGGGTTCCCGTTCTTCCGCGCGGGTCGAGAGCGACGCGCCGGAGAAGACCCGGGCCGAGGTCGGCGCCTGACCCGCCCCCGAAGCCCGAGTGAGGAGGGGCCCGCGGCACACCGCCGCGGGCCCCTCCCTGTTCACAGCACGGTGAAGCCGTCGTTCACAGCACGGTGAAGCCGTCCCTGACCCGGTCGTAGACCTCGATCGCGCGGCCCTCGACGTCCTCGTGGTACCAGGTGTTGATCTGGTACGACTTCCCGTCGGTGTCGAAGCCGAGCAGCCGCGCGTGCCAGCTCACGCCCCGGAGCGTGAAGGTGTACTCCCAGACGACCGCGGTCCGGCCGCGGAACATCGTCTGCTCCAGCCGGATCTTCCGGTAGTCCTGCCCCTGGTGGGCGTTCCGCTCGGAGGTCGTCCAGGTGTCCAGCAGATTCCCCCTGGCGATGGACGACTTGGCCGCCAGTTCCTGGGTGCCGTCGGGCGAGGTGTAGTGCACCTCGGAGCCGGTCTGCGGATCGCGCCGCCAGCCCTTGGGGGGCACCCAGGCGTAGCCCCCGGCCTCCCGGCGCGCTCCCGCGGGCAGGGTGGGCGGACGCGAGGTGCCCTCGACGGTGGGCGCCGGGGACGAGGGGCCTTCGGCGGCGGAGGCGGTCGACGCGGACGGGTGCGTGGCGGCGCCCGCGCCGCCGCTCGATCCGCCGGTCAGGGCCACGACGGCCCAGGCGACGGCTCCCGCCGCGACGATCCCGGCGGCGGCGAACGCGCCGCGCCGCCGGGCAACGGACCGGCTCCGGCCCCGGTCCTGGCCCCGGCTCCCGCTCTCACCCCGGCTCGGGTCGGAACGCCGGCGTCCGTCGCCCGGGGGGCCGGACGGCACGGCGGGCTCCGGGAGTTCGTGCGGCTCCGGCACCACGGGCACGCGCACCGTGGGCCGCCGGGAGGGAACTCCGGAGCCGGGTTCCGTACGCGGTCCGGAAGCGGCTTCGGTGGAGGCACTGGCCACCCCCGAGAGCCCCGGCCCCTGGACGGCGGCTGCGGCCTCGGGGTCCGGGGCGGGCGCGGGTTGCGGGGCGGGGACGGGTTGCGGGGCGGGTGCGGGTCGTGGGGCGAGGTCGAGTTGCGGGGCGGGGCCGGGTCGCGAGGCGGGGTCGGGTCGCCGGGCGAGGTCGGGTCGTGGTGCGACGTCGGGTTGCGGGGCGGGGTCGGGGCCGGGTCGTGGGGCGGGTGCGGGTCGTGGGGCGGGGCCGGGTCGTGGGGCGGGGGTGAGGTCCGCGAGTGCTGTCTCCAGTTCCTCCAGACCGGGGCGCGCGGTCGGGTCCTTCTCCAGGAGGGCGGCCAGGATCTCCCGTAACTCCCCCACTTCCGCGGGGAGTTCGGGCTCCTCGTAGAGAACGGCGTGCAGGGTCGCGAGGGTGGTGGACCGGGAGAACGGGGAGCGGCCGCCGAGGGCCGCGCAGAGCGTGGCGCCCAGCGACCACACGTCGGAGGGCGGGCCCTGCGGGCGGCCGGAGACCCGCTCGGGCGCCATGTAGTCGGGGGAACCGACCAGCATGCCGACCATGGTGAGGGCCTCGGCGTCCTGGAGCGCGGCGATGCCGAAGTCGGTGAGGACGACGCGGTTCCGCCCGGCGCTCTCGACCAGGACGTTGCCCGGCTTGATGTCGCGGTGCAGCACTCCCTGGGCGTGCACCTGCCGCAGCGCCCCGACCAGTTCGAGACCGACGCGGGCCGCCTCGCGCGCCTCCAGCGGTCCGCCCTCGGCCACGATCCGTTCCAGCGAACGGCCGGCGACGAGTTCCATGACGATCCACAGCCGCTCGCCCGCGTCCACGACGTCGTAGACGCGCACGACGCCGGGATGGTCGATCCGGGCCGTCGCCCTCGCCTCGCGCAGGGTGCGCTCCCGGCGGGTCCTGGTGCCCTCGGGATCGAGTCCGTCGATGCGCATTTCCTTGACCGCGACCTGCCGGTCGAGCATTTCGTCGGCGGCTCGCCACACCCGCCCCATTCCCCCCTGACCAATACTCTCGACCAGCCGATAACGTCCGGTCACCAATAATCCCGGAACACCACCCTGTGCGTTCGCCGACATTTCCTGCACCCCCCTCAACATCAGCCACGACCGCCCGTGACGACGGAACCACAAGGGTCACACTTCGGGCCGTACCAGCATAGTGCGGAGAAATCTTGTGGTACCTCTTCAAGTACTGCGAATTCAGGCGTGGCCAAGGGGGGCGAACATGAGTTCTCGTCGGACGACCATCATGACGGGATCCCTGCTCACAGCATGTTTCTCGACCATGATGATCCTTTCCTGGGCCGCTGTCGCGGACGACGGCGGACCGGGGAGCGGCAAGGGCGGAAAGGCGGTGGACGAGGCGCCGGCGGGTGTGCGGGTGACCACGCTGCTGCCGGAGAAGATCTCGGTCGACAACAGTACTCAAAAGACGGCCATTTCCGCCACGGTGAAGAACGGGGGGACCAAGGAGAGCGGCGATATCAGGCTGCTGGTCGTCGGATTCGACGGCCTGAAGGTCAAGAACGTCGAAGGCTGCACCGCCATGGCGGAAAAGAATCTGCCGAAGGGGTCGAACAGCGGTTTCATCTGTTCCACCGGGAATATCGCGGCGGGTGAATCGAAAACGTACGACGTCGAGGCCACGTTCGATGTGAGCCGGACCGGCAAGATCTGCCTTCCGGTCCAGACGGGCGACGGGAAGAAGACGTACTGGCAGCAGGGCCCGGTCCCGTTCGGTACGACGAATCCGTCCCCGAACGCCCCGGCGACCCCGCTGCTGCTGGGCACCGACAACAAACCTGTGGCACCGGGCGGCGACCGACTGCCGAAGACGGGACCCGGAGAAGAGGTCGTGCCGCTCGGTCTGGCGGGCGCGGCCCTGATGTCGGCCGGAGCGGCGGGGCTGTGGTGGGCCGCCCGCAGGCCGCGGCGGGAGCACTGAGCGCCGGGCACACCGGCGGCCGGGAACGCGCGGAGGCCCGCCGGGTCGGAAACCGACCGGGCGGGCCTCGACGTCATCGCCTCACCGGCGCGGGCGTCACTTCTTGTCGACGAGCTTCCACGCCGTGGGCAGGATGC
This sequence comes from Streptomyces sp. NPDC028298, assembly GCF_055565895.1. NCBI lineage: Bacteria > Bacillati > Actinomycetota > Actinomycetes > Kitasatosporales > Streptomycetaceae > Streptomyces > Streptomyces sp. NPDC028298. The sequence goes on from NZ_JBVHTL010000002.1 coordinate 1,055,200, forward strand.
CCATCGCCAGGGCGGCCTTGAGAGCGTCGCCGATCAGGAACGGGGTGAGGCCCGCCGCGACGGCCGCGCTCGCCGACATGCCGGTGGCCAGGGCCAGGTAGGGCACGCCGATCGCGTAGATGATCGCCTCGCCGAGCAGCATCGTGCCCGCCATGCGCAGCACGGAGCGGTCGGCGCCGCGGCGGGCGAGGGCGCCCACGACGGTCGACGCGAGCAGCATGCCGAGGATGTAGCCGAAGGACGGGGCCGAGGCGCCGGAGCCGCCCTGCGCGAACCACGGAACGCCGGCCATGCCCACGAGCGCGTACACCGCGAGCGACAGGAAGCCGCGGCGGGCGCCGAGCGCGGTGCCGACGAGCAGCGCGGCGAAGGTCTGGCCGGTCACCGGCACCGGGGAACCCGGGACGGGCAGCGAGATCTGCGCGGCGAGACCGGTGAGCGCGGCACCTCCGAGCACGAGGGCGGCGTCACGGACGCGGGAGGCCGGGAGAAGGTCGGCGAGGACCTCGCCCGGGCGGGAGGGCGTGGCGACAGCGGTGCTCATGAGGACTCCGGCGAACAGGGGTTGCCCCCTCGGCCCATGGAGGGCCTGGGGGAAGGACAGGTCGGAACACGGCGACGCTATCCCAGGGGTGCACGGGTGATCACCGTCAGCGCTCGACAAAGCGCGGATCAACGGCTTGGTGGGCTCCTTACAAAGAGTGCCTGGTACACCTGCCCGAAGGTGATGCTGGTCACTGAGGTGACGTCGTTTTCGCTACGGGTCGGTTCGGGGGCCGGACTGTGGGGACTCACCAAAGGCTCCGTCGGGCGCTCGATCGCCGGGCGGAGGGGGCGCCCGGTCCGTGGGCGCGTCCGTCAGGCGGTGTCCGGTCCGTGGGCGCATCTGGCAGGTCCACCCGGCGAGCCCCTACCCTTCACCCCATGGTTCCCCAGGCCCTGAACTTCTCGTCGCGTCGCTATGTCGACCTGCGACGCCAGGGAACCGCCACCTGTCGCCACGCCTCCTGAGGCGGGGCGGAGCGGATCCGGCCCGCCGGGACGAGACCACAGCGGACCCCACCAGGCCATGTCGCGGCTGTCGCGGCGTGGCGTACGTGACGGCGCCCGGCCGGACCAGCTCCCGAGGATGAACTCCATGGCCAGTACGGTGGCACCCCCTTCCCTGTCCCCTCCCTCCCCCGTCCTCGACCGGCGCCGGGCGAGCGCCAGCGTGATCCTGCGGTCGGTGCTGGAGCACGGGCCGGTCGCCCGCAGCACCATCTCGCGGCTGACCGGACTCTCCCCGGCGTCGGTGACCGACTACTGCGCACGGTTCACCGAGCGGGGCCTGATCCGTGAAGCCGCCGCACCCCTCAGGTCGGGCGGGGTCGGGCGGCCGCACCTCCCGGTCGACCTGGACCACTCCCGCTTCGTGGTCGGCGGGGTGCACGTGGCCGTGCCGTACACGACCGTCGCGCTGCTCGACCTGCGCGGCCGGGTCCTCGCCGAGAAGCGGCTGCGGCACGAGGGCACCGAGCCGGGCCGGGTCCTCGCGAACGCCGCCGAGGCGATCACCGCACTCCTCGCCGGTGTTCCCGGCCGCACCGCGCTCGGCGTCGGTGTGGCGGCGGGCGGCTGGGTGGACGCCGAGTCCGGCACGATCGTGGAGCACCCGCTGCTGGGCTGGTACGACGTGGCCGTCCGGGAGACCCTCGGAGCGCGTACGGGGCTGCCGGTCCATGTGGACGGCCACGCGCGGGCGCTGGTCAACGGGGAGCGGCTGTTCGGGCGGGCCAGGGGCAGCCGGAGCGTCCTTCATCTGTTCGCCGGCAACGTGGTGGACGCCGCCTTCGCCACGCACGACCAGGTGCACCACGGACCCCGCTCGCAGGCCGGCGCGATCGCCCATCTGCCGCTGACGGGCGGCTCGGAGCGGTGCGACTGCGGCCGGACGGGGTGCCTCCAGGCCGAGCTGAGCGAACGGACGCTGTGCCGGCGGGCCCGGGAACTCGGTGTCACGGACGGCTCGAACCCGATGCACGTGGTCTCCGCGGCGGCCGCCGGCGACCTACTGGCCGTGGGGCTGCTGACGGAGCGGTCGCGGATGGTCGGGCGGGCCGCGGGGCTGCTGCTCGACGTGCTCAACCCGGAGACGGTCGTCGTCACCGAGATCGGCGCCATACACCGGGAGGACTGCCTGGAGGCGCTGCGCGAGGCGGTGGGACCCGCGCGGGCGTCGGCGGTCGTGCCCACCAGCTTCCCCGATTCGGTGCTCGCCGTGGCGGGCGGATCGGTCGTGCTCGACGTCCTGTACCGCGACCCGCTGGGCTCTCCGGGCCGCTCACCGGGCGCTAATTAATTCAGAAAGTCGGAATGTTGACAGGGCTCGTTCCCGAACAGGAGCATCGTGGACATGAGCAGCGCGCGGGTGCAGGTTCCGCTCACCAAGTGCCGTGTGGTCGACCTGATGCGGGTCGCACGCACACGTTGTTGCTGACCCCTTGTCGCCGACCGGTCGCCCCTGACGTCTCGTCACCGGCACCGTGTCGCCGGTCCTTCGGGACGCCGATCCGCTGACGCGCCGAGCCGCCGGCCGGCCGGTCCCCTCTCCGGCTGATCCGCCGGAGCGCGGGATCCGCAGGCGGCCGTCACCCGAGGGCCGCCCGGACGCCGCCACAGCCGCACACGCCCCGCGTCGCGCGGCACGCCTCCCCACGATCGGCCGGCCGACGCCTCCCGGCAGGCGGGCGCTTCGGCTGTCGTCGCCCTGATCGCCCGTCTCTTCAGGCACGCCACCGGCGTGTGTCCCTTCGGCGCGCCCGCGTCCCCTCCGGCCTCGCCCTGCCCGGAACCTCGCGCGCCCTCCCGCCACTTGGAATCCCCGGAGTCCTTCCATGCCACCACTGTCCGCACGGTCCACGCGTTCCTCCTCTCCCCTGTCCGCGTCCGGTGTCGACCGGCGCGTGTTCCTGTCCTCTCTCGTCGGTGCCGCCGCGGCGGCGGGCCTGAGCGGCTGCGCCGGTGCGAGCGCGGCCGGCAGCCGGTCCCAGGGGGACCTGTCGGCGCCCCTGTCCGGCAAGGTGCCGCAGGGCACCGAGCTCAAGATCGCCTCGTACCAGGGCGTCCAGGAACTCCAGTTCAAGCTGGCGGGGCTGTCCGACCTGCCGTTCGGCGTCTCCGACTGGGTGAACATCGGCGCCGGACCCGACGTCATCAACGCCTTCCGCGCCAAGTCCCTGGACGTCGGCAACAACGCGGGCATCCCGCCGATCCAGGCGCACTTCCAGGGTTTCGACGCGAAGATCGTCGCGATCAACATCACCCGCAAGCCCAACTACCTGTTCGCCACGAAGCCCGGCAGCGACATCAAGGACGTCCAGGGCTTCAAGGGCAGGAAGCTGGCCTTCTCCCAGGGGCAGGCGCAGGGCGTCGTCCTGCTGCGCGCCCTGAAGCAGGCCGGCATCGCCTACGACGACGTGACCCTCGTACCGCTGACCAGCAACCAGTTCCTCACGGCGCTCCAGGCGGGCCAGGTGGACATCGCCCCGCTCGCGAACAGCCAGGCGCCGGCCTATCTCAAGCAGTACGGGTCCAAGGGCGCCCACACCATCACGACCGACGTGGTGGACCTGCTCAACCTGCTCTGGGCTCCGTCGTCGGTGCTGGCCGACCGCGCTAAGGCCGCCGCGGTCGCCGCGTACATCCCGCGCTGGGCGAAGGGCCAGGTGTGGGCGTACGAGCACCCCGACGCCTGGAACGAGGAGTTCTACGTCAAGACGCAGAACCTGACCCTTCCGCAGGCGCAGGCGATCACCGCCCTGGCCAACAAGCCCTTGTTCCCGCCGAGCTGGGACGAGGCCGTCAAGTGGGAGCAGGAGACCGCCGATCTGCTCGCGGAGGGCGGCTTCGTGAAGGGCTTCAAGGTCGGCTCGCTCTTCGACCGGCGCTTCGAGGCCATCGCCGCCAGGGCCGTGCCCGCGGAATACCGGAAGTGACGGCCATGACGACCAGGACCACGGCGACGACCGCGACTCCGGACACCACCGACACCGAGACGGCGGCTCGGGCCGCGGCCACGGCCACGGCCGGGAACGAGACCGGGACCGAGGCCTCGGCCGCACCCGGGGAGGAGACCGGGACCACGGTTGCGGCCACGCCCGGGACCGGAATCGGAGCCAGAGCTGGAGCCGGGACAGCGGCGGTCGAGGCGGAGCCGGCCGGGACGGAGCCGGCCGAAGCGGCCGAAGCGGCCGAGGCGGCCGACGCGGCGGCGGGCGGCGGGGCCGCACCCGGGGAGCGCCGGGAGCACCGGGAGCGCCGGTTCCGGCGAGCCCCCCGTGCTCGGCGGCGCGGTCTCGCGCCCGGCAAGCGGCTGCCCGCCTCCCGGCTCATCGGACCGGCGCTGTTCCTCGCGCTGTGGGCCGTCGCCTCAGCCGCCGGACAGCTCGATCCCGGCGCGATCCCCGCGCCCTGGACGGTGCTGCGGACCACCGGTCACCTGTGGACCGACGGCACCCTGCCCACCGATGTGCTGACCTCCCTGGAGCGCGCGGGATACGGCTTCGCGTTCGGCCTGACCGCAGGTGTCCTCCTCGCCCTCGCGTCCGGGCTCAGCCGCGTCGGCGAGGCGCTGATCGACGGGACCGTGCAGCTCAACCGGGCGATCCCGACCCTCGGTCTGATCCCGCTGTTCATCCTCTGGCTGGGCATCGGCGAGACCTTCAAGATCGCGATCATCGCCATCGTCGTCTACATCCCGATCTATCTGAACCTGCACTCCGCGCTGTCCGGCATCGACCACCGCTTCGTGGAACTCGCCGAGGTCCAGGGGCTGTCGAGGCTCCGCTTCGTCCGGGAGATCGTGATCCCCGGCGCGCTGCCGGGCTTCTTCGTCGGGCTCCGGCTCGGCGTGACCGGCTCCTGGCTCTCCCTGGTCGTCCTGGAGCAGATCAACGCCACCAGCGGCCTCGGCTACATGATGTTCCAGGCCCAGAACTACGGCCGGACCGACATCATCCTCGTCGGCCTGCTGATCTACGGCATCTTCGGACTCGTCTCCGACAGCGCGGTTCGTCTCGTCGAACGAAAGGTGCTGTCATGGCGACGCACGCTCAGCAACTGACCCGTCCCGACACGGTCCGTCTGCGCGGACTCACCCGGTCGTTCGAGGGCCGCACGGTCCTCGACGGAATCGACCTCGACCTCCCGGCGGGCCAGTTCACCGCACTGCTCGGCCACAGTGGCTCCGGCAAGAGCACCTTGCTGCGCGCCATCGCCGGCCTCGATCACGGCGTCGCCGGGAGCGGCGAACTCACCGCCCCGCAAAGGGTGTCCGTCGTCTTCCAGGACTCCCGGCTGCTGCCGTGGCGCCGCGTCCTCGACAACGTCCTGCTGGGCACGGACGGCCGGGAGGCCGCCGAGAAGGGCCGCTCGGCCCTGGCGGAGGTGGGACTCGCGGGGCGGGAACGGGCCTGGCCCAACGAGCTGTCCGGCGGCGAGGCACAGCGCGCCGCCCTGGCCCGCTCGCTCGTCCGCGAACCCGAACTGCTGCTGGCCGACGAGCCGTTCGGGGCGCTGGACGCGCTCACCCGGATCCGTATGCACGTGCTGCTGCGCGAACTGTGGGAACGCCACCGGCCGTCCGTGCTGCTCGTCACGCACGACGTGGACGAGGCGATCGTGCTGGCCGACCGGGTGCTCGTGCTCGACCACGGCCGCATCGGCGTCGACCTGACCATCGACCGCCCGCACCCCCGCTCGTACCGCGAACCGCTGCTCGGCGAGTACCGCGAACGGCTGCTCGCCGCCCTCGGCGTCACGGAGGACCACGCATGACCCGCCGACTGCACCTGAACGCGTTCCTGATGAACACCGGCCACCACGAGGCGTCGTGGCGGCTGCCGGAGAGCGACCCGTACGCGCACGTCCGGCTCGACCACTACGTACGGCTGGCGCGGATCGCCGAACGCGGCACGTTCGACTCGCTGTTCCTCGCGGACGGCCCCCAGCTCTGGAGCCGGGTGGCGCAGCGGCCGGCCGGGGCGCTGGAACCGCTGACCCTGCTCACCGCGCTGGCGACGGCGACCGAGCACATCGGCCTGATCGCCACGGCGTCGACGTCGTACAACTCGCCCTACAACCTGGCCCGCACGTTCGCCTCGCTGGACATCATCAGCGGCGGGCGGGCCGGCTGGAACATCGTGACGACCGCGGGTGCCGAGGCGGCCCGCAACTTCGGCCTGGAGCACGAGCCCGCCCACGCCGAACGGTACGCCCGCGCCGCGGAGTTCGTGGACGTGGCGCTGAAGCTCTGGGACAGCTGGGAGGACGACACGGTCGTCGCCGACAAGGAGCGGGGGGTCTGGGGCGACGACGACAAGATCCACCCGCCGCGTCACAAGGGCACGTACTTCCGTGTCGAGGGCGCCCTGAACGTGCCGCGCACACCGCAGGGTCACCCGCTGCTGGTGCAGGCGGGCTCCTCGGCGGACGGCAGGGCCTTCGCCGCCCGCTCCGCGGAGGCGGTGTTCACCGCGCAGCAGACCCTCGACGACGCGCGGGCCTTCTACGGCGACCTCAAGTCCCGTGCGCGGCGGGCGGGACGCGACCCGGAGCACGTCAAGGTGCTGCCCGGCATCGTCCCGGTGATCGGCTCCACCGAGGCCGAGGCGCGCGGGCTCGAACAGGTCCTGGAGGACCACATCGTGTACGACCACGGTGTGGCCCGGCTGGAGTCGCTGCTCCAACTGCCCGCCGGGACGCTCGCGCTGGACGAGCGGCTGCCCGCCGACCTGCCGCCGGAGAGCGCCGTCGAGGGAGCCAAGAGCCGCTACACCCTCGTCGTGGAGCTCGCCCGGCGCGAGCGGCTCACGGTCCGCGAGCTGATCGGCCGGCTCGGCGGCGGGCGGGGCCATCTGACCTTCACCGGGACACCCGGGCAGGTCGCCGACGCGATCGAGGAGTGGTTCCGCGGCGGGGCCGCCGACGGCTTCAACATCATGCCCCCCGTGCTGCCGTCCGGCCTGGACCTCTTCGTCGACCACGTGGTGCCGATCCTGCGCGAGAGGGATCTGCTCCGCCGGGAGTACGGACCCCGGCAGACGCTGCGGGAGCGCTACGGGCTGCCGCGCCCGGCCAACCGGTACGCGACTCCGGCCACGACGGCGACCACGCTCCCCGCGTCGGCACCGGCACCGGCACCCACCCAGGCGACCGCGTCCGCTCTCGCCTGACCCCGCCTGACCCCGTTCGCGCTCCAAGAGCCCCAATCCCGAACCCCGAATCCCTGAATCCCCGAACCCCCGAACGGCCGAACCGAAAGGACCCGTACCCATGTCGGACATCGAGATCCAGAAGGTCACCGCGCACATCGGTGCCCGCGTCCTGGGCGTCGACATCTCCAAGCCCCTGGACGACATCACCGCCGCCGCCCTGCGCACAGCCCTCGACGAGCACAAGGCGCTGGTCTTCGACGACGTCGACCTGGACGACGAGGGGCAGCAGGCCTTCGCCCGTCACTTCGGCGACCTCACCACCGCGCACCCCACGGTGCCCGCCGTGGACGGCGCCCCGAACGTGCTGCCCGTCGACAGCGAGCGGGGCCGCGCCAACCACTGGCACACCGACGTGACCTTCGTGCTCAACCCGCCGCAGGCCAGCACCCTGCGCAGCATCACCGTGCCGCCGTACGGCGGTGAGACGCTCATCGCCAATTCCGCGGCCGCCTACCGCGATCTGCCCGAACCGCTCCGCGCGTTCGCCGACACCCTGTGGGCCGAGCACACCAACGACTACGACTACGCGGTGCCGGACGAGAACATCGACGAGGAACAGGCCGCGCAGCGAGCCCAGTTCACCTCCATCAAGTTCCGCACCGCGCACCCGGTCGTCCGGGTGCACCCGCTGACCGGTGAACGCGGCCTGTTCATCGGCGGGTTCGCGCAGCGGATCATCGGGCTGTCGGTGGGCGAGTCCCGCAAGATCCTCGACCTGCTCCAGGCGTACGTCACCCGGCCCGAGAACGTGCTGCGCTGGCGCTGGTCCCCGAACCAGCTCGTCCTGTTCGACAACCGGATCACCCAGCACTACGCGATCGACAACTACGACGGGCTGCCGCGCCGGCTGCACCGGGTGACGGTCGCCGGTGACGTGCCGGTCGGCATCGAGGGCAAGGAGAGTCACTCGATCGAGGGAGACGCCTCGCACTACACGTCGGTGGCCGCGTGACGCCGTACCGGATCGTGTGAACGGCGACGAACAACGGACGCCGGACGGCGGACGACGGGGCGGCCCCCGCGAGGATCCCCCTCGCGGGGGCCGTCCGTCAGGGCCCGCACGGCACGTTCAGCGAGATCAGGGCGGCCGCCCCGTCCTCCAGCCGGAGTTCGGTGATCGCCGCGTTGCGCAGGCCCGGCAGGACGCGGCGGTACTCGCCCAGCGGGACGGACAGTGCGGCGCACAGCACCAGCCGCAGCAGGGTGTTGTGGGCGACGACCAGCACGCGCTCGCCGGGGTGGGCCTCGGCGATCCGGCGCAGGGCGCGGGTCCCCCGGGCCGCCGCGGTGCGGGGATCCTCCGCCTCGGGGAAGGGATAGGACACCGGATCGGCGCGGAACGCCTTGGCACGGACCGGGTTCTCCAGCTCGAACTCGGCGAGCGTGCGGCCCTCCAGCACCCCGAAGTCGCATTCGCGCAGGGCGGGTTCACGCCGGGCGACCAGCCCGAGGACGCGGCACGCGGGCTCGGCCGTGGCGACGGCACGGGACATGGTCGAGGTCCAGATCGCGTCGACGGGGTGCGCGGCGGCCCAGCGGCCGAGGGCCTCCGCCTGGGCGCGGCCCTCCTCGGTGAGCTGGACGTCGCTCACTCCGGCGTAGCGGTTCTCCGCGTGCCAGACGGTCTGCCCGTGCCGGGCCAGGAGGAGGGTCGTACTGCGGCTCGTAGTACTCATGAGGCCGCAGTATCCAGGTCGGGCCGGGCCCGCGGGCACACCACGAGAAGTCCGGTCCGGGACCGGGCGCGGCACACCCGCCGCCACGCACGACACCCCCGCCGGCGGGCACGGGACACCCCGTCGCCGGGCCGGTCCGCGCGGGACCGGGCCCGGGTCCGGGGTGCAGGGTGCGGGGTGACGAGGGGACTAGAGGTTGCTGAAGTCCGGTCCCGCCGTCCGCGTGCGCTTGATCTCGTAGAAGCCCGGCACCGAGGCGACCATGAGCGTGCCGTCCCAGAGCTTGGCGGCGTCCTCGCCCTTGGGGGCCGGGGTGACGACCGGGCCGAAGAAGGCGAGCTGCTCGCCGTCGGAGCCGGGCACGGCGATGACCGGGGTGCCGACGTCCTGGCCGACCTTGTCGATGCCCTCCTTGTGGGAGGCGCGCAGCTCGGCGTCGAACTCGAAGTCCTCCTGGTCGGCGTAGTCGATCAGGTCGGCGGGGAGCCCCACCTCTTCGAGAGCGCCGGCTATCGCTTCCTTGGTCGGGCCCGCGCCGTCGTTGTGGAAACGGTTGCCGAGCGCGGTGTACAGCGGGCCGAGGACGTCGTCGCCGTGCTTCTGCCAGGCGGCGGTGACCACCCGGACGGGCTGCCACGCCGTGGTCGCGAGCATCTCGCGGTAGTTCTCGGGAAGCTCGTCGAGCTTGGGCTCGTTCAGTACGGCGAGGCTCATGATGTGCCAGCGGACCTCGATGTCGCGGACCTTCTCCACTTCCAGCACCCAGCGCGAGGTCATCCAGGCCCAGGGGCACAGCGGGTCGAACCAGAAGTCGACGGGGGTCTTGCCGGAACTGGTCTGAGCGGTCTGCTCGGGCATGCTTCTCCTCGGAACGCGGTGTTTCCCGTGGCAACACCGGCACGCGCCCGCACCATTCCCGCGCATCCGTGCGATTCGAGGGTGGCCATGGGGATTCCCCTGTGTCGCCGCCGCCGCGCTGCCCGCCGTAAGGAGCACATGGGAGGATCGGCCCTGTTCGCACATGTCTATGACGCCATGAGGGAGTGCAGCCGTGCCCGGTGAGAATCTGTCCCGCGACGAGGCCCAGGAGCGGGCGGCACTGCTGTCCGTCGACAGCTACGACGTCTTCCTCGACCTGCGCTCGGCCGTCGGGGACACGGAACCCGGCGGGTCGGGCGGCGGGCCCCGCACCTTCCGCTCGGTCACCACGCTCCGCTTCCGCTGCGCCGAGCCGGGCGCGGCGAGCTTCGCGGACCTGATCGCGCCGAGTGTGACGGCCGTCTCGCTCAACGGGCGGGACCTCGACCCGGGTGAGGTGTTCGACGGCTCCCGGATCCGCCTGGAGGAGCTGGCCGCCGAGAACGAGCTCGTCGTGGACGCCCAGTGCGCCTACTCCCGTACCGGCGAGGGCATGCACCGCTTCGTCGACCCGGAGGACGGCGAGGTGTATCTGTACACGCAGTACGAGCCCGCCGACTCGCGGCGTGTCTTCGCGAACTTCGAGCAGCCGGACCTCAAGGCGCCGTTCCGCTTCGAGGTACGGGCCCCCGAGGGCTGGACCGTCTGGAGCAACGGGGTCGGCGAACTCGTCGACGGCGTGTGGAAGTTCGCCGAGACCAAGCCGATCTCGACGTACATCACGGCGGTCGTGGCGGGCCCGTACCACTATGTGACGGACTCCTACTCCCGCGTCTTCGAGGACGGTACGACGCTGGAGATCCCCCTCGGCGCGATGTGCCGCAAGGGTCTGGCCCCCCACTTCGACGCCGACGACGTGTTCCTGGTGACCAAGCAGGGCCTGGACTTCTTCCACGACCACTTCGACTACCCGTACCCCTTCGGGAAGTACGACCAGGCGTTCGTGCCCGAGTACAACCTCGGCGCGATGGAGAACCCGGGACTCGTCACGTTCCGCGAGGAGTACATCTTCCGCGGCAAGGTGACGCAGACGTCGTACGAGGCGCGGGCGAACGTCATCCTGCACGAGATGGCGCACATGTGGTTCGGCGACCTCGTCACCATGGTCTGGTGGGACGACCTGTGGCTGAAGGAGTCCTTCGCCGACTTCATGGGCACGTTCGCCAACGTGGGCGCGACCCGCTTCACCGACGCCTGGATCACGTTCGCCAACCGCCGCAAGGCCTGGGCCTACCGGGCGGACCAGCTCCCGTCCACCCACCCGATCACGGCCGACATCCGTGACCTCCAGGACGCCAAGCTGAACTTCGACGGCATCACCTACGCCAAGGGCGCCTCCGTCCTGAAGCAGTTGGTGGCGTACGCCGGCCAGGACGCCTTCCTGGAGGGCGCGCGCCGCTACTTCAAGCGGAACGCGTACGGGAACACCCGCCTCGGCGATCTGCTGTCGGCCCTGGAGGAGACGAGCGGCCGGGACATGGCCGCCTGGTCCCGGTCCTGGCTCCAGACCGCGGGCGTCAACTCCCTCACCCCGCAGGTGATCCTGGACGCGGAGGGGCGGATCGGCGAGCTCGCGGTGCTCCAGGAGGCGCCCGAGTCGCATCCCGAACTGCGCCCGCACCGGGTGGCCGTGGGCCTGTACCACCGTGAGGACGGCGACGGTCCGCTCGTGCGGTACGCGCGCGCCGAGGTCGACGTCGACGGGCCGCGCACGATCGTCACCGAGCTCGCGGGCGCGCAGGCCCCGGCGCTCGTCCTGGTCAACGACGACGACCTCACGTACTGCAAGATCCGCTTCGACGAGGGCTCGCTGGCCACGCTGCGGGACGCGCTCGGCGAGATCACCGACCCGCTCGCACGGGCCCTGTGCTGGTCGGCGCTGTGGAACCTCACGCGCGACGCGATCCTGCCCGCCCGGGACTTCATCGCCCTGGTGCTGCGCTTCGCGGGCCGCGAGTCCGACATCGGCGTCCTGCAGATGCTCCAGGCCTGGGCGAACTCCGCGCTCGTCAACTACGCGGCGCCCGGATGGCGCGAGGAGGGCGGGGCGCTGCTCGCCGAGGGCGCGCTGAAGGAGCTGCGGCTCGCCGAGCCGGGTGGCGAGCACCAGCTCGCCTGGGCCCGCTTCTTCGCCACCGTCGCCTCCTCCGAGGCCGACCTCCAGCTCCTCCAGGGTCTGCTGGAAGGGACGGCGAAGATCGACGGTCTCGACGTCGACCAGGAGCTGCGCTGGGCGTTCCTGGAGCCGCTGGCCGCGCGGGGCGCCGCCGACGAGTCCGTCCTCGCCGCCGAACTCGCCCGTGACGACACGGCGTCCGGCAAGCGGCACCAGGTCCGCTGTCTGGCCGCCCGTCCCTCGGCCGCGGTCAAGGCGCAGGCCTGGGCGGCGGTCGTGGAGTCCGACGCGCTGTCCAACGCCCTCGTCGAGGCGACGATCTCCGGCTTCGGCCAGCCGTCCCGGCGGGACCTGCTGGAGCCGTACACCGCGAAGTACTTCGCCGCCATCGAGCGCGTGTGGGCGGAGCGGTCCATCCAGATCGGCATGGACGTCGTCCGGGGGCTGTTCCCCTCGCTCCAGGACTCCCCGGAGACCCTGGCCGCGACGGACGCCTGGCTCGCGGCGCACGAGGACGCGCCGCCGGCACTGCGCCGGCTGGTGCTGGAGTCGCGGGACGATCTGGCGCGGGCGCTGCGGGGGCAGGCCCGCGACATCGCCGCCGCGGGCTGATCACCGGTCCGCCATGGACCCGACCGAGGAGGGCACCGGACGCCTGGGGCGCCGGTGCCCTCCTCGGCGAACCGGGCCGACCGCCGCCGCCTCCTGGACCGGGCCACTCGCGCCCGCCGACGCGACGCGACCGGTGCCGGCCCCGAGGGCAGGCCGCCGCGACCAGCCGGCCGCGCGCGACCGGAGCCGACCTCCGGAGCCGACCTCCGGGGCCAGGCCGCCGCGCCACCGGGGACGCGACCGGTGCCGCCGCCGCGTCCCGGGCGCCCCGAGACCGGTGCGGGCTCCGGGGTCGGGCCGCCGGGCCCGTCGGCGGGGTGACCTGGTGTGTCTCCGGTGAACTGATCCGATCCGCGACTCGGTGGACTCATCCGATGCACGCATTGGTTGACTCATCCGATCCGCGCATTGGTTACGAAATGCAGGTATGCACAGCCGTAACCCCTATTAACACGCACGCGGACCAGCGGCTTTACCCGGTCGAACGCGCGTGCATCCGAGGGCGGTTGTCCCGATTCGCCGACGGGCGGGTAACAGCCGTTAGAAGTCGGCTCGGCGGCGGAAAACCCCGGACCATGAGTCACGGCACCCCCATCTCCCCCCGCGCCCTCCACTCCACGTCCCGCGTACGGCAGCGGGTTCTGACCGCCGCCCGGTTGCGCGACCACGGCGTGACGGCCGCGGACGCCAGCGAGCGGTGCCGCCCCGGCGGTCCCTGGCAGCGGATCCTTCCCGGCGTCTTCCTGCTGCGTCCGGGACCACCCACGCCGGAGGAGCGGCTGCACGCGGCGCTGCTCTACACCGCCCGGCCGCCCTCCGCCCGTACGGCGCCCCGCGTCCCCGCCCAGCCCGGCTCCCCGGAGCCGTGCTCGCCCCGGCCCGCCGCGGACGCGCTGATCACCGGCCTGGCGGCCCTGGCCCTGCACGGCTTCGACTGCGCCCCGCCGCTGCCCTCCCTCGACACGATCGACGTGCTCGTCCCCCGGCTCCGCCGGCTGCGCTCGGCCGGCTGTGTCCGCATCGTGCGGACGACCGTGCTGCCGGCGCCCGTGTTCGTGGCGGGCGTGCCGGTCTCCGCCGTCCCCCGCGCGCTGGCCGACGCGGTCGCGGAGCTGACCGACGCGGAGACCGTGCGCGCGCTGCTGACGGAGGCGGTGCGCCGCGGCTACTGCGAACCGCGCTCGGTCGTGGAGGAGCTGACGGCGGCCCGGCTGCTCGACCGCCCGCACGTGGTGGACGCCGTGGACTCGCTGGTGGCGGAGGGCCGGGCGATCGCGGAGAACCGGCTGTACCGGATGGTCTTCGAACACGGACTGCCCGACCCGGTCTGGAACGTCGAGCTGCGGCTGCCGGGAGGCCCGCGCCTCGGTGCGGTCGACGCGTACTGGCCCGAGCAGGCGGTCGCGGTCGAGCTGGACACCCGGACCCCGCTCCAGGACGCGGACGACGCCCGGGCCGCCGAGCGGACCCGCAGGCGGGAGCATCTGGAGCGGCTGGGCGTCACCGTCGTCCACATCACCCCGCGAAGGCTCAGGGACGCGATGGAGCAGCAGGCCACGATCGTTCGGACCGCTCTCATGGCGGCGAACGACCGGGATCCGGCCGCGTATGTCGTGGTGCTGCCCCGGTCGTGACGGACAGGGCCGCGCCCGGAGGGGAGGGAGAGGGCCCGTGAGCCGTTCTCGCGGGCCCTCTCCCGGTTTCCGGTGGCTTTGTCAGTGCCCGGATCTACTGTGGTGCGAGCAGGACTTCCCTGGACGGACGCGCCTGCGTGACGAGCCGGACCGAAGACAGGAGAGCGCGATGACGACCCTGCCCGACCGCCCGAACACGGCGCTGCTGGTGATCGACATGCAGCACGGAGCGGTGGACGGCGCCCACGGCCTCGCGGGCGTGATCGCGAACATCGACACCCTCGTCGCCAGAGCTCGCGCCGAGGCCGTGCCGGTGATCTGGGTGCAGCACTCCGACGATCACATGAAGTACGGCAGCGATTCCTGGCAGTACGTGCCGGAGCTGGTCCGCGCGGAGGCGGAGCCGGTCGTCCACAAGAAGTACGGCGACTCCTTCGAGGCCACCGAGCTGGAGGACCTCCTCGCCGAGCGGGCCGTCGGTCATGTCGTGGTCACCGGCGCCCAGACCGACATGTGCGTCCGCTCCACGCTCCACAGCGCCTTCACCCGGGGGTACGACGTCACGCTGGTCGGCGACGCCCACACCACGGAGGATCTCACCGCGTACGGCGCCCCCACCCCGGCCGAGGTCGTCGCCCACACCAATCTGTACTGGCGGGAGCAGCGCGCGCCCGGCCGGCGCGGGGACACCGTGGAGACGGCGAACGTGAGCTTCGCCGCCGGAGCGGGCGGAGCCGCCGGCTAGAGCCGGTCGCCCAGGGCCTGGGACAGACCCCGGGACAGGCTCCGGGAGTGCTCGGACCGGTCCCGGGACGGGTTCGTCGCGGTCGGCGCGGTCGGCGGGGTCCCGCAGAACTCCGCCTCCGCGACCGCCAGGCTGTCGCCCGCCCAGTCGCCGTTGAAGTTGAAGGCGAGGGAATGGCGGCCGTCCGCGGTGGCGAGGGCCACGGTGGACGAGCCGTGGATGCCTCCGTCATGGCCCCAGACCCGGACGCCGCAGCTCAGCGTCCCCTCCAGGAGGCCCAGGCCGTAGCGCATGCCCGGGACGCCGTCGACGGCGACCGTCGTCCGCATCTCCTGGAGCTGCTCGCGCGGCAGGAGCCTGCCGCGCAGGAGCGCGGTGTAGAAGCGGTTCAGGTCGGCGTTGTCGGAGATCATCTCCCCCGCGGAGGACGCCCAGGAGGGGTTCAGAGCGGTGACGTCGTAGGTCGGTCCCGTCGTGGTCTCGGCGAGTTTGGAGTACGCCCTGCTGCTGGGCGAGGGGAGCGTGACGCGGGTGCCGGGCAGCGAGGTGGCGCGCAGCTTGAGGGGCTTGATGATCCGGTCGCGGATCTGCGAGGCGTAGGAACGTCCGGTGACCTTCTCGATCACCATGCCGGCGAGGACGTAGTTGGTGTTGGAGTAGTTCCAGGACGTGCCCGGGGCGAAGTCCGGCTCGTGGGACAGCGCGACGGCGACGAGTTGTCCGGGGGTGAGCGTGTCGTAGCGGTGCCGGAGGAATCCGTCCCTGGCGAGATAGGTGGCGCCGAAGCCGTCGTCGGCGGTGTAGTTGAAGATCCCGCTGGTGTGGTTGAGGAGTTGGCGGACGGTGATCGCGGTGCCGTCGTTGCCGTTGCCGCGCACCACGCCGGGCAGCCAGGTGTCCACGGTGTCGTCCAGGGACAGCCGTCCCTCCGCCTCTAGCTGGAGCAGGACGGTGGAGATGAACGTCTTGGTGATGCTGCCGACGCGGTAGCGGTCGGCCGCGGACCGCGGTGCGCCGCTCCTGAGATCTCCGACGCCCGCGGTGGCCGACCAGGCGCCGTGCCGGTCCACGGCCTTCGCCGTCACCCCCGGGACACCGGCGTGCACGGCCGCTTCCATGGCCTGCCGTGTCGGCGCGTGGCCGTCCTTCGCGGGCGCCGCCGTCGCGATGCCCGCCTGCGTCACCGCGACCCCCGCGGCGATCGCCCCCACCAGTGCCGTACGAACCCTCATGTCTTCCCCGTCTCGCTGTGGGACTCGGTCGGGGGGAGGGACACGAGGGGACGCCGTCGGGTTGCCCGGTGGGCACGGGTTGATCCCTTTTCAGCCCTTCTTCAGGATCAGCTCGGTGTTGCGGTCGCGTGAGGTGCCCGACAGGTCGGTGCGGGCGCCGGGGGCGTTGAAGGAGAGCTCGCGGTACAGCGCCGCGAGGCCGGTCTGGGTGAGGTCGGAGAAGTCCGTGGCGTGCGGGGCCGCGGACTCGATGAGCGTGGTGAACAGCGAGAGCGTGCCGTCCTTGTTGTCCACCAGCTCGATGACCCGGGCGAGCTGGGGGAAGTCGACGTGGGAGGCGGTGCAGATCTCCCAGAAGGAGCGGTTGCCGGCGGCGGCGTGCGGGATGATCTCGTTCTTGTGGGTGTGTCCGTTCACCCAGGCCAGCGTGTTGCTGTAGCGGGCGAGCAGGGCGACGACCTCGTCACCGCCGTGCCGCTGCTCGGTCGGGTGGGCGGGGTCGGCGTGGGTGTTGCGCATCGTCTTGCTGGTGTGGTGGCTGAAGACGATGACGTACGAGTCCGCGTTCTCGCGCAGTGTCCGCTCCAGCCAGCGCAGTTGCGCCGTGCCGATGGAGCCCTCGTAGTGGCCGCCCGGGTCGGTGGTGTCCAGGCTGACGCCGATGACGTCCTCGGCGATCCGGAACGTGTAGTACTGGGTGCCCGCGGAGAGGTTCGCGGAGGAGTAGCCGTGGCCGATCGGGCCCGGTCCGGTGTTCGCCGGGTCGAGGTGCGCCTTGATGTACTCGGCGGGGGTGAACGGGGCGCGCTTCTCGTCGGGCGTGACCGAGCGCATCTCGCGGGCGTGCGCCCTGAGCAGGTCGTGGAAGGCGGCGCCCTTGGGGCTGCTGCCGTTCTTGATGCTCTTGGCGAGCGTGGTGGCCTCCGCCGAGCCCAGCGACATCAGCTTCTTGCCGCCGACGGCGAAGTCGGTGAGGTAGGAGTCGCCGCGCGATCCGTAGCAGCCGAGCGGGAGGGCGTCGTGGTTGCCGACGGTGGAGTACCAGGGCAGCTTCAGGCCGGGGCTGCGCACCTCGCGGATGGCCGCCGCCAGGAAGCCCTGGATGCGCGGGAAGCCGAGCTGCTTGTCGGCGTCGCGCAGGGCGGCGTCGGGCTGCCAGTAGGTCTTGAGGTTGCTGGCCTGGACGCCCTCGTAGTGCCGCGGGTCACCGCTGTTGGGGGTGATGCGGCCGCCGCTCATGACCTTCAGGAACCACTCCAGCTCCGTCTTGGAGTTGTTGTCGGTGTTGTCCCCGGTGGTCATGACGAAGTGCAGCGGAGCCCCGGTGGCGGGGGCTCCGTGCAGCGAGTTGACCCGCTCGATCAAGGAGACGGCGCCCGCGACCGTCAGCGCCTCCTGCGGGCGCCAGGCGCTCTTGCTCTGGGAGCGCAGGTACTCCAGGCGCAGCGGGTGCTGGGAGTCGATCAGGTGCAGGTCGGTGAGCTGCACGAACGCGGCGAGCGCGGTGCGCCGGTCGGCACGGCCCGTCTTGGGCGCGGCCAGTTCGTCGCGCACGACGCGCTTCCAGCCGGCGCCGTCGCCGAGCCTGCGGTAGCCGGTCGAACCGGAGCGCGGGGTGGCGACGGAGCCCAGGGTCGTGCCCCGGGTGTACGGGACGAGCGCGGCCGGAGCCTTCGGGCCGGTGGTGGCCATCCGTCCCTCGGCGTGGGCGACGGAGTCGGCGACGGGCGCCTGGGCGGCCGTCGACGCGTGCGCCGGGGACTGCGGGCGCAGGGCCAGACCGATCCCCGCGGAGAGGGACACGGCTCCGGTGGCGGCCAGCAGGGTGCGGCGGTTGAGGGCGGGTACGGTGGCGACAGAGCGTATGCGCGGCATGGCGCGGTCTCCCCGAGTGCGAACGCGTCGGCAGTGGCCGCGGGGGGCTCGACTGGCGAACTCCCCGCTCGTACTGGATCGTTGGCACTGGGGATGACCTGCGCGTTAACTGGGCGGCAACGGGCGACGCCGATCACCGTACGTCGATCTCCGCGCACCCTGGACGTCCATGGAGTCCTGTCCGAACGGCCGGTGGACGGTCACTCCGTGTTCACTTTGCGGGGTAGGGGAGGTGAATCCGGGTGCGCCGCGGGGGCGTTCGCGGTCGCGCCCGGCCGTTCACGGATTCGCCCGCGCGTTCACGGATTCGCCGGGGAGTAGGCGGGAGCGGACCAGCGCAGCGGGCTGGCGGCGGGCGTCTCGACGGCCTCGGCGAGGGTGAAGCGGACGGTCCTCCCGCCGTCGGGGGTGAACTCGGTACGGGCCGTGCCGGTGAGCTGGAGCAGCGATCCCGAGGTCCAGTCCAGGAAGAGCAGACCGGCGCGCGGGTCGGCGGTGAGGTTGCCGAGGGTCAGGAACATGGAGTTCCCGGGGTAGTCGGGCCAGCTCAGTTCGCCGGGCGCGTCGACGCGCACGAAGCCGGGGTTGCCGCCGCGGTGGCTGGCGTCGGCGCCGTGCGGGTGGACCGTGGCGAGGAAGAAGGTGTCGGCGGTCTCGACGAACTCCCGCTGGGCGGGGGTGAGTTCCCTGCCGTGCCGGGGAGCGCCCGGCTCCCGGCCGGTCACCGTCTCGTAGGTCTGCCGCTGCTGGAGGTACTTGGGGCAGTTGGCGAAGACCTGGTCGGCCTCGACGGCGAAGCCGCGCGGGGTGGGCCGGACCCGGCCGTTGAGGCGCATACGGCGACGGGTGCGCGGGTCGAGTGCGATGGTGCCGACGGCGGTGCCCGGGGTGGCGAGCGCGCCGGTGAGCGGGTCGCCGGCCGGGAGGCCGCCCACGACCGAGATCTGCCGGGGCCCGGTGGCCCGCACGAATCCCGGCCGCCCGGTGAGCAGCGAGGCCCACACGCCGCCTCCCGCCGGGGCGGCCCCTCCCTCCGCCGGCGTGCCGCTCTCCGGGGCGGCCGCGCCGACGACCAGCATGGGCTGGAGTTCCAGGAACGCGGCCGCCACGGGCCGGGTGCCCTGGCCGACGGCCCGGCCCACGTGATCGGCGAGGTCCCGGACGCCGACCCGGTCCTGGATGGCGCGCGAGCCGGAGTGATACGTCATGACGACTCCAGATGCTAGAAGAAACCGCAGGTCGGCGCGGACGCGTTCGGCGCCGGTGCCTCCTCGGCGCCGGTCGCCGCGAAGATCTCCAGGCGGGTGCCGTCCGGGTCGTGGAAGAAGATGCCGCCCGAGGCCGCGCCCTCCCGGTGGGCGACCAGGCCCTCGTAGGCGAACGTGACGCCGTGGTCGCGCAGGGCCGTCTCGTACCGCCTGACGCGCTCGACGGAGTCGGCTTCGAGGGCGAGGTGGTGCAGGCCCGCCAGGCCCGTGTCGTGGGCGCCGCGCGCCTGCTGCCAGAGCGTGAGCGCGGGGCGGCCGTCGCCGGAGGGGGACCCGAGGAACGCGTACCGCCGCTCCCCCTCGTCGCCGGCCTCGCCCTGGCCCAGCACCCCGAAGCCGAGGACGTCGCGGTAGAAGGCGAGCGAGCGGTCGAGGTCCGTGACGTTCAGGCCGACGTGGCCGGTGCTCAGCGTCATGACAGTGCCTTTCTGCCGTGGCCGCCCCACCGAGAGGCTAACCCTTGTAATCGACATTAGAGGTTAGAAATGAGAGCGTCAACCGGTGACCTACCCTTGAGTGGTTAGCCCTGAAGGGAGACCCCATGTCCACCAGCCCCGACCCCCGCCCCCTCACCGGCGAGCCCGTCTCGCTCGACCTGCTCAACACCCGCTGGGTCCACGAGGGCGAGGTGCGCGACCTGCTGACCGACACCGGGGGCCTCGCCGTCTGGCTGGCGGGCAACGGGCTCGACTTCCCGGCCGACGACACGGTCCTGCGGCACACGCTCGAAGCCCGCGACGCCCTGCGCGCCGCCGTCGACACCCCCCGCGGGCAGACCGGCGAGGAGGGCTCCCCTTTCCCGGCCGAGGCCGCCGCGCACGTCGACGCCGTCCTCGGACACGGACGCGTCCGGCTGACCCTGACCGACCGGGGACCGGGCGGGACACCGGAGTTCGACGACCCCTCCTGGGGCCCGGCCTGGCTCGCCGCGCGCGACTACCTGGACCTGCTCCGGGCCGCCCCGGACCGCATCCGCCGGTGCGCCCACGAGGCCTGCGTCCTGCACTTCTTCGACACCTCACGCAACGGCACCCGCCGCTGGTGCTCGATGGCGGCCTGCGGTAACCGCGCGAAGGCGTCCCGCCACTACGCGCGCACAAAAGAGAGCTGAATCGACAAAGAGAGACATCCGAGCCGTCCGGGATATCCCCCCATAGCCCGTCATCGACGGCATGACGCATGGCGGAAGTACGCCATGCGTCCATCCTTGCTTGGTCAACTCTCCCCAAACAACTGCCCCTTGAGCAAAGCTGAGCGGTCATCCGGGTCCACATTCCGGACTGATGCGACCGGTGCCACAAGAACCGCCGGAACCGGCCGTTCCACGCTCGTTCCTTTACCTACAAGGGATGCAGATGATCTCCGACCCTCAGCGCGCACCTATATCGGGCGCGAGACGCGTGGCCCGTCTGGCCATGGCAGCGGGCCTGGTGGCCGCGCTCTCCGCGGCCGGGCCGATACCCATGGCCTTCTCCGCGGACGCGGGCGCACCCACGGCCGATCCCGGCACCAAGTCCGCCGCCGCCAAACTCGGTTCGAACGACGCCGACCTCCTCGCCGAGGCCAAGGCCAACGGCGACAAGAACGTCACGATGATGATCGCGACGGCTCCCGGCCAGACCGAGCAGGTCGCCAAGGAGCTGGACGCCGTCAAGGGCGGTTCGGTCGGCCGCAGTTACGACAAGCTGGGCTACGTCCGCGCCACCGTCCCGACGAGCAGGGCGGACTCGGCCATCGCCGCCGCCGCGAAGCTGTCCTCGGTGCACGGGATCGATCTGCGCCAGGAGATCGCGCTGGACGACCCCACCCCGAGCGCCGACACGGCCAAGCACGGCAGTAACACCCCGACGGCCGCCACGTACTCCGGTCCCGGCAAGAACACCCCCGCCGAGAACCCGTACAACCCCTCCTTCGAGACGGGTGCGGTCGACTTCGTCAAGGACCACCCGAAGGCGGACGGCCGGGGCATCACCATCGGCATCCTCGACTCCGGCGTCGACCTGGGCCACCCCGCCCTGCAGAAGACCACCACCGGAGAGCGCAAGATCGTCGACTGGGTCACCTCGACCGACCCGATCCTCGACAGCGACGCGACCTGGCGCCCGATGGTCACCCCCGTGGCCGGGCCCACCTTCACGTACAGCGGCAGGACGTGGACGGCCCCCGCGGGTTCGTACGAGATCAGCACGTTCCGGGAGTCGGCGACGGCGGGCGGCGACGCCGCGGGCGACGCGAACCGCGACGGTGACACCACCGACGTGTGGGGCGTGCTCTACGACCCGACGGCCGGCACGGTCACCGTCGACCTGAACAACAACGGCGACTTCACCGACGACACGCCGATGAAGCCGTACAAGGACGGCTTCCAGATCGGCTACTTCGGCACCGACAACCCGGCGACGGACGTCGTCGAGCGGCAGCCGTTCGTCGTGGAGATCCGCAAGGACGTCCCCATGGACCCGTACGGCGGGACCTGGGTCGGCAAGAAGGCCGACTTCGTCAACATCGGCGTCATCGAGTCCGAGCACGGTACGCACGTCGCGGGCATCACCTCCGCCAACGGCCTGTTCGGCGGCAAGATGAACGGCGCCGCGCCCGGCGCGAAGATCGTCTCCTCGCGCGCCTGCACCTGGACCGGCGGCTGCACCAACGTGGCGCTCACCGAGGGCATGATCGACCTCGTCGCCAACCGCGGTGTGGACATCGTCAACATGTCCATCGGCGGTCTGCCCGCGCTCAACGACGGCAACAACGCGCGCTCCGAGCTCTACACGCGTCTCATCGACACCTACGGCGTCCAGCTCGTGATCTCCGCGGGCAACTCCGGCCCCGGCGCGAACACCATCGGCGACCCGGGCCTGGCCGACAAGGTCATCTCGGTCGGCGCGACCATCTCCAAGGAGACCTGGGCCGCCAACTACGGCTCGCAGGTGGAGAAGAAGTACGCGATGCTGCCCTTCTCCTCGCGCGGCCCGCGTGAGGACGGCGGCTTCACGCCGACGCTGAGCGCGCCCGGCGCCTCCATCAACTCCACCCAGACCTGGCTGCCGGGCTCCCCGGTCGCCGAGGCGGGCTACACCCTTCCGGCCGGCTACTCGATGCTCCAGGGCACCTCGATGGCCTCCCCGCAGGCCGCGGGCGCCTCGGCGCTGCTGCTGAGCGCGGCGAAGCAGAAGGGCATCAGCCTCACCCCGGCCACCCTGCGCACCGCGCTGACCTCGACCGCCGACCACATCAAGGGCGTTCAGGCGTACGCGGAGGGCGCGGGCCTGATCGACATCAACGACGCCTGGGACTCCATCAAGGACGGCGCCACCGCCCACGACTACACGGTCAAGGCACCGGTCGACACCGCGATCGACTACGCGCTGAAGACCCCGGGCTTCGGCACCGGCCTGTACGACCGCGAGGGCGGCCTCAAGGCCGGGCAGCGCAAGACGTACGACGTCACCATCACGCGCACCTCGGGCGCGGACCGGCCGGTCCGCCACGAGCTGTCCTTCGAGAACAACGCCGGAGACACCTTCCGGATCCTCGGCAAGGACGAGGTGAACCTCCCGCTGAACCAGCCGGTCACCGTCAAGGTGCAGGCCGCGCCGGAGTCGGCCGGGCTCAAGAGCGCGATCCTCGAGGTCGACGACCCGCGCACCGAGGGCGTCGACAAGCAGATCCTGTCGACCGTCGTGGTCTCGTCGCCGCTCAAGTACACCTACAGCAAGTCGAGTTCGGTGCAGCGCAACAGCACCACCTCGTACTTCGTGACGGTCCCCGAGGGCGCGACGTCCCTGGAGGTCGCGATCGGCGGGCTCAAGGACAAGAGCCAGACCCGGTTCATCGCGATCCACCCGTACGGCGTCCCGGTCGACAACACCAGCACCCCGTACTGCTACAACAACTACCTCGACGGCAACGGCTGCAAGCCCGACGTGCGTTCGTACGCCGACCCGCAGCCCGGCGTCTGGGAGATCGAGGTCGAGGCGCGCCGCACCTCGCCGCTGCTCGACAACCCCTACAAGCTGGATGTCGCCGTGCTCGGCGCGGCGTTCGACCCGGCCGTCGTGACCGTCCCCGAGGCAAAGGTCGGCACCCCGGCCACCGCCTCCTGGAAGGTGACGAACAACTTCGCCGCGCTCGACGGCAAGCTGAAGGGCGGTCCGCTCGGCTCCTCCAAGAACGCGCGGCCGACCATCACCGAGGGCGTCACGCAGACCACCACGGTGGAGGTGCCCGCGGGCGCCGCGTCGCTGGACGTGGTCATCGGCAACGTCTCGGACAACGCCGCCGACCTCGACCTGACGGTGAAGAACGCCGCCGGGACCGTCGTCGGGCAGTCCGCGGACGGTGACTCGGAGGAGGCCGTCTCCATCGCCAACCCCGCGGCCGGGACGTACACCATCGAGGTCGCGGGCTACGCGGTCCCGTCGGGTTCGACGGCCTACGACTACCGGGACGTGTTCTTCTCCAGCGCGCTCGGCACGGTCTCGGTCGACGACTCCACCCCGGTGAAGCTCGCCACCGGCGCCTCGGCCACGGTGTCCGGCTCGGTCACCGCCGCCGCGGCGGCGCCCGAGGGACGCGAGTTCTTCGGTCAGGTCCAGCTCGTGAACGCGCGCGGCACGGTCGCCGGCCTCGGCAGCGTGAAGATCGAGAAGGTCACGCCGTAACGGTGTGATCCCCGGCCGCGCGAGCGGTCCGGGACCTCGGGGCGGGCGTCCGGCCACGGACGCCCGCCCTTTCGCGTGCCCACGGCCCGCCGGCCCAGCCTCCGCCCGGGGAACCGGCAGGTCACCCGGCCCGGCCCGCGCCCGGTGTCACTGCTCGCACCTCATGCCCCGGGACTCGGGCAGCGCCTTGACGATCCAGGAGCGGTCGCGGGCGATCTGCTGCTCCCCCGTGGTCCAGATGTCAGGTGTCGAGGCGCGCCGCTGGATGGCGACGAGCACCTCGTCGCCCCGGTGCAGCCGCGGGTCGACGTCCTGGTCCATGAGGAAGGTGACCTTCTTCTCGCCCGTGGCCGGCTTGTAGTAGTGGAAGACGTCCAGGGTGATCCGGTCCTGAGCGGTGCCGGGGACCGCGGCCACCTTGGTGACCGTGCCCTCCACGATGAGCCGGGAGCAGGCGATGTAGCCGGGGGCGCTGAGCGAGCCCGAGCCGCCGCTGTCCTGCACCTTGGCGTCGGAGTTGGCCGAGTCGCCGCTCGTGACGTCCGACCCGCCTGTCGCGGCCAGCCAGCCCATCCCGACCACCAGCGTGGCCACCGCGGCCGTCACCAGCGTGCCGATGACGAGGGCCCGCGAAGGCAGGCGCCGCTTCTTCGGGGATCCCCCGGGCCGCCCGCCCCCGGCGGCCCGGGGTCCGTCGGCCCCGCGGGGCCTCCCGGACCTCCCGGACCTCCCCGGCTTCCGGGAGTCCCTTCCCGCTCCGGCGGGCCGCCCGGCGTCCGCCAGCGCGTCACCGATGACGACGAGCTGCTCCCGGAGCAGGTCCACGTCCTCGGTGGCCGAGCGGTGCTCGGCCATGAACACGACGTCGTCGCGCGCCTCCTCGGGCAGTTCGGCGTCCGTGATCGCGGCCATCAGCGCGTCCACACCTTCGTACTCGGCCACGTCACACCACCTCGTCCTCGTGCAGGCGGGCGCGCAGCGCGCGGACCGCCGTGTGCAGCCTGCTCTTGACCGTGCCCTCGGGTATGCCGAGCTCGTCGGCGATGTCCCGCACCGGCAGGTCCGCGTAGAACCGCAGGACGAGGACCTGGCGCTGGGCGTCGGGCAGTTCGTCCAGGCCCTGGGCGACGGCCAGCGAGAGCACGCTGGACTCCTCGTCGGAGGGCTGCTCCAACTGGCGCAGCGAGGCGAGGCGCTCACCCAGCCGCTCCTGCCGGCGCTTGGCCCGGTGCCAGTCCATCGCGAGGTTCGAGGCGACGACCGCCGCCCAGGCCGACACGTCGCGCGGCGCCTCGTCCCCCTTGGCGGCCCGCTCCAGCAGCCGCAGCCGGACCTGCTGTACCCCGTCCGGCAGGTCCGCCTGCGGCACGCCGCCGAGCGCGAGCACCGCCCGCACCCGGCGTTCCTGCGTCGCGTCCAGGGGGTCGTCCGCCCCCGACGCCCGGCGTGGCTTTCTGCGCAGCACAGCCACCTCTCCCCTCCCCGCGTCCCCCTCTACGACGCCGGCGCGGGTGAAAACGTTCGGCTCCGATCGAGTCGTACGTCACACCGGGCCCCGGATCATGAACGGGACGCACCGTACGGCTTGCGGTCCCCCCGTGTCGCCGGGCGATTTCTTCGTATCCGGACGCCCGGCCGCCGCAGGATCGGGCTCCCGCGCGCGCGGTTCCGCGTCCCACGCTGTGAGCCGCGCGACGAAAGGATTGGACACGCGGGCCCGGGTGAGACGCATCATGGAAGCGCTGGACCACGAAGAACGCACGTCAAGGGAGTCGCCGTGAGGGTCGGAATCGTCGGAGCCACCGGTATGGTCGGCACAGCCATGCGCAAGATCCTCGTCGAGCGGGACTTCCCGGTCGAGGAGCTGCGTCTGTTCGCCTCGGCCCGTTCGGCCGGGACGGTCGTCGACGGAGTCACGGTGGAGGACGCTTCCACGGCGGACTACTCGGGCCTGGACATCGTGCTGTTCTCGGCGGGCGGGGCCACGTCCAAGGCGCTGGCCGAGAAGGTCGCCTCCCAGGGCGCCGTCGTGATCGACAACTCCTCGGCCTGGCGCAAGGACCCCGAGGTACCCCTCGTCGTCTCCGAGGTGAACCCGCACGCGATCGCCGACCGGCCCAAGGGCATCATCGCCAACCCGAACTGCACGACGATGGCCGCGATGCCGGTCCTGAAGCCGCTGCACGAGGAGGCGGGCCTGCGGGCGCTCGTCGTCGCCACCTACCAGGCGGTGTCCGGTTCGGGTGTCGCCGGTGTGGCGGAGCTGCACGGCCAGGCGCTGAAGGTCGTCGGCGAGGCCGACGGGCTGACCCACGACGGCGAGGCGGTCGACTTCCCCGAGCCGCAGGTCTACAAGCGCCCCATCGCCTTCAACGTGCTCCCCCTCGCGGGTTCGATCGTCGACGACGGTCTGAACGAGACGGACGAGGAGCAGAAGCTGCGCCACGAGTCGCGCAAGATCCTGGAGATCCCCGCCCTCAAGGTCTCCGGCACCTGCGTCCGCGTCCCGGTGTTCTCCGGCCACTCCCTCCAGGTGAACGCCCGCTTCGACCGCCCGATCTCCGCCGAGCGCGCCACCGAGCTCCTCGGCGGCGCCCCGGGTGTCGCCCTCTCGGACATCCCGACCCCGCTCCAGGCCGCCGGCAAGGACGCCTCGTACGTCGGCCGCATCCGGCCGGACGAGACCGTCGAGCACGGCCTCGCGCTGTTCATCTCCAACGACAACCTCCGCAAGGGCGCCGCGCTGAACGCGGTGCAGATCGCGGAGCTGGTGGCGGCCGAGCTCAACGAGGGCTGACACCCGCGTCCGGCACACGCCCGAGGGGGCGGGCACCGTCCGGTGCCCGCCCCCTCGGTTTCTCGGTCCTGCCGCGTTCGTTCCCGCCGCGTCGCTAGGCGGTGGCCGCGCGCGCGTCCGCCGCCTGCGCCTTCAGGGCGCGCTCGACACCCGAGCGGGACTCCGAGACGAGGCGCCGCAGGGCGGCGTTGGGCTCGGCCGAAGCCAGCCACGCGTCCGTCCTGGCGAGGGTCTCCTCGGCGATGTGGATGCCCGGGTAGAGGCCGGTCGCGATCTGCTGGGCGATCTCGTGCGAGCGCGCGTCCCAGATCTCCTTGACCACGGCGAAGTACTTGTCCGTGTACGGGGCGAGCAGCTCACGCTGGTCGCTCTGCACGAAGCCGCCGATGACCGCTTCCTGCACGGCGTTCGGGAGCTTGTCGGACTCGACGACGGAGGCCCAGGCCTCGGCCTTCGCCTCCGCGGTGGGCCGGGCGGCGCGGGCGGTGGCCGCGTGCCGCTCGCCCGCGGCGGTCTTGTCGCGCTCGTACTCGGCGGCGATCTCCGCCTCGTCGAAGCGTCCGACGGCCGCGAGCCGCTGGACGAACGCCCAGCGCAGCTCGGTGTCGACGGCGAGGCCCTCGACGGTCTCGCGGCCTTCGAGCAGCGCCTCCAGGAGGTCGAGCTGCTCCGGGGTGCGCGCGGTCGCGGCGAAGGCGCGCGCCCAGGCGAGCTGGTGGTCGCCGCCGGCCTCGGCCGCGCGCAGGTGGGCGAGCGTGGCGTCGGTCCAGCGGGTCAGCAGCGCCTCGCGGGCCGCCGGGTCGGCGTACAGCTCGATCGCGAGCTTCACCTGGCGGTGCAGCGACTGCACGACACCGATGTCGGACTCCTTGCCGATGCCGGACAGCACCAGGGCCAGGTAGTCGCGGGTGGCGAGTTCGGCGTCGCGGGTCATGTCCCAGGCCGAGGCCCAGCACAGGGCGCGCGGCAGGGAGGACTCGAAGTCGCCGAGGTGCTCGGTGACGAACGCCAGGGAGTCCTCGTCGAGGCGGACCTTGGCGTACGACAGGTCGTCGTCGTTGAGCAGGATCACGTCGGGGCGGCGCTTGCCGAGCAGGTGCGGTACGGCGGTCAGCTCGCCGTCGACGTCCAGCTCGATGCGCTCGTCGCGCACCAGCTTGCCGCTGGCGCCGTCGAGCTCGTAGAGGCCGACCGCGATGCGGTGCGGGCGCAGCGTGGGCTCGCCCTGGGCGCCGGCGGGCAGCGCGGGCGCCTCCTGGCGGATGGCGAACGCGGTCACGACGCCCTGGGCGTCGGTCTCGATCTCCGGGCGCAGGATGTTGATGCCGGCGGTCTGGAGCCACTTCTGCGACCAGGTGCCGAGGTCGCGTCCGGAGGTCTCCTCCAGGGCGCCGAGCAGGTCGGACAGGCGCGTGTTCCCGAAGGCGTGGGCCTTGAAGTAGGCCTGGACGCCGCGGAAGAACTCGTCCATGCCGACGTAGGCGACGAGCTGCTTGAGGACGGAGGCGCCCTTGGCGTACGTGATGCCGTCGAAGTTGACGAGCACGTCGTCGAGGTCGCGGATCTCGGCCATGATCGGGTGGGTGGAGGGGAGCTGGTCCTGCCGGTACGCCCACGTCTTCATGGAGTTGGCGAAGGTGGTCCAGGAGTGCGGCCAGCGGCTGTCGGGGTGGTAGGCCTGACAGGCGATGGAGGTGTAGGTGGCGAACGACTCGTTCAGCCACAGGTCGTTCCACCACTCCATGGTCACGAGGTCGCCGAACCACATGTGGGCCAGCTCGTGCAGGATCGTCTCGGCGCGCAGCTCGTACGCGGCGTCGGTGACCTTGGAGCGGAAGACGTACTGGTCGCGGATGGTGACCGCGCCCGCGTTCTCCATGGCGCCCGCGTTGAACTCGGGCACGAAGAGCTGGTCGTACTTCGTGAAGGGGTACGCGTAGTCGAACTTCTCCTGGAACCAGTCGAAGCCCTGCCGGGTGACCTCGAAGATCGCGTCCGAGTCGAGGAACTCGGCGAGCGAGGGGCGGCAGTAGATGCCGAGCGGAACGGTCTGCCCGTCCTTCTCGTACACGCTGTGCACGGAGTGGTACGGGCCGACGATGAGCGCGGTGATGTACGTCGAGATCCGCGGCGTGGGCTCGAAGACCCAGACGTCGTCCTTGGGCTCCGGGGTCGGCGAGTTGGAGATGACCGTCCAGCCGGTCGGCGCCTTCACGGTGAACTGGAAGGTGGCCTTGAGGTCGGGCTGCTCGAAGGACGCGAAGACGCGGCGGGCGTCCGGCACCTCGAACTGGGTGTAGAGGTAGGCCTGCTGGTCGACGGGGTCGACGAACCGGTGCAGGCCCTCACCGGTGTTGGTGTAGGCGCAGTCGGCGACGACGCGCAGGACGTTGCGCCCCTCCAGGAGCCCGGGCAGCGCGATCCGCGAGTCCTGGAAGACCTCGGCCGCGTCGAGCGGGTCGCCGTTGAGGGTGACCTCGTGGACGGCCGGGGCGACCAGGTCGATGAAGGACTCCGCGCCGGTCTCGGCGGAGTCGAAGCGCACCGTGGTCACGGACCGGTAGGTGCCGCCCTCCTGCGCGCCGGAGAGGTCGAGTTCGACCTCGTACGAGTCAACGGTGAGCAGCTTCGCCCGCTGCTGCGCCTCTTCGCGGGTCAGGTTTGTGCCAGGCACGCGGTCATCTCCTCGTTATGTGTGGGTTGCGCCATCCTTCCACGGGACCCGCACACAGCGCGATGTCCGTTTCCCGCCGGTGCCGGGCCGTCGCGGGCGTGAGCCTTGGGGTATGACGACGTACACCGCACAGCCCATCGGCGCGGTCGCCCTGAAGGAGCTCCGCGACACCGACGACGCGGGCCGCCGGCCCGTCCCGCTGACCGACGAGGAGGGCGGGTCCCCCTTGCGGTGCTGTCTGCGCCGCAGCGAGCCCGGGGAGCGTGTCTGCCTGGTCTCCTACGCCCCGTTGCGCCGCTGGGCGGCACGGACCGGAGCGCAGCCGGGTCCCTACGAGGAGACGGGCCCGGTCTTCGTCCACGCGGACGAGTGCGCGGGCCCGGCCACGGACGTCCTGCCCTTCACGAACGCCCACCGCGTGGTCCGCCGCTATTCGGCCCAGGGACACATCCTGGGCGGCCGGCTGGCCGCGACGCCGTCCGCGTTCGGCGAGGCCTTCACGGAGGCGTTCGCGGACCCGGAGGTGGCGCTGGTCCACGTACGGGCGGTGGAGTACGGCTGCTTCCTGTACGAGGTGCGGCGGCCCTGAGGCGGCGCGGCGGAGCGGCCGGGAAACGCGTCGAGGGAGTCCGCGCACCGGTGGGTGCGCGGACTCCCTCGACACGGAGTCGGTGGGCGGGGTTCAGCCCTGCTTCGGCTGCTTGTGGGACTTGTCCAGGACCATCACGAGGGCGGTGATGCCCCCGAACAGCACGAGCGGCAGCGCGACGTAGAGGCCGAGCGTCTCGATCACGCTCAGGCCGGAGCCGGGGTCGTCGCCGTCGTCGCGGGTCAGCGCGAGCGCGGGGGACGACATGAGCAGCATCATCAGCGTCGTGCCGGCCGCCAGGGCACCGGCGCGCAGGGCGTTCTTCTTGTCCACGGTGCAAACGTAGCGAACACCCGACCGGGCCGCGCGCCCGGGGTGCCGTACGGAGGTCACGGGGCGCGGGGCGGCCGCTCCGGAGGGCTCCCGGACCCGCCCGTGCGGTCGCTCTCGGCCCGTACGACGTCGATGAGGGCGTGCAGCCTGGGCGAGGCGGCCAGTTCCTCCAGGGTCACCGGGCGGCCCTCGGCGTCGGCGACGGGCAGCCGCCAGTTGGGGTACTCGTCCCAGGTGCCCGGAAGGTTCTGCGGGCGGCGGTCGCCGACGGCGTCCGGGAGCCAGACGCCGATCAGCCGGGCCGGGGTGCGCAGCAGGAAGCGGTGCACGGCCTGGATCTCGGCCTCCTCCACCGAGGCGGGCGCCCCGCCGCTCGGACCGCGCAGCAGCCCGAGCCGGGAGAGCAGGGCCAGCCACTCCCGGACGTCCGTGGCGGCGGCCGCCCGTTCCTCGTCGAGGGAGCCGGTCAACAGTCCGAGCCGGTCGCGGAGTTCGACGTGCTCGCCGGTGAACCGGGCCGCGGTGGACGGCAGGTCGTGGGTGGTGGCGGTGGCCAGGCAGTCGGTGCGCCAGGCCTCGGGCGGCAGGGGCAGGCCGTCCCCGTCCCAGTCGCGTTCGAACCACAGCACGGAGGTGCCGAGCACTCCGCGTTCCTGGAGCTTCTCGCGCACCCCGGGTTCGACGGTGCCGAGGTCCTCGCCGATGACCAGCGCTCCGGCCCGCGAGGCCTCCAGGACGAGGATCGCGAGCATCGCCTCGGCGTCGTAGCGGACGTACGTGCCCTCGGTGGGGGGCTGCCCCTCGGGGATCCACCAGAGCCGGAACAGGCCCATGACGTGGTCGATGCGCAGGGCGCCCGCGTGCCGCAGGAGCGCGCGCAGCAGCCGGCGGTAGGGGGCGTAGCCGGAGGCGGCGAGCCGGTCGGGCCGCCAGGGCGGCAGGCCCCAG
The DNA here is from genome assembly GCF_055565895.1 of Streptomyces sp. NPDC028298. Taxonomy (NCBI): domain Bacteria; kingdom Bacillati; phylum Actinomycetota; class Actinomycetes; order Kitasatosporales; family Streptomycetaceae; genus Streptomyces; species Streptomyces sp. NPDC028298. The sequence goes on from NZ_JBVHTL010000002.1 coordinate 1,086,537, forward strand.
TCCTGGCCGCGGGCGTTGAAGGCGTCGGGGGGCGCGCCGACGGACATGCCGGCGGCGAAGTACTCCTGCTGGGCCCAGGCGTCGGCTCCGTCGGGGTGGACGCCGACGGCGAGGTCGTGCACGAGACCGACGGCCATGCCCGCGTCGCGCGCGGAGCGCTGGGCGCGGGCGAGCTGGGCCTCGGTGAGCCAGGCGAGCCGGCTGTGGAAGTCGACGCGGTCCATCAGTTCGGCCCGGGCGCGGGCGGTCGCGGACGAGCGGGGGTCGCGCAGGGCCGCGGGCCAGTTCCGCCAGTCGGAGCCGTGCACCTCGGCGAGCGCGCACCAGGTGGCGTGGTCCTCCAGCGCGCGGCCCTCCTCGGCGAGGAAATCGGCGTACGCGGCCTGCCGTCCGGGCCCGAGCGGGACGGCGCGCACCGCCGCGAGGGCCTCGCGCTTGAGCTCCCACACGGCGTCGCGGTCGATGAGCGCGCCCTTGCGCAGGACGGAGTCGCGCAGCCGTTCGGCGCGCTCGCGGAGGGTGCGCAGCCGGTCCTGGTCCTCGGCGTAGGGGTACTCGGGGATGTCCTCGACGCGCAGGTGCACCGGGTCGGGGAAGCGGCGGGAGGAGGGCCGGTACGGGGAGGGGTCGGTGGGGTCGCCGGGCACGGCCGCGTGCAGCGGGTTGACCTGGACGAATCCGGCGCCGAGCGCCCGTCCCGCCCAGGCGGTCAGTTCGGCGAGGTCGCCGAGGTCGCCCATGCCCCAGGAGTGGCGGGAGAGCAGGGAGTAGAGCTGGACGAGCAGGCCGTAGGCGCGTCCGGGCGGCGCGGGCAGCCGGGTGGGGGCGACGACGAGGTGGGCGTCGGCGGCGCGGCCGTCGGGGGCACTGGCGTGCAGCGTGTGGACACCCGGCGGAAGGTTCTCGGCGGACGCCCGGGACTCGCCCTGTTCGGTGGTCACGCTCAGGCGGGTGCCGTCCGGCAGCGCGGCGATCTCGGCGGGGACGAGTCCGCCCCAGCACACCAGGGTCGGCGGCAGCAGCCGCCGCGCCGTCCCGGCCTCGTGCAGCGCGAGGGCGGCCCGGACGGCCTCCGGGGTGCTCGCGTCGACGCCGAGGGCGGCCAGGATCGCGACGAGCGCCGTGTCCGGCGCCGCGATCGTGCGGCCGGGGGACGGGCTGTACTCGGGGGCGACACCGTGCAGTTCGGCGAGCTGGGACAGGGGCGTCCGCGGCGCCGGCTCCGAGGCCGTCCGCGGCGGGTCGGCGGGCCCGGTGGGTGGCATCAGACCCCCGACGCGGCGCCGGCCGAGGTGGGCTCGCTCGTCAGATGCGCGGTGTCCGCGAGCGGCGGCTCACTGGTCAGCGGCTCGGCGTCGGGCAGCGGGGGTTCGCTGGTCAGCGGTGCCGCCGTGCAGGCGCTCTCCGAGCCGAGCGGGCTCAGGTGGGCGTCCTCGGGCTCGGCGGACGCCCGGCCGGCGCGGGGGCCGGGGACGGACGAGTGAGCCGCGCGTTCGGACAGGGCCGTGAGGAGCAGGTGTGCCGATGCGGCCACGGGGGGCCTCCTTGTCGAGGTCGGATACGGCGACCGGGGGCATTCCGGCGGTTCGTGCCGGAAACGGATGCCCCGGGCGGTCATCGCAGCCCTACCCCGTGGGCGCGACGGCAGACGCTCACGGACGGACAACGTGGTCCTGGTCACACTCCGTCGCCGTCCCGCGAGGCCGGACCGCGCCTCCAGGCTGGGGTAATCCCGGCACTTCGGCCACTCTCGTTGACACCCTCACCACCCGAATGGTGGGCTCGACGGCACACCGAAGCCGCAGCCGGGATGGCGGGCTACGAGGGGGAACCGTGCGACTCGGGCGTGGAAAAGGAGCGACCGCACTGGCGTTCGCCGTGGTCGCGAGCACGTTCGTGACGGCCCCCGCGGCTCTCGCGGCGCCCCATGGCCCGGCGGCCTCCGCGGACGACCGCGAACCCGCCGGAGGCGACCAGGCCGCCGGGAGCACCGCGCCCGCCGTCTGGCCCCGCCCCCAGTCGCTGCGCGCGAACGGCACCCCGGTCACCGTCACGGACGAGGTCGTCCTGGTCACCCCCGCGGCGGACACCTCCGGCGGCTCGCGTCCGGCGGGTTCGTACGCCCCGGGCGTCCCCCTGGCCCCGCACGCCCCCGGCGTGAGCGTCGACGCGTACGCCCCGGACAGCGATCTCGACCCGTACGCCCTCGAAGCGCTGCGCGCGTTGCTGCGACAGGCCGGCGCGCGCACGATCACAACCGCGCGTGACGGTGACGCGCTCCCGGCGCACGCGCTGGTGGTGCGGCTGGGGACGGACACCGCGGACACCGGCGGGCGGGGCGCCGGGACCTTCGGCGTCCCGCCCGCCGCATCCGGCTCCCTGGAGCGGGCCCTCACGGCGCTCGGCGCCGCGCCCCGGGCCGATCTGCCCTCCGGCGGCTACCGGCTGGCCGTCGGCCGCGTGGACGGCCGGGACACGGTCGCGCTCGCGGGAGTCGGCGAGGACGGCCTGTTCCACGGGGTGCAGAGCCTCGGTCAACTCCTGGGCGCCGACCGCCGGATCGCCGGTGCCGTCGTCCGCGACTGGCCCGGCACCGCCGTGCGGGGCGTCACCGAGGGGTTCTACGGCAGCCCGTGGACCCCCGAACAGCGGCTCGCGCAGCTCGACTTCATGGGCAGGACCAAGCAGAACCGCTACGTGTACGCGCCCGGCGACGACCTCTTCCGGCAGGCGCGCTGGCGTGAGCCGTACCCGGCCGGGGAGCGCGCCCGCTTCCGGGACCTGGCGGAGCGGGCGCGCCGCAACCACGTCACGCTGACCTGGGCGGTGGCCCCGGGGCAGGCGATGTGCTTCTCCTCGGACGCCGACGTCAAGGCCCTGACGCGCAAGCTCGACGCCATGTGGGCGCTCGGATTCCGGTCCTTCCAGCTTCAGTTCCAGGACGTCAGCTACACCGAGTGGCACTGCGGGGCGGACGCGGACGCGTTCGGCTCCGGCCCCGGCGCGGCGGCGAAGGCACAGGCACGGGTGGCGAACGCCGTGGCCCGGCATCTCGCCGCCCGCCACCCGGAGGTGGCCGCGCTGTCCCTGATGCCGACGGAGTACTACGAGGACGGTTCGACCGACTACCGGCGGAAGCTCGCGGCCGCCCTGGACAAGGGCGTCGAGATCGCCTGGACGGGCATCGGGGTCGTGCCGAAGACCATCACCGGCGGCGAACTGGCCCGCACCCGGGCGGTGTTCGGCAGCCACCGGCTCGTCACCATGGACAACTACCCCGTCAACGACTACGCCCAGGACCGCGTCTTCCTCGGCCCCTACCAGGGGCGCGACCCTGCGGTGGCCACCGGTTCGGCGGCCCTGCTCGCCAACGCGATGCCCCAGGCGGAAGCCTCCCGCATCCCGCTGTTCACGACGGCCGACTACGCCTGGAACCCGCGGGACTACCGGCCCCAGGAGTCCTGGCGGGCCGCGATCGAGGACCTCGCGGGCGGGGACGCCGAGGACGCGGACGCGCTGCGCGCGCTGGCCGGGAACGAGGCCTCCTCCGTCCTCGGCGGCGAGGAGTCGGCGTACCTTCGCCCGCTCATGGAGGCGTTCTGGCAGGCGCGGACGGGCGCGGACCACGCGGCGGCCGAGGGTGCGGCCGGGCGGCTGCGCGCCGCCTTCACGGTGATGCGCGAGACGCCGGGGCGGCTGGCCGGCCGCCCGATCGCCACCGAAGTGGCTCCCTGGACCGAGCAGTTGGCGCGCTACGGCGCGGCCGGTGAGACGGCCGTCGACCTGCTCGCCGCCCAGTCGAACGGTGACGCGACGACGGCGTGGGCGGCGTACCGCGCCCTGAACCGGCTGCGCGGCGAACTCGCGGCGAGCGGGGCGAAGGTCGGCACGGGCGTGCTCGACCCGTTCCTGAAGCGGGCCCGCACGGCGTACGAGCAGTGGGCGGGCCTCGACAACGAGTCCTCCACCGGCCGGGACACCCCGAAGAACCCCGGCGCGGCCGGGAACGGCGGCACCGGAACCGGCGGCGGGGGCACGGCGGACCCGGGCGGAAAGGGCGACGGCGGCGCGGGGGCCGCGCCGGACGACGGCACCACGAAGGACGGCGACGCGCGGGACGGCCGTCTCGTGCTGCTCCCGCGCCCGCGCACCCTCACCGACCTCAGCGTGCTCACCGACCCCACCGCGACGGGCTTCGTCGAGGCGCACGTGCCGGGCGAGGGCTGGCGGTACCTCGGCCCCCTCACCGCCGGGGGCGCGACGGAACTCGGCGCGGCGCAGCTCGGCGCGCGGGGCATGCGCGTGGACGCGCTGCGGGTCGTGGGACCCGGGCGTTCCCAGGTCCGCCACCTCGTGCCGTGGTTCGCCGACACGCCCGCCGCGGCCCTGGACCTGGACCGCTCCACGACGGACGTGGAGATCGGCGGCACGGAGCGGATCACCGCCCGGCTGACGTCCCTGCGCCCCACCGGCGTCAGGGGTGAGCTGACCGCACACGCCCCCGAGGGCATCCGGGTCAAGGTCTCCCGGCCCTCGCCCACCCTGGCGCGTGGCGCCGTGGTCGACAGCGTCGTCGAGGTCACGGTCCCTCAGGGAACACCGTCGGGCTCGTACGAGGTGACGGTCGCGTTCGGCGCACAGACCCGCACCCTGACGGTCCGCGCCTTCCCGCGTACGGCGGGCCCCGACCTCGCCCGCACCGGCACGGCCTCCTCGTCCGCCGACGAGACCCCCGACTTCCCGGCCTCGGCGGCCAACGACGGGGACCCGGCGACCCGCTGGTCCTCCCCGGTGGACGACGGCGCCTGGTGGCAGGTGGAGCTGGCCGAACCGGCGCGCCTCGGCCGGCTCGTGCTGACCTGGCAGGACGCGCACCCCTCCGCGTACCGCGTCCAGGTCTCCGCCGACGGCCGCGTCTGGCGCACGGCGACGACCGTGACCGACAGCCGCGGCGGCCGGGAATCCCTCCGCTTCGACGAACGCGACGTCCGCTACGTCCGCGTCCAGGGGACGCGGAGGGCCACGGCGTACGGGTACTCGCTGTGGTCGGCGGAGGCGTACGCGGTCGCGGAGTGAGGCCCGGCCGGGGCTCTCGCCGCTCCCGGCTTCCCTCTGCGCTCTCTCGCGCTCCCACGTGCCCCTCGGCACTACCCGACGCTCCTCGGCTCTCCTCCGCGCCCCTCGGGCAATGGGTGATCAGCTTTTCGTCGCCAGCTATTCACTCAGTACATATCTTGAGTGCATACTGATCTCCATGAGCACCCGTCACATCCTGTTGGGGCTGCTCGCCGGAGGACCCAGCCATGGGTACGACCTCAAGCGACGCCACGACGAACGCTTCCCGCAGGCCCGCCCACTGGCGTACGGGCAGGTGTACACGACCTTGCAACGGCTGGTCCGCGACGGCCTCGCCGCGGTCGACGGCACCGACTCGGACGGAGGACCCGAGCGGACCCTGTACCGCTCGACCCGGGACGGAACGCGTGAACTGACCCACTGGGCGGGAGAGATCGCGCCCCCCGCGCCCTTCGTGACGAACGAGATCTTCGCCAAGGTCGTCGTCTCGATCCTGGCCTCGGCCGACCCGGCCGGCTATCTGCGGGCGCAGCGCGCCGCGCACATGGCGCGGATGCGCGAGCTCACGGCGGTCAAGACGACACCCGGCGCGGACCTCGCGACCGTCCTGTCGGCCGACTACGCCCTCAACCACCTCGACGCCGATCTCCGCTGGATGGCGACCACGGCGGCCCGGCTCACCACCCTGACCGCGGAGGTCGACACAGCATGAGCACCCCCCTTCTGACCGCCAGGGACCTGGTCAAGGCGCACGGCCCGACCCCCGCCCTGCGCGGCGCCTCACTGGACCTGGCCGCGGGCGAGGTCCTCGCCGTCACCGGGGCCAGCGGCAGCGGCAAGTCCACCCTGCTCCACTGCCTGGCCGGCATCGTCAGGCCCGACGGCGGAACGGTGGAGTACGCGGGTGAGCGCCTCGACCTGCTCCCGGAGAAGCGGCTCGGCGAGCTGCGCCGCACGGACTTCGGGGTGGTGTTCCAGTTCGGCCAGCTCATCCCCGAACTGACCGCCGCCGACAACGTGGCGCTGCCCCTGCTGCTCGCGGGCGCCTCACGGGCGGCCGCGCGGGAGCGGGCGGGCGAGTGGCTGGAGCGGTTCGGCGTGCGGGGGCAGGAGGCGCTGCGGCCCGGTGAGATGAGCGGCGGCCAGGCCCAGCGGGTGGCGCTGGCCAGGGCCCTCGTCACGGACCCGAAGGCCGTCTTCGCGGACGAGCCGACCGGCGCGCTGGACTCCCTCGCCGGGGAGCAGGTGATGGCCGCCCTGATCCACACCGCCCGGGAGGCTGGCACGGCGGTCCTGCTGATCACGCACGACGCCCAGGTGGCGGCGTACGCGGACCGTGAGATCTCGCTGCGGGACGGCGTCGTGACCGGCTCCGACACCCCGGCGACGGCCCCGGCGGCCACGACGGAGGTGTCCCGGTGAGGACCGACCTCCGTATCGCCCTGCTCCTGACCCGCGGTTCCGACCGGCGCGAGGGGTGGCGGGTCGCGCTCACGGCCGTGGGGGCGGCCCTCGCCACCGGGCTCTGCCTGGCGGCCGTCGCCATCGCCTCGCTCCAGGGGCAGTACGCCCTGCCGCTCGCCCACGGCCTGCTCCAGCAGCCGGGCGAACGGGCGGGCGTGGTCCTGACCCTGCTGCTCCTGCTGGTGCCGGTCCTCGGGTTCCTCGGGCAGTGCGCCCGCATCGGGGCCGTGCACCGCGACCGGCGGATGGCCGCGCTGCGCCTCGCCGGCGCCGCCCCCGCGCAGGTGCGGCGGATCGCCGCGCTGGAGGCGGGCCTCGCGTGTCTGACCGGCTCGGCCGTCGCCACCGGCGTCTCCGCCGGGGTCCTGCTGCGCCAGTGGCACAACCCGCCGGCGGTCGTCTGGGCCGGCTTCGCGGGAATCGCCCTCGCCGTGCCCGTGCTGGGCGCGCTGGTGAGCGCGCTGGCCCTGCGCCGGGTGGTGGCCTCACCGCTGGGCTGGGTGCGCCGCACACGCCCGAGCCGTGGGCGGGGTCCGGGCCTCGCCGTGCTCCTGACGGCTCTCGTGATACTTCTCACCGGGCTCGTCCTCGCTCCGCGCAGCTTCGGCGGGTTCGAGACGACTCCGCTGTTCGTGTTCGGCGTGGTGATCATCACGGGCACCGGCGCCATCTGGGCGGCCGGGGCGAGCGCCCGGCTGACGGGCCGCGTGCTCGCGGAGCGGACGGGAAACCCGGCGGTGCTGATCGCGGCCGAGCGGCTGCGGGACGACCCCTGGGCGGGTGCCCGCACCCATGCGGCGGTGCTGCTGGTGACGGTGGTGGGGACGGGCTTCGTCGGCATACGGCAGGTCCTGCTCGACGCGCTCGCCGGGCGTGACCGCGCCTCGCTGCCCGCCGACCCGGCCTTCTACACGACCGGTCTCGATCTCGTGGGCGCCGCGATCCTGCTCGCCCTCGCGATCACCCTGTCCGGGCTGGCCGTGGGGACCGCCGAATCGCTGGCCGCCCGCCGCCGCGGCCTCGCCGCGCAGGCCGCGGCGGGAGTGCCGCGGTCGGTGCTGGGGCGCGCTCTGATCCTGGAGACCGCGCTGCCGCTGGCCCCGGCGGTCGCGCTGGCCGGGGCCGGGGGCCTGGCGATCGGCGTCTGGTACGGGCAGCTCGCGGGCGATGGATTCGTGCCGGTGCTGCCGCTGGTCGTCCCCGTCGCCGTCTACGCGGCGTCCCTGCTGGCCGCGGCCACGTCGCGACCTCTCCTGCGCCGCTCGGTGCGGCCCGCGGAGCTGCGTCACGCGTGATGCGCGCCCGGTCCGTCCCGGTCCCGTCCGCGGAAGGTGGGCCCGGCGCCCCGGCACGCGGACCGGGCCCGAAGCCCGCGGACGGAGCCGGTGACCGAGTGCCCGTTGACCCTCTGGCACGCGAGCAGGGCACGATGTCCGCGCGGCACGCGGACAGGGCCGGCCGACCGTGCGGCACGGGGGCGGCTGCCGGAAGGCACGGGGGTCCTCCCGGTCAGCCGGAGGTGGCGGCGGCCGAGGCCGGCGCCACCAACGCGAAGGCCCGGATCGTCAGGCTGAGATGCCGTCGATCCGGGCCATGGCGTCGTCCGCGCCGTACGGTTGGAGGTAGGGCATCCAGCGCGGGTCCCTGTGCCCGGTTCCGATGATGCGCCAGGCGAGCCCCGTCGGCGGGGCGGGTTTGTGGCGCAGGCGCCAGCCGATCTCCACCAGGTGGCGGTCGGCCTTCGTGTGGTTGCAGCGGCGGCAGGACGCCACCACGTTGTCCCAGGCGTGCTGACCCCCGCGGGAGCGCGGGATGACGTGGTCGACGCTGGTTGCGACGCCACCGCAGTACATGCACCGGCCGCCGTCGCGGGCGAACAGAGCTCGCCTGGTCAGCGGGACGGGCCCTCGGTAGGGGACCCGGACGAACCTCTTCAGCCGGACCACGCTGGGTGCGGGGACAGTAACGGTCGCGCTGTGCATGAAGGCGCCGGATTCCTCGAGACAGACGGCTTTGTTCTCGAGGACGAGGACGAGCGCGCGGTGGAGCGGTACGACGCCGAGCGGCTCGTACGACGCGTTGAGGACCAGGACGTGCGGCACGGATGCCTCCTTGTACGCCGGCGGCGCGTGGCTCGCGCCGGGACGATCTGCAGTCAGTCTCCCCTCATGCCTGGTGGTGGCGCCACCATGTCCCGGTAACGGGCTGGGAGTGTTTTCGACCACACCCCCTACATCCCCAGGTGAGCACGGTCTCTCCCCCGTAGATGACAACGATCCACACACGATGCCCCGTTAGTGTGGTGGTTCTGCCCGGACGGCAACCCCTCCCGTGTCCCCGCCGCGGGCAGACCGCTACGCCTGGAGGTACCTGCTGTGTCCCTGCCCGTCCTATCGGCCCTGGCGGCCGGTCCGGCTCCGTCGCCGTCCCCCTCGACGACGACCGGTCCGGTGACCCCCACGCTTCAGGACGCCCAGGAGAAGGCGACCCATGCCGCGAGCTGGGTCGAGGAGAACTGGTCGACCTGGCTGGCCATAGGTCTGCGTGTCCTGCTGGTGCTGGTGATCGCGGCGATACTGAGAGTGTTCGTGCGCCGGGCGATCACCAAGCTCATCGACCGGATGGGCCGCACCGCCGAGGCGGTCGACGGCACGGCGCTGGGCGGCCTGCTGGTGAACGTGGAGCGCCGCCGTCAGCGCTCCCAGGCCATCGGCTCGGTCCTGCGCTCGGTCGCGTCCTTCCTGATCATGGGCACCGCCGCGCTGATGATCCTCAGCACGTTCGAGATCAACCTGGCCCCGCTGCTCGCCTCGGCGGGTGTGGCCGGTGTCGCGATCGGTTTCGGCGCCCGCAACCTGGTCACGGACTTCCTCTCCGGCGTCTTCATGATCCTGGAGGACCAGTACGGCGTCGGCGACGTGATCGACGCGGGTGTGGCCTCCGGCGAGGTCATCGAGGTGGGTCTGCGCGTGACCAAGCTGCGCGGCGACAACGGCGAGATCTGGTACATCCGCAACGGCGAGGTCAAGCGCATCGGGAACCTCTCCCAGGGCTGGGCGACGGCCGGTGTGGACGTCACGGTCCGCGCCTCGGAGGACCTGGACCACGTCCGGTCCGTCATCGGCGAGGTCGCCGAGACCATCAGCAAGGAAGAGCCCTGGAACGAGCGCCTGTGGGGCCCGATCGAGATCCTGGGCCTGGACAGCGTCCTCCTCGACTCGATGGTGGTCCGGGTCTCGGCCAAGACGATGCCCGGCAAGGCCATGTCCGTGGAGCGCGAGCTGCGCTGGCGCATCAAGCGCGCCTTCGACGCCGCGGAGATCCGCATCGTGGGCGGCCCCACCGCGCCCGCGGAGGAGGAGCCCCTCGACCCGTCGGCCGCGGTGGCGGCCCCGTCGGTGTACGCCAACGCCGAGTCCCCCCAGTCGGTGGCGACCTCACCCATCCCGGCTCCGGCCGCGGCCCCGGCTCAGTCGAGCGTGCCGAAGTAGGACACGGCGGTACGGGGAAGGGGCGGCGTCCGGAACATCCGGGCGCCGCCCCTTCGCCACCGGGTGCCCCTTCACCGTCGCGCACCCCATCGCCACCGGGTGCCCCTTCGCCGCCGCGCACCCCATCGCCACCGGGTGCCTCTTCGCCGTCGCGCACCCCCTCGCCGTCGCGCACCCCTTCGCCACCGGGTGCCCCTTCACCGTCGCGCGCCCCCTCGCCGCCGCGCACCCCTTCGCCACCGGGTGCCCCTTCACCGTCGCGCGCCCCCTCGCCGCCGGCCCCTCCACGAGCGCTCACCCCGGCCCCCCGGCCGGCGTGCGGTTGATCGTCTTCACACGACCCCCGCATTCCGGCCACCTTCTCCGGCCGTCTACTGTCGCAGCCACAGCGGGCCCTTGTTCTGGAGCTCAACGCCCAGGGGACCGCCTCGAATGTGGGGAACCATGCACAAGTACGCCATAGGTGCCGCCGTGTCCGGCGCCCTGGCCCTGTCCGCCCTGGCCGTGCCGTCCGCGTCGGCCGCCACGCCGGACCTGACCTTCTCCGACGTGGCCGTCAACAACGGCAAGCCGATCGTCGTGGGCACCACCACCACGGTGAAGGTCCCGGTGACGTACACCTTCGTGCGGCCCGCCGACCTCGTCGTCGACGGCGTGAAGAGCGTCGCGGGCATCCTCCTGTACCGCGGGGCGTCGCTCTCGCGGCAGGAGAACGAGCTGGGGCCGGACGACGCCCCGGTCTGCACCACCACGGCCACGACGGCGACGACCGTCACGCAGTCCTGCCACGAGGCCATCTACGTCGAACCCGACGAGTACCTCTACGAGGCCGCGGACGCCGGCACCTGGAAGGTGGCCGGCTTCTACAGCAGCAACACCTCGGACAACGACGACTCCGACAACCACATCAGCATGCAGTTCGGCTACGACATGTGGGGAGTTCCCGGCTCCGCCCAGGTCAAGCGCGCCGCCAGGCTCACCGTCAACGCCACTCCCGAGCCGGTGAAGAAGGGTGCCACCCTCACCGTCAAGGGCGCGCTGACGCGTGCCGACTGGGCGTCGGGCAAGTACACCGGCTACAAGGGCCGGCCGGCCGCCCTTCAGTTCAAGGCCAAGGGCGCCGCCTCCTACAAGACCGTCAAGACGGTGACCTCCGGCACCGCGGGCGCCCTGAGCACCACGGTCAAGGCCGCGGCCGACGGCACCTACCGCTACTCGTTCGCGGGCACGTCCACCACGGGCACCGCCACGGCCGCCGGCGACTACGTCGACGTGAAGTAGCCGAGGCCGGCGCCTCCTCCGTCCCACCCGAGCCTCCTCCGCCCCACCCGAGCCGCCCCCGCAGCAGACGAACTCGTCCGCGGCGGGGGCGGCTTCGCGCGTTCCGGCGACGACCCCGCGACCCGGACGGCGGTTGCTCTTGACGCCCGCACCCCCTCCGGCCTACTTTCCTCGCACCAGCAATAGGAAACTTTCCTAACAATGATCTTGGGTGGACTTCCCGAAGGCACCCCTGGGAAGCTGGTCGGTCGAAGAAGGGCAGGTGGCGACACCATGGCAGGATCCGCCGGCACGCCGGGCACCCCGCGCGTCCTGCGCGCGATGAACGACCGCGCCGCCCTCGATCTGCTGCTCGCGCACGGACCGCTCTCGCGGACCCGGATCGGGAAGCTCACCGGGCTGTCCAAGCCCACCGCCTCCCAGCTCCTCGCCCGCCTGGAAGCCGCCGGGCTCGTCCTGGCCACCGGCACCAGCGAGGGCCGACCGGGCCCCAGCGCCCAGCTCTACGAGGTCAATCCGGGCGCCGCGCACGCCGCGGGCCTCGACGTCACCCCCGAGCGGATCCTCGCCGCCGTCGCCGACATCACCGGCCGCACGATCGGCACGTACGAACTGCCCACCCCCGGCCGCCGCGCGGCCCAGCCCGTCGTACGGCAGGTCACCGACGCCCTCGACGGCGCGGTGAAGGCCGCCGGGCTCGCCCGCGACGACGTCCGCCGTCTGGTCATCGCGACGCCCGGCGCCTTCGACCCCAACACCGGCCGGCTGCGCTACGCCTCGCACCTGCCCGGCTGGCACTCCCCCACGCTCCTCGACGAACTGGCCGCGGCCCTGCCGATGCCCGTCGAGTACGAGAACGACGTCAACCTCGTGGCCATCGCCGAGCAGCGGCTCGGCGCCGCCCGGGGCCACGAGGACTTCGTCCTGCTGTGGAACGAGGGCGGTCTCGGCGCCGCCCTCGTCCTCGGCGGCCGGCTGCACCGCGGCTGGACCGGCGGCGCGGGCGAGGTCGGCTTCCTGCCGGTGCCCGGCGCGCCCCTGGTGCGCCAGGTGACCCGCGCCAACAGCGGTGGCTACCAGGAACTCGCCGGCTCCCAGGCCCTCCCCGCGCTGGCCCGTGAACTCGGCGTCCAAGACCTGCCCACCGGCCCGTACACCGAGGTCGCGGCCGCCCTCGTCGAACGGGCCGCCGCCGTCGACACGGGCCCCTACCGGCAGCTCCTGGAGCGGTACGCGACCGGACTGGCCACCGGTCTGGCCTCCCTCGTCTCCGTGCTCGACCCCGAACTGGTCGTCCTCAGCGGAGCCTCGCTCACCGCGGGCGGCGAACCGCTGCGCGCCCTGGTCCAGGCCGAACTGGAGGAGCTGGCCGCGTCCCGGCCGCGCCTCGTCGTCGGCGACGTCCACGAACACCCCGTGCTGCGCGGGGCGCTGGAGAGCGCCCTGGCGGCCACCCGCGACGAGGTCTTCGACACCTCCCGCTGAGTCCGCCCGCCCCGCCGCTCCCCTCCTTCCCGAGCCCCCACCCCGTCATGTCCCGCCCCGTCCTTCGCAGGGAGATCCCGCCATGCCCGGAATGTCACGAAAGGCGGCCGTCGCACTCGCCGCGTCCGCCTCGATAGCCCTCCTCGCCACCGCCTGTACCGGCCAGTCCGACAGCGGCGGAGGCGACGACGCGTCCAAGGAACAGACGATCAACTTCTGGCACGGCTGGAGCGCGCCGAACGAGGTCAAGGCCGTGAAGTCGCTGGTCGCAGGCTTCGAGAAGGCGCACCCCAACATCCACGTGAACATCGTCGGCAACATGACCGACGACAAGATCAACCAGGCGCTGCGCGCGGGCGGCGACAAGGCCCCGGACGTGGTCTCGTCCTTCACCACCAACAACGTGGGCAAGTTCTGCTCGTCCGGCGCCTTCGTCGATCTGAACCCCTACTTCAAGAAGGCGAACATCGACCCCGAGACGGCCTTCCCGAAGGCCATGAACGAGTACACCCAGTTCGACGGCAACCGCTGCACGGTGCCGCTCCTCGGTGACGCGTACGGGCTCTACTACAACAAGGACGCGTTCGCGAAGGCCGGGATCGCCTCCCCGCCGAAGACCTGGTCCGAGTTCGAGAAGGACGCCAAGAAGCTCACGATCGCCCAGGGCGACTCGTACTCCCAGCTCGGCTTCATGCCGAACTACCACGGCTGGGAGTCCACCACCGAGCACTACTTCGGGCAGTTCTCGCCGACGTACTTCGACAGCGCGGGCAAGTCGAACGTCGCCAAGGACCCCGCCTTCACGGCCGGGTTCACGCTCCAGAAGAAGCTCGTCGACGAACTCGGCGGCTTCAAGAAGCTGGAGACCTTCCGTTCCAAGCTCGGTGACGAGTGGGGCCCCAAGCACCCCTTCCACACCGGTCAGGTGGCCATGCAGCTCGACGGCGAGTGGCGGCTCGGCATGGCCGAGGAGGCCAAGCCGGACTTCGAGATCGGCGTCGCCCCGCTGCCCGTCCCGGACGACCAGGCGGACCAGTACGGCAAGGGCTACATCACCGGCACGATCGCGGGCATCCCGTCCACCAGCAGGAAGCAGAACGCGGCCTGGGAGCTGGTCAAGTACATGACCACGAACACGGACGCGGTGGTCGGCTTCGCCAACGACATCCACAACGTGCCCTCGACGCTCGCCGCCCTCAAGTCACCGAAGCTGAAGTACGACCCGCGCTTCAAGACGTTCCTGGACATCGCCTCGAACCCGAACTCGACGACGACCCCGGCGTCCATCAACGGCGGCACCTACCTCGTGACGCTCCAGCAGTTCGGATACGACTACGAGAGCGGCAGGACGAAGGATCTGAAGGCGGGCCTCGCGGCCACGGCCAAGCAGATCGACACGGACATCGCGCAGGCGAAGTAGCCGCACGGACATGACCACTGTCACCCTCGCCTCCAAGCGCCGCAGGTCGGCGCTGCGGACCCTCGCCTTCATGTCGCCCTGGCTGATCGGCTTCGCGGTCTTCTTCGCCTACCCGCTGATCTCGACCGTCTACTTCTCCTTCATGCACTACGACGGCTTCAGGGCGCCGACGTGGAGCGGGACGCAGAACTGGCGCTACGTCTTCGAGAACTACCCGCTGTTCTGGCCCGCGTTGCGCAACACCCTGTGGCTGGTCCTCGTCATGGTGACCCTGCGGGTGCTGTTCGGGCTCGGCGTCGGACTGCTGATCACGAAGATCAAGACGGGTACGGGGGTCTTCCGCACCCTCTTCTACCTGCCTTACCTCGCCCCGCCGGTGGCCGCCACCATGGCCTTCGCCTTCCTCCTCAACCCCGGCACGGGACCGGTCAACTCGCTGCTGGAGAAGGTCGGCATCTCGGCCCCCGGCTGGTTCAACGACCCCTCCTGGTCCAAGCCCGCCCTGACCCTGCTGGCCCTGTGGGGCATCGGTGACCTGATGGTCATCTTCATGGCCGCGCTGCTGGACGTACCCACCGAGCAGTACGAGGCCGCCGAACTGGACGGCGCCTCGGCCTGGCAGCGCTTCCGGTACGTCACGCTGCCGAACATCTCGCCCATCGTGATGTTCGCCGTGGTCACCGGGGTCATCCAGACCATGCAGTACTACACCCAGCCGCTGATCGCCGGAAAGGTCGCCTCCGGCGTCATCCAGGGCGCCGGCACGCAGTTCGAGCCCGGCTACCCCGACAAGTCGACGCTCACCCTGCCCCAGCTCGTCTACAACCTCGGCTTCCAGCGCTTCGACTACGGCTCCGCCTGTGTGGTCGCGCTCGTGCTGTTCGCCCTGTCCATGGTGTTCACCGCGTTCCTGATGCGGCGCCGGGGCGGCCTCATCCAGGCAGGTGACTGACCGATGACCCAAGTACTCGACAAGCCGGTGGGGCTGGCGAAGCCCGTCTCCCCCGCCGAGCGCACCGCCCGCCGCAGGGCCCTCCTGGAGTGGGTCGCGGTCCACTCCCTGGGCGTCGCGGCCGCCCTCTTCTTCGTGCTGCCCTTCGTGTTCGTGTTCCTGACCTCGCTCATGAGCGACAGCCAGGCACTCAGCCGCGACCTGATCCCGCACACCTGGGAGTGGGGCAACTACAAGAAGGTCTTCGACACCCCCGGCTTCCTCACCTGGTGGAAGAACACCCTGCTGTACGCCGGCTTCGGCACGGTCCTGACGGTCGTCTCGTCGATCCCCGTCGCCTACGCCCTGGCCAAGTTCCGCTTCCGCGGCCGGAATCTGTCGCTGATGCTGGTCATCTCGATGATGATGCTGCCGCCGCAGGTCGTGATCATCCCCATGTACCTGTTCTGGGCCAAGCAGCTCGACCTGTCCGGCACCCTGTGGCCGCTGATCATCCCGATGGCGTTCGGGGACGCGTTCTCCATCTTCCTGCTGCGCCAGTTCCTGATGACCATCCCGAACGAGTACCTGGACGCCGCCAAGGTCGACGGCTGCGGGGAGCTGCGGACGCTGCTCAAGGTCGTCCTGCCGATGGCGAGGCCCGGCATCGCGGCCGTCGCGCTCTTCCAGTTCTTCTACGCCTGGAACGACTACTTCGGACCCCAGATCTACGCGTCCGAGAACCCGGGCGCCTGGACGCTGAGTTACGGCCTGGAGTCGTTCAAGGGCGCGCACCACACCGACTGGAATCTCACCATGGCCGCGACCGTCCTGGTCATGGCCCCCGTGATCCTCGTGTTCTTCTTCGCGCAGAAGGCGTTCGTCGAAGGTGTCACGCTCACCGGAGTGAAGGGTTAACCATGAAACTCACCGTGGTCGGCGGAGGGTCGACCTACACCCCCGAACTCATCGACGGCTTCGCCCGGCTCAGGGACACCCTGCCCGTCGAGGAACTCGTCCTCGTCGACCCGGCCGCGGAGCGTCTGGAGCTCGTCGGCGGCCTGGCCCGCCGGATCTTCGCCCGCCAGGGCCACCCCGGCCGGATCGTCACCACCTCCGACCTGGACGCGGGTGTCGAGGGCGCCGACGCCGTGCTCCTCCAACTGCGCGTCGGCGGCCAGGCGGCCCGCGAGCAGGACGAGACCTGGCCGCTGGAGTGCGGCTGCGTCGGGCAGGAGACGACCGGCGCGGGCGGCCTGGCCAAGGCGCTGCGCACGGTTCCGGTGGTCCTGGACATCGCCGAGCGGGTCCGCCGCGCCAACCCGGACGCGTGGATCATCGACTTCACCAACCCGGTCGGCATCGTGACCCGGGCCCTGCTCCAGGCCGGCCACAAGGCGGTCGGCCTGTGCAACGTGGCGATCGGCTTCCAGCGGAAGTTCGCCGCGCTGCTCGGGGTCTCCCCCGCCGATGTGCATCTCGACCATGTGGGCCTCAACCACCTGACCTGGGAGACCGGTGTGCGCCTGGGCGGTCCCGCGGGCGAGAACGTCCTGCCCCGGCTGCTCGCCGAACACGGCGACTCCGTCGCCGCGGACCTGCGTCTGCCCCTGTCCCTGGTCGAGCGCCTCGGCGTGGTCCCCTCGTACTACCTGCGCTACTTCTACGCGCACGACGAGGTCGTCCGGGAACTGCGCACCAAGCCCTCCCGGGCCGCCGAGGTGGCGGAGATGGAAAGGCAGTTGCTGACCATGTACGGCGACCCGGCGCTCGACGAGAAGCCGGAGCTGCTGGCGAAGCGGGGCGGCGCCTACTACTCCGAGGCGGCCGTCGACCTCGCCGCCGCGCTGCTCGGCGGGGGCGGCAGCCCCTACCAGGTGGTGAACACGTACAACCGGGGAACCCTGCCGTTCCTGCCGGACGACGCCGTCATCGAGGTGCAGGCCGCGGTCGGCGCCAAGGGGGCCGCGCCGCTGCCGGTGCCCCCGGTCGACCCGCTCTACGCGGGACTCGTGGCGAACGTGACCGCGTACGAGGATCTCGCCCTGGACGCCGCCCTGCGCGGCGGGCGCGACCGCGTCTTCCGGGCGCTGCTGGCCCATCCCCTCGTCGGCCAGTACGCCCTGGCCGACGCCCTGACCGACCAGTTGATCGCGCACAACCAGGAGCACCTCGCGTGGGCATGACCTCGACGGAAACCGGTGCCGGGACGGCCGCCGGGTCCGGCCCCGCGGGCCTCGTGCTGGCCATCGACGCGGGGAACAGCAAGACCGACGTCGCCGTGGTCGCCGCGGACGGCACGGTGGCGGGCACCGCGCGCGGAGGCGGGTTCCGGCCCCCCGCCGTCGGGGTCGAGACGGCGGTGGACGCCGTCGCCGACGCCGTGCGACGGGCCTTCGACGAGGCGGGCGTCACCTCGGTCGCCCATGTCTCCGCCTGCCTCGCCAACGCCGACCTGCCGGTGGAGGAGGAGCAGTTGGCCGCCGCGCTCGACGCGCGCGCGTGGGGCGCGGGGGTGGAGGTGCGCAACGACACCTTCGCGATCCTGCGGGCCGGGATCGCCGAACCGCGCGGTGTCGCCGTGGTCTGCGGGGCCGGCATCAACTGTGTCGGCATGCGGCCCGACGGCCGCACCGCCCGTTTCCCCGCCATCGGCCGCATCTCGGGCGACTGGGGCGGCGGCTGGGGTCTGGCGGAGGAGGCCCTGTGGCACGCGGCACGGGCCGAGGACGGCCGGGGCGGCGAGACCGCGCTGGCCCGCACGCTGCCCGCGCACTTCGGCCTGGACTCCATGTACGCGCTCATCGAGGCACTGCACCTGGAGCACATCCCGAACGCGCGGCGCCACGAGCTGACCCCGGTCCTGTTCGCCACGGCGGTGGACGGCGACCCGGTGGCCCGCGCGCTCGTCGACCGTCTCGCGGACGAGGTGGTCGCGATGGCGACGGTCGCCCTGGACCGGCTCGGCCTGCTCGCCGAGGAGACCCCGGTCCTCCTCGGCGGCAGCATCCTCGCCGCCCGCCACCCCCGGCTCGACGACCGGGTCCGCGAACTCCTGGCCGTCCGCGCACCCAAGGCGGTCCCCCGGGTGGTCACCGCCCCTCCGGTCCTGGGCGCCGCGCTCCTGGGCCTGGACCACGTCCGGGCCGCGGGCGAGATCCACGCGCGCGTGCGGGCGTTCTACGAAGGGGGCTGAGGAAACACGCGGGGTCCGGGCGCCGGGAGCGGCGCCCGGGGCTCCGGAACCGTCCATGACCTGGCCCACAGGGGCGGGAACCAATCCGATCCGGAACACGTGTTCATGAGCAGGGGGGTGGCGCGGGGGAATCGTGCTGCGCCGTGATCCGAACAAGATCCAGGCAAGGCCTGTGCGGATGCCGGTAAGGGCGGCGATACTTGCCGCCGTGCACGTACGCCGGCCGGCCGCGCCCACCGCGTCCGCGGTGAGCGTGCCCGAGCGGATGACCATGGGGGAGGTCGACAGTGACACACCCGCCGAAGGGCAGCGCGGCGCCACCGGGGCGGGGCGCGCCCACGATGCCGGCCGTCCCGGCCCAGTCCGGGCCTCCCCGGCCGCCGGACGGATCTCCCCTGGTCCAGGGCGCCTTCGGGGCCCCTCCGGGCTCTCCCCCGGCTCCCGTCGCGGCACCGCGGCGCACGGCGTGGGCGGAGGGTGTGGACCGGCTGCGCGCCGCGGCGACGACGGAGCCGGGGCGGCTGCGGATCATCGGCGCCTTCCTCGCCCTGCTGGTCGTCGCGTTCGGCGCGGTCACCGCCTGGCAGATGACGGAGCGTTCGGCCGCCGCGGACAACGTGCTGCACAGCAGCCAGCCGCTGAGCGCGAGCGCCGCGGACATCTACCGCTCGCTGGCCGACGCCAACACCGCGGCCTCCAGCGGCTTCCTGGCGGGCGGTCAGGAGTCGAAGGAGACCCGCGACCGCTACGAGGAGGACATCAGGACGGCGGCCGCGAAGCTGATCACCGCGGCCAACAGCTCCGAGCCGGGCTCCTCCGCGGCCAGGACGATCTCCCAGCTCAACGAACTGCTGCCCGAGTACAAGGGCCTGGTCGAGCGGGCCCGCGCCAACAACCGGCAGGGCTACCCGCTGGGCGGCGCCTACCTGCGGTACGCGAACGACACGATGCAGCAGAAAATGCTCCCGAGGGCCGAGCAGCTCTACCTGAGCGAGAACCGGCGGCTGAACGCCGACTACGCCGACGCCAAGCCCTACCCGTGGGCCGCGATCGCGCTCGGGGCCGTCGCGCTCGGCGCCCTCGCCTGGGCCCAGCGGCGCAACTACCACCGTACGAACCGGGTGCTGAACCAGGGCATGGCCGCCGCCACCGCGGCGTCGCTGGCCGTGCTGCTGTGGCTCACCGTCGGCCACACGGTCGCCCGGTCCGGACTGAACGAGTCGTACGACCACGGGGTCCGCTCCCTGAACGTGCTGCACGACGCGCAGATCGCGTCCCTGAAGGCGCGGGGCAACGAGAACCTCACCCTGATCAGCAGGGGCGCCGAGAGCAAGGTCCTGCCCGACAAGTCGACCGTCGATCTGTACGACTACAGCTTCGACCTCGACATGAAGAGGCTCACCGACCGCCTCGCCGCGGCGGCGGGACTCGCGAACGACAGCTCGGGCGAGCGGCCCGTCGAGGCCGCGACCGCCAACATGAAGGTCTGGAAGCAGCGTCACGCGGAGGCCCGCGAGGCCGACAACAACGGCGAGTACCAGGTCGCGCTGGACCGGGTCATCGGCTCCCCCGACAAGAAGCCCACGGGCGAGTGCTTCGACGGCGTCGACAAGAACCTGGGGATCGCGCTCACGCACGAGCAGGACGAGTTCCAGCGGGCGGCCGGCGACGGCCTGGGCGCCATGACCGGCCTCCCGGTCGGCGCCGCGGTCCTCGCCGTGCTGGCCGCCGCGGGCGCGGTGCTCGGCATCGGCCGCAGGCTTTCGGAGTACCGGTGAGAGGGGGAGCTTCGATGAACGCACGACGTCTGCGGGCGAGCCTGAGGGGCTGGGGCGGCGTGGGCGCGATGGCACTCGCCTGCGCGACGGCCCTCGTCCTCGCGCTGCTGCTGCCGAACTCCGCGCGCGGGGACGGCGTCACGGGTGCCGGCGGACAGGGCGTGGCCCGGGGCACCCAGGCCAGGGCCGCGCAGTGCACCGACCCGCAGGACCGCAGTCCCGCCCCCTCGGGCGCGGACGGGCCGACGATCGAGGCCATCAAGAACCGCTCGGACCGGCGGCTGATCGTCGGCGTCGACCAGAACAGCTACCACTGGGGCTACCGCGACCCGAACAACCCGGAGGCCGGCAGCAACCTGGAGGGCTTCGACATCGACCTGGTCCACGCGATCGCCAAGGACATCCTGGGCGACCCGGACGCCGTCCAGTTCCGGGCGATCCCGACCAGCCAGCGCATCCCCGCGATCCAGCAGGGCAAGGTCGACATGGTCGTGCGCACCATGACGATCAACTGCGACCGCCTGAAGCAGGTCGCGTTCTCCGCGCCCTACTTCAAGACCGGCCAGCAGGTGCTGGCCCCGGCCCGCTCCTCCGTCACGGGGTACGACAAGAGCCTGGCCGGCAGGAGGATCTGCTCGGCCTCGGGCTCCACCGCCTACGAACGGCTGATCGCCGACCGGGACGCGGGCCGGCTCGCCACCGGCGCCAAGGTCTCCGCCCCCGTGCCCAACCAGCTCGACTGCCTGGTGCGGCTCCAGCTCGGCGAGGCCGACGTGGTGGTGACGGACGGGGCGCTCGCCGCGAGCCAGGCCGCGCAGGACCCCACGGTCGCGCTCAAGGGCGGCCCCTTCACCACCGAGTTCTACGGCGTGGCGATGAAGAAGGGGCCGGACGACGACCTGGTGCGCCGGGTCAACCGGATCCTGGCCGACTACGTCAAGGACGGCTGGCGGCAGTCGTACGACAAATGGCTCGCTCCGACCCTCCGGCCCGACTCCCCCTCCGAGAACCCGCCGGTCGCCCACTACAAGCAAACGACCTGATACGACTGGAGAGTTGTCCGGCGGCACACACCGAGCCGCCGGGAACACGCGAGAACGAGAGGTGATCGATGGGCGTCACGGGACCCCCCGGGCCGGTGATGGACCGGGACGAGGCGGACCGTGCGCTGGCGCGCCTGGGCGCGGAGCACGAGGCCATCGAGACCTCGCTCCTGGCCCTGCAGGACCACGCGGGCCGCAGACTCCTGGAAGGCGCCGAACTCACCGGCACGACCAAGGAGCGCTGGGCGTCCGCGGAGGCGTCGATCACCTTGCTGTGGGCGTACTTCGACGCGTACGCGGACGCCCTGCGCTCCGCGCGCGAGATCCGCTCCCGCAGGCGCTGGTCCAGCCGTGAGGACCTGGTCGAGCTGACCGAGCTGCTGCGCGGTTCGGGCATCACGGTCGCCGGTTCCACGACGGCCACCGCGAACGCGCCGACCCTGGCCGGCACCGGCAAGCTCAGCGAGCGGTTCTCGCTGGCGGGCCTGGTGGACCGGATGAACGAGCTGTACGCGACCTCGCTCGACATGGTCGTGACCGCGGACGCCGTGTGGTCCGCGCTGCCCGCCCGCATAGATTTACTGGCCGCGGAGCTCCAGCGCACCCGGGCCCTCGCGCACTCCGTGGGCGTGCGCCCCGGCGAGCACCCCTCGGGCGACGACCTGGAGCGCATCACCCGGACCCTGACCGCCCTGCGCGAGCGCGTGGTCTCCGACCCGCTCGCCTTCTGGGTGCCCGCCCAGGGGAGTTCGGCACCGGGCGGCGGCCGTCCGGACACGACGGCGTACGACCGTGAGGCGCGTGCCCTGGAGGAGGTGCGCCGGGAGATCGACGCGGTCCTGACGGTGCGCCAGGACGCCGAGGCGCGGCTGGTGAAGCTGCGGGACGTGCTCAGCCGCGCGGACCGCACGCTCGCCGAGGCGCGCAGCGCCCGCGGCGAGGTCCTCGCGAAGATCGCCGCCTCCGAGGTACCGGCCGTCAGCGGTCCGCCGACAGCGCTCCAGGAACAGCTCGCGACGGCCGCGGAGTACCGCAGGCACGCGCAGTGGCACCGCCTCTCGCCGCTGCTGGAGGCGCTGGAGGAGAAGGCCGAGGACGAACTCCTGCGCGCCCGCGAGTCGTTGACGGCAGTCACCCAGCCGCTGGCGGTCCGCGCCGAGCTGCGCGGCCGCCTGGACGCGTACAAGGCGAAGGTCGCCCGGCTCGGCTTCGCCGAGGACCCGTTCCTCGTGGAGCGCTACGACGCGGCCCGGCGCATGCTGTGGAGCGCTCCCTGTGATCTGCGGGTGGCGGAGGAGGCGGTCCTGCGCTATCAGCGGGCGGCGGCCGAGGTGCTGAGCCCGCAGGTGCCGGAGCAGGGCGGTCCTCATGACCGTGTGGACCGGAGGGGGCCCGACGCGTGAGCGTTGAAGGGGAGACGGGTGTGAGCGAGCAGCCGGTGAGTGAGCGGGCGTGCGGCCGGCCCGGTTGTGAGGGGTCGTACGAGGACATGGGAGGCGGCGAGCTGTACTGCGACACCTGCGGCCTCGCCCCCGCCGAACCCGCACCGGGATCCACCCGGTCCGGAAGCGCACCCGCATCCGGCGCCGGCGAGCCGCCGGCGAGCGGGCGGACGTGCGGCCGGCCCGGTTGCGAGGGGTCGTACGAGGACATGGGAGGCGGCGAGCTGTACTGCGACACCTGCGGCCTCGCCCCCGCCGAACCCGCACCGGGATCCACCCGGTCCGG
>NZ_JBVHTL010000002.1:1109528-1122610 GCF_055565895.1 Streptomyces sp. NPDC028298
GAAGCGCACCCGCATCCGGCGCCGGCGAGCCGCCGGCGAGCGGGCGGACGTGCGGCCGGCCCGGTTGCGAGGGGTCGTACGAGGACGTGGGAGGCGGCGAGCTGTACTGCGACACCTGCGGCCTCGCCCCCGCCGAACCCGCACCGGGATCCTCCCGGTCCGGAAGCGCACGCGCATCCGGCGCGGGTGGGGCGGCCCCGGCGTCGTCCGGCTCCTCGGCGCGCGGCGCGGGCGGCTCCGACAGCGGCAGTGTGCGCGGCGGTTCACGCTCCAGCACACGTACGTCGCGCTCCTCGCAGTCGCGGCGCTCGGTCTCCGGAAGGCTGTCGCGGTCGTTGTCGGGCCGGTCGACGGGCCGGTCGGTGTCGGTGCGCAGCTCCGGTTCGACGGCGTCCTCCTCCGGGCGGGGCCGGCTCGGCGCCGGGCTCGTCGAGGTGCCGGGCGTCCCGCGGCCCGACCCGCGCGAGATGGTGCTGGAGAACCCGGAGGTGCCCGAGCGCAAACGGTTCTGTTCGCGCTCCGACTGCGGTGCCCCGGTGGGGCGTTCGCGCGGTGACCGGCCCGGCCGCACCGAGGGGTTCTGCACGAAGTGCGGCCACCCGTACTCGTTCGTGCCGAAGCTGCGCACCGGTGACGTGGTGCACGGCCAGTACGAGGTGATGGGCTGTCTGGCGCACGGCGGGCTCGGCTGGGTGTATCTCGCCGTCGACCGCGCGGTGTCCGACCGCTGGGTGGTCCTCAAGGGTCTGCTCGACACGGGCGACCAGGACGCGATGGCGGCCGCGATCTCCGAGCGGCGCTTCCTCGCGGAGATCGAGCACGCCAACATCGTGCGGATCTACAACTTCGTCGAGCATCTCGACCAGCGGACGGGTTCGCTGGACGGGTACATCGTCATGGAGTACGTGGGCGGCAAGTCGCTGAAGGAGCTCGCCAACGGACGCCGTACCCCGGACGGCAAGCGTGATCCGCTGCCGGTGGAGCAGGCCTGCGCGTACGGCATCGAGGCGCTGGAGGCCCTCGGCCATCTGCACAGCCGCAACCTGCTGTACTGCGACTTCAAGGTCGACAACGCGATCCAGACCGAGGACCAGCTCAAGCTGATCGACATGGGCGCGGTGCGCAGGATGGACGACGACGAGTCGGCCATCTACGGCACGGTGGGCTACCAGGCCCCCGAGGTGGCCGAGGTGGGCCCCTCGGTCGCCTCCGACCTCTACACCGTCGCGCGGACGCTCGCCGTCCTCGCCTTCGACTTCCAGGGCTACACCAACGTCTTCGTGGACTCCCTGCCCGACCCGGACAACATCGAGGTCTTCCGGCAGTACGAGTCGTTCTACCGGCTGCTCGTCCGGGCCACCGACCCCGACCCGGCCCGCCGGTTCGCCTCGGCGCAGGAGATGTCCGAGCAGCTCACGGGCGTGCTGCGCGAGGTCGTCTCGCTCCAGACGGGGCGGGCGCGGCCCGCGCTGTCGACGCTGTTCGGACCCGAGACCAGGGTCACGGACACCGAGCTGTTCGGGAAGGCCGCCGAGGACGTGTCGCGGCTGGGGGCCCGCGTGGTCCCCGTACGCGGGAGGAAGGGCGCGTCCCGGCCGCCCGCCGGGGCGAACGGCGGCCGGCCGCTGCCGCCCGGCCCGCCGGCCTCCGCCGCCCTGGTCAGACCCGTCCAGGCGGCGGCCACGGCGCTCGCCCTGCCGGTGCCGCGGGTGGACCCGGGCGACCCGAACGCCGGTTTCCTCGCCGGGCTCATCGCGTCCGCGCCCGCGGAGCTGATCGCCGCGCTGCGGGCCGCGCCCGCCGCTTCGCCGGAGCTGCGGCTGCGGGAGCTGCGGGCCCGCCTGGAGATGGGTGAACTCGGCGGCGCCGGCTCGGCCGTCGACGCGCTGGAGGCCGATCACCCGGACGACTGGCGGGTGGTCTGGTACCGCGGTGTCACGGCACTGGCGACCGGCGAGAACGAGATCGCGGCGCTGTCCTTCGACGCGGTCTACGACGCCTTCCCCGGCGAGCCCGCGCCCAAGCTGGCCCTCGGCGTGTGCGCGGAGGTGCTCGGCCAGCTCGACAACGCCGCCGAGTACTACCGGCTGGTGTGGACGACCGACCCCAGCTATGTGAGCGCGGCGTTCGGGCTGGCCAGGGTGCAGCTCGCGGCGGGGGACCGCCGTGGTGCCGTACGCACCCTGGAATCCGTTCCGGAGTCGTCGATCCACTACACGGCGGCGCGTGTCGCGGCCGTGCGGGCGCGGCTGCGGCAGCGGCCGGTCACGGACACGGCGGCGCCGTTCCTCGACGATCTGACGGCCGCGGCCGGGCAGGTGGAGGCGCTCGACGGATTCGGTCTGGACGCGGTGCGCCGCGAGCAGTTGTCGACGGAGGTCCTCGGCTGCGCGCTGGACTGGGTACTCTCCGGTAGCCAGGGTTCCGCTCCGGCCACCGGAGGCGGAACCGCGCTGCTCGGCAGTGAGTTGGACGAACGTGGCCTCCGTTTCGGCCTCGAACGTTCGTACCGGACGCTGGCCCGGCTCGCGCGGGGCGGCGAGGAGAGGATCGACCTGGTGGAACGTGCAAACCGTTACCGCCCCCGGACGTGGGTGTGATTGATGTCCCAGATGCCCCAGCCGACGGCCCTTTCGCGGTGCCCCAGTTGCGAGGAGCCGCTGGACGCGGCCGACCGTTTCTGCGGCGCGTGCGGCTACGACCTGTCGACGGTGGCCGCACCGCCGCAGGACCACCCCACGATCGCCATGAACGGCACGTCGCCCGACCTGCCGTCGGCCGCCCCGTCCGTGGACTGGCCACGGGCGCAGCAGACCGGCAGTACGGACACGCCCGCGCCGGTGCACCGCGCCGCCGACATCCCGGGCACCGATTCGGGCGGCTCCGAACTGCCCCATCCTGAACACCCCGAGCACGCCGAGCACCCGCAGGGGGATCCGGCGGCCGTCCGGCCCGCCCCCTCCAGGCGGCCCGCGGGGCAGCCCTCGGGCGTACGGTTCGACAGGCCCTCGGAGCCCGACGAGTACCCGCTCGCCCCTCCGGCCGGCGGCCCGGACCGCGAGGTCCCCGCCGATCCGCGCACCGGCGACCTCCCGGTTCCTCCCGCGGGCGGCAAGCTGTGCGTCGCCTGCCGTGCGGGCCAGGTGGACACCGACGGCTACTGCGAGAACTGCGGGCACGCGCAGCCACGGGAACGGGACCACATGGAACAGGAGCTGGGCGCGGTCGCCGCGGTCAGCGACCGGGGTCTGCGCCACCACCGCAACGAGGACGCGTTCGCCGTCTCCTCGACCGCGCTGCCCGACGGCTCCCCCGCGGTCGTCGCGATCGTCTGCGACGGAGTGTCCTCCGCGACCCGCCCGGACGAGGCCTCGCTCGCCGCGGCCCACGCCGCCAACGAGGCGCTCCTCGCGGCTCTTCCGCTGGGCACCCATCCGCAGGCGGCCATGCACGAGGCGATCGTCGCGGCCTCGGAGGCCGTCAACGCGCTGGCCGACCCGTCCACCGCCCAGGGTGAGCACGCGCCGCACGTGAACGCGCCCGCCTGCACCATCGTCGGCGCCCTCGTGACCCCCACCCTGCTGATCGTCGGCTGGGTCGGCGACAGCCGCGTCTACTGGGTTCCCGTGGACCGCTCCTCGGCGCCCGCCCGGCTCACCGAGGACGACTCGTGGGCGGCGCAGATGGTCGCCGCGGGCCTGATGAACGAGGCGGAGGCCTACGCCGACGAGCGCGCCCACGCGATCACGGGCTGGCTCGGCGCCGACGCCTACGAACTGGAGCCGCACACCGTCTCGTTCAAGCCGGACCGGCCCGGTGTGGTCGTGGTGTGCACCGACGGACTGTGGAACTACGCGGAGACGGCGGAGGAGATGGCCGAGGCCGTACCCCTCGACGCCGCCGAGAGGCCGCTGCACAGCGCCCGGGTCCTGGTGGGTCACGCCCTGGACGGCGGGGGCCACGACAACGTAACAGTGGCCGTCCTGCCGTTCCCCGCCCCCTCCCAGGGGGCAGGATCGGCCTGAGGCCGCGATACAAACGGGGGCGGCCGCGGACCGGAGGGGACCGGTCCGCACACAGTCAGCACCTCCGCAGGGGGCGGAGGCCCGAGGGGGACAGAGAAGGCATGGCCAATTTCTCGAAGTCGAACGTGCCGCAGTTCTCGGTCGACGTGTACCAGAACGAATTCCTGCCGGAGGGCGGCCGCGAGGTCAACGCGATCGTCACGGTGAGCGCGACCGGCGGCGGCACCATCGGAACCGCGGTCAGCGCGCCGCACCTGTACACCGCGGGGCAGGGACCGGACGCCGCCGTGGCGATCATGGTCGACTGTTCGGGCTCGATGGACTACCCGCCGGCCAAGATGCGCAACGCCCGCGACGCGACGGCCGCCGCGATCGACACCCTGCGCGACGGGGTCCACTTCGCCGTGATCGGCGGCACACACGTCGCCAAGGAGGTCTACCCGGGCAACGGACGGCTCGCCGTGGCGGACGCGTCCACCCGCGACCAGGCCAAGCAGGCGCTGCGCAGGCTGAGCGCGGGCGGCGGCACGGCGATCGGCACCTGGCTGCGGCTGGCCGACCGGCTGCTGTCCTCGGCCGAGGTGGCGATCCGGCACGGCATCCTGCTGACCGACGGCCGCAACGAGCACGAGTCGCCCGAGGACCTGCGGGCGGCGCTGGACTCCTGTGCCGGACGCTTCACCTGCGACGCGCGCGGGGTGGGCACCGACTGGGAGGTCAAGGAGGTCACCGGGATCGCCTCGGCGCTGCTCGGCACCGCGGACATCGTCGCCGACCCCGCGGCCCTCGCCGCCGACTTCACGCACATGATGGAGACGGCGATGGGCAAGGAGGTCGCCGACGTGGCCCTGCGGGTGTGGACCCCGGTCGGCACCGAGATCAAGTTCGTGAAGCAAGTGGCGCCCACGGTCGAGGAACTGACGGACCGCCGCACCGACGCGGGACCCCGCGCGGGCGACTACCCGACCGGCTCCTGGGGCGACGAGTCCCGCGACTACCACGTGTGCGTCCAGGTCCCGACGGCCGGCGTCGGCCAGGAGATGCTCGCCGCCCGCGTGTCGCTGGTGATCCCGCACAGCGACGGCAGTGTGCAGAACCTCGGCGCGCAGGGGCTCGTACGGGCCGTGTGGACCGACGACATGGCCGCCTCGACGAGCATCAATCCGCAGGTCGCGCACTACACGGGTCAGGCCGAACTGGCACAAGTCATCCAACAAGGGCTCGATCTCCGCAAAGCGGGAGATGTCGACGGAGCAACGGCCAAGCTGGGACGTGCCGTTCAACTCGCCGGAGCCTCCGGAAACGCCGATACTGCGAAACTGCTCGCGAAGGTGGTGGACGTCGTCGACGTCGCGGCAGGTACTGTGCGATTGAAAGCACGTGTCGCGGAGGCCGACGAGATGACCCTCGAGACACGGTCCACAAAGACTGTTCGTGTAAAGAAGTAGTGGGAAGCAGCGAGCCCGGTTCCCGCTGGGATCCGGAGAAACCCGGTCATGACGACCGGAAAAGGGAAGGGGGAAGGACCGACATGCCGACATGCCCGAACGGACACCAGTCGAATTCCGACGATTGGTGCGAGGTCTGCGGTCACCGCATGGCCGGTGTTCCCCCGCTCCCTCCCCCGCCGCCGCCCGGCGGCGGTTACAGCTACCCGGCGCCCGGTTCGCCGCCGCCCCCGCCCGGCGGCCGTTCCGGTGTGCCGGACCCGGGTGCCGAGCTCTGCCCGCAGTGCCGCACGCCCCGTGAGGGGGCGGCGCCGTTCTGCGAGGAGTGCCGGTGGAACTTCCTGACGAACACCGCGACCTCGTACACACCGGCGGCACCGCGTCCGCCGGCCGGCGCCGCGGGCGGTCCCGGTGTTCCCGGCCCGCAGTCGCCGTACGGCGGTCCCGGCGGTCCCGGCGGCCAGAATCCGGGGCCGCGCTTCCCGCAGCCCGGGCAGGGACAGCCGGGCGGTCCGGGTCCCGGTGGCCCCGGTCACGACCCGTTCGAGTACCAGAGCTCGCGGCCCTCGCAGATGAACCGGCCCGCGGAACCGATCCCGCCCGGCCCGGGGGCCCAGCCCTACGGCGGCCCCCAGGGCTTCGGCGACCAGGGCTTCGGCGACCCCTCGCGGCAGGCGGCACCGTCCGCGCCCGGCGGTCCCGGCGGTCCCGGTGCCCCGCAGCAGGCCTACACCCAGCAGCCCTCCCCGTCGCCGTACACGCAGGGCGGACCGCCGCGACAGGGCGGCCCGCAGCCCGGCGGACCGCAGCCGGGCGGACCGGCCTTCGGCAGCGGTGAGGACGACTGGGTGATCCCCCCGCCGTCGTCCGGCTCGCCCGGCGGCCAGGGCGGTCCCGGCGGCCACAGCGCCCAGGCCGGCCAGGCCGGCCAGGCCCAGGGCGGCTACGGCTACCCGCAGCCCGGCGCCACCCAGGCTCCGCCCGGTCCCGGCTACCAGCAGCAGCCGCAGCAGCAGCAGTCGCTGTCCTGGAGCGCGACCATCGCGCCGGACCGCGAGTACTTCATGGCGATGATGCAGCGCTCCGGCCCCGAGGCCGCGGGCCTGAACCTGCCCGCGTACTCGCCGGAGCTGCAGCGCCCGCTCCTCGGCAACCAGATCACCATCGGCCGCCGCCGGCACTCCACCGGCGACACCCCGGACATCGATCTGTCGGTGCCGCCGGAGGACCCGGGTGTCTCGCACCAGCACGCGGTCCTGGTCCAGCAGCCGGACAGCACCTGGGCGGTCGTCGACCAGAACTCGACGAACGGGACCACGGTCAACAACGGCGAGGAGCCCATCCAGCCGTTCGTTCCGGTGCCGCTGCAGGACGGCGACCGGGTGCACGTGGGCGCCTGGACGACGATCACGATCCGGCGCGGCTGAGTTCCGGCACGGGGCGGGCCCGGCGGTCCGGAGCGGCTCGTTCCGGCACGGGGCTGGCCCGGCTGCCCTGAGCGCTCAGGGCAGCGGCCAGGTGTACGGCCCCTCGGGGTCGTCCAGCCAGGCCCAGACGCCCTCCTCGCCGACCGTGACCCCGTAGCGCTCGCGCTGCGGCTGTCCCTCGCGCTCCCACAGCGCGTAGGCGTCCTGCGGGTCCAGGCGGCCCGCCGTCAGGGCGAGCAGGAAACGGAACAGGTCGTGGCCGCGGGCCCGGCGCGGCACCCCGACGACCGCCGGCTCCGGCTCCGGTCCGGGCCGGGTGGCGCCGCGCAGCGGCACGAAGAAGGCCGACGTGTGCAGGAAGCGTCCCTCGGCGTGACCGGAGTCCCGTACCTCCAGCGTGATCAGTCCCGTGGCCAGCGGTGCGAGGACGCGGGCTCCGGGGCGTGACTGGACCAGCCAGGAGCGCGGGATCGTGGTCAGCGTGCAGGTGGCGACGATCCGGTCGAAGGGAGCGCGCCCGGGGACCCCGCGCGCTCCGTCCCCGGTGACGACGGTCGGGTGGTACCCGGCGAGGTCCAGATGCCGCCGCGCCGCCTCCGTGATCTCCACGTCGAGGTCGACCGTGGTGACCAGGCCGTCGCCGAGACGGTACGAGAGCAGGGCCGCGTTGTAGCCGGTGCCGGCGCCGATCTCCAGGACAGTGTCCCCGTCGCGTACCTCCAGCTCGGCCAGCATCTTCGCCATCAGCGACGGCTGGCTGCTGGAGGAGACCAGTTCCCCGTCCCGTACCCGGGTGGCCAGCGGGGCATCCGCGTACGCGCCGCGCAGCCAGCGGTCCCGGACCCGCGGGTCCGGGTCCTCGCCCCACAGCCGCTCGTAGCCGCCGACCGCGCCGAGGTAGTAGTACGGCACGAACAGATGGCGCGGTACGGCCTCGAAGGCCCCGCGCCAGACGGGATCGCTCTCCCAGGCCCCGCTCCGCTCGATCTCGCGCACCAGGGACGCCCGCGCCGAGGCGGCGAGATCATCGGGGCCGGGGCCGGGTTCGTCGAGAGCGTGCGCGCCCATACCTCCACTGTGCTGCCGAACGGCTCGCGGGGCGAGCGCCGTCCCGGACCGCCCTCTCTCCTCGCGGGACGGGAGTGGTCCTAAGCCCGGAGTCCTCGGTCGCCCCGTCTGAGAACATGGGGGCGTGAAAGAGATTCGGCGCGGCACGCTTCAGGAGCAGACCTTCTACGAGCAGGTCGGCGGCGAGGAGACCTTCCGGCGCCTCGTACACCGCTTCTACGAGGGTGTCGCCGGGGACCCGCTGCTGAAGCCCATGTATCCCGAGGAGGACCTGGGCCCGGCCGAGGAGCGCCTCACGCTGTTCCTGATCCAGTACTGGGGCGGCCCGACGACGTACAGCGACAACCGCGGCCACCCCCGGCTGCGGATGCGGCACGCCCCGTTCCAGGTCGACCAGGCGGCGCACGACGCGTGGCTGAAGCACATGCGGGTGGCCGTGGACGAACTCGGCCTCTCCGAGGAGCACGAGCACACGCTGTGGAACTACCTGACGTACGCGGCGGCGTCGATGGTGAACACGGCGAGCTGACCGCCGGGCGGCAGGCGTGGGTGGAGCGCGGGTCCGGTGAACCGGGGGGCCGGTGGGCCGTGGAGGTTCGGGGTTCGTCGGGTCAGTGGACGCTGACGCTCAGGGAGCCGAGTCCCGCCCGGCGGACGGCGACCGACCCGAACGGCGTTCGCAGACGCAGCCACGCGCCGGACGAGTACAGCGCCAACGGACTGCCACCCGGCGCGAACCGACCCTCGGCGGAGCCGGCCGCGGGCGCGACGGATCCCTCCGCCGCGACGGGCGCGGGCGGCGCGGGTCGCAGGAATCCCAGGGCCTGCGCGGCGTGCGCGGCCCGCACCGGAAGCCCGGTGTCCCCGATCGGCCGGGACCATATCTCCCGCCCGACCCGGTCGAGTTCGGCACGGGTCCGCAGCTCGGGGGCCAACTCCTCGGTGCGCGACCGGAATTCGGCCACCGCCTCGGCGACCATGGCCCGTACGGCGTCCGGTCCCGGCAGCCCCGGTTCCGGCCGCCAGCCGCCGCGCGGCGGCAGCACCCCGGCCCACGGGGGCCCGGTGACGGCGGCGGGGACAGCGGCGGTGGCCGCCGACTCCTCGACGGACTCCAGGAGTTCACCGGCGGAGACGGTCACGTCGAGGGTGACGTCGAGCCCGTGCTCGTACGGCTTGGCGAGCCGTGCCGTGCGGATCGCGAGGACCTCGAACGACGGCGGCCGGCCGAAGACCGCGAGCGTGGTGCCGTGCGCCTGAAGGCGCACGGCGGCCGCACGGTCGTAGTGGACGAGCCGGGAGAGGAAGGCGGCGAGATCCGCCGCCTCTCCCGCGTCGGCGAGGTGCAGGACCGTCATGCCGCGACGGCCTCGTCCTCGTCGTCGCGGTACGACTCCAGGAAGTCGCGCTCCTCGGCGGTGATCCGCCGCGGGCGCTGCCGCTCGAAGTCGAACGGCACGATCACCGTCGAGGCGGTGACGTAGACCTGGTCGGGGTCCTTGACCTCGTAGGCGATGGTGAAGGACGCCGCCCGGATCTGCGTCACCCAGAGCTCGATGTCCACCGGTGCGTGCCGGTGGACGAGCTGCCGCTTGTAGTCGATCTCGTGGCGCGCCACCACGGACCCCTGCTGGAAGTCCTTCTCCGGGCGGAACAGGAAGTCGATACGGGCTTCCTCCAGGTAGCGGAGGAACACCACGTTGTTGACGTGGCCGTACGCGTCCATGTCCGCCCAGCGCAGCGGGCAGCGGTAGATGTGCCGCAAGATCAGCCCCGGGTCAGCTTCTTGTAGGTGGCACGGTGCGGGCGCGCGGCGTCGGCGCCGAGCCGCTCGATCTTGTTCTTCTCGTACGACTCGAAGTTGCCCTCGAACCAGAACCACTTGGACTCACCCTCGTACGCGAGGATGTGGGTGGCGACCCGGTCCAGGAACCAGCGGTCGTGGGAGACGACCACGGCCGCACCCGGGAACTCCAGCAGCGCGTTCTCGAGCGAGGACAGCGTCTCGACGTCGAGGTCGTTGGTGGGCTCGTCGAGGAGCAGCAGGTTGCCGCCCTGCTTGAGGGTCAGCGCGAGGTTGAGGCGGTTGCGCTCACCACCGGAGAGGACACCGGCCGGCTTCTGCTGGTCGGGGCCCTTGAAGCCGAACGCGGAGACGTAGGCGCGGGAGGGCATCTCGACCTGGCCGACGTTGATGTAGTCGAGCTCGTCCGAGACGACGGCCCACAGCGTCTTCTTCGGGTCGATGTTCTCGCGGCTCTGGTCGACGTACGAGATCTTGACGGTCTCGCCGACCTTGATCGTGCCGGAGTCCGGGGTCTCCAGACCCTGGATCATCTTGAAGAGCGTGGTCTTGCCGGCGCCGTTCGGGCCGATGACGCCGACGATGCCGTTGCGCGGCAGGGTGAAGCTGAGGTCGTCGATGAGGACCTTGTCGCCGAAGGCCTTGGAGAGGTTGTTGACCTCGACGACGATGGAGCCCAGGCGCGGGCCCGGCGGGATCTGGATCTCCTCGAAGTCCAGCTTCCGCATCTTGTCGGCCTCGGCCGCCATCTCCTCGTAGCGGGACAGACGAGCCTTGGACTTGGCCTGACGCCCCTTGGCGTTGGACCGCACCCACTCCAGCTCTTCCTTGAGCCGCTTGGCGCGCTTGGCGTCCTTCTGGCCCTCGACCTTCAGGCGGGAGGCCTTGTTGTCGAGGTACGTGGAGTAGTTGCCCTCGTACGGGATGGCGCGGCCGCGGTCCAGCTCCAGGATCCACTGGGCGACGTTGTCCAGGAAGTACCGGTCGTGGGTGACGGCGACGACGGTGCCGGGGTACTTCGCGAGGTGCTGCTCCAGCCACTGCACGGACTCGGCGTCCAGGTGGTTGGTGGGCTCGTCGAGCAGCAGCAGGTCGGGGGCTTCCAGCAGCAGCTTGCACAGCGCGACGCGGCGGCGCTCACCACCGGAGAGGTTGGTGACGGGCCAGTCGCCGGGCGGGCAGCCGAGGGCGTCCATGGCCTGCTCGAGCTGGGTGTCCAGGTCCCACGCGTTGGCGTGGTCGAGGTCGTCCTGGAGCTTGCCCATCTCCTCCATGAGAGCGTCGGAGTAGTCGGTCGCCATGAGCTCGGCGACCTCGTTGAAGCGGTGCAGCTTGCCCATGATCTCGGCGGCGCCGTCCTGGACGTTCTGCAGGACGGTCTTGGACTCGTCGAGCGGGGGCTCCTGGAGCAGCATGCCGACGCTGAAGCCGGGCGACAGGAACGCGTCACCGTTGGACGGCTGCTCGAGGCCCGCCATGATCTTGAGAACGGTGGACTTACCGGCACCGTTGGGACCGACCACACCGATCTTCGCACCCGGCAGGAAGCTCAAGGTGACGTCGTCGAGGATCACCTTGTCGCCGTGCGCCTTGCGCGTCTTGCGCATGGTGTAAATGAACTCAGCCAAGAGAAACCGTCCGGACGCTTGAAATCGGCAGTGGGCAGATACACCCCATCTTGCCTGACGGCTAGCCCCTGGGGGAAACCCGTTCCGCGGGGGCGCCCTGACCTGGGGTTCCGTCGCAGAGGTCTGTGGCATGTCTGTCACTGTCGGTCGGTCTCGGCGGCCCTCGGACGGCCCAGCCCTGGCCCACCGACTGACGGCGGCGCCTTCGCCCCACCCCGTCTGGACCTCAGCCGACGGCAGTCAGCCAGGACGGCGGGTGCGCCGACCGATCACGCACGCGTATGCCTCGCTCCGCCCCCACGGGCATGCGCCACACTGCCGTTGCCGTCGAGCAGAGCGAGCCGCGACGGCCGGCCCGTGACGACAGGGCTCTCGACGTGTTGCGGCCAAAGGGCTCGCATACCTTCAGATCATGGACTTCAACATCACCGCGGGGGAGGAAGCCGTCATGCTCCATGTGGCGAGCCTCGTCCAGGATGGCCTCTCCCCCACGGATGACGACCTGGCGAAGGAGCTGGGTGAAGAGATTCGCCCAGTGCTGCAATCGCTCCTGGACAAGGGTTGGCTAGTGGTCGACGACGATCGCGAGCTGGCCTTGTCCACGATCGCCCGGCATGTCGTGTCCAGCTGCAGGCATGCCGAGGGGCCGCAGGCGTCCCAATAGATATGAGCTGTCCAAACCGTTGAGTCATCAGCTTGGGAAGCTGCGAACATGAGCGGGCCGTACTTGCGCTGCCCTGGGCGAACGTTCTGAGCCCTGCCCCGTTACTCTCGGCGGAAATCACCGGCGGTCCCCGCTGCTCCTCGCCAGATCTGGTGCGCTTGTGATGCGCGCCAAGTCACGCTTAAGGGGTGTGACTCAAGAGCTCTCGTAGCTGCAGAGCTCTTTCAAGCTCTCCCCCGAACATGCCGGGTCGTTGGTCGGCCAGAGCCTGGTAGGCGTCGACGGCGCGGGTGATGGCGGTGAGGGCCTCTTCCCTGCGCCCCAGCTCCGCCAGACGGACGGACTGGTTGTTCAGCGAGGCGGCGAGGTCGGAGAGGAAGGCGTCCGGTCGCTGGTCTGCCAGGGGTTCGCGGATCTCGACGGCGCGGGTGATGGCGGTGAGGGCCTCTTCCCTGCGCCCCAGGTCCGCCAGATGGTTGGACTGGTTGTTCAGCGACATGGCGAGGTCGGGGAGGAAGGCATCCGGCCGCTGCTCGGCCAGAGCCTGGTAGGTGTCCACGGCACGGGTGACGGCGGTGAGGGCCACTTCCCTGCGCCCCAGGTCCGCCAGACGGTTGGACTGGTTGTTCAGCGAGGCGGCGAGGTTGGGGAGGAAGGCGTCCGGTCGCTGGTCGGCCAGAGCCTGGTAGGCGTCCACGGCACGGGTGACGGCGGTGAGGGCGTCCTCCCTGCGCCCCAGGGCCGCCAGACAGCCGGACTGGTTGTTCAGCGAGCTGGCGAGGTCGGGGAGGAAGGCGTCCGGCCGCTGGTCGGCCAGGGTTTCGCGGATCTCGACGGCGCGGGTGATGGCGGTGAGGGCCTCTTCCCTGCGCCCCAGGGCCGCCAGACAGCCGGACTGGTTGTTCAGCGAGCTGGCGAGGTCGGGGAGGAAGGCGTCCGGCCGCTGGTCGGCCAGAGCCTGGTAGGCGTCCACGGCACGGGTGACGGCGGTGAGGGCGTCCTCCCTGCGCCCCAGCTC
>NZ_JBVHTL010000002.1:1122708-1123070 GCF_055565895.1 Streptomyces sp. NPDC028298
TTCGCGGATCTCGACGGCGCGGGTGATGGCGGTGAGGGCCTCTTCCCTGCGCCCCAGGTCCGCCAGATGGTTGGACTGGTTGTTCAGCGACATGGCCAGGTCGGGGAGGAAGGCATCCGGTCGCTGCTCGGCCAGGGTTTCGCGGATCTCGACGGCGCGGGTGGCGGCGGTGAGGGCCTCTTCCCTGCGCCCCAGGTCCGCCAGATGGTTGGACTGGTTGTTCAGCGACATGGCCAGGTCGGGGAGGAAGGCGTCTGGTCGCTGGTCGGCCAGAGCCTGGTAGGTGTCGACGGCACGGGTGGCGGCGGTGAGGGCCTCTTCCCAGCGTCCCAGGTCCGCCAGACGGTTGGACTGGTTGTTCA
>NZ_JBVHTL010000002.1:1123165-1190220 GCF_055565895.1 Streptomyces sp. NPDC028298
GTTCAGCGACATGGCGAAGTTGGGGAGGAAGGCGTCGGGCCGCTGGTCGGCCAGAGCCTGGTAGGTGTCCACGGCACGGGTGACGGCGGTGAGGGCGTCTTCCCTGCGCCCCAGGGCCGCCAGATGATTGGACTGGTTGTTCAGCGACATGGCGAAGTTGGGGAGGAAGGCGTCGGGCCGCTGGTCGGCCAGAGCCTGGTAGGTGTCCACGGCACGGGTGACGGCGGTGAGGGCGTCCTCCCTGCGCCCCAGGTCCGCCAGACAGCCGGACTGGTTGTTCAGCGAGGCGGCGAAGTTGGGGAGGAAGGCGTCCGGCCGCTGGTCGGCCAGAGCCTGGTAGGCGTCCACGGCACGGGTGACGGCGGTGAGGGCGTCCTCCCTGCGCCCCAGCTCCGCCAGACGGACGGACTGGTTGTTCAGCGAGGCGGCGAGAACTGCGGGATCGGCTGTCGGTGTGTCGTGGTGTTCGGCCAGGATTGTGGTGAGGGTGGCGGCCCATTCGCTGAGCGCGAGGGTGGCGTGCGGGATCTGGTCGCTCAGCGCCTGGAGCATTGTGATGTCTGAGGTGGTGTGGGTCAGCTTGGTGAGGGCGGCGATCAGGGGTGCCGGGTGGGGGGTTCGGGTGGCGGTGGTCAGGGCGGCCGGCGCCAGGACCGTCGGGGCACTGGCGACGGCGTCGCACAGGATGCGGCTGATCACCTCGTGGTACGGAAGGTGTTGACTGGTCCGGGCCAGGACGGTCAGAGCCTGGGTGGCCTGCCGGCCGGGAAGATGGGTGAGGATGCGAGTGAACAAGTCCGGTTCGCGACCGGCCTCCGTCCCAAGGTGGTGCTCAGCGATCCGGTCGGGCTGGAGACTGCCCCATTCCGCTCCAGCCGGTGCGGGGTACAGGTCTTTGAGCCAGGTGGCCAGCTCCCCGCGTACGCCGGCCGCGCTGTCGCCGGTCAGGCCAGGCAGGTGTGCCAGTAGAGCTCGGGCGTCGTCACGGTTGGTTGCGGGGACCATGCAGGCCAGGGCAACAGCCAGGGAACGGGTCTCCCCCCCGGCGCGTTCCCCGCACAAGCCTTGCCGACGGTCGGCGGTCTCATCCCAGTAATTGCGCTCGTGCCCCAGGAGCCTGCCTTCCAACGAGCGGGCCGGATCGGTGGGCTGCGGGGTACCGGTGGCGTCGAGCAGGGCGAGGAGCGCGGCCATCTGCACCGATAGCGGGGTGTCGAACTCCGATCCGGTCAGCGGCGGCCGGGCGGCCGGAGCAAGGACAGCAGGCAGAAGGGCCGGCCAGTCGACGGCGGGAGACAGGCGGTGCAGGCGCATGCTGAAGTCACCTGCCGCCCGTTGGAAGGCGGTGGCACGCTCGTCAGGCGTGTGGTGCAACGCTGGTACCGCGGCCACGGGCGCACTGGCCAGGGCCTGGCCGCGGCGGTGCTGGGCGGCGCGGGTCCACCAGTCGCCCGCAGCGCGCGCCAGAGCCAGCACCCGGACCGGGGCGGTGACCTGGTCGTGGTCGACAGCTTCGAGCAAGGCATGGAGTTGCTGTGTGCGGGTCTCTGCGTAGTCGACCACGATCAGCAACGGCCGGCGCACCTGCGACAGGACGCCCAAGGGCACGGTGGTGTCGGTGGTCAGGCGGATGGTCGTCCAGCCCCGGACCGCCATCCGGGCGGCGAGTTCGCCGGACAGCCGGGTCTTGCCCGCGCCACCCCGACCGGTGAGCAGCCGGGCGCGCACGAGGCTCTTGCCCCACCCCCAGACGCCGTCTGCAGCCGCACCAGCCGGGCCGGTCTGGCCCTCCTCCTTGGGCTCCAGTCGCCGCCTGGGTATGGCGAGCCCGGTCCCGGCCGCGCGAGGGGTGGGCTTGCACCAATGTTCCAGCTCCTTCAGGAGGTCGTCGCGACCCATGAAGGACACCACCGCCTGCTCGGGGCGCAGCAGGTCAGCGGGAGATTGTGGTGGCTGGGGAACGGCAAGGGGGTCGGTGACGTCCTGGAGGTCGGCGGGCTCCAGGAACATCGGCTGCCCGGTGTGCTGCTCCACCAGTCGGCGCACCCGCGGATCCGACGCGAGCACGTAGGCGGGCACGGCTTCCAGCTGGGTATGACTCCAGCCGGGCGCGTCACCGACCACCACGCCGGTCAGCAGCGCCGGCATGTCACGTCCGCTGCCGCACCACAGTGCCGCACCCGACATCCCGCCCCACGGCGAGGCCTTCTTCGCTGCCCCGCCGTCCTCCAGTGGTTCGGCGCCCATGTCCCCGACCAGGACGTAACGGTCCCGGTCCCGGCCGTTCTCTGGCAGCACACGCCCGTCCCGCTGCACCAGCGACACCGCCTGTGCGCCGGCCTTCCCGGCCTCCGGGAAACCGAGCGCCTGCGCGGGACAGGCCCGCATGGTCACCAGTCGTCCCCACCGCACCCCGGGCAACGGCCCTTCCGACAGATCCCCATCCGCCAGCAGCAGCGCCGCATCCCATCCCTGCGGTCCGTCCTCCAGCCGCCGCCACACGACCTGGCACTTCACCAGACCTGCCCGACCGGGAAGCTGCACCGACACACGGGACGGATCCTTCAGCACGTGCGCGGCCGTCAGCACCAGCCGACCCCCCAGCACATACCCCGATCCCCGCGCCTCCCCGGACCGCACCACCGTCACTCGCGCCCTGTCCACCCTGACCAGACCTTCCCACGATCACGCCAAGATCCCCGATAGACACGTACCCGCCTCACCGGCATCCCACGGGCGGTGAGGCGGGATGCGTGGCTCTACTCGCCGAAACGCGAACCCAGCAACTCGCCCGTCTCATCCGGACGGTCGGTGTTCACGTGATAGGCGCCGTTGGTCACCGTGTCCTTCGGCGTCAGCACCAGCTTCACCCGGTGCACCGACGCCTTCGACACCGACGCCTCCGCATCGGCCGACACCACCCACGCCTTCAGCCCGGCCTTGCCTTTGGCCTCCCTGCGCATCTCCACGGAGAACTCCAGCTCCACCGGCCCGACTTCAAACCGCGGGCCGGCGCTACTGCCTGCCGCCGCAGCCACCAACTCCGCACGCAGGTACTCCACAGCCTCCGCGATCCCGATCTCTTCAGCCACCTCAGACCCCTCCCTCTCGGAGACGCACAACCACCGAGCACGCTGGACAACGCACCAACGCAGACGACCCCACCGCCCCACGAGTTCCCACAACACCCCATAGGCCAAGAGATGATCGGAACCATCCGGAACTATCCTCGGTCCGACCGCAGGTGCTCGATCCGGCACGCAGAAGCGCCGACGCTGGGGGCGCCAAATCAGCCGGACCTACTTCTTCTTGCCCTGGGTTTTGCCGGAGATCTTGGTGACCTGCGTTTTCGCTGCTCAGGGGCGATGGGCTCGTAACTTGGCCGTCATCGTTGGTCGTCATTGGCCGCTGTAGAGCAACGTCGGACGGCCCAGAGACGGCCCAGCTTCAGCCCGCTCGACCGACAGCCGGCACCTTCGACACGCCCCGTCTGAACCTCAGCGCGATCGTCATGCAGGCTGCTCGTTTTGTGGACGGGGGGTCAGGAAGGCTTGACCGCCGAGACCGGGGTGACGGTCACCTTGTTGTCGCACTCGGCCCACCACCCGTCGTTCAGGGCGACCTGGTGCTTCCCGGAGTGCGGCAGCCCGATGACCATCGTCGGATACGCCGCCGGGGTCTTGCCCGACACGCAGTAGCCGTCGCCCTCCCCCTGGACTTGGACGAAGGTCAGCTTCACCCACGCCTTGCCGTGCGGCCGGACCGTCACGGTGGCCGCCCTGCCGGTGGGGGTGACCTTGAGCGGGGTGTTGTGGGCGGGGGAGCCGTTGCCGGCGCCCGCGACCGTCGGATGGCCCTTCAGGACGCACGTCTTCCGAGAGACGTTGGTGAACTGCACGACCGCCGCCCCGGTCCCGGTCCCGACGGGCGGGTGGGCGGCCTGCCGGGCGCTGACCTGGAGGGCGGAGGCCGAACAGGCGGGCGGCGGGGTAGAGGTGGTGGTGGTGCTCGCCGCCATGGCGGTGCCGGGCAGGATGCCGGTCACCGCCGCCGCGACGGCCGTGACCGCCGTCGTCGCCAGACCTGTCCTGCGAATGCCGTTGCTGTGACGCATGCTGTCGTCCCCCTGAGTCGTCTCGTCCGCGGGTTTCGGTCGTCGGTCGTTGCCCCGCGGTACGCGTGGTCGTGGTGCGTGAGTGCAGATAGGGCGGGAGAGCGGCAGGGTTCCGTGCGGCGACTGCTTGTGACGGAACAGTGACGACAGACTGCACCGTGCAGATGGCCGTTGCTGACACACCGAAGGCAACACGCCTTGGAAACAAGGGCGATGCGGCCACTCGATGTGCACCCGTCACGCTCTCAGCTTGGGAAGCTGAGGTGATCCAGGGGCGGGAGCCCTACTGACCTGCGGCGGAGTGATAACGATGCTTGGTGGGTGGGCCAACCGAACGGGCACGAGGGGGCATGGCGACTTCCCGTCAGGTGACATGACGGCTCCCTGCGCTACCAGGCGGGCCGCGGATCGTGGCGTTCTACGGAGAGGTCTTCCGGCAAGTTGCCGCCCGCGTCCGTCCGCCACAGGTACCCCGGATTCGGCGGGTAGTCCTCAGAGGGGGGAGCCGGGTCGTGAAAACGCTGGGTGCGTGGCAGCGGCACTTCGACCAGTTTGCCGTCATGAATCATCCACAGGCCGAAGCAGTCGTCCTCCTCGTCGTGGATCAGCACCTGTACTTTCCCCGGGTCGGGCCACGGAAGCGATTCGAGATGATTCAGCAGTCCGGAGCGCGGGGCCACCCGGTTGAACTCGATGACCCATCCACCGACGAACAAGTTGAGAGGCTCGAAGTGACCGCGCCAGCTACGTGACTCGTCAGGGTGGGTCAGCGGTTCCATGACCTCGTCCGCGTACGTCGCCAGCACGATGACCTGCGCGATTCTGCTCATGCTGGAGTATCGCCGGACGTCACGCGTCAAGGGCAACCCTTATCTGAGAGCAGTCCCGCCTGGCTGCTTCTCCTGGATCTGCGCGTCGTCGATCCAGGTGCCAGCAGGCTGAGTTTCGGAAACCCGCTGGTGAGGGGCCGTTTCGCGCCCTCCTTCGGCAAGTAACACCCCATCGTGGGCGGTGGGCTCTGTGCCGTCTCGGCGGCCTCCAAGCGGTGTCCGGCACGGCGGAAGGCTCGTCCCCGCATCCCAGTACGGCATCCCAGGCCGCGCTCGTTCGCGCAGGTCAGAGGGGGTGGGATGGTTGCGGCGTTGCGGGTTCGGCGGTGGTGGTTGCGGTGGGTCCTCGGTGGCTTTGAAGCTGTGGGGGTCGCACCGGCCGGGGTGGAGTTCGAGGGCCCCGGCAGCCTGGTGACGACTCCCGCCTTGTGCCCGTGTCCCGGGCATTCGTGTGCCCGCGGTCCGGCGTTCGGCGCCCGGCGCGGGCCGGGGCGGCCGTCCGCGGACCACCATTCAAGAAGGAAGACCGACATGAGCATGAACACCCACGCACGTCGTCGTCCGGGCCGCCGCGCGGTCTTCGCCGCCGGTCTCGTCCTGGCCGTCGGGCTCGGTGTGTCGACGCAGGCCCTGGCACAGGCTTCCGTCCCCGCCCCCGTCAAGGCCTCCGCGAAGGCGTCCGCCACGCTGTGGTCGGTCCACGGCTACAACGGCGACGTGGTGACCCAGGTCGCCGACTTCTACGGCGCGTACGTCGACGCGAAGGACGACCCCGCCGGCCCGGACACCGCACTGTCCAAGGCCCTGCGCGCCCACTACCTCACCCCCGCCTTCGCCAAGCGCCTCGCGGCCTGGGAGAAGAAGAACCAGGCCGACGGCGTCCTGCGAGCCCAGAACGTCCCGGCCCGGTGGACGGTCAGCGAGGGCGGCCGCGGCCTGGAGGTCGTCGTCACCCTGACCTACGGCGGCGGGGAATCGCCGACGACGACCACCCGACTCATCGTGAAGCAGGAGCCGACCGGCCGCATCACCGACATCCGCACGACGGACAGCGCCCGCGCGAAGACATCCTCGAAGGCGTCCTCGAAGGCATCCGCCGCGGTGCGGTCGGTCAGCGGCAGGACCGGTGACTCGGTGACCCAGGTCGCCGACTTCTACGGCGCGTACGTCGACGCGAAGGACGACCCCGCCGGCCCGGACACCGCACTGGCCACAGCGCTGCGCGCCCACTACCTCACCCCCGCCTTCGCCAAGCGCCTCGCGGCCTGGGAGAAGAAGAACCAGGCCGACGGCGTCCTGCGAGCCCAGAACGTCCCGGTGCAGTGGACGATCGGCGAGGGCCGCGACAGCCGTGAGGTCGCCGTCACCCTGACGTACGGCGGCGGGGAATCGCCGACGGTCACGACCGACCTCGTCGTCGAGGTGGAGCCGGTGTCCGGCGACGTCACCGACATCCGCGCCACGAGCACCCGCTGACGCCGCGCCCGCTCCGCCGGGTCCGCTTCCGGCTTCGGCCGGGTCGGCTTCCGGCTTCGGCCAGGTCCACTTCCGGCTTCGGCCGGGGGTTGGACCGGCTTCGGCCGGGGGTGGGACCGGCAGCGCGGACGACCCCCGGAACCGGCTCCTCCGGCGCACAACCATTCCGGCGACTCCGTTGTCACATCCATGACACAAGCATCCGAAGCTTGCCGCGCCCGGTGCCGTCCGACCTCCGGTGACGCGCGGCCTTCCACGGCTCATGGGGGTACGAACCACCTTGCGCAACCGCAGGATCTCCACCGCGACGGCACTCGCCGTCCTCTTCAGTTCCGTGGCCCTGACGGGCCTCGGCTCCACGGCCGCCCACGCCGACGGCAACGCCGTCCTGCCCGTCGCCTCCGTCGCCGATGTCCTCGTGGACAGCGTGCACCGGCACGTCTTCGTCAGCGACCGGACCGACGGCAAGGTCGTCGCCACCGACTACAGCGGCACCGTCGTCGGGACCTTCGGATCGCTGCCGGGGGCCGACGGCCTGGAGCTCTCGGCCGACTCGCGGACGCTGTACGTGGCCGTCGCGGGCAGCGACGAGATCGCGGCGATCGACACGGCGGGCCTCACCGAGGCCGCGCGCTACTCGACCGGCACCGCCGACGCCCCGGCGACCCTGGCCCGCGCCGGCGGGAAACTGTGGTTCGGCTACGGCACGGCGGCGAACGGCGACATCGGCTCCCTCGACCTGTCGGGCGCGGATCCCGTCCTCGCCGTGGCCCAGGACAGCGGCAGCCGCTGGTACTACGCGCCCCGGCTGGCGTCCAACCCGGCCGCGCCCGGCGTGCTCGCCGCCGCCGAGCCCGGCATCAGCCCGGCCGCCGTGGCGACGTACGACGTCTCCGGCGCGGACGCGCCCCGGCGCATGGCCAAGGGCGAGGCCGGCAGCAATCTGCGCGACCTCGCGGTGACCCCCGACGGCGACCAGGTCGTCACGGCCAGCGGCTGGCCCTACCGGCACCAGGTGCTGTCCACCACCGACCTGAAGGAAGTCGGCAGTTACCCGACCGACCCCTACCCGAACGCCGTCGACATCGCCGCGGACGGGACCGTCGCCGCCGGCATCGACGGGTACAACAAACCGGACGTCTACGTCTTCAAGCCCGGCACCACCCAGCCGGTCCGGACGTACGACTTCGCCGACACCGGTACCGGCACCCTCGTTCCGGACGGCCTGGCCTGGGAGCCGGACGGCGACCACCTCTTCGCGGTCACCGGCAACGGCAGCACGTACCGCCTCAACACGCTGAACGCGCCGACCAAGGCCGCCACCACGGTGACGGTGAACGCGCCCACGCCGGTCGTCCCCGGCAAGCCCCTGACCGTCACCGGAAAGATCACCGGCGGCGACCCATTCCCCGCCGGAACACCACTGACGATCACCCGCACCGACAAAGAGACACCCACGGGCAGAACGCTGCCCCCCGCGACGACCAACGACGACGGCACCTTCACCTTCACCGACACCCCACCCGTCGAAGGCGACGCGAAGTACACCGTCTCCTACGCCGGCGACACCACCCACGCCCCGACCTCCACCACCAGCACCGTGACCGTCGCCCGCAGCACCACCACGGTGACGGTGAGCGCGCCGGCCTCGGTGGTCCCCGGCAAGCCCCTGACCGTCACCGGAAAGATCACCGGCGGCGACCCATTCCCCGCCGGAACACCACTGACGATCACCCGCACCGACAAAGAGACACCCACGGGCAGAACGCTGCCGCCCGTGACGACCAACGACGACGGCACCTTCACCTTCACCGACACCCCACCCGTCGAGGGCGACGCGAAGTACACCGTCTCCTACGCGGGCGACACCACCCACGGCGCCGCGTCGGGCTCCGACACGGTGGCCGTCTCCCGGACCGCGACCACGGTGACGGTGAGCGCGCCCGCCACGGCCACCCGCGCCAAGCCTCTGACCGTCACCGGCAAGGTCGCGAACACCGACGCGCTGCCGGCCGGCACGGTGCTCACGGTGAAGCGGACGGACCTGGAGTCGCCGTCGGGCAAGGCGCTGGCCTCGGTGAAGACCAAGGCCGACGGCACCTTCTCCTTCACCGACACCCCG
Organism: Streptomyces sp. NPDC028298; assembly: GCF_055565895.1. Lineage (NCBI taxonomy): Bacteria > Bacillati > Actinomycetota > Actinomycetes > Kitasatosporales > Streptomycetaceae > Streptomyces > Streptomyces sp. NPDC028298. The sequence goes on from NZ_JBVHTL010000002.1 coordinate 1,131,708, forward strand.
CCAGCCGGCGGCGCCGTGAAGTACACCGTCTCCTACGCGGGCGACGCGACCCACGGCGCGGGGTCGGGCTCCGACACCGTGGCCGTCTCCCGGAACGCGACCACGCTGAGCCTGAACAACAACGGCACGGTGTACTCGTACGACAAGGACGTCACCTTCACCGCACACCTGGGCACCACCTACAAGAACCGCACGGTGGAGATCTGGGCCAACCCCTTCGGCTCGGACAAGCCCGACGTCCTGGTGAAGAGGGCGACCGTCAACTCCAGCGGGAACGTCTCCGCCGTGGTGGACATGAAGCGGGACACCACGGTCACCGCGGTCTTCGCCGGTGACGCCCGCACCGCCCCGAAGTCGGTCAAGGTCACCGCGTACGCGCAGGTGAGCGTCTCCACCTCGGTCACGAAGCACTACAAGACGGGCAAGGTCGGCGGGAGCTCGGAGACGTACTACTGGTTCCGCAAGAACGTCGGCCCGCTGTTCACCACCACGATGAGCTACTACCCGGGCCGCCACCACCGGCTGGACGTCGACGTCTACGTCCAGGGCCAGTGGCACCGCGGTTTCGAGGAGTACTACGCGCTGGGCGCCGACGGCAAGAGCGTCATCGACCTCGGCTCCTCCGACGAGGCGGGCCTGCGCGTCCGGATCCGGTCGGCCTACGTCAACGACTCCTCCGGCGACACCGTCAACTCCACCACCTACAGCTCCTGGAAGTACCTCTACTTCACCAACTGACCCGAGGCGCCGGGCCGTTTCACCAACTGACCCGAGGCGCCGGGCCGTCGGCGGGGAGACCAGACGGCCCGGCGGCCGAGACTCAAGCGATTTCGATCAGAGACTGTCCTTTTCGGTCACTTCGAGGCCGCGGTCGGGTGGCAGTGGACAAGGCCGGGCGCCGAGGCGCTGCCGCTCGGCCGCGCCGACGGCCGGGCCACCGCCGACCTCGCCACCGTCGCCGCCTCACCGCCCCGCTTCACCCCGGCCCGGCTGGACGCACCCCGGCGGGGTGGTCGCACTCCGACCCGATTGGACGTGCTCCAGCCCGCTTCACCCCGTTCCGGACGGGCGCGTCAGATCGGCCGAAGATCGACGGCCGACGCCGGGAGGACCGCCGCAATCGTTGATCGCTGTCCGACTAACTCCTAGTGTCGTCAGGCCAGTTGACATTCACCAGGGAGGTTCCGTGGAAGAGCAGACAGACGAGCCGTACGTCGCTCCGATGCTGATCGAGGTCGGTGAGTTCAGCGAGGACACGCTCGGCTTCGGCGGGTGGCACCTCGACTCGATCTTCGGTCTCTACACCTGATCGACGATGCCGTTCGTGATCTTGCCGGACACGGCAGCCGCCGCGGCGATGCGGGCGCGTACGGCGCTCGCCTCGCCGCGCGCGGTGTCGCACGTGTCGGGCCGGCCGTGGCTGGTGGGTTCCTGGACGGACGACCGGATCACGGTCGCCACGGCCGGCCCGGTGCGGGTGGCGGTGATCGGCGACTGCCCGTTCGGTACGGAACGGCTGTCGGAACTGGCGGCCTCGATCACCACCGTCGCCGACGTGGACGGCCTGATACCACTGCTGCCCGGCACGGCTCACCTGGTGGTCTCGACGGGCGGCCGGGTACGTGCGCAGGGCAGCGTCAGCGGGCTGAGCCGGATCTTCCACGCCCGTCTCGACGGCGTCGATCTGGCGTCCGACCGGGCCGATGTACTGGCCGAGACGCTCGGCGCCGCGATCGACGAGGAGTCCCTGGCCGTACGGATGGCCGGCGGCCTCGCCCTGCCACCTCCGCTGAACGAGCGGTGCCTGTGGTCGGGAATCTCGTCCCTGGCCCCGGAACGCTGCCTGGTGTGGACCCGGGACCGGGCCGAGGAGCGCGTGTGGTGGAACCCTCCCGTACCGCGACTGGGCCTGAGCGACGGCGCGGTCGGCGTACGCGAGGCACTCGCCGCGGCGGTGGGGGACGGCGCGCCGCTCCGCGGACCCGTGAGTGCCGACCTGTCCGGCGGGATGGATTCGACGTCCCTGTGCTTCCTGGCCGCCCGCCACACACCGGAACTGCTGACGCTGCGCTGGGCCGAGGCCGACACGGCCAATGACGACGCCGACTTCGCCGGCCTGGCGATCAAGGCCCTGGACCGGGCCGAACACCTGGTGGTCACCCAGCGCGAGCTCCCCTCGATCTTCGACCTCGAAGGCGTACCGACCGATCCCGAACAGCCCGTGGTCACCGTCCGCGCGCTCGCCCGGTTGCACCACAACGCGCGACTGCTGGCCCACCGCGGATCCCGCCGTCATCTGGCGGGCCACGGCGGGGACGAACTGTTCGCGCCCGCCCCGGGCCACCTCGCCCCGTTGCTGCGACGCCACCCCGTGCTCGCGCTCCGACGGCTCCGCCAGAACCGGGCGCTCAAGCGCTGGCCGCTGGGCCCGGCCCTCGCGGGCATGCTGCGCCCGGGAAACGTGGCCGACTGGTGGCAGGCCCAGGCGGACGGCCTCGGCGCGCCCCGCCCGCCGCGGGCACCGGCCATGGGCTGGGGCCTGCACGCCGTACAGGTCCCGGACTGGATCACCCCGGCGGGCCGCGACCTGGTTCGCCAGTCCCTGAGAGACACCGCGCGACGGGCCCGGCCGCTGAGCGAGGATCTCGGCCAGCACCAGACCCTGCTCGCGGTGCGTACCACCGCGGCCCACTACCGGCTCATAGCGCGGGTCTTCGCCGACGCCGGAGTGCACCTGGACCTGCCCTACTACGACCAGCGCGTGATCGACGCCGTCCTCCGGGTACGGACCCACGACCAAGCCGATCCGCGGTCCTACAAGCCGCTGCTGGCCACGGCGATGCACGGCGTCGTGCCGCCGGCGATCCTGGGCCGCGCCACCAAGGGCGAATTCGGGCAGGACCTGCGCCACGGGCTCACCGAGAACCTTCCCGCGATCCTGAGCCTCTTCGGCGACTCCGCGCTGGCCGAGCGCGGGCTCGTCGACATCGACGCCCTCCGTCGCCGCCTCCTGGCGCCCCAGCGTGACCTCACCGCCGTCTTCGCGCTCGAAGCCCTGCTCGGCTGCGAACTCTGGCTGCGTGCCGCAACCCGACCCGCGGCACGGACCGCCACCACCCGCCCCGTCGCACAGACTGTGGAACCCGATGCCCCTGCACCTGCACCCTGACGTGGTCACGACCGACACCGACGGCGGCGCCGTCCTGCTGCACCTGCGCACGGGCCGCTACTTCCAGCTCAACACGACCGGTACGAGCGTGCTGCGCGGGCTGCTCGACGGCGGCACGCCCGACGACGTCGCGGCCGAACTCGTCCAGCGCCACAGGATCGGGTCCGAGCAGGCCGAACACGACGTCCACGCCATCCTGGACCAGTTGAACGCCGCCGGCCTGGTGGTGACCTCATGAGCGTCCCCGTCACCCTGGCCGAACAGCGGCGGCTGCCCCCGCACCGACGGGTACTGCCCCTGCTGGCCGTCGCCCTCGCACGGCCCCTTTCCACCGTCAGGCCCGCACGGCTGCGCCGGATCCTGGAACTCAGCCGCCGCGGCGCCAGGCCCGCCTGTGCCGACGAGGCCCTCGGCGCACGACAGGCGGTGGTGTCGGTCAGCCTGCGCTGCGCCGGCCAGCACTGCCTGCAACGCTCCATCGCCACCGCCCTGCTCTGCCGGTTCCGGGGCACCTGGCCGACCTGGTGCACCGGTGTGCGCACTCAGCCCTTCGCCGCCCACGCCTGGGTGGAAGCCGAGGACCAACTCATCGGTGAGCCCTACCCGAAGGGCCACTACCGGCCGCTGCTGACCGTCGGCCCCGTACCGGACAAGGCCGCCGACACCTGAGCCCGTCCCGGCCGGCACGCGACCTCCGACGCACGGACGCCCGACCCTGGTCGCGCGAACGCCTGAGCCCGCCCGCGGGGCTCGACGCCGAACGCGACGGCCGGACGACCGCGGTCACCCCATGGCCGCAGCCGCGCTCACCCCACAGCCACGGGTGCGCCGCCCCCTGTGACCCTCCGTGACCCCGCGCGCCCTCGCCTCGTGCCAGGACGGCCGGAGGAGCACACTTTTCTTAGGGGATTCGCCGGGGGCGGCTGCTTCGGAGGTGATCGCTATGACACAGATGACAGCGATGGAGGCACGGACCACGGTCGGCTGGCACGTCGAGCTGGAATTCCAGGAGGACGACCACCGCACGCGCGCGGCCGCCCTGCTGCGGCTTCCCGACGGCAGCGAGGTACGGGCCCACGGATACGCCAGCCGCCACCCCTCCGACTCGAACCAGCCCAGGGTCGGCGAGGAGGTCGCGGGCGCACGGGCCCTGAACGAGCTCGCCATGCAACTGCTGACCAAGGCCCACGACGAGATCGACGCGGCCTCGGGCAGGACGTCCCACACGCTGAGGTGACACCGCCGGACTCACCGAGGATCGCGACCACCCGCGAACCGCTCCGCTCCGGACCACTGGACCCCTGGACCCGTCCGGGATGTTCGGCCTGCTCCGGAGCCGATCAGACCGGACAGCGGGAGTGTCGCCCATAAACGGAACCCTGGATTCCATCTCTCCTTTGACGGCGTGCATACTTCCAGCGCCCCCGCCTCGTGCGTCGCCACGCTCTTCCGGAGAGACACGTTCATCCATGGGATTCCTCGGCCCCGTATGCCTGCTGCTCTGCTGCTGGCTCTGGTTCACCCTGCTGCCACTGCGATGGCAGAACGCCGGCCTCGCCGGCCCCGATGCCGCGTTGCAGCGTGTGCGCAGGGCAGCCGCCCGGGGGCGCTGGGAGCCCGCCGCCCGTCTCTTCGAGGACGTCGGCCAGGACTGGGAGCGCCGCTCCCTGTACGCCGATCGGCTGGGAAGCCTCGCCGCCGAGAAGAGCGACCTCTGGCTGAAGGCCTGGCAAGAGGCCCGACCCGGAGACCCGGACGCCGCCCTCGTGGTGGCGCGCACCCGAATCCAGTACGCGTGGAAGCTACGAGGCGGGGCGTTCGCGGGACACACGTCGAGCAGCCAATTCGAAGGATTCCACCGCGAGTTGCTGGCCTCACAGGCCGACATCGACCGGTCCTCGGCGCTCTGCCCCGAGGATCCCGGTCCCCTCGTCGCGGAAATACGGAGGGCGCTGGGGCTGGGCTACTCCCACGACGAGATGCACGAGTTGTGGTCCGGGATCACGGCCCGGGCGCCGTACCACTACGAGGCGCACTACAACGCCCTCCAATACTGGACCGCGAAATGGCGGGGCTCGCATCAACTCGCGCGGGAGTTCGCCGAGAAGGCGGCGGCCGACGCACCGCCAGGCAGCTTGCTGACCGTGATGCCGGTGATCGCCTGGTTCGAGCATCACAGGGCCGAACCCAGCGAGCCGGGATTCCGCAGCTCGCAGGCAACTGCGCTGGTCGACGCCGCGCTCGCCGACGTGGCACTCGCCGACCCGAACCATCCGAGGCTCCCGGAGGTGCGGCACCTGCTGGGGTACTTCCTGTACCGGCAGGGGCGGTACAAGGCAGCCAGGGACCAGTTCCGTCGGGTCGACGGCTTCACCAACGCCCTTCCGTGGCGGTACACCGGTTCCCTGCAATGGCTCCACTACCGAGCAGTCCGCACGAAGACGGCCCGCAAGGCGCTCATGTAGCCCCGGCGGGGCACTGCCCCCGTGGGTTCGCTACGGCCGCCGGTAGGCGTCGGGGTCGGCTCCCGCGTCAGGCGTCCGGGAGAAGCTCACATAGGCGGGGTACTCGGGATCGCCCACCTGCAACAGGGCAAAGAGATCCAGGTCATGGTTGGCGAACCGGTGCAGATACTGGAGGAACAACTCCAGCTCGGCAGCCGACAGCCGCTCGTCGTGCCGCTCGTTGCGCATGCGAGCACCATACGAGTCGAAGTCCGGGGGCGGCGACGGAGTTCGATCCGCCGTCGACGGGGCGGGAATCCGCTTGGCTTCCCGGTGTCAGACGTGGTTGTCATGCGTCACAGGCGTCCACGGTCGTCGGTAACGGAACCGGACGTCAGCGAAACAGTTCCGGCACCGGGCAGACTTCCAGCGGGTCATCCGGCCGGTCCGCCCAACACCACCAGACGTGCCGAGCGGCGCATCTCCACAGTGCCCGGCAGACCCGTCGGCCGTCGTCTTCCCGACGGGACAGCACAAGGCCACCGGACTTCATGGACCGGCCGCAATCGGGGCAGGCCCGGGCTTCGCTCGTCATCCGGCGCACCCTAGTGGAACAACGGCCACCCCCGGTGTCGTGGCTCCCCCTGTCACCCCACTCGTCGGACCCGCTCTCCTCGGCCTCGCGGTCCTTTCGAGGTCGCGCGCAGCGGTGAACGGGTCCTGACGGCTCCGGCGCACGCCTCTCAACACCCGCCTGCCGCCTCAGTCCCTCAGGCTGCGAAAGTGGTCCCATGCTGTTGGAACCCGAGAACACTCTGTTCATACGCGGCGCCATGCCCGTGCTCCTGCTGGCCGGCGCGCCCGTGCACGATGCCCTGCCGCCTTTGACGGCCACGGGCGGGGCTGTGCCCTCCTGCGAGGGATGGAGCATCGCCCCTCGGCTCACCCTGTGCGTCGTGGACGGACCGGGCGACCACGGACTCGTCGTGCCCTCCCTCGCTGCGCCCGTGATCGGCGCCACGGACGACGGCACGGGATCGAGCGGCATGGGCGACTGGTGTGCGGACGCGGAGCAGGCCGGCGGAGCGGTCGTCATGTCCCTCCACCAGATGCCCGAGGAACTCGACTGGTCGGCCTTGCTGTCCTCCGGCACCGCGCGCGGTGGCTTCATGCCCGCGCTCACCTGATCACAGATCCGCGGCCACCAGGCGCCCTGGCGGTCAGCGCGGTCGCGGTGGTCACCGTCCATCGCCGCGGTACCGCAGCGGCCCGTCGCCGGAAACGGCTTCCGGCGGCCTACCGGCAGAGGGCGACTCGCCGTCATACTGCCTTCCTCCATGCCTGGTCGGCAGCGACTCGGTGATCTGAGCGGAGGGGGAACGCGATGCCGCTGGAGTTCGGGTTGTGGCGCGTGGACGACAAACCCGTACGAGTCGCCACACGGCCGATGCCCCTGGAGTCTCGCCTCGAGGAACTCATCGAGGGTGATCCCGGCATCCTGGGACATCCGCTGCTGCTGATAGGCCGCCAAGTGCTGACGCAGTACGGCAAGGTCGTCGACCTCCTGGGCATGGATGCCGAGGGCGGTCTGCACGTTCTGGAGCTCAAGCGAGACCGGACGCCCCGCGAGGTGGTGGCTCAGGTTCTCGACTACGGTTCCTGGGTCCAGGAGCTCACGAACGACCAGATCCGCGACATCTACGCTTCCTACGCCCGCGGCAGAGGACTGGCGGAGGAATTGGACGAAGCGTTCGCGCTGCGTTTCGGTGGCACCCCTCCCGAAGCTCTGAATTCCACTCACGCCCTCACCATCGTGGCCGGCGAGATCGATGCGGCGACGGAGCGGATCGTCACCTATCTGGCCTCCGGGTTCCAGGTCCCGGTCAACGTGCTCTTCTTTCGCTACTTCGAGGACGAGGGACGCTCGTATCTGGCTCGCACCTGGTTGATGGACGAGGTCGAGGCCGCGGTCCCCTCGGGTGGAGCGAAGGGCAGAGGGAAGCAGGAGCCGTGGAACGGGACGCATTGGTACGTGTCGTTCGGCGACGAGCCCGGCAGCAGGAACTGGAACGACGCCCTTCGCTACGGGTTCGTGTCGGCGGGTGGCGGAGAGTGGTTCTCCCGGACGATCCGGTCGCTGCCACTCGGGGCGCGGGTTTTCACGCACATCCCCAAAGTGGGCTACGTGGGCGTCGGCACGGTCTCCGGGGAACCACAACCGTTCGAGGACGCCGTCCTCGGCGTCGACGGTGAAGCCCGGCGAATGACCGATCTCTCGCTGGCGGGCACCTACCGACGCCCCACGGGGAGCGCGGAGCGGGAAGGGGACGATCCGCGCGAATGGATCGTCCCGGTCAGCTGGGAGCGTGCCGTGCCGCGAGAGGAGGCCCTGTGGCGCGCGGGCTTCTTCGCCAACCAGAACTCCGCCTGCAAGCTCCGAGCCCGGTTCACGATCGAAGAGGTCTCCCGCCACTTCGGCGTCGATCAGGACACCTCCGACGCCTGACAGGACGTGGCGGCCCGCGCCCTCAGCCGCCACCGCCGCAGGACCTTCCGGCGCCCCGGTGACCATTTTTCGTCACGGGGACCGGCGAACTCCGTGGACAAGCCGTCCCGGCACACGCGGACCGGACGGCGGCGCTCCGCGATGGGATCCGGCGCCGGACCGCGACGGAAAGCGTTCCCGATTGATCATCGGGAAGGCGTTCGGTATCTCGTCACATCGAGTGAACCCTGCTCCGACCAGCAAAAAGCCCTCCCGAAGGGGAGGGCGGAGACTGGCGCCCCCGGCAGGACTCGAACCTGCGGCCAAGCGCTTAGAAGGCGCCTGCTCTATCCACTGAGCTACGGGGGCCGGTTGTGTCGGCCTGTGTCCTGGTGCCCGGGTGTGGGCGGATCCGTGACCTTGCCGGGGACAAGGATAGGGCTCCCACATCCCTGTCCCTCGCGCTTCGCCTCCGTGGCTCGATGTGGAGGTTGCGTGAAGCGGTCCTGATAATCGCAGGCGGGTACGAATCGTGCACCGCTTTTGGCGCCTCGCGCATCGGGTGTTGTGCACTCGTTATGCCTGCGCCCCAGTCATCCCTTCCGCCCCGTGTGTCCTGTCGGCGCGCAGACATACCCATATGCTTCAGAAAGACTCCAAAATTGGGCATTCTTCGCATGTGGTGACCTTGGACGTACGGCCTCAGCTGCTCGACGCACTTTCCGCCCTGCGCGACCGTGTCGCCGCCGCACGCTTTCCGCTGCCCCTGGCAGGGGCTCCACGCGCGCGTGCCAACCGCGACGAACTGCTCGCACAGCTCGACGACTATTTGGTGCCCCGGTTGAGAGAACCCGAAGCACCCCTTCTCGCCGTCATCGGAGGGTCCACCGGTGCCGGCAAGTCCACCCTCGTCAACTCCCTTGTGGGGCGCCGGGTCAGCGAAGCGGGCGTCCTGCGCCCGACGACCCGTACCCCGGTGCTGGTGTGCCATCCGGAGGACCATCACTGGTTCAGCGGAATGCGCGTGCTGCCCCAGCTCACGCGCGTGTGGATGCCCCATCGGGAGCCCGGCGACGATCTCCCCGCCACCACCGAACGCGGCGAGCGCGTGCTGCGGATCGAGACCGCCGACACGCTCCCCCGCGGCCTCGCCCTCCTCGACGCGCCCGACGTCGACTCCCTGGTGGCCGAAAACCGGGTACTGGCCGCCGAACTGATCTGCGCCGCCGACATCTGGGTGATGGTCACGACGGCCGCGCGGTACGCGGACGCCGTGCCCTGGCATCTGCTGCGTACCGCCAAGGAGCAGAAGGCCACCCTGGTGACGGTCCTGGACCGGGTGCCGCACCAGGTGCTGTCCGAGGTCTCCCGGCAGTACGGCGCGCTGCTCACCAAGGCCGGGCTCGGCGAGGCACCCCGCTTCACCGTGCCCGAGCTGCCCGAGTCCGCCTGGGGCGGAGGTCTGCTGCCGGCCACGGCCGTCGCCCCGCTGCGTACGTGGCTCACCCACCAGGTCCAGGACCCGGGGGCCCGTCACGGGGCCATGGCCCGTACCGCCCATGGTGTCCTCGACTCGCTGAAGGCGCGGATGCCGGAACTGGCCAGTGCCACCGCCGCGCAGTACGCCGCCGCGACCCGGCTCACCGCCGCGGTCGACGGGGCGTACGACAGCGAGCACGCACGCGCGAAGGGACGCCTGCAGGCCGGAGCCGTGCTCTCCGGGGACGCGCTCAAGCGCTGGCGCGCCTACCCCCTCGACTGCACCGCCGAGGAACTGCTGGACGCGCTCGTCGAGAGCCTGTCGGCCCTGCTGCTGTGTTCCGTCACGGCCGCCGACGAACGCGTGGACGACGCCTGGCGCCGTGAACCGGCCTCGGCCGCGCAGGGGCTGACGGACCGTGATCCGGCGCTGGAGAGCGCGGAGCACCGGATCGGTATGGCCGTACGGCGCTGGCGGCGCGTCCTGGAGGAGTACGCCGAGGACGAGGTGCGCGATCTCGACAAGAGCGTCGCGCCGGACTCCGCGGTCGTCGCCGCGCTGGTCGCCACCGCGCTCCTGGGCGGCCGCAGGGCGCGCAACGCGGGCGAGGGACTGGCCGAGCGGATCGGGGCCCACGGCGCGCTGCGGCTGCGCGACAAGGGCGGCCGGCTGCTCACGGACCTCGTCGACAGGGCACTGCAGACCGAACGCGAGCGCCGGCTCGCGCCCCTCGAAGCGCTCGACGTCCATCCGGAACCCCAGGCCGAACTCATCGCCGCGCTGTCCGTACTGCAGAAGGAGAGGTGACCGCGGTGACTGCCGTCACTGACCACACGGATCAAGCCGATCGTCCCGGGGACGGGGGGACCGGAGACGGAGGCCCCGGGGACGGGGGACCCGGAGTCGGGCGTCCCGGAGACGGGCGGCCGGAGGACGGCCGTCCCGCCGAGGGCCACTCCGCGGACGGCGTGGGCGAGAACGCCACCTCCCGCGACAACGCCGCCTCCCGCGAAATCACCCCTTCCCAGACGGTCGCCTCGGACGACAAGCACACCGACCGCGCGGAGGGTGCGGAGGGTACGGACGGCGTGAACGGCGTGAACGGTCTGAACGGCGCGGACCGTGCGGCCCCTTCCGGTGCTCGGTCCCTGGAAGGCGCCGGAGAGGCCGCCGGGGCGGCCACCGGGGGCGACCGGGCGGGTGGCGGCGTACGGACCGCACGGAGCGACGGTACGAGCGGACAGGGCGCCTCTCGGGACGCCTCCTCCGGAGCGGAGCCCCCCGCGCGTGGGGAGGGCGACGACCCGGCACGCTCGGAGGACGGCCCCGTCTGGGACGACGGCCTCATCGCGCGGCGCGTGACGGAGGCGGCCCCGGCCCGGTACCAGACGCCGTTGGCGGAGACCAGGACAGCCGTCCCGGCGGTGCCCGCCCCCCTCGCGTACGACGGGCCGCTGCGCTCGCGCCTGGACGCGCTCCGCGAACTGGTGGGACTGTCCCGCGCCCGGCTCGACAGCGGAACGCTCGCCGAGGCGGGCCGGGTCCTGGACGAGGCGGCGGCCCGCCGCAGACTCTCCGGGGAACACACGGTCGTCGCCATCGCCGGCGCCACCGGCAGCGGCAAGTCCCAGCTCTTCAACGCGCTCGCGGGCGTGGCGATCTCGGAGACCGGCGTCCGCAGGCCGACCACCTCGGCGCCGATCGCCTGCACCTGGAGCGACGGCGCGGCCACCCTCATCGACCGGCTCGGCATCCCCGGGCGGCTGCGCAGACGCCCGTTGCAGAGCGCCGAGGCGGAGGCACAGCTCCGCGGCCTGGTCCTGATCGACCTGCCCGACCACGACTCGGCGGCCGTCCAGCACCGCGAGCAGGTGGACCGGGTCCTCCGGCTGGTCGACGCCGTCATCTGGGTGGTGGATCCGGAGAAGTACGCCGACGCCGTGCTCCACGAGCGCTATCTGCGGCCGCTCGCCGGGCACGCCGAGGTCACCTTCGTGGTCCTCAACCAGGTGGACCGGCTCCCCGGAGAGGCCGCCGACCAGGTGCTCGACGATCTGCGGCGACTGCTGGACGAGGACGGCGTCGCGCTCGGCGAGTACGGGGAACCTGGCGCGACCGTCCTGTCGCTGTCCGCGCTCACCGGCACCGGGGTCCCCGAACTGCGGGAGTGTCTCGGCCAGTTCGTGGCGGACCGGGGCGCGGCCGCGCGGCGGATCTCGGCCGACCTCGACGCGGCCGCGGCGCGGCTGCGCCCCATCTACGCGACGGGACGGCGGGTCGGTCTCAGCGAGGAGGCGCGGGACGAGTTCGCGGACCGGCTCGCGGACGCGGTCGGCGCCGTGGCGACCGGCGAGGCCGCCGAACGGTCCTGGCGCCGCAACGCCAACCGCGCCTGCGGCACCCCCTGGCTGCGGCTGTGGCGCTGGTACCTGGAGCGGCGCGAACCCCCGACCGGGCGGCTGCCCGTGCGCGCTCCCGCGGACGAGGAGGCCACCGCCCGCCAGCGGGTCGAGCAGGCGGTGCGGACGGTCGCCGAACGGGCCGCGTACGGGCTTCCCGCACCCTGGGCGCAGGCGGTGCGCGAGGCGGCCGTAAGGGGCGCGCAGGGGCTTCCGGAGGCGCTGGACGACATGGCGGCGCGCGCGACGGCACCGGCCGGACGGCCGCCGCGTCCCGGCTGGTGGCCCGTCGCGGTGCTGGCGCAGGCGGCGATGACGATCGTTCAGGTCATCGGCGGGCTCTGGCTGGTGGGCCAGATCATCGGGGTCATGGCGCCGAACCTCGGGGTCCCGGTGCTGCTGATGGTGTCGGGCATCGTCGGCGGCCCGGCCGTGGAGTGGGCCAGCAGAATGGCGGCCCGCGGGCCGGCCCGGCGGTACGGCCTGGAGGCGGAGAGACGATTGCGCGAGGCGGCCGCGGCGTGCGGCAGAGCCCGGGTGCTGGATCCCGTGGCGGCGGAACTGCTGCGGTACCGCGAGGTGCGGGAGCAGTACGGGCGGGTCGTCGGAACGGTGCCGGCGGGGACGGCGGGGACGGCGACGGTGGGTGCCGCCGTCGGGTGAGCCGGCCGGGCGGCCGACCCGGGCATCCGCTCGCGCGGCCGACCCCGGCTACCCCCTCGGGTGGCCGACCCGGGCCATCCCGTCCGCTGGTCAACCCGGGCTACCCCCTCGGGCGGCCGACCCGGGCCATCCCGTCGGGCGGCCGACCCGGGCCATCCCGCCCGGTGGCCTGGTCCCGTACCCCGTCGGGTGGCCTGGTCCCGTACGCCGCCGAATGGCCTGCGCGGGATACCGCACCGGGGGCCTGCTCGGGATACCCCAGCCGTCGGGTGGCCTGCTCCGGGCGCCCCGGCCGTCGGGTGACCTGACCGGATACGCCGCCGGGTGGCCTGCCCGGGGTTACCCCGGCGTCGAGTGACCTGACCGGGCACCCCGTCAGATGGCCCGCTCGGGCCACCCGTCGGACGACCGTCCAGGGCCACCCGCTCGGGTGACGCGGTTTTCCACAACCGCCCGGCGGCCCACAGGGCCCAGCGGGCCCGGCCCGGCGGAGGCAGTCTGATCCCGCGGCGATCGCAGCGCATGCGGTCGCCACGGCAGACGCATCCGTACGGGAGGGCTTGACGATGAACGAGACGATGGTGTGCGCGGTGGGCAACGTGGCGACACAGCCCGTGTACCGGGATCTGGCGAACGGCGCGTCGGCGCGGTTCCGGCTGGCGGTGACCTCGCGGTACTGGGACCGCGAGAAGAGCGGGTGGACGGACGGGCACACCAACTTCTTCACGGTGTGGGCCCATCGCGCGCTCGCGACGAACGTGGGCGCCTCGGTCTCGGTGGGCGATCCGGTCATCGTGCAGGGCAGGCTGAAGGTGCGCACCGAGACGCGCGACGGGCAGAGCTGGACGTCGGCGGACATCGACGCGGTGGCGATCGGCCACGACCTCTCGCGCGGCACGTCGGCCTTCCGGCGTCCGTCCAAGGAGGGTGAGCCGGCCGCGGCGCAGCGCCCCGAACCCAGTTGGGAATCGGTCCCCGACACCCCGCCGGATGGCGCGACCCAACCGCGTCCGGAACCGGCCGGGGTGACGTGATGTCAGCGGAGTGATCGATCCGACCGAACTGCGGCTTATCGACAAATACATGGCGAACAGCCCTTATGGCTTTGTCGATAGTCGCAGTTCACGGAAGCGATCGCGATAACGATTCCGAGTCAGATCTGTTGTCGGACGACATGACCGGGAAGAGCGATGCGGCGCTTCTTTAGGATGCCGAACACAGCTCTCGGGGCTTCTGATTCTGCTGGCGGGACCGTCCCCCATGTCAAAGGGTCCTGCGCGAAGGGGAATTCTGTGTCTTCTGCGTTCTCTGTGTTGTCAGCACGCGGGCGAGGGGCAGCCCGTCTCGCCGCAGCGGCCCTCGTGTGGGGGCTCGCCGCCGCGGGCACGGTCGCCGCCGCCGGCACGGCCGACGCCGAGGAGATACCGCAGAGCCAGGCCGGAGCGAGCGCCACGATAGGCGACCTGAAGACGTACGGTTCCGCGGTCGTCCACGAGAACGGCGAGGACTCCTGGGTCTCGGCCGGACTGTTCGAGATGACCGTCGAGAACGGCGGCATGCTGCAGACCTATTGCATCGACCTCCACAACCCGACCCAGCGCGACGCCCGTTATCAGGAGACGTCCTGGAACGGCACGTCGCTGAGCGGCAACAAGGACGCGGGCCGGATCCGCTGGATCCTCGAGAACTCCTACCCGCAGGTGAACGACCTGGCGGCACTGGCCGAGAAGGCCGGTGTCTCCGGTCTGACCGAGCAGGACGCGGCGGCCGGCACCCAGGTCGCGATCTGGCGGTACTCGGACGGCGCCGACGTGGACGCCGCGGACCCGCAGGCGGAGAAGCTCGCGGACTACCTGGAGAAGAACGCGCGGAGCCTGCCGGAGCCCGCGGCCTCGCTAACGCTCACGCCGGCCGCGGTGTCCGGCCGGCCCGGTGAGCGGCTCGGACCGGTCACGGTGCACACCAACGCGGGCAGTGCGACGGTGACCCCGCCCACAGGTATCGCCGCCGCCGGGGTGAGGGTCGTCGACAAGGACGGCAGGCCGATCACCTCCGCGGCGGACGGCAGCCGGATCTACTTCGACGTGCCCGAGGACGGCGCGGACGGTTCCACGTCGCTCACCGTGCAGGCCTCGACGACCGTGCCGGTCGGCCGCGCCTTCACCTCGGAGACCCGCAGTCAGACGCAGATCCTCGCCGGCTCCAGCGAGTCCACCGTCTCCGCGACGGCGAGCGCGAACTGGGCCGCCAAGGGTGCGATACCCGCCCTGTCCGCCCAGAAGAACTGCGCCAAGGGCGGTGTGGACATCACGGTGGCGAACAAGGGCGACGCGGCGTTCACGTTCGAGCTGATGGGCGACGAGCACACGGTCGCGGCCGGGATATCCGAGACCCTCACCATCCCGCTGCAGGAGGACCAGGTCTACGACTTCACGATCGGCGGCACGGACGGCGGCGGGAAGCGGTTCAAGGGCGTGCTGGACTGCAAGACCCAGGGCACGGCGAGCGACCTCTCGACCCAGACGCTGAGCGAGCCGAGCCCGGCGTCGGTGGGTGGTTCCGGCGGGGGCACCGACCTCGCCGAGACCGGCGGCTCCGGACTGACTCCCGTCATCGCGGGCGCGGCCATCGGTCTCGTCGTGATCGGCGGTGCCGTGATGGTGCTCCTCGGCAGGAAGCAGACCCCGCCGCAGGCCTAGGGCCTGTCTGACGCGTGTCGGCGAAGACTCGCCCGCCCGCCGCCCGCCGCCCGCCCGCCGCGCGGACGACGCGACGGTGCGGACACGCGCGAGAAGTCGCCGCCGCCCCGCAGTGTCGCCGCCGCCCCGCAGTGTCGCCGCCGCCCCGCCGACGTGAGTTGACGGGGCGGCGACAGCGGCAGGGCTAGGAGCGGGCGTTGCGGACGCGTACGACGGCGAACGCGGCCGCGAGCAGACCGAGGACGCCGACGATCAGGCCCGCGGTGCCCAGGGCGCGCGCGGTGGAGTCACTGCTCTTGGCGCTCGCGCTCGACTCCTCGGCGCCCGAGGACGAAGAGGACGAGGACGGGGACGAGGACGACGCGTCGGAGCCGGAGGCCCCGGTCCCGGTCGAGGCCGGCTTCTCGGCCGCGCCCTCGGCGGTGAGGGCCAGCACCGGAGCCGGGCTCTCCGGCTCGTCCCCGCCCTTCTGCGCCTGCTCGATCCAGCGGACCACCTTGCCGTCCGAGTAGGTCTGCAGCGTCTTGAAGGTCAACTGGTCGACGTCGTCCGGGAGCTGACCGAAGGCGACCTGGAAGTCCTGGAACTCGCCGTGGCGGATCCGGCCTCCGGTCCAGGTGATCTCGGAGACGGCGTCCGTGATCGTGCCGTCGTCCGTCTTGACGGGCTTCTTCAGCTTCACGGTCGTCGCCTTCGCGGTCCAGCCCGCCTGCGGGGTGACCAGGACGCCCACGACCGGGTGGTCGGTGGGCAGGAAGATCTGCACCTTGGTGGTGCTGGCGGTGTCCTCCTCGTTGGGGACGCGGAAGCTCAGGAGGCCGTCCGTGGCTCCCTTGGCATAGCTCTCGGGGTGGACCGTGACATGCGCGAAGGCCGCGCCGGCGGCGGCCAGGACGCCCGCGGTGGCGAGGGCGGCGACGGTGCCGGTGCGGCGCAGAGTGGTGCTGATCGGGGACATCCGGGAAACTCCGTACTGAGGGGGAACGTGGTCAGGTCGTGAGGGCGAGCCCGGCCGGCGGTCCCCGGCGCGTGACGGCGTGACGCAGCAGCGCCCGGCCGAGCGGCCACGGTTCGGCGGGGGTCCGGCCCACGGCACCCTCGTACGGCCGCACCGGGGGCGGACCCGTCCTCGACCGCCACCACGCGGCGAGTCCCGGCACGAGTGTCGCGGCACGGCGCAGCAGGGACCACAGGGCGGCCTCGCCGCGCCGCAGCCACCACGTCGCCAGCAGGGCGGCGGCGACGTGCGCGGCCGTGGCGTGCGGGGTCAGGGCGTGTGCGGCCGGGTGCGCCATGTGCATCCCGTGCATGTTCATCGTCATGCGCGGCCGGGCGGCCTCGAAGCCGAGGTGGAGGCCAGCCTGCGCGACGAGCATGGCGCCGCCTATCCCGGACAGGGACCGTTCGCGGCCGCCGAGCGCGCAGCCGGCGGCGAAGACGGCGAGGAGTCCCGCGCCCTCGGCGCGGAGCGGCGGCGCCTGGCCGGTGGCGAGGGCGTGCCCCCCGGCGGCCAGCAGCACGCACAGTACGGCGAACACCGCGGCGCGCAGACTCCGTACCGCCGGCGACGCATTCATAGTGCCCAGATACTGCCATGGGGAGGGAGTGACCGTTGCGGCTTCCCCCCGCGACCCTCGGTCCCGGTCCGCCGGGCTTCCCCGATCACCGCTCGGGTAGGGTCCGGCTGAGCCTGAAGGGACCCGAAATGCGTCTTCGCTGTGCCGTGCTGGACGACTATCAGAGCGTCGCGACCCGGATCGCCGACTGGTCGTCCGTCGCGGACACCGTGGAAGTCACCGGATTCGACCGGCACTTCGGCGACGAGGACGCGCTGGCCGCCGCGCTGGCGGACTTCGACATCGTCGTCACGCTGCGCGAACGCGTGCCCTTCCCGGCGTCTCTGCTGGCCCGGCTGCCGCGGCTGAAGCTGCTGATCGCCTCGGGGATGCGCAACACGGTGATCGACTACGCCGCCGCCGAGGCGCACGGGGTGACCGTGTGCGGGACGCCGAGTTCCTCGACGCCCCCGGTCGAGCTGACCTGGGCCCTGCTGCTCGGCCTCGCGCGGGGAATCGTCACGGAGAGCAACTCCCTGCGGGAGGGCGGTCCCTGGCAGAGCACCGTCGGCGCCGATCTGTACGGCCGACGGCTCGGTCTGCTCGGGCTGGGCAAGATCGGCGGCCGGGTGGCCCAGGTGGGGCTCGCCTTCGGCATGCGGGTGAGCGCGTGGAGCCAGAACCTCACCGCGGAGCGGGCCGAGGAGGTGGGCGTGGAACGCGCGTCCTCCAAGCAGGAACTGCTGGCGGACAGCGACTTCGTCTCCATCCACCTCGCGCTCGGCGACCGCACCCGGGGGCTCGTCGGCGCCGCCGAGCTGGCGCTCCTCAAGCCCACCGCCTACCTCGTCAACACCTCCCGCTCGGCGATCGTCGACCAAGAGGCCCTGCTGGCCGCGCTGCACGCGGGGCGTATCGCCGGGGCGGGCATCGACGTGTTCGACACCGAGCCGCTGCCCGCCGGCGATCCGATGCGCTCGGCGCCCCGGCTGCTGGCCACCCCCCACCTCGGCTATGTGTCGCGGTCCAACTACGAGACGTACTACGGGGCGGCCGTCGAGAACATCCGGGCGTTCCTGGCGGGCACACCACTGCGCCGACTCGGCTGACCGCACCGCCCGCTGCACCGACTCGGCCCACCGCACTGCCCGCTCCCCCACCCGCCCGCCACTCCGGCCGCCCCGGGCCGGACGAACGGCCGTCCCCCCGGCCCCTGTTCGAACAGTGATCCCCTGGCGGAACGCCCGTGACCAGGTGTGGACGGACGCGTTGAAGGGGAAGTGCGGTCGCGTCCGAGCCATCGCACTCGTCGAGTCTAAGGAGAACGTGATGTCTCGCATCGCGAAGGCCGCCGCAGTCGTCGTCGGCACGGGTGCCGTGGCCCTCAGCGGCGCCGGCATGGCCATGGCTGACGCCGGCGCCCAGGGTGGGGCCGTCGGCTCGCCCGGTGTCCTGTCGGGCAACGTCATCCAGGCCCCGATCAACGTGCCGGTCAACGTGTGCGGCAACACGATCGACATCGTCGGCCTGCTGAACCCGGCGTTCGGCAACACCTGCGTGAACGGTGGCGGCCACCTCAAGGAGCACCACGGCGGCAAGGAGCACCACGAGGCCCACGGCTACGGCAACTGAGCCGGTCGTCCGGCACGCGCGAGGCCCCCGGCGGGACGTCACCGCCGGGGGCCTTGCCGTTCCCGGGACGCGTGGCCACGCGTCCCGGCAGATGTCTCTATGTGTACCAGTAGATGCCGGTACGCGCGCCGAAAACCGCCGCTAGGCGTAGCGGTAGATGTGACTGTGGTCCTCCATCGAGGCCGGCGTCACACCCCACGGGGGCATCTTCTCGTGGCGGGCGACGATGCGCCGGTACTGGGCGTCGCGGGCCCCCGGGGGACGCTCGGGCAGATAGCGGGCACCTCGGTGCTTCTTCTGCCAGCGCGACCACTGGAGGTCGACGAAGGCGTGGTGCAGCCAGAATACGGGGTCGTTGACGGAGGCCCCGCCCAGCATGTGGCCGCCGACCCAGCGGTGGACCCGGTTGTGGTTCTCCCAGGTGGCGTTCCCCGTCCCGTGCCCCCATCCCTCCAGCCGGTTGCGGAAACCGCGCCTGGTCGTGGAGTCGTAGGGCGCCACGTCGTAGACCGGGTCGGCGAGGGCCGCGTCCAGCGTGGCCCGTGTGGGAAGTTGGATCGGCTTGCGCGGGCGGCCGAACTCGCGCATCAGGAACGCGCCGTCGGTCACGCCCTCCTTGATCGTCCACTTGCCCTGCGCGTAGGCGAAGGGGCCCGTCATGACCTGCCGGTCCGAACGCCGTCCGTCGCCGCCGAGCAGGTCCTTGGTCCACGGCGCGGAGGCCGGGGTGCGGTCCCGGGTCCAGTCCCAGTACGGCACGCTCACACCGGAGTCCACGCGTTGCAGCGCCTGCTCCAGGTCCAGCAGGAAGCAGCGGTGCCAGGGCAGGAACGAGGGTGCCATGTGGGCCGCGCGCAGTCCGCCGTCGCCGTCGGCGACGTAGTAGTCGATGTGCCGGCGGACGAACTCGTCGTACTCCCCGCGGCGTTTGACCTCCAGCATGGCCTTGACGAAACGGCGGCGCTCCGCGCTCGTGAGGGCGCTGACGTTCTTACGCGTGTACACCATGGTGGTGGCCGCTCCCCTCCGTACCGCCGTCGCGGGTGCCGATCGTCGGCCCTCCGGAGCCGCCCGCCCCGCTCCCCATGCTCCCCATGCCCCCCATGCCCCCCATGCTTCTGAGCTGCTCGGCCGGGCCCAGTTGGTCCACGGCCGCGCGTGCCGCGGCCAGCGGTGTCGGATACGACTCGTAGTGGTCGACCATGCTCAGATAGCTGCCGTCCGCGCGGCGCATCAGATGCAGCGGGCGGCCGTCCACCGTGACCTGCCACTCGTCGCCCCCGTAGGCGGCCCGGCCGTCGGAGCCGCCGCGCGTGCCGAGGATGTGCCGGCCGTGGTACATCTCGTCGAAGGAGAGGTCCCGGCCGCGGTGGCGCGGCGGCCGTGAGGCCGCGACGACGGGGGCCAGCGCCACCCCGACGGCCGACACGAGCAGTCCCCGCATCGCGCCGCGCCGGGTGAGCGCCAGTCCGCCCGCCACGCGTCCCGTCCCGCGGCCCCGCGCCGGGGCGTCCGGCACCCGGCCGTCGCGCCCGCGCCTCGGTACTCTGCCCGGCATCCACCTGGCGAACATGCTTCTCTCCTCCACGAACTCATGCTGTGACGGTCGGTTTCGGGAAGCCCGACGGCGGCGGGCCGAGGGCCCACGGCGACGAGGGCCGGCGTGCCCCCGGGCGCCGGAGGCGGGCCCGAGGCGGGCTCAGGGGTCCGCGCCGTCGGGCGGAAGGTCTAGGAACCGGAGCCCATCTCCAGGTTCGCCACCGGCACGGTCTTCAGCAGCGGTGTGAGCACGGCGGCCTGAGGCGTCTTCAGCCCGGGAAGACCGAGGTGGTCGGGGTTCGGCGCGCCGATCGGGGTGTCCAGGCTCGCTCCGGGGGTCAGCGCTTCGAGGCCGGCCGCGGGAGCGGAGAGCCCGAGGTGGTCGAAGCCGTGGCCGAGGACGCGCGGGAGCGGCGTACGGAGCCGGGCTCCGGGCAGCCCGCCGCTGAGGGGCACCTGCGGCACGGCCCGTTCGGGGATCATCCGGCCCTCGACGTACCGCGGTCCCTCCAGCCGGCCCGGCAGCGGCAACGGCAGTTCACCCGAGACGCTGGGCGCCTTCAGGCCGAGGGACCGCTCGACTCCGTCCAGCGGCACCGGGATCGGAACGGTGTCGGCCGCGACGGCGGGCGCTGCCGAGGCGACACCCACCGCCGCGGCCACCCCGGTCATGACGGCGGCGAGCGTTCCTCGTGTGGTCGGCTTCATCTCAGGTACGGGCCCTTTCAGGATTCGGCGGATCGGCGTCCGTACCCGTAACGATTCCGGGACGTCATCAGCTCAAGATTCCCCCGACGGCCTCATTAGTCGTCCGATAGGCGGATTCAGCTCGTCCAGAAATCCCACCAGCGGGTGAGGATCAGCATTCCGATGACGCCGATGTGCAGTGCCGGGAGAACCCAGGTGAACTCCGCGAGGAATACTTTCAGCCATTCCGGTGCGGGCAGGAATTCGTTCCGCACGTTGAACGACGTGACGTACCAGAACATGATGATCGTGGCGACCCAGGCCAGACAGCACCACAGACAGAGCGCGTTGATCCGGTAGAAGGACTGGAACTGGAGCCAGCTCACGAATCCGACGCCGAACAACGTGCCCGCGTTGAAGGTCAGCCAGTACCACCGCGGAAATCGGGCTCCGGTGAACAGGCTGACGCCGACACAGATCACCACGCTGTACGTCACCAGGCCGAGCATCGGGTTGGGGAACCCGAAGGCCGAGGCCTGTTCGCTCTTCATGACGCTGCCGCAGGAGACGACGGGGTTCAGGCTGCAGCCCGGGACGAAGTTCGGGTTCTCCAGCAGCTTGAACTTGTCGATCGTGATGACCCACGCGGCGAGGAGGCCGGCCGCCCCGGTGATCACCAGCAGCACCGCGAGGGCACGGCTGCTGCCGGCGGTGTGTCCGCGCGCGCCGTCGGCTCCGCCGCCCGTGCCCGGTGCCTCGCCGCCCGTCCCCCGCCCCGCGGCGGCCGTCATCAGCCGCGCAGCCTACGCGCGGGCAGCAGCACGTGGGACGCGCTGAGCAGGGTCTCCTCGTCGCCCGCGAAGGCCGTCAGGTCCTCGGGTGCCACGGGGTGACCGGGCCGGGCGACGGGCCAGGCGCGGGTGGCGAACAGGAAGTAGGCGTAGCCGCGTTCGCCGACCGCCGCGAGCCACTCCGGCGGCGCGACGCACTGGGCGTTGAGGTGCGGCATGCTGACGACGGCCTGGCCGGCCTCGACGAGCAGGGTGAGGGGCAGGCTCGGCTGCCGGGATCCGTCGATGAGCGTGTCGCCCACGGGCAGTCCGTTGTCGATCAGGAGCTGCCGGATGGCCGCCGCGGATCCCTCGGGACCCCCGTCGCCGTCTCCCAGCGAGTAGGCGAGGAGATAGGGCATGTCGCCGTCGGGGGTTTCTCCACTGAATGCCATGACGGCGAGCGTGCCGAGATCGGCGGCCCGAAGCGGGCTCATTTCACTTGAGGTTGAGGTCACCGCGGAACCTTATCGATGCGCCCGTTCGGGTTCTGCGCCGAAATCACCCGCCCGGGGGATGTCCGAGGGCGTGACCACACGAACGAGGTACGCGGCTCGAACAGCGCGAAGGGCCGATTCCGCACCTGGGGAACCGGCCCTTCCCGTCACTTCGGCGGTACGGCGTCAGTGGTTCAGGCAGGTGTTGCCGAAAGCCGGGTTCAGCAGGCCGACGACGTCGACGGTGTTGCCGCAGACATTGACCGGAATGTGAACGGGAACCTGCAGGACGTTGCCCGACAGGACACCGGGGGAATTGACCGCGGCACCCTCGGCGCCCGAGTCGGCGGCGGCGCTGCCCGCGGCGGCACCCGCGGCCATTCCGGCGGTGGCGAAAATAAGAGCGGCCTTCTTGGCAGTGTTCATTGTGAGCCCTTTCATCGGAGATTTTCTCCAGAGCCTAGGGAAATGCCCGACGCGCATTGTGGAAGACACGCACACGGGAGATGCGAATAACGGATACGACTAACCCTGAAGGGGAAGTCCGCCGAGGAGCTGCGCCGGGGCGGCGGTCGTGTTGAGCGTCTTCGTCGCGTCGTTCACGCCGCTCAGCACGGAGCCCTTGCTCTCGGTGTCGAGCGCGTTCGACTGGTGCTGGAGGGGAAGAACGTCCTGCACGCTGAGCGAGTGCTGGCTGGTGACGGTCTCCAGGGCGCCGTTGAGGCTGGAGGGCGTGAGGCCGGAGGCTCCGGCGGCGAACGCGGGCGCGGCGGCACCGGCGACGACGAGGGACCCGGCGACCGCGGCGGCGGCCTTGAGAGACTTCATCGTGTTCCTTTCTTCGGCGACGGATGCCGCCGGCGGGAATTCCTCTGTGCGCTGCCTAACGAGCCCCGAACGCGACGGAAACTCCGCGTGCGGAAAATTCCCGTACCACCGGCGTGGGCCGCGACGCGGACCGGCCGCCCCCCGTTTCCGGAGAGCGGCCGGCCAGAAGGGTCCGCGATGACGACGTCAGCCGTTGACGCAGGTGTTCCCGAACGCGGGGTTCAGCAGGCCGATGACGTTGACGGTGTTGCCGCAGACGTTGACCGGGATGTGAACGGGAACCTGCAGGACGTTGCCCGACAGGACGCCCGGGGAGTGGGCGGCCGCGCCGTGCGCGCCGCTGTCGGCGGCGGCGATGCCGGCGGTGCCGGCCACGGCGGCGGCGGCAACGGAGGTCAGGGCCAGGCCCTTCGCGATACGCGACATGGAGAAGTGCTCCTTGAGAAATCGACACAACATCCGGGCGGGATGCCCGGCTCTGGTTCAACGCGTGGCGCTCACGCGGGTTGTGCCTCCAAAGGAGTGATGTCCGGGACGGCCGGGCTTCACCAATCCGACACACATCGTCGCTTTCACTGATAAATGCGGACACCGGCTAGAGTCGGGCTCTCCGAGGGCGTCCGGAAGCGGGCGTCGAGGGGCGCCGGCAGCTCGCGGGGAGCCGAAGCGCACGCGTCTGATGCATCGGATTCTCGGATTTCCGTCCGTCCGCTGGTCCAGAACCTTTTCCCCGAAAGGGCACCGCCGGTCATGCGAACTTCCCCGGGCCTGCCGCTGCGCCGTGCGATCGCGGGCCGCTCCGCCCCCGCCACCCTCCGGACCCCCTGCGGCCCGGCGTCCGCGGAGCCATCCCTCACCGGCAGGACGCGGCCCGCCAACTCCTCAACGGGCCGCCGCAGTTCCACGAGATCCGCCCCGCGCCACGACCCGGACCTCCTCGGTCCCGGCAAGGAGATCCGCGCCGGGGGTGACCAGTTGGCCTTCCGGATCGTTTCGCAGCGGGACGCGGCCTGGGTCGGAGCACTGTTCGCCGCCGTCGCAGCGAAGCAGTGACGCGCGCCCCGGCGCGCCGCCCGTGAGCAAGGAACCGCGCATGCATCTGCCAACAGACCCTCCGCCGCGGGTCCTTCATGTCACGCAGCCGGTCGACGGCGGTGTCGCCCGCGTGGTCACCGACCTCGTCGGCGCCCAGCTCGCCGCCGGGACGCGCGTGACCGTCGCCTGCCCGGACGGCAACGGCTTCGCCCGGGAGGTGCGGGCGCTCGGCGCGGACGTGCGCCCCTGGCACGCGACGCGGGCACCGGGGCCGCAGCTCGCCCAGGAGGTACGCAGGCTCGGCCGGGTGCTGGCGCGGGTACGGCCCGACGTGGTGCACGCCCACAGCGCGAAGGCGGGGCTCGCGGCCCGGCTCGCGCTGCGCGGCCGGGTGCCGACGGTGTTCCAGCCGCACGCCTGGTCGTTCGAGGCCGTGGACGGTGCGGCGGCCGCGCTCGCGCTGCGCTGGGAGCGGTGGGGTGCCCGCTGGGCGTCCCGGGTGGTGTGCGTCAGCGAGGCGGAGCGCATGACCGGCGTACGAGCCGGAGTGCGCGCCCCCTGGAGGGTGATCCCCAACGGCGTCGACCCCGAGCGCTTCCGCCCCGACTCCGTGGACAGCGCGCGAGCCGGGATCCCGCTGCTCGCGGGGATGGATCCGGCGGCTCCGCTGGTGATGTGCGTGGGACGGCTGTGCCGCCAGAAGGGGCAGGACATCCTCCTGGAGGCCTGGCCCGCGGTGCTGCGGCGGGTGCCCGCGGCGCGGCTCGTGCTCGTCGGGGACGGGCCGGACGCGGCACGGCTGCGCGCCGGGGCACCACGAGAGGTGCTGTTCGCCGGGGCCGCCGCCGACGCGGTGCCCTGGTACCAGGCCGCCGACCTGGTCGTACTGCCGTCCCGCTGGGAAGGCATGGCGCTGGCCCCCCTGGAGGCCATGGCCTGCGGGCGGCCGGTCGTCATGACGGACGTGGACGGCGCCCGCGAGAGCCTGCCACCGGGACACGACACCCACTGCCTGGTGGCCTCGCCCGAACCGGCGCCGCTGGCCGGGGCGATCGCCGCGCTGCTGGCCGACGCCCCGCTGCGCGCGTCGCTCGGCCGACAGGGGCGCGGCCACGTACTGACCACGCACGACGTGCGCCTCACGGCCGACGCGGTCGCGGGGGTGTACCGCGAACTACTGACCGGGCGACAGCCGCAGCACGCCGGGGGCGTCATGTGCGCGGACCACACCGAGTGCAGGGAGTCCATCCACTCGTGACTGCGGAAAGCACCGTTCCCTCCCCCGGCGGCCAGCCCCGGGAGTACGGATCCTCATCCCTCACGGTCATGCCGTCGCGCGGGACCGGCGGCGGTCTCAGATTCCCGGCCGGACAGCGGCGGCGCACCGTCAGGCGCGCCTCCTGGCTGCCGCTCGCGGCCGTGGACGCCGTCGCGGCGCTGACGGCCGGACAGACCCTCGCGGAGGTCCAGCGGCACCCGCCGGCCCTCGTCGCCCTCCTGCTCGGCGTGGTGTTACTGAACGCGCGGGCCTCCCTGTACCGGCCGGCACCCCTGCCCGCCCTGCTCGACGAACTGCCCGCCGTCTGCGCCCGGATCGCGGTCGTCTGGTGCGCCCTGGCCGCCGTCCTCGCCGCGTTCGCCCCGGACGAGGCGCTGTCGGCCCGGACGCTGGCGCTGGGATGTGCCGCGCAGGCGGTGATCGGCCTGGCCGGCCGCGGCGCGGTGCACTGGCGCCGCCGCCGGGCCCTCGCGCGGCACCCCGCCGCCGCCCTGGTGATCGGTCCCGCCGGGACGGCCCAGCGGGTGGCCGCGGCGTTCCTGCGCCACCCGGACTGCGGGGTGCGGCCGGTCGGTGTCGTCGCCGACCGGCCGACCGGCCTCGACGTCCTGCCGGTGCTCACCACCGGTGAGGAGGTCCAGCGGGCGCTCATCCAGAACAGCGTGCGCGCCGTGCTGGTGGTGGAGCCGCCGAGCCGGCGCGGGCCGACGCTGCGGGCGCTGGCCCTCGCGGGCTGCGCGCTGTGGGAGGTCGACCCGGACTCGCCGTCGTACGACCGGGCCGGTGGGCACACGCTGGCCGGCTTCGCCTGCCGCCCCCTGTCGGTCGGCGGGCGGCGCGCCGGTTTCGGGAAGCGGTTCCTCGACGTCGCCGTCTCCGGTGCGCTGCTGCTGCTGGTCAGTCCGCTGCTGCTGGCGTTCGCGGCCGTCCTGCGGCTGACCGACGGACCCGGTGTGGTGTTCCGGCAGGAGCGCATCGGCAAGGACGGACGGCCGTTCACGCTGCTGAAGTTCCGCACCCACCGCCCGGTCGACGCGCACGAGGCCGCGACCCGCTGGAGCGTGGCGGGCGAGCAGGAGATGAGCCGCTTCTGCCAGTTCCTGCGGCGCACCTCGCTGGATGAGCTGCTCCAGCTCATGAACGTCCTCAGGGGCGACATGAGCCTGGTCGGCCCGCGCCCCGAACGGCCCTACTTCGTCACCAAGTTCAGCCAGACCTACCCCGGATACGCGGCCCGTCACCGGATGCAGACCGGCATCACCGGACTCGCCCAGGTGCACGGGCTGCGCGGCGACACCTCGATCGAGGACCGGTGCCGCTTCGACAACGCGTACATCGACAACTGGTCGATGTGGCAGGACATCTGCATCCTGCTGCGCACGGCCGTGGCGCTGGTGCGCCCGACGGGGAGCTGAGCCGGTGAGCCAGGCCCTGCCCCTCGCTCCCCTGGACAGCGTGACCGCGGCCCTGCGGCGGGCGCTGCCGGTGCTGCCCGTCGTCGCGGTGATCGCGCTGCTCGGGCTGCCGATCGCACCGAGCGGCGAGGGCGGCGCGAACATCGCGGACGCCATGTCCGGTCTCGTGGTGCTGTGCTGCGCGGTGCGTCTCGTACGGACCCGGCGGCGCCCCCTGTCCGCGACCGCGGCCCTGGTCCTCGGGCTCCCCGTGGTCGGCATCTCGGTCGCGGCGGCCGGGGCGACGGACCCGGGGGCGGGGATCACCGGCCTCACCCGGTATCTGCAGATCTTCGTGCTGGTACCGGCCGCGGTCCTGCTGCTCGTCCGCGACCGGCGCGACTTCCGGCTGCTGGCCTGGTCGTTCGTCGCGCTGGCGCTGTGGCAGGGGGCAGTGGGGGTACGGCAGTACGTCACCGGGACCGGCGCCTCGTACCAGGGCGAGGACGTCCGGGCGGTCGGCACCTTCGGACCCACCGACGTGATGGGCATGGCGACGGTGGTCGCGTTCGGGCTGGTGTGCGCGGTGGCGCTGGCCCTGGGAGCGGGTGAGGAGCGGCGGCGCGCGGTCGCCGTGGTGTGCGCGCTGGCCCTGCTGCCGCCGCTGGCCCTCTCGTTCAGCCGGGGCGCGTGGATCGCCACGGCCGTGGCCTGCGGCGCGCAGCTCGTGCTGGCGGGGGTGCGGCGCGCGGCGCGGACGGTCGCGGTGCTGGCCGCGGCCGGGGTGATCCTGGTGGGCGGGCTGGGCTTCGGCAGCGCGATGCTCCAGGAGCGGGTCGCCAGCATCACGCAGGTCACCGACGCGCCGGACCAGTCGGTGACGGACCGGTACACGATGTGGGCGGCGGCGACCGACATGTGGCGCGAGCACCCGCTGACGGGCGTCGGGCTGAAGGGCTTCCCCGAGTACCGGGACGGTCATGCCTCACTCGCGCTGTCCTCGGGCAGCGACATCGCGGGCGCCGGGGCCGCCTTCCACAAGCAGGCGCTGCTCTCGCCGCACAACATGTATCTCCTCGTCCTCAGTGAGCAGGGTCTTCTCGGACTGCTCGCCCTGGCGGGCGGCTGGCTCGTCCTGCTGGTGGGCGCGCTGCGCGGGCTCGTACGGGTGCGCCGCGCGGCACGGGACGGGACGGAATCCGGCCTCGCCTCCGGCCGGAGGCCGCCCGGCACGGACTGCGCGCTCGTGGCGTGCGGGCTGCTCGTCTGGCAGTTGGTCGACTTCGTGTACGCGGACATCGGCGGCCCCTCGACGGTTCTGACCGGCGTCGTCTTCGGCGTCATCGGCTGGTGGGCGCTGATGGATCCGTCGGTGACACCGGGCACCGAGGGATCGGCGCCGACGGCCGCCGTTCGGGAAGAGGCCGCGGCACGATGACGGTGACACCCCCCAGGACGGGCGAGGACCCGGACACGAACCCGGCCCTCGGAACGAGCACGGACACGGGCGCGGGCAGGGATGCGAGCGCGAGCCTGGATGCCTGCGCGAGCGCGGGTACGAGCGCGAGCGCGGGCCGGGGTACGAGCGCGGGCACCAGCGCAGGCACGGGCGCGGGTACGGGTACGGGTACGGGCACGGATACGGGTGAGCGGAAGCGTGCCCGTTCCGGGACGCGTGACGGGCGGGTGCCCGGGGCGCGGGAGAGCGGGGGCCGGCCCGAGACCACGTCCAACCGGTTCCTCGCCAGGGCGGCCCTCGTCACCATCGCCCTCTCGATCGCCGGAGCCCTCCTGGGCCTCGGCCGGGACCAGGCGCTCGCGCATCTGTTCGGGGCCGGGTCGGACACGGACGCGTTCCTCGTCGCCTGGACGGTGCCGGAGTTCGCGGCGACCCTGCTGATCGAGGACGGGCTGGCCTTCGTCCTGATCCCCGCGTTCAGCGTGGCGGTGACCCGGCGCGCCCGGGGAGCCGCCGGCGATCCCGTGCGCGCGCTGGTCGCCGCCACCCTGCCCCGGCTGACCTTCGCCTTCGCGGCCGTCGGGGCGCTGCTGATCGCGGGGGCGCCGTACCTGGTCGAGGCGCTCGCGCCCGGCCTGCCCGATCCCCGGCTCGCGGTGGACTGCACCCGGCTGACCGCGACCTGCGTGTTCTCCTTCGGGCTCGCCGGGTACTGCAGCGCGGCCCTGCGGGCGCACCGCCGGTTCGTGGCACCGGCGGCGATCTACATGGCGTACAACGCCGGGATCATCGCGGTGATGTTCGTCCTCGGCGCGCGCTACGGCGTGCGGTCGGCGGCGCTCGGTGTCGCGGTCGGCGGCGCCCTGATGGTGGTGGCGCAGGCCCCGTCGCTGTGGCGGCAGCTCCGGCGCGGGGAGTCGGCGGCCGGGACCCCGGACGGTGAACCGGCCCGCCCGATGGACCTCACCCTCGTCGGCACGGTGCTGCTCTTCGCGCTGTGCCGGCAGTCCCAGGTCCTCATCGAACGCTTCCTGGCCTCCTCGCTGCCCGCCGGGGCCATCTCGCATCTGAACTACGCCCAGAAAGTGGCCCAGATGCCGATGGTGCTGTCGCTGATGCTCTGCACGGTCACCTTCCCCGTGGTCGCGCAGGCCATCGCCGAGGGCGACACGGAGCGGGCCCGCGACCGGGTGGAGCGCGATCTGACACTCGTCGCCTGCACGGTGCTCCTCGGCACGGCGGCGGTCGTGGCGTGCGCCCCGCAGATCATCCACCTGCTCTTCCAGCGCGGCGCGTTCACCGCCCAGGACACGGCGGCCACCGCGGCCGTCATGCGGGTGTACGCCCTCGGACTGCTCGGCCACACCCTGGTGGGCGCGCTCGTGCGCTCGTACTTCTGCTCGGGGCGGCCGACCTGGTACCCGCTGTTCGCGATGACCGCGGGAATCGTCGCGACCTGCTGGACCGGGGTCCTGGCCGTCGGCCCCTGGGGGGTCTGCGGCATCGCAGCGGCCAACGCGGCCGGCATCACCCTCACCGCCGGGCTCCTGCTGTACGGCATGGGTCCGCGCAGCGTGCCGATCCGCACCCGCGCGGTGCTGTCCGAGATCGGCAAACCGCTGCGGGCCGCCCTGACCGCGGCGGTGACCGGTGGTCTGTGCGCGAGCGGCGTGGATGACCCGCTGCTCGGACTCGTCGTCGGCGGCACGGTCGTGACCGTCGTCTTCGCCCTGCTGGCCTGGGCCTTCCGGGTCGAGGGGTTCGCCTCCGCTCTCCGTTCCGTCACACGAAGGGTTTCCTGTGCCCGTTTCCGCTGACAGCAGCAGACGTACCGGTACGAACGCCCTCGACGCGCCGCCCTGGGTGGCGATGTACCACTCCGTCGGGGACTGCTCCGACGACCCCTACCGTGTCACGGTCTCCCCCGGCCGCCTGGACCAGCAGCTCCGCTGGCTGAGCCGGCACGGTCTGCGCGGGGTGAGCGTCGCGGACCTGCTCGCGGCCCGCGCCCGCGGCCAGGGCCGGGACCTGGTGGGGCTGACCTTCGACGACGGGTACGCCGACTTCGTCGAGACCGCTCTGCCCCTCCTGCGGCGCCACGGGTTCGGCGCCACCCTCTTCGTGCTGCCCGGCCGGCTCGGCGGCGACAACGCCTGGGATCCGCTGGGCCCCCGCAAGCCGCTGCTCGGCAAGCAGGGCATCCGGGTCGCCGCCGCCTCCGAGGGCATGGAGGTCGGCTCGCACGGACTCACCCACGTCGACCTGACGCGGGCCGACGACGCCGTGCTGCGCGCCGAGGTCGCCGAGAGCAGAGCGGTGCTCTCGGAGTTGATCGGTGCTCACGTCGACGGCTTCTGCTATCCGTACGGGACCGTCGACCGCCGGGTCGTCGACGCCGTCCGCGACGCCGGCTACCGCTACGGCTGTGCCATCGACCCCGGCCCGCTGACCGGCCCGTACGCCCTCCCCCGTGTGCACATCGGCGAGAACGACACCGCCGTCCGAATGTTCCTCAAGCACCGGCTACACCGGCTGCGCCGCCGCCCCGTCGAGGCGGGCCGGTGAAGGCGCTGCACATCATCACCGGCCTCGGGATCGGTGGCGCCGAGCAGCAACTGCGGCTGCTGCTGCGGCACCTGCCCGTCACCTGCGACGTCGTGACGCTCACCAACCCGGGCCCCGTCGCCGCCGGGCTCGCCGCCGACGGTGTGCGCGTCACCCATCTCGGCATGGCCGGCAACCGGGACCTCGCCGCGCTCCCCCGTCTGGTGAAGGTGATCCGCGCGGGCCGCTACGACCTCGTCCACACCCACCTCTACCGGGCCTGTCTGTACGGCAGGCTGGCCGCCCGGCTGGCCGGGGTGCGGGCGGTCGTGGCCACCGAGCACTCACTCGGCGACTCGCAGATGGAGGGCCGCCCGCTCGGTGCCGGCGTACGCGCCCTGTATCTGGCCGGCGAGCGGCTCGGCCGGTCGACCGTCGCCGTCTCGCCCACGGTCGCCGAACGGCTGCGCCGCTGGGGCGTGCCCGCACCGCGCATCGAGATCGTGCCGAACGGCGTCGACATCGCCCGCTTCCGCTTCGACCCCGACCTGCGCGAACGCACCCGCCGCCGGCTCGGGCTCCCGCAGGACGCGTACGTCGTCGGCGGGGTCGGCCGGCTCGCGCCCGGCAAGCGGTTCGACGTCCTGATCCGCGCGCTGGCCGACCTGCCCGGCGACTGCCGGCTGCTGCTGGTCGGCGGCGGCACGGAGGAGGTCGCGCTGCGGCGCGCGGCGCACGACGCCGGGGTCGTGGACCGGGTCCTGTTCACCGGCGAGCGCCCCGCCGACGGTGCTCCCGGCGCCGACCTGCCGTCGCTCATAGGGGCCATGGACGTCCTCGCCTCGCCCTGCCCCGAGGAGGCGTTCGGGCTGGCCGTCGTGGAGGCGCTGGCGGCCGGACTCCCGGTGCTGTACGTCTCCTGCCCGGCTGTCGAGGACCTGCCGCCCGGAGCGGCCCGCGGCGCCACCCGGGTCGACGGCGGCGCGGAGTCCTTCGCCCGCGCGCTGGCCGGCGTCCGGGCCCGGGGCCCCGCCCCCCGCTCGGCCCCGGAGGCGGCCCACCACTACTGCATCACCCGCAGCGCCGCACAGCTCATGGACGTGTACGCGGCCGCTGTCTCGCGCACCTGACTGGAGTGAGTTCCACATGTCCGAAAACCTCACCAGGGGCCACCGTCCCTGGGGTTCGGCCCCTTCCCGGGCGAGGACCATGCCGGCGTGGTCGCTGCTCGCGGCCACGGCCGTGCTCGGCGGCGTGCTCGGCGGCGCGTACGGCGTGGTGAAGCCCCCGTCCTACACGGCCACCAGCTATGTCATCGCCGTACCGACGGACAAGGGCGATCCCTCGGCCGCGCTCGGCTTCGCCCAGGCCTACGGCCGGGTCGCCACGCAGCTCGCGGTGCTCGGGGACGCGCAGGTATGGGCCGGCGTGCCGGTGAAGACGCTGGAGGCGAGCGTGCGGACGGCGACCTCCCCGGACGCCCCGATGGTCGCCGTCTCCGCCACCTCCACCCACCCCGACCAGGCCGCCGACATGGCCAACGCGGTCACCCGCTCGCTGACCCAGCACGCCAACGCGAGCCAGAAGAGCACCCACGTCCAGCTCCTGTCGTTCTCCCGCGCGGTGAAGCCCGCTTCGGCGTCCTCGCCGTCCCCGACGGTGACGGGCCTGGTCGGCGCGAGCGCGGGCGGACTGCTCGGCGGGCTCGTGCTGCTCGTCCGGCCCCGCCGGACCGGCGGCGACCCGGCCCGCCCGGCCTCGGTGCCGAGCCCCGCCACCGCCGCCGATGTGCACGGCCAGCGGTGAGCGCGACGACCCTCCAGGCCGGCGCGCTCGACACCGCGCGGGCCGAACTCGTCACCGAGGAAGGCGAGTTCGCCGACCTCGCGGCGGCCTGGGGGCGCCTGTACCGCCGGTGCGGCGCCGCCACCGCCTTCCAGAGCCACGCCTGGCTGCATTCCTGGTGGCAGTCGTACGGGACACCGGGGCGCCTCAGGCTCGTGGTGGTACGCGAGGGCGGTGAACTGCTGGCGGTCGCGCCGCTGATGCGGGCCCGCCGCCGGCTGCCGGCGCTCGTGCCGCTCGGCGGACCGATCTCCGACTACGCGGACGTGCTCCTCGACGACGAACACGCCGACCGCGCGGCGGCCCTGCTCGCCGAGGGACTGTCGGCCGCAGCCCGCACCGCGCTGATCGACTTCCGCGAGGTCCGCCCCGGCGGCGCGGTGGAGCGGGTCTACGAGCACTGGCGCGGACCGCGCCGCCAGGTCGGGGACTCCCTGTGTCTGGAGCTCCCGGCCGCCTCGATGGAGGAGCTGATCGGCCGTCTCCCCTCCTCCAAGGCCCAGCGCGTCCGGGCCAAGCTGCGCAAACTCACCGCGCTCGGGGTCGAACGGCGGGTGGTGGGCCACGACGAGGTGGACACCGCCCTCGGCCGGCTGCTCGAACTGCACCGGCTCCAGTGGGAGGGCCGGAAGGTGACGTCCGAGCACCTCCATGAACGGTTCTCCGAGCACCTGGTCCGCTCGGTGGGCCCGATGGTGCGGTCCGGGGACGCGGTGGTCACCGAGTTCCGGCTGGACGGCGCCGTGATGGCCGTGGACCTCACCCTGCTGTCCCGGCGCCTCGCGGGCGGCTATCTGTACGGCGCCCATCCGGGGCTGCGCGAACGCAAGGCGGACGTCGCGGTGATGCTGCTCGACGCCTGCTCCCGGCACACCGAGGGCGGTGACCGCGGGACGCTGAGCCTGCTGCGCGGCGACGAACCGTACAAGCACCACTGGCGCCCGGACCCGGTCGTCAACCGGCGACTGCTCCTGGCCCGCCGGCGTACGGCGCCGCTGATGTCGGCGGTCGTCTGCGACGTCGCCGCGCGCCGGCGGGGCAAGGAGCTGCTGCGGAGCTGGAGGGAACGCGGCGGCGACGGGCCCTGACCGGCCCGCCGCCGTCCGGGGTCACCAGCCGCTCGACCACCAGTCGCCCGACCACCACTGGTCCGACGGAAGGTCGAGGTGCACGCACGGCTTGCCGCCGATCCAGTACTCCACCCAGTCACCGAGATCCAGCGACGTGCAGCGGGCCGGGTCCGGTGCGGTGTCCGGGACGGGCTCGCGTGCCGGGGGCGGTGTGGGCGTCGGGGTCGGAGTGGACACCGGCACCTGCACCGGGGTCTTGGCGGGCGTCGGGACCGGCTCGGGCGTCGGCGTCTTGACCGGAGTCGGCGTCGGCTTCGGCTTGGACGTCGGCGTCTTGACCGGAGTCGGAACCGGCTTGGGCGTCGGCGTCTGGACCGGCGTCGGCTTGGGCTTCGGCTTGGACGTCGGCGTCTTGACCGGAGTCGGGACCGGCTCGGGTGTCGTGGCCGGCTCGGGTGTCGCGACCGGTTCCGACGTCGGGGTCGGCTTCGGCTCGGGCTTGGAGGTCGGCTCGGGCGTCGGCGTCGCGACCGGCTCGGGCGGGGTGGCCTCGGGCGTCGGGGTGGAAACCGGTTCGGACGTCGGCGTCGAGGCAGGTGCGGAGGCCTCGGGTGTCGGTGTCGACGCCGGTTCGGACGTCGGGGTCGGTGCCGGAGCCGTCGGCTGCGGACCGGTGAGATGGGACAGCGCGGCCCGGTAGGCCTGCGCCGCCAGCGGGTTGTCCTGGCACTGCCACACGCCGTGCGGGCAGTAGTCGGTGAGCGTGTTGTACACGGGCTTGTGCTCGTCGATCCAGGCGAGCATGTCCTTCATGTACGTCGCGTTGTCGCCGTTCCGGTAGAGGCCCCACTCGGGATAGGAGATGGACTTGCCGTGGGCCCTGGCGAAATCGACCTGCTCCTGAAGCCCGTACGGCTCCTTCACCTGCTCCTCGAACGAGAGTCCCGAGGGCTGGTCGTACGCGTCCATGCCGAGGATGTCGACCGTGGCGTCCCCGGGATAGCACTCGGTCCAGGGAACGGCGTCCCGCCCGCGGTTCGGGGCGAAATCGAACCGGAACCTCTGCCCCGGCACCGACCGCATGGCGGTGACGATCCTGTTCCAGTACGTCTTCCACGCCTCCGGGTCGGGACCGCAGCGGTGGGTGTACGTGACGCCGTTCATCTCCCAGCCGAGCACGATGACGGTGTCGGGCACCTTCAGCTCGACGAGCCGCTCGGCGAGCGCGCGGAAGTGGTGGTCGAAGGCCCCCGTCGCGGCCTCGCGCAGCAACAGACGGACCTCGTCGTCGGAAAGGCCCTCCTCGTTGCGCTCCATCATCGGGACGTTGAGGACGAGCATCCGGTCGTCCTGACGGCGCCTCCAGTCCGCCCAGGCGTCCAGGAATCCGGGCGCGCCCTCGATGTTGCTCCAGCGGTCGCCGGGCAGATACGTGTGTCCGACCCGCAGTTCGGTACCGCCCAGCCACTGGCTGAGCTGCGCGATGCGGGCGACGCCCTCGGGCCCGTAGTCGAGGTAGGCGCCGAAGGGCGGCAGCCCCGCGGTGCCCGGCCCGGCGGGCAGCGCCGGGTTCGCCCCGTCCCCGGCAGGCTTCGCGGCCGCGGCCGGCGCTGCGGCAGCGGCACCGGTCGAGGTGGACGGCCGGGCGGGCGTCGACACGGGCCGCGCGGCCGGCCTCCCGGCCGAACCCCCGGCCGGGCTCCCGCCCGCGGCCGGAACGCCCGCGCCCGCCGCGGAGTTCACCGGCGGGTTCGCCGCCGTGGGGGTCGGAGCCGGCGGGTCGCCCACCCGCGCCGCCCCGGTGCCCACGGCGTACGCCGGACCGGACGCGAGGGCGACCGACGTGACGATGCCGGCCGCGATGAACGCCAGCCTTCCGCTCCGGGGCCGCTGCTGCTGTGGGGCCATGCCTGCTCCTCTCCCTCTTGGACCTCGGATTTCCTTTCCGATGACTGACACTCAGTCACACGCATGTTCATTCAGCCAACCGGCGTTCCGGTCTCGCGATCTGACGATCACACTCAGGAGTGACCGGCCCGGTCACCGCGCCTCGCGCTTCCGGTCGGCTCCGAGGAAAGTCCCGTCGGCGGGTCGCGCTTTGTCAGCGAGACGGATCCGCCACCTCCCGCCGGCCCGTCCCTCGCGGACCCGGCCAGCGTGTTGCGCCAAGTGGCCGCCCCGGATCCCGGCCCGCCGGACTGGTCCCGTCGGATGACGTGGGCGCCCTCGCCCGGCGAGCGGGCGGCGTGCGGTCCGACGTGTCTGCCGAAACGTTTCCGCATGATCGGCCGAGACTTCGACGCGTCCGTGCCGGGGTTCCCCGTGGGGGCCGGGTGTCTTCGCGGCGGGTGTGTGACGGGTGTCTTCGCGGCGGGCGTGCGACGGGTGTCTTCGCGGCGCGCGCGCTCACCGCCACGGCCACGGCCACGGCCACGACCGGGCCACGCGCCTCGTCCGCGGCGCCGGGTTCACGGCGGACACGCGGGTGCGCGGATCGGCTCCGGGTGCCGGGCGCGAGAGCGCGAACGGCACCCGGAGCGGGGCGTCACGGGCGGGACATCGCCCGGCTGCGCCGGTACAGCAGGGCGCCGCCGACCAGCAGCGCGGCGCTGATCGCGCCGTTGGCGAGCATTCCCTCACTGCCGGTCTCCGCCAGGGTGGGCGGGGTGTACTGCCGGTGCACGGGGGGCTGCTCGTGGATCTTCACGGGCGGGGTGTGCACGGTCGGCGTGTGCGGGGTGTGGTGCTTCGGCGGCTGCGGAACCGTCCGCGGGGGCGTGTGCGGAGGGGTCGCCGGCGGAGTGCAGTGGTGCGGGGTCGTCGGGTGGCCGTGCGGCGCGTGGTGGTGGGCGCACGAGTTGCCGA
This sequence comes from Streptomyces sp. NPDC028298, assembly GCF_055565895.1. Classification (NCBI taxonomy): domain Bacteria; kingdom Bacillati; phylum Actinomycetota; class Actinomycetes; order Kitasatosporales; family Streptomycetaceae; genus Streptomyces; species Streptomyces sp. NPDC028298. The sequence goes on from NZ_JBVHTL010000002.1 coordinate 1,168,047, forward strand.
ACACGGGGTTCAGCAGACCGATCACGTCCAGGGTGTTGCCGCAGAGCTCGACCGGGACGTCCACCGGAGCCGCGGCCTGGTCGCCGGACAGGACACCGGGCGAGCCGTGGGTCTGGCCGTACGCCGAGGCGCCGCTCCAACCGCCGTGGTGGGCGGCCGAGTCACGGTGGCCGGGGCCCATGTGACCGGAGTGACCCTGGCGCGAGTCCCCGTACCCGGAGTCGCCGTGGCCGGAGTGGCCCTGGCGCGAGTCCCCGTAGCCCGAGTCCCCGTAGCCGGAGCCCTGCCGGGAGTCGCCGTGGCCGGAGTGACCCTGGCGGGAATCCCCGTACCCGGAGTCGCCGTAGCCCGAGTGACCCTGGCGCGAGTCCCCGTGGCCCGCGTCGCGGTGGCCGCCGCGCTCGCCGCCGTAGCCGCCCTGGTCACGGTGCTCACCGCCGTAGCCGCCGTGCTCGTCGCCGTAACCGCTCTGGCCGCGGTGCTCGCCGCCGTGGCCGGGGTGACCGCCGCGCTCACCGCCGTAGCCACCGGCCGGGTGACCGGCGGGGTGACCGGCGGGGTGACCCCCGTGGCCGCGCGCGTGGTCGGTGCCGCCGTGGACGCCGCCGCGTCCGGGGTGGTGCGCGGAGCCGGCGTCGTGCTGGACGGGGTGGTGCGGCGTCATGTGCCTGCCCTGCGCGACCGGGCCGTTGGCACAGGAGTTGCCGAACGCCGGGTTGAGGGCGGCGACGACGTCGACCGTGTTGCCGCAGATGTTCAGCGGCACGTTCACCGGAACCTGGACGTTGTTTCCCGACCCCACGCCGGGTGAGTCCGAAGCGGTCGCGGTCGTGCTGGAGTCCGCGAAGGCCGGACTGGCGTACAGGGACATGATGCCTGTCGCAGCCGCGGCCAGGACCACTCCCCTACTCAGGTTCGTTCGCACTCTCGTTGTCTTCCTGCTGGGAGAAGTGAGGAAGCCGGCCTTGGGGTCCGCGAGGCGGTCCAAGGCCGGCCGTGGCACAGCCGGAGGCGGCTGAAGTGCCGAAACGTCAGCCGTTGGCGCAGACGTTGCCTGCCGTCGGGTTCAGCAGCGCGAGCACGTTGACCGAGTTGCCGCACACGTTGACGGGGATGTGGATCGGGACCTGGATCACGTTGCCCGAGAGGACACCGGGAGAGTTGGCGGCCAGACCCTCGGCGCCCGAGTCCGCGAACGCCGGGGCAGCCATGCCCAGAGCCATGATCGCGCCGATGACGACGGAAGTGCTCTTCCTGAGCTTCACGTGCTTTCCCTTCTCTGCGGTCATGCCCCTTTGTCGGCCGAAACCGAGCGAGCACACTTGGGCGGCTCGCATCATGACCTGCAGGCTGTAAACGAGGGACCCGCCGCCGAAGAAACTGTGAAACGTACGCCCATGGGGAATTCACTCGAATCGCCCCACCCGGAATGGACACGGGAGCTTCACAACAGGAGAAACGCTCCTTCCGAAGAAGAAGCGTTTCGCCCGGAGCGGGAATGTCAACACGGCAGAACTGGAATTCATATATACGACGAGAACATGCGCCGGGGCCCGGAACCGCCCGCCCGAACACGGCGTGCGGCCCGGGCCCCGGCCGGGCGTCAGCTTCCGAGGGCGCCGTTGCCCGACAGGACCGGGATGTTGTCCGCGATGTGCGACAGCGGCTCGTCACCCTTGGCCTGGGTGGAGTTCTCGGCGCACTGCTGGTTCTGCGGGGCCGACAGGACGGGGACGTCCTGGAGACCGGCCTGCGCCAGCACGCCGAGCACGTTCTGGACGTTGGCCTTGACGGGCAGACCGACACAGAGCTTGTTCAGCGAACCCTGGACGGCGGAGAGCTGGGGGCTCATGTCGCCCTTGGTGAGAGCGTTGCCGTACGCCTGCTCGGCACCGTTGCCGTTCACCGTGGTGACGCCGTCGTCGTTGCCGATGGCCAGCGCCTGCGAGGCGGCCGCCGCCGAGACGCCGACGACGGAAGCCGCGACAGCCGCCACGGCCATTGCCTTCTTGAACATTTCTCCGGGTTCCTTTTCTGCCGGTGAAGCGTATTCCTGCTGTCACCTCAACCGAAGCCGGCGGGATTGGTTGTCCATAGTCACCCGAACGGATCGCGGAACCCTCCAGAATTCACCTGACCTATGGCCTGAGGATTTACTCGCCACGCCGTTCACATGGGCCATTGGGGTGAATCGGAGCAACCATGCGGCCCGGGGTCAGTTGTCCAGGTCGCTCCGGTGGACGGGGTTACTCCAGAAGGGATCAGCAAGTGATCAAGAAGGTTATGGCTGCTGCGGCGATCGCCGCTTCCGTCGTCGGAGCCAGTGCTGCCGCCGCGCCCCAGGCGCTGGCCATCGGCAACGACGACGGCGTCACCACGGTGAACGGCAACGCCGCCTCGCAGATCTACGGCAACCAGGCCACGTACGGCAACATGAGCCCGCAGATGGCGCTCATCCAGGGTTCGCTGAACAAGCCCTGCATCGGCCTGCCCGCCAAGATCAACGCCCAGAACGTGCTCGGCGCCGCCCAGATCGGTCTGCAGGACGTCCCGATCCTCTCGGCCCCGCAGAACCAGCAGTGCACCGAGAACTCCACCCAGGCCAAGGGCGACGAGCCGCTGTCGCACATCCTGGACAACATCCCGGTCCTCTCGGGCAACGGCGCCCTCGGAAGCTGATTCCACCGCCGCGCACAGCGGGCCGCCGGCTCGTCCGGCGGCCCGCTGCCGCTGTCACCTCCTCGACGACAGCGGCGGCGAGCGCCGGCCCCGGTCACACCGCGGGCCATTCGGGGGACACCCCGCAACCACACCATCCGCAGCACTGTTGATCATGGCGCGGCTCCGCTCGGAGTCCGCTCTCCGAAAGGGCAAAACGAACATGAAGAAGCTCTGGGCGACCGCGGTCATCGCCGCCTCCCTGGCCGGTGCCTCCGCCGCCACCGCGCCGCAGGCGCTGGCCATCGGCAACGACGACGGTGTCACCACCGTCAACGGCAACGGAGCCGTCCAGAAGTACGGCAACCAGGCCACGTTCGGCGACATGAGCCCGCAGCTCTCGCTGGTCCAGGGCTCGCTGAACAAGCCCTGCATCGGCCTGCCGGCCAAGCTCAACGTCCAGAACATCGCCGGTCTGGCGCAGATCGGTCTGCAGGACGTCCCGGTCCTCTCGGCCCCGCAGAACCAGCAGTGCACCGAGAACTCCACCCAGGCCAAGGGCGACGAGCCGCTGTCGCACATCCTGGACAACATCCCGGTCCTGTCGGGCAACGGCGCGGTCGGCAGCTGACCACCCCCGCACCACGGACAGCGGGTCGCTCCTCGGAGCGGCCCGCTGTTCCCGTGTCCGGCCACGGTTCCCGCTTCCGGCCGCTGTTCCCGCTCGCGGCTCGTGTTCCGTACCGGCCGGGGATGCCTCAGCCGCCGTACAGCTTCTCGATCTCGGCCGCGTACGCCGTCGTCACCGCGTGTCTGCGCACCTTCAGGGACGGGGTGAGGAGCCCGTTGTCCTCGGTGAACTCGCCCTCCACCAGGGCGAAGGCGCGAATCGACTCGGCCCGGGAGACGGCGTCGTTGGCGTGGTCCACGGCCTTCTGGACGTCCGCGCGCATCCGGGGGTCGCGGGCGACGTCCGCGAGCGGGGTGTCCGCCGGGAGCCCGCGGACGGCGAGCCAGTGGGCGACCGCCTCGACGTCGAGGGTGATCAGCGCCGCGACGAACGGGCGGTTGTCGCCGACGACGAGGCACTGGCCGACCGGCGCCCGGCCGCGCAGCCGGTCCTCCAGGACGGCAGGCGAGACGTTCTTGCCGCCGCTCGTGACGAGGATGTCCTTCTTGCGGCCCGTGATGGTCAGATAGCCGTCCTGGTCCAGCGCCCCGAGATCGCCGGTGGCGAACCAGCCGCCGGTCAGGACGGCGTCGGTGGCGGCCGGGTCGTTCCAGTAGGCGCCGAAGACGACACCGCCCTTGATCAGCACCTCTCCGTCGTCGGCGATACGGACGGAGGTTCCCGGGACGGGCAGGCCCACCGTTCCCGGGCGGGGTCCGAGCGGCGGGACCACGGTGGCGGCGGCGGTCGTCTCGGTCAGGCCGTACCCCTCGTAGACGATGATTCCGGCGGCGTGGAAGAACAGGTTGAGGTCGCGGTCGAGCGGGGAGCCGCCGCTGATGGCGTAGTGCGCGCGGCCGCCGAGTTCCTTGCGGATGCGCCGGTAGACCAGCAGGTCGTACAGCGCCCAGGCCGCGTACAGGCCGGGCCCGGGGCCCTTGCCCGTCCCGAGGAACCGGTTCAGGTACGCCTCCCCGAAGCGCACGCCGACGCGGTGGGCGCGGTCGAAGGAGGCGGCGCGGCCCATCCTCTCGGCGGTCGCTCGCCCGGTGGCGTGGATCTTCTCGAAGAGGTACGGGACACCGACGAGGAAGGTGGGCCGGAACTCCCGCAGCGCGGGCCGCAGTTCGTCGGGCTTGATGCTCGGGCAGTGGCCCAGTTCGATCCGCGCCATCAGGCAGGCGATCTGGAGGGTGCGGCCCATGATGTGGGCCAGCGGGAGGAAGAGGATCGTCGCGGCGGTCCGGCCGGTGACCTGCTGGAAGACCGGGTGCAGCAGTTCGACCGTGTTGGCGGCCTCGGCGTGCAGGTTGGCGTGGGTGAGGACGCAGCCCTTGGGCCGGCCGGTGGTCCCGGAGGTGTAGCAGATCGTCGCGATCGTCTCGGGGGTGAGCGCGGCACGCCGCGCGGCGACCTCCTCGTCGGCGATGTCCCGTCCCAGGTCGGCGAGTTCGGCGAGGGCTCCCGCGTCGAGTTGCCGGACGTGCGGGGGCCGGGGATGGCCCGCGACGGCGGTGGCGACGGTCTCCGCGTTCGCGGGGTTCTCGACGATCACGAAGCGGGCCCCCGAGTCCCGGACGATCCACTCCACCTGCTCGGCGGAGGAGGTGGGGTAGACCGGGACGCTCTGGCCGCCGGCGGCCCAGACGGCGAAGTCGAGGACCGTCCATTCGTAGCGCGTACGGGACATCACCGCGACCCGGCCGCCCGGTTCGAGGCCGGCCGCGATCAGCCCCTTGGCCGTGTCGGTGACCTCGCGGGCGAAGGCGGCGGCGGTCACCGGCGTCCAGCCGCCGTCGACCGGCCGCCGCAGCACGACGGCGCCGGGAGCCTCGGCGGCGTTCGTGAACGGCAGGTCGGCCGTGCTGCCGCCGGCCGGAGCGGGCGCCAGGGCGGCGGCACGCGCCTCGCGGACCGTGCCGCTCTCGTCCCTGACGAGCTCGTCCCTGACGAGCTCCACCCGGCCGCGGTCCGCCGCCTCCGCGTGCCGCTTCGCCCGTCGCAGATCCTTGCGTACGCCCATCACGGCTCCCGGTCGCAGGGTTCTTACCGCCGAGTCAACTTACCCGTGCGTAACGGAATTTCAATGGGTCGCACACGATTCACCGGGGCTCGCTAGCGAGCGCAGCCGTCGGTGCAGACGTCCAGTTCGTCGGCCTGGCCGATCGCGGTCGCGAGCGCCGAGACGTCCTTGTCCTCGGTCACGTTCGCCAGCGTGCGGGCCCGCGAGGCGAGTTCCCGGAGGGAGGGCACACCGGGCAGGGAGCTCCAGCGGGCGTCGCCCGCGCGCAGGTCGTCGGCGAAGTAGGCGGCCACGGCGGTGACCTGGAAGGAGTACGGCGAGTTCCAGACGCCGTCGCGCAGGTCGCCGGTCTCCAGGCCGCCGGACGCCTCGTGCGGGGCGCGGGAGTCGGGGTCGAGCCAGCGGACGGTGGCGGTGGCCAGATGTCCGGAGGCGCCGGGGCGGGTGCGGACGGCGTAGAGGGCGGTGACCGTGTGGCCGGGGCCCACTTCGCCGCCGTCCACCCGGTCGTCGCGGAAGTCCTCGTCGGCGACCTTCCGGTCGTCGTAGCCGATCAGCCGGAACCGTTCGACCGTCTGCGGGTCGAAGGCGACCTGCGCCTTGGCGTCGCGTGCCGTGAGGTCGATGTTCTGCGGAAGCTGGTCGCAGAAGACGGTGAGGGCGTCGTCGCGGTCGGAGACGTACGTGGTGTGGCCGTCGCCCTTGTCGGCGAGGCGTTCCATGAGGGCGTCGCCGTAGTCGCTGCCGACACCCACGCCGAAGAGGGTGATGCCGTGGTCGCGGCGGGCCGAGGAGATCCGTTCGAGGATGTCGTCCGCGTCCGTGTCGCCGGTGTTGGCGAGGGCGTCGGAGATCAGGACGACCCGGTTGGTGGCCCCCTCGCGCAGCCCGTCGACGGCGGTCGCGTACCCGGTCCGCACGCCCGCGCCGAGGTTGGTCGAGTCGGTGGGCTCCAGGCTGTCGATCGCCCGGTGGACGCGGGCACGGTGGGCGCCGAGCCGGGTCATCGGCAGCACGGTCTCGGCCTCGTCGCTGAAGGTGACCAGGGCGACCGAGTCGTCGTCGCGCAGCCGGTCGGTCATCACGTCGAGGGATTCCCTGGCCAGGTCGAGCCGGCCCGGCTCCGCCATGGAACCCGAGATGTCGATGACGAAGGTGAGGGCGGCGGGCGGGCGTTCGCGCTCGCTCTCGGCGGGCCGGGTGGCGAGCCCGACCCGGACGAGGGACCAGCGTCCGTCGTTCGTGCGGGCGCCGTCGACGGACAGCGAGAAGCCGTTGCCGTCGGGGCGTTCGTAGTCCTGGCGGAAGCTGTTGACGAACTCCTCGGGGCGGACGGTCGAGGGGTCGGGGGCGCGGCCGTCCGCGAGGCTGCGGCGGGCGTAGCCGTACGACGCGGTGTCGACGTCGAGGGCGAAGGTGGAGAGGTAGTCGGGCGACGGCTGGACGTCCGGGGCGTCCGACTGCTCGCCCTCGGTGCCGCGCTCGGCCGCGCCGCCGGTCGGCTGGGCGGGCGCCGGCAGCGGGAGGTTGTTGCGGCCGCCGGACCTGTCCGGGCCGTCCGTGGATTTGCTGCTGTCGCCCGCGCCGCATCCGGTGAGCAGCAGCGCGCCCGCGATCGGCAGGGCGAGCAGCGCTCCGGCCGCCCTGCGGCGGCTCCCCCGCCGTGCGCCGCCGCGCGGATGGCCCGTGTCGGCCGCCGTCCGTGTGTACTTCATCCCCATCTGTGCCCCCTCGGCGTACGGCCCGTGTGTGGGCCGACCAGTGTGACTGTGACGGCCGAGGGGGCCGTGACGTGCGCTCGGACGGGTTGCGGAAGGGTTGCGAAGCGGCCACGACGCGGGATCGCCGAGACCGGTGGGTGATCTTCCGGTGGGCTACGACACGATGTCCTTCTGCCGGAAGCCGCGGAAGGCCAGGGCGAACAGGACGAGCGCGTACGTCACGGAGATCGCCGTTCCCTGGATCATGCCTCCCCACTCCGGTGTCGGCTGGATGGCGTCGGCCCACGCGAACTGCCAGTGGGCGGGCAGGAAGTCGCGCCAGTGGCCGAGTGCGGTGACCGCGTCCAGGACGTTGCCCACGATGGTCAGGCCGACCGCGCCGCCGACCGCGCCGAGCGGGGCGTCCGTCTTCGTCGACAGCCAGAACGCGAGCCCTGCGGTGACCAGTTGGGACACGAAGATGTACGCGATCACCGCGAGGAGCCGCTGGGCGGCGGTGCCCGCGGGGAGCGCGCCGCCGGTGGGGATCTCCAGCGGGCCCCAGCCGTACGCGGCGGTTCCCACGGCCAGCGCGACGACCGGCAGCAGGATCATCGCGGCGAGGCTGAGGCCGAGCGCGACGGTGAGCTTGGACCACAGCAGCCGGGCTCGGGGCACGGGCGCCGCCAGCAGGTAGCGCAGGGAGGACCAGCTCGCCTCGGAGGCGACGGTGTCGCCGCAGAACAGCGCGACCGGGATCACCAGGAGGAAGCCCGCCGACACGAACAGGTTCACCGCGGCGAAGTTGGCGCCCGACGCGGTGGCCGTGTCCATGAGGGTGACCTGGTTGTTGCGGCCGCCGGGGTCCCCGCCGATGGCGAAGGCGGCGAGCAGCACGAAGGGCAGGGCCGCGAGGACGATCCCCATGACCAGGGTGCGGCGGCGCTTGAGCTGGCGGACGAGCTCGACGCGCAGCGGCAGGGTGCGGCGCGCCCGGTAACCGTCGGCCGTCTCGGTCCGCTCGAGGAGCGTGCTCATGCGGAGCCTCCGATCAGGGTGAGGAACGCGTCTTCCAGACGGCGGTGGGGTCCCACCGACGCCACCGGCACTTCGAGGCGTACGAGTTCCACGACCAGGCGTTGGGCGCTGCCGCCCGGGTCGAGGCGGACCAGGAGTCCATCCTCGGTCGCGACGGCCGAGAGCACGCCCGGCAGCGCGCCCACCTTCTCCACGACCGGCGCGTCGACGGGCGCGCCGGTGCCGACGAGCAGGGTGTCGCCGGAGCCGATGATCTCGGACACCGGTCCTGCCTGGACGAGCCGGCCGCGGTCCATGACCACGAGGTGGGTGCAGGACTGCTCGACCTCGGCGAGGAGATGGCTGGAGACGATGACCGTGCGGCCCGCGGCGGCGTAGCGGATCATCACCTGGCGCATCTCGCGGATCTGCGGCGGGTCGAGGCCGTTGGTGGGTTCGTCCAGGATCAGCAGGTCCGGGAGGCCGAGCATGGCCTGGGCGATGGCGAGACGCTGGCGCATCCCCTGGGAGTAGGTGCGCACAGCGCGGGCGAGGGCGTCGCCGAGTCCGGCGATCTCCAGGGCCTCCTCCATGTGGGCGTCCTCGGGGGGACGGCCGGTGGCCCGCCAGTACAGTTCCAGGTTCTCGCGCCCGGTCAGGTGCGGGAGGAAGCCCGCGCCCTCGACGAACGCTCCGACGCGGGAGAGGACCGGCGCTCCGGGGCGGATGGCGTGCCCGAAGACGTGGATCTCGCCGTCGTCGGGCTTGATGAGGCCCATGAGCATGCGCAGGGTGGTGGTCTTGCCGGCCCCGTTGGGCCCGAGGAGGCCGAGGACCTGGCCCTTCTCCACGCGGAACGACAGCTCCCGTACCGCGTACCGGTCGGCGGACTTGGCGTAGCGCTTGCTCAGGCCGGTGATCTGGAGCGGGACTTCGGCCAGTTCGGGGTCGGGCTCCGGGGCGCTCGTGCGGCGGCGGCCGGTCACCAACAGCGCCAGCGCGGCGAGCGCGCCGGCGAGCGGCAGCCACCACACCCAGGAGGGCAGCGGCGCCGCGGCGGTCTTCACGCCGGGGGCCGTCGGCACCTGGAGGCCGCCGCTCCGGAGCGAGACGGTGTACGTGGCCGGGGCGGCCGGGGAGGCGTAGCCGAGGTCGGTCGAGGCGAGGACCAGGCGCAGCCGGTGGCCCTTCTGGACCGCGTGGTCGACGGCGGGCAGGGTCAGGGAGACGTCCTTGCCGTTCTTCGCGCCCTCGACGCGGACCGGGGTGACGAGCTGGGAGGGCAGCACCTGCCGGGTGCCGCCGGGGCCGACGTCGTACACCTTCGCGAAGAGGACCGCGTCGTCGGTGCTGGACCGGACGTGCACGGTGACGGTGGGCGAGCCGGTGATCCGCAGGTCCTCGCGCAGTGGCACCGACTCGAAGCGGGCGTACTGGCCGGGGAAGTCCAGGGAGACGCCGACGCCGAGGCTGGAGAGCTGGGAGAGGCCGCCGCCGCCGAGTCCGGGCAGCGCCGAGATGGCGGGCGGGGTGGCGCCGGCCGGGTTCTGGAAACGCTGCTCGCCGCCGATCAGGGCGACCGTGTGCGGGCCGCTGTCGAGTCCTGGGTAGGTGTCCGAACTCGCGCCGCGCAGCAGGGCGGCGCCGTCGGTGGAGTCCACGCCTCCGGTGCGGGTGACGCGGAAGGCGGGGCCGGTGGCGGCGCTCTTGTCGTCCTTCAGATAGCGGTCGAACCAGGAGACGACGCGGGAGGTGACGCGGTCCGTCTCCATGTCGCCGCCGTCGTGTCCGCCCGCGATCCAGTCGACGTCGACGGGAGCGCCGTTGGCCTTGATCGCGGCGGCCATCGCGTCGGCCTGGCCGAGCGGGAAGAGGGAGTCGGACTGGCCCTGGGTGATGAGGGTGGGGACCTTGATGCGGTCGCCGACGGCGGAGGGGCTGCGCTCCTCCAGTAGCTTCGCCGCCGCCGCGTCCGGCTTCCCGGACTCCGCGACCCGGTCGTACATCGCGCACAGCTCGGGTTCGAAGCGGGCGCAGCCGCCGCCGGAGTTGATGAAGATGCCCGCCCAGAGCTTCTTGAACACGCCGTTCGGGAACAGGGCGTCGGCGAGGTTCCAGTAGGTGATCGACGGGGCGATGGCGTCGACGCGCCGGTCGTCGGCGGCGGCCAGCAGGGAGATCGCCCCGCCGTACGAGGCGCCCGCCACGCCCACGCGCGGGTCGCCGCTGCCGTCGAGCCGGACCTCGGGGCGCCGGGCGAGCCAGTCGACGAGCCGGGAGACGTCGGCGACCTCGGCCTTGGGGTCGTTCAGCCCGATCCGGCCGGTGGACCTGCCGAAGCCGCGCGCCGACCAGGTCAGGACCGCGTAGCCGTCGCGGGCGAGCTTCTCGGCCTGGTCGCGGACGTCCGCCTTGCTGCCGCCGAAGCCGTGTGCGAGGAGGACGGCGGGGCGGCGCTTCGAGGACGGTCCCGCGGTGAAGTACGAGGTGTCGAGCCGCACTCCGCCGTCCATGGTCATGACGCGGTCGGAGCGGTGGACGGCGGGCGCCTCGTCGGAGGCGACGGCCGTCCAGGTGCCCGCGCCGGCGAGCACCACGAGGGCAGCGGCGGCGGCCGCCCATCTCCCGCGGGCTCGCGCCGTCGTGCGAGCGGCGAGATGTCCCCGGCGCGGCCCGCGCGGCCGGGGCAGTCGAAGATCCATGCCTCAACGGTACGGGCGCCGGGCGGCGACAGGGACAGCCGCCGGGCTGAACCGGCCCCCCTCCCGGGGAGGTACGGCGGGGGCCGCGTGTACCGCGTCCGTGGTACGAACGGGCCATGGAGCTGCGCCGCGCCGCCACGGCCCTGGAACTGACCGCCGCCGAGTACCTCTTCGACGCTCCGGTGCGTCCCGAATGGGCCCGGCGGTTCCTGGAGACACCGGGCCACCATCTGTTCCTGGCCTACGAGGACGGGGTGCCGGTCGGCTTCGTCAGCGGTGTCGAGACGGTCCACCCGGACAAGGGCACCGAGATGTTCCTGTACGAGCTGGCCGTGGCGGAGGCGTTCCGGCGGCGTGGCATCGGACGGGCGCTGGTGCGTGAACTCGCGGCCCTGGCCCGCGAACGCGGCTGCTACGGCATGTGGGTGGGTGTGGACAGGGGAAACGACATCGCCCTCGCCACGTACCGCGGTGCGGGTGGCGAGGACGACGGGTCGTGCACGGTGATGACGTGGGACTTCGGCTGAGGTCCCCGGGGAGCGGCGGGCCGGGCGAGGGAGCCGGGGGGTGCCGCTCCGCTTACGCCTGGGCGTCCTCCGGGATCGACACCAGCCAGCGGGTGTCGCGGCGCGGGCGCAGGTAGAAGGCCCAGTACAGGGTGGCGGCGGCGGTGATGCCGCCGGTCCACAGGAGGTACTGCGTCTCCTGCTGGGTCAGGACGTAGGCGAGCACGACGATCAGCAGGACGGGCATCGCGGGCCACAGCGGCATCCGCCAGGCGGGGGTGTGGCGGTGGTGGCCGCGCCGGGCGAGCAGGGCGGCGACCGCGACGAGCAGGTACATGGCCGTCACCGACACGCCGGTGACGCCGTACAGGGTGTCGAGGTTGACGAAGCAGAGGGCGGCGCCGGGGACGCCCACCAGGAGGGTGGCGACCCAGGGGGAGCCGAACCGGCCGAGCCGGGACAGGCCCTTGTTGACCGGCTCGGGCCAGGCCTTGTCACGGGCCGAGGCGAACAGGACGCGCGAGTTCTGGATGACCATGACGATGCCCGCGTTGATGATCGCGAGGGCGACGCAGAGGCTGACGAACGTGCCGACGGCCGAGTTCGACCAGGCCGTGACCATGCTGCTGATGTCGCCGCCGGTGAGCTCCCCGATGTCGGAGGCGCCCATGGTGATCGCGACGACGGGGACCAGGATGACGACCGTGGAGATGGCGAGGGTGGCCAGCACCGTGCGGGCGACGTTGCGCCGCGGGTTCTCCAGCTCCTCGGAGAGGTAGACGGCGGTCGAGAAGCCCTGGGTGGCGAAGAGGGCGATGGCGAGCCCGGAGATGACGAGCATGCCCGTCACGGCGTCGGTGTGTCCGCCGGTTCCGGCGACCTGCAGGGAGGTCAGGCTGCCGAGGCCGCGCTGGCTGTGCGTGAAGCCGAGGAGGGCCACCACGCCGGCGGCGACGACTTCGAGGACGAGGAAGATGCCGGTGATCCAGGCGTTGGCGCGCAGGTCGAGCAGACCGGCGAGGGTGGCCAGCAGCATCACGCCGGCGCCGGTCATCGCCGGGTCGAGGTGGACCACGGGGGCGAGGTAGTCGGCGGTGCCCATGGCGATCACCGGCGGGACGATCATCACCACCAGCAGGGACATCACGAAGACCAGCCAGCCCGCGAGCCGTCCGGCCAGCGTCGAGACCATGGCGTACTCGCCGCCCGCGCTGGGGATGAGGGTGCCCAGCTCCGAGTAGCAGAACGCCACGGCGATACAGAGCAGCGAGCCGATCGCGATCGTGAGGGCGGTCGCGGTGCCGAGCGAGCCGAAGAGGTCGGGGATGACCACGAACAGCGTGGAGGCGGGGGTCACGCAGGACAGCGTCAGCAGGGTGCCGCCCACGACGCCGATGGAACGCTTGAGCGTCTTGGGGTTCCCGGTCTCCGTCGGTGCTGCGTCGTCCAGGACGGCGGTCTCGACGGGGCGGAGCGTGTCGGTCATGAAGCGGTTCCGATCGACTCGTGCATCAGATGTTCGGTCGGGAGCGATATCGCCTCCGGCGGCTCGCGTCGTTGTTCGTTCTCGTCCGCTCCCGCGTTGATGGAACCTTGACGGAAACCGTTGCGTCAATGGCCGTTTACCTACGGAATCCGCAGTTGCGGAGCGACGCACGTCACATAACTTTCCCAGGCCGTACCACGCACGTGTTGCAATCCTCAATACTCCACAGACTGTGACCTTGCTTTCAAAGGACATGAGGCTGAAACACCTGCACTACCCGTTTCGTCACGACGTGACGAGAACCGCAGCCCGAGCTCCGAAACTCGCTGGAATCGGTCCGCATTCCGGACGCTAATCTGTGGTGGCCATGTCAGTCCCTGCCACTAGAGTCCTGCCGCACGGACGAAGCACGGACAGGGGTGGGGAACATGCGGTACATGCGGGGCGTGGTCTGGGCGGGGGTGGCCGCCGCGGCACTGGCCGGGACGGCCGGATGCGGTGCGGAGACGACGAAGAAGGCCGCCGAGGCGGTCAGCCACGCCGACACGATCATGGCGGCGCTGGGGCGGGCCACCGACCGGACGGAGGCCCTGGGCTCCGCCGAGGTCAGGATGACCACCACGATGAAGGGCGGCGCCCCCATAGCCATGGAGGGCACCTACTCCTGGGGAGACGGCTTCGCGTACGACGTCGAGATGGACACCAGGGCCGCGAAGATGGAGGCGCTGACGCACGCCCCCCGGATCCGCGCACTCCTCGTGGACGGCGCGTACTACTACGACACCGAACCGCAGCCGTCCGGACCGCTCAAGGGCAAGGAGTGGATGAAGGTCGACGCCTCGGCCATATTCGGCGACAAGGGCGCCCAGGCGCTGAGCGGAAGCTCGAACAGCGGCAGCCCGGCGGCCGCCATGAGGGGCTTGAAGTACGCGAGCAATGTCGAGGACCTCGGCAAGGAGACCGTCGGCGGGAAGAGCACGACCCACTACCGGGCCGTGATCGACAAGAACCACATGGGCAAGGCCAAGGACGCCCTCGCGTCCGGGGACGACACCCTCTTCAACTCGATGACCGGCGGCACCGACTCGATCACCATGGACATCTGGGTCGGCGCCAAGGACCTGCCGGTCCGGCTGAAGGAAACGATCGGCAACGCGACGATCACCATGGACTTCGAGAAGTTCGGCGCCACCGCCGACGTGAAGGCCCCGCCGGCCGCACAGATCGGTGATGTCACCGAGCTCATGAAGAAGGCCGCGGCGCAGCAGCAGTAGACCCCGGCACGACGGTGCCCCGCCCCTCGTGCGAGGGACGGGGCACCGTCGTGCGCGGACGCCTCAGTGGTTGCGCGGGAAGCCCAGGTCGACGCCCGCCGGGGCCTCGGACGGGTCCGGCCAGCGGGTGGTGACGACCTTGCCGCGGGTGTAGAAGTGCGTGCCGTCGTTGCCGTAGATGTGGTGGTCCCCGAACAGGGAGTCCTTCCAGCCGCCGAAGGAGTGGTAGCCCACCGGCACCGGGATCGGCACGTTCACGCCGACCATGCCCGCCTCGATCTCGAGCTGGAAGCGGCGGGCGGCGCCGCCGTCACGGGTGAAGATCGCGGTGCCGTTGCCGAAGGGCGACGCGTTGATCAGCGCCACGCCCTCGTCGTAGGTGTCCACGCGCAGCACGCACAGCACCGGGCCGAAGATCTCGTCCTTGTACGCGTCCGCCGTCACCGGCACCCGGTCCAGGAGCGAGAGGCCGATCCAGTGGCCGTCCTCGTAGCCCTCGACCGTGTAGCCGGTGCCGTCGAGGACGACCTCGCAGCCCTGGTCGGCGGCGCCCTTCACGTAGGACGCCACCTTGTCGCGGTGGACGGCCGTGATGAGCGGGCCCATCTCGGAGGCCGGGTCGTTGCCGGGACCGATCTTGATCTTCTCGGCGCGCTCGCGGATCTTGGCCACCAGCTCGTCGCCGACGGAACCGACCGCCACGACGGCGGAGATCGCCATGCAGCGCTCGCCGGCCGAGCCGTACGCGGCGGAGACGGCGGCGTCGGCGGCGGCGTCCAGGTCGGCGTCCGGCAGGACCAGCATGTGGTTCTTGGCGCCGCCCAGGGCCTGGACCCGCTTGTGGTTCGCGGCGGCGGTGGTGTGGATGTAGCGGGCGATCGGCGTCGAGCCGACGAAGGACACCGCCTTGACGTCCGGGTGCTCCAGGAGGCGGTCGACGGCCACCTTGTCGCCGTGCACGACGTTGAAGACACCGTCGGGCAGACCGGCCTCGGCCAGCAGCTCGGCGAGCTTCATGGCGGCCGACGGGTCCTTCTCCGAGGGCTTGAGGACGAAGGTGTTGCCGCAGGCGATGGCGATCGGGAACATCCACATCGGGACCATCGCCGGGAAGTTGAACGGCGTGATGCCCGCGACGACACCCAACGACTGGCGGATCGAGGACACGTCGACCCGGGAGGCCACCTCGGTCGACAGCTCGCCCTTGAGCTGCGTCGTGATCCCGCAGGCCAGCTCGACGATCTCCAGACCGCGGGCGACCTCACCGAGCGCGTCCGAGTGCACCTTGCCGTGCTCGGCGGTGATCAGGGCGGCGATCTCGTCGCGGTGGGCGTCGAGCAGCGCGCGGAACTTGAACAGGATCGTGGTGCGCTTGGCCAGCGACGACGTCCCCCAGGTGGCGTACGCGTCCTTCGCGGCGGCGACGGCGGCGTCGACCTCCTCGACGCTCGCGAACGCGACCTTCGTGGTCACGGCGCCGGTCGCCGGGTCGGTGACCGGCCCGTACGTACCCGACGCACCCTCGACGGACTTGCCACCGATCCAGTGGTCGACGGTCTTCGTCATGGCCAATTACTCCTTCACAGATGGCGGCGTCGGGCGGCGACGTGCCGGTCGTACTCCTCACGGGCCTTGACCGCCGACGATCGGGTCGCGGTCTCGGCCACAGGTACATCCCACCAGGCCTGGGCCGGGGGCGCGCCCGACACTGTGTCTGCCGTTTCGGTCTCCACGTAGACACAAGTGGGAGTGTCCGCCTCACGCGCCTCGGCCAGGGCCGCCCGCAGGTCACGCACGGTCCTCGCGCGCAGGACCCGCATACCCAGACTGGCCGCGTTGGCCGCGAGATCCACCGGCAGAGGCACTCCCGTGTACGTACGGTCGGCGGCCAGACGGCGGTACGCCGTGCCCAGACGCTCGCCGCCCACGGACTCCGAGAGCCCGCCGATGGAGGCGTACCCGTGGTTCTGCAGGATGACCACCTTGATCGCGACATCCTCCTGGACGGCGGTGACGATCTCGGTGGGCATCATCAGATACGTGCCGTCGCCGACCAGTGCCCACACGGGCCGGTCCGGGGCCGCCATCCGCACCCCGATCGCGGCCGGGATCTCGTAGCCCATGCACGAATAGCCGTACTCGACGTGGTACTGGTCCCGCGACCGCGCCCGCCACAGTTTGTGCAGGTCGCCGGGGAGCGAGCCGGCCGCGTTGATCAGGATGTCCTCGTCGGTGACCAGCTCGTCGAGGACGCCGAGGACCTGCGGCTGGGTGGGGCGGATGTCGATGTCCTCCGCCTCGTAGGCCGCGTCGACGCGGTACTCCCAGCGCTCCTTGTCGTCCGTGTACTCGGTGACGTACGCGGGCTCCGCGCGGTGGCGGTGCCGCAGCAGCGCCTCGGTGAGCGCCTCGAGACCGGCGCGGGCGTCGGCGATCAGCGGAGAGCCGGCGAGCTTGTGCGCGTCGTACGCGGCGATGTTGAGGTTGAGGAAACGGACGTCCGAGGCCGCGAACAGCGTGCCCGAGGCGGTGGTGAAGTCGGTGAACCGGGTGCCGACCCCGATCACCAGGTCGGCGGTGCGGGCCAGCTCGTCGGCGGTCGCCGTGCCGGTGTGCCCGATGCCGCCGACGTCCTGCGGGTGGTCCCAGCGCAGCGAACCCTTGCCCGCCTGGGTGGAGGCGACGGGGATACGGGTGGCCGAGGCGAGCTCGGCCAGCGCCTCCTCGGCACGGCTGTGGTGGACACCGCCGCCCGCGACGATCAGCGGACGCCGGGCCCCGCGGACCGCCTCGACGGCGCGGGCCAGCTCGCCGGCGTCGGGCGCCGGGCGCCGTACCGCCCAGGTCCGCTCGGCGAAGAACTCCTCGGGCCAGTCGTACGCCTCCGCCTGCACGTCCTGGGGCAGCGCGAGGGTGACGGCGCCGGTGTCGACGGGGTCGGTGAGCACGCGCATCGCCTGGAGCGCCGCCGGAATCAGGGCCTCGGGGCGGGTGATCCGGTCGAAGTACTTCGACACCGGGCGCAGACAGTCGTTGACCGACACGTCCCCGGCGAAGGGGACCTCCAGTTGCTGGAGCACCGGGTCGGCGGGGCGGGCCGCGAACACGTCGCCGGGCAGGAGCAGCACCGGCAGCCGGTTGACGGTGGCGAGCGCGGCGCCGGTGACGAGGTTGGTGGCGCCCGGCCCGATCGAGGTGGTCACGGCGTGCGTGGACAGCCGGCCGCACTGGCGGGCGTAGCCGACGGCCGCGTGCACCATGGCCTGCTCGTTGCGCCCCTGGTGGAACGGCATCACGGGAGGTGCGGCGGATGTCCCGCCGCCGGGGACCGTGGCGTACTCGACGAGCGCCTGGCCGATCCCGGCGACGTTCCCGTGGCCGAAGATGCCCCAGACGGCGCCGATCAGCCGGTGGCGCTCGCCGTCCCGTTCGGTGTACTGAGCGGCCAGGAACCGCACCAGCGCCTGCGCGACCGTCAGCCTCGTCGTCGAGGTCATCGGTATCCCCCTGTGCTCTTCGCGTGTCCCGGGTGGAAGCGGATCCGCCACTCCCTGTCCCCGCCCGGCCCCGCCATGACGTTCAGGTAGTACATGGTGTGACCGGGCTGGGCGATCGACGGGCCGTGCCATCCGTCGGGGACGAGGACGGCGTCGCCGGTGCGGACCTCGGCGAGGACGTCCGAACCGCCCTCACGGGAAGGGAATACGCGCTGATAGCCGAAACCGTTCGGTCCCTCGATCTCGAAGTAGTAGATCTCCTCCAGCAGGGACTCGACCCCGGGCAGGTTCTCGTCGTGCTTGTGCGGCGGGTACGAGGACCAGTTGCCGCCCGGGGTGATCACCTCCACGGCGATGAGCCGGTCGCAGTCGAAGACGTCCGCGGCGGCGAAATTGCGCACCTGGCGCGCGCACGCGCCGCTGCCGCGGTCTTCGACGGGAACCTCCGGCGCGGGGCCGTAGCGGGCGGGGAGTCGGCGCTCGCACTTCGCTCCTGCCAGGGCGAAGCGGCCTCCCGCGCCGGAGGCGATCTGGGCCCGGGCCTCACGGGGAACGTACGCGAAGTCGGAGACCCCGTCGAACACGCTCCGCCTGCCCAGGAGTTGGAACTCCTGCTCGTCCATGCCGTCCTTGGTGCGCACCGTGCAGCCGCCGCCGAGCGGGAGCACGATCCATTCGCTGTCCCCGGTGGTGAAGGTGTGGGTGCCGCCGGGGGCGAGTTCCACGATCCGCAGGCTGCTGTGGGTCCAGCCGGCCCGTTCGGGGTCGATGTCGAGGGCGTAGTGGGCGTCGGCCGTGGTGCCCGCGGGCACGTACAGCTCGTTGCTCGGACGACTCATGCGGCCCTCACAGAAGTCCTACGGCGGTGTCCACGGCCGCGGCGACGTCCCCGTCCGCGGGATACAGCAGCGAACGGCCCACCACCAGGCCCTGCACGGTGGGGAGTTGGAGCGCCCCGCGCCATTTCTCGTACGCACCCTCCTGGTCCTCGCCGACATCGCCGCCGAGCAGGACGGCGGGCAGCGTGGAGGTCTCCATGACCCGGGCCATGTCGTCCGGGTTCTCGGTGACGGGGACCTTCAGCCAGGTGTACGCCGAACTGCCGCCCAGGCCGCCGGCGATGGCGAGGGACTTGGTGACGGCCTCGGCGCTCAGATCGTTGCGCAGGGTGCCGTCGTCCCGGCGACGGCAGAGGAACGGTTCGACGAAGACGGGAAGTTGACGTTCGGCCATGTCGTCGATCACGCGGGCGGCGGACTCCAGCGTGCGCAGCGAGCCGGGGTCGTCGTAGTCGATGCGCAGCAGGAGTTTTCCGGCGTCGAGGCCGAACCGCTCGATGTCCCTCGGGCGGTGACCGGTGAACCGGTCGTCCATCTCGAAGGCGGAGCCCGCCAGGCCGCCGCGGTTCATCGAGCCGACGGCCACCTTGCCGTCGAGCACGCCGAGGAGTAGCAGGTCGTCCAGTATGTCGGCGGTGGCGAGCACCCCGTCGACCCCGGGGCGGGCGAGCGCGACGCACAGGCGCTCCAGCAGATCGGCGCGCCCCGCCATGGCCAGTCTCCGCTCGCCCACGGCCAGCATGCCGCGGGCCGGATGGTCCGCGGCGACGATCATCAGCCGGCCCGAGCCCTCCATCAGCGGCCGCCGTACGCGCCGGGCCGCGGCCTCCGCGACCGCCTCGGGTGTGCGGGCCCGGGTCCGGGCGAGGGCGGAGACGTCGACGCGTACGGGCGCGGGGCCGTCACCGCCCTGTTCGGGGCGTGCTCCCCTGACGTGGCCCGCTCTCACCGCACCGCTCCGAAGGCGAGGGACTGTTCGATCTCGTGCGCGGTGGGCATCGCGGAGGAGCACTCCAGCCGGGAGGCGACGATGGCGCCGGCCGCGTTGGCGTGGCGCACGGTCTTCTCCAGGTCCCAGCCGGCGAGCAGTCCGTGGCAGAGGGAGCCGCCGAACGCGTCGCCCGCGCCGAGTCCGTTGAGGACCTCGACCGGGAGGGGCGGGACCTCGGCCGTGGTGCCGTCGCGGTGGACGGCGAGGACGCCCTTGGGTCCCTGTTTCACCACGGCGAGTTCGACGCCGGCGGCGAGGAGCGCGGCGGCCGCCGCGTGCGGATCCCGTTCCCCGGTGGCGACCTCGACCTCGTCGACGTTGCCGACGGCGACGGTGGCGTGGCGCAGGGCCTCGGCGTAGAAGGGCCGCGCGGCGGCCGGGCCCTCCCAGGCCGCGTCTTTCCAAAACATGGGACGCCAGTCGAGGTCGAAGACCGTCGTACCGGAGCGGGCCCGGTGGGCCAGGGCGGTGAGGGTGGCCGTCCGGCTGGGTTCCGCGCTGAGTCCCGTGCCGGTCATCCAGAAGACGCGGGCCTCGCGCAGGGCGTCGAGGTCGAGTTCACCGGCGTGGATCTCCAGGTCGGGGGCCTTGGGCTGCCGGTAGAAGTACAGGGGGAAGTCGTCCGGCGGGAAGATCTCGCAGAAGGTGACCGGCGTCGGCAGTCCCGGGACCTCGGTGACCCAGCGGTCGTCGACACCGAAGTCGCGCAGCGCCTCACGCAGATAGGTTCCGAAGGGATCGGCGCCCGTTCGGGTGACGACGGCGGTACGCCGTCCGAGCCGCGCGGCGGCCACCGCCACGTTGGTGGCCGAGCCGCCGAGGAACTTGCCGAAGGAGGTCACCCGGGACAGCGGGACCCCCGTCTGCAAGGGGTAGAGGTCCACGCCGATCCGCCCCATGGTGATCAGCTCGTACGCCATCGAGTTCCCTTCTCGGCGGTCCCTGCGGCTGCTCCCAGGTCTAGCCCCGCGAGGGGACCCTGTCAACGTTTTGTCCAGACATTCGGACCATGGCTTGACACCTCCCGGGAGCCGCCGGAAGCTGGCGCCCATGACGTCGTCGCCGCCGCAGTCATCGCCGCAGTCATCCCCCGGACCCTCGCCGAAGTCGTCACCGCGGTCGTCACCTCCGTCCTCACTCTCGCGCATCCGGATCGGTTCGGCTCCCGACTCCTGGGGCGTCTGGTTCCCCGACGACCCCCTGCAAGTCCCCTGGCAGCGTTTCCTCGACGAGGTCTCCGGATCGGGCTACGAGTGGATCGAGCTCGGTCCGTACGGCTATCTGCCCACCGATCCGGACGTCCTGCGCGAGGAGACCGCCCGGCGCGGGCTCGGCGTGTCGGCGGGCACGGTCTTCACCGGGCTGCACCGGGGTCCTGACGTGTGGGAGTCCACCTGGGCGCACGTCTCGGACATCGCGGCGCTCACCCAGGCCATGGGGGCCGGGCACCTCGTGGTCATCCCGGCCTTCTGGCGGGACGACAAGACCGGCGCGGTGCTGGAGGACAGTGAACTGACGCCGGCCCAGTGGCGGGATCTGGCCACCCAGACCGAGCGGCTCGCCCATGAGGTGCGCGAGCGCTACGGGCTGCGGGTGGTCGTCCATCCGCACGCGGACACGCACATCGACAGCGAGCGGAACGTCACCCGTTTCCTCGACGCGACCGACTCCTCGCTGGTGTCGCTGTGCCTGGACACGGGTCACTACGCCTACTGCGGCGGCGACAGCGTCAAGCTCATCGAGACGTACGGCGAGCGCATCGGCTACCTCCATCTCAAGCAGGTGGACCCGCGGGTGCTGGCCGGGGTGCGGGCGGAGGAGCTGCCGTTCGGGCCCGCCGTGGCGCGCGGCGTGATGTGCGAACCGCCCTCCGGCGTGCCGGAGCTGGAACCCGTCCTCGCCGCCGCGCAGGACCTCGGCGTCGAGCTCTTCGCGATCGTCGAGCAGGACATGTACCCGTGCCCGCCGGACAAGCCGCTGCCGATCGCGCGGCGCACCCGGGAGTTCCTGAGGTCCTGCGGGGCCTGACTCCCGCGTCCCTGGGCACCCGGACGGAGGACCACCGGCCCGCCGGGTGCTCGGGGCCCGGCGGGCCGTCCACGCGGCCCGGCGGCGACCACATCCGGCTGCCGCCCACGCAGGGCGGGGGCCGGGCATCCCCGTCCGGCGAGCGGGGCGGATCGGCGGGCGGGCGCCGGACAGCGGGCGCCGGACAGCGGGCGTCGGACGGCGGGCAGGGGTCGGACGGCCCGGCGGCGACTCCGTCCCGCTACCGCCCATGCGTCACTCGTGTCACAAAAAACTCCTTCGTGTCACACATGTCGCGTATACGCGGGTCTTGCGTCACACCCGGGCCACAGCCACGGCCCAGCCCTCACGCTGCGTCGTTCACCGGGCACACGCTTTGTGATCACCAGCGCAGCGCCCGGCTCCCCCGACGACCGTCCCAGGCCGCCGCCGCGGCGCGCGCGGGGAGGTGCCACTCATGACCGACCGCCGGCTCTGGTCGTACAAGGAGATCGCCGCGCACATCAAGGTGCAGCCGGACACCGTCCGGTCCTATCGCAAACACGGGCTGCTGCCACCACCCGACCACGTCGAGGCCGGAAAGCCCTACTGGTACGCCGACACCGTCCGCGCCTGGGTGGCCTCCCGCCCGGGGAACCGGGGCCGCAGGGACAACTGACGCCTCCGGTCGGGGGGGGGGGGGGGGGGGGGGGGGGGGGGGGGGGGGGGGGGGGGGGGGGGGGGGGGGGGGGGGGGGGGGGGGGTGGGTGGTTGTTGGGGTGTGTTCCGGCCCTGGCGTGGACG
>NZ_JBVHTL010000002.1:1190230-1532749 GCF_055565895.1 Streptomyces sp. NPDC028298
CTCGTTGGGCACATACCTCCTTTCTGTTGTGGTTTCTCCTCTGGCGGGGGGATGGGGGGCGGGGGAGGCGACTGCCCCCTCGTGGGGGCCCCCCCCCCCCCCCCGCCCCCCCCCCCCCCCCGGCCGGATCAATCACCCTCGCGCCGGACCCGTCCGCTCCTGCGCCTCGACCGGCGCCCTCACGCCCACGGCTCGACGACCGTCACGCCCCGGCCCGGAGCCGATCCCATGGCGGCCAGGGCGGAGGGCGCCGCGTCCAGCCCGATGGTGGAGGTCACGAGGAGATCCGGGCGGAGCACTCCGGCGCGGACCAGCTCCAGCAGGGGCGGGTAGGCGTGGGCCGCCATCCCGTGGCTGCCGAGGAGTTCGAGTTCGAGGGCGATCACACGGGCCATCGGGACCGGTGTGAGACCGGTCGGGGTGGGCAGCAGGCCGACCTGGACGTGCCGGCCGCGGCGGCGCAGGCCGTTCACCGAGGCCGCGCACGTGCCCGGCGATCCGAGGGCGTCCAGCGAGACGTGCGCGCCCCCTCCGGTCAGCTCACGGACCGCCCCCGCCGGGTCCGTGACGACGGAGGCGTCCACGCACTCCGCCGCACCGAAGCTCCGTGCCAGAGCGAGCGCCTCGGGAGACACGTCGACGGCCACGACCCGTGCGCCGGAGGCCGCCGCGATCATCACCGCCGACAGGCCCACGCCCCCGCAGCCGTGCACCGCGACCCACTCCCCCGGAGCCGCCCTCCCCTGCGCGACCACCGCCCGGAACGCCGTGGCGAACCGGCAGCCCAGCGAGGCCGCCGTCGCGAAGGACAGCTCCTCCGGCAGCGGGATCAGGTTCACGTCGGCGTGGTCGAGCGCCACGTACTGGGCGAAGGAGCCCCAGTGCGTGAACCCCGGCTGGGTCTGCCGCTCGCACACCTGCTGGTCGCCCGCCGCGCAGGCGGCACAGCCACCGCAGGCGCAGACGAAGGGGACGGTGACCCGGTCGCCGGGGCGGTGACCGCTCACCCCGGCGCCCACCGCCTCGATGACACCGGCCAGTTCGTGGCCGGGCACGTGCGGCAGCGTGATGTCCGGGTCGTGGCCCATCCAGCCGTGCCAGTCGCTCCGGCACAGCCCCGTGGCCTCGACCCGCACCACCACCCCGTGCTCCGCGGGCACCGGGTCCGCCACCTCCCGGACCTCGGCCGGCTCCCCGTACCGCTCGAACACCACTGCCCGCATCGGCTCCCGCCCTCCACTCGGAGATCACTCCCGAGGAGACGCTAGCGGCGCGCCTCCGCCGTGTCCCGGGCGGACTCGGCGTCCGGCTCCTCCGCGGCGTCCGGCTCCTCCGCGGCGTCCGGCTCCGCCCCGGACACCTTGTCCAGGGTGGACCCCCCCGCCGGGGACCGGGTGCCTGAGGCGGACTCGGTGTCCGTGACCGGCTCGGTGTCCGGGGACGGGGCCGAGGCCGTCGGTGGTTCCGACTCGCTGAGGCCGAAGCGGTCGTGGAAGCGGCGCAGCGGGCCCGGTGCCCACCAGGTGGCCCTGCCCGTCAGCCGCATCACCGCCGGGACCAGCAGGCTGCGGACGACCATCGCGTCCATCAGGACGGCCAGCGCGACCCCGAGTCCGAGCATCTTGGTGTTGGCCACCCGGGAGGTGCCGATGGCGACCATCACCACCGCGAGGATGACCGCCGCCGCGGTGATCAGCCCACCGGTGCGCTGGAGTCCGAAACGGACCGCCTCCCGGTGGTCGCCGGTGTGGTCGTACTCCTCCTTGATGCGGGAGAGGAGGAAGACGCCGTAGTCCATGGAGAGGCCGAAGGCGACGCAGAACATCAGGACCGGGAGGGTCGTCTCGATCGAGCCGGAGCTGGTGAAGTCGAGGAGGCCGGAGAGATGGCCGTCCTGGAAGACCCAGACCACGGCGCCGAACATCGCGGTCAGACTGAGCGCGTTGAGCAGGACCGCCTGGAGCGGTATCAGCACGCTGCCCGTCAGCAGGAACACCAGGAACAGCGTGACGATCGCGATGAAGCCGGCCGCCCACGGGAGCCGGTCGCCTATCGCGTTCTTGGAGTCGACCAGGACGGCCGCCGTGCCGGTCACGGAGGTCTTGAACGGAGCGTCGGCCGATCGGAGTTCGCCCACCAGCCGCTGGGCCCCCTCGTCCACGGCCTCGCCCTTCGGCAGGACCGAGAAGTAGGCGGCGTCGCCCTTCACCAGCGGGCCGTCCACGCGCAGCACCCCGGGCAGGGCGGCGATCCGCTCGCGGTACCCGGCGTACTCCGTGTCCGTGGCGCCACCCTCGGCCAGGACCTCCAGAGCGCTGCCCGGGCTGCCGGGGAAGCCGTCGCGGATGTGCTGCTGCACGATGTGCGACTCCGCGCCCGAGGGGAGCTGCCGGTCGTCGGCCGTGCCGAACTTCACGCCCAGGAAGGGCAGTCCGAGAACGATGAGGCCGGCCGTGGTGGCCACCGCGAAGAGCGGCGCCCTGCGCATGACGAGCGAGGCCGTGCGTCCCCAGAGGGCCCCGCCGGCGGCCGGGTCCGGCGTGCCGCGCCGGAACAGCCGCCTCAGGTCGAGGGAGTTCACCCGGTCGCCGAGGAGCATCAGCGCCGCGGGGAGCAGGATCAGGGCGGCGGCCGCGGCGAGCAGCACGACGGCGATGCCCGCGTAGGCGAAGGAGCGCAGGAAGTACTGCGGGAAGACGAGCATCGCGGCCAGCGACACGGCGACCGTGAGGGAGGAGAAGAGCACCGTCCGGCCCGCGGTGCGCAGGGTGATCCCGATCGCGGTGCGCGGCGGCGCGCCGCCGGCCAGTTCCTCGCGGAACCTGCGGACGATGAACAGGGCGTAGTCGATGGCGAGTCCGAGGCCGAGGGCCGTCGTGAGGTTCATCGCGAAGACCGAGACGTCCGTGACCTCGGTGAGTCCGCGCAGCACGGCGTTGGTGCCGAGGATCGCGATGATCCCGACCCCGAGCGGGAGCAGGGCCGCGACGGCGCTCCCGAAGACCATGACCAGCAGCAGGAGGGTCACCGGAAGGGCGATCATCTCGGCCCGGGTGAGGTCCTCCTTGATGGTCGTCTGCATCTCGTGGCGCACGGCGACCGGTCCGCCGACCTCGACCTCGACGGGCCCGCTCTTCCCTCGGTAGGAGGGTGCGATGCGGTCCAGGGTACGGGCCGCGGCCGTCTCGTCGCCGGTGAGCCGGGCGGCGATCAGCGCTTCGTGGCCGTCGCGGGCCTTCAGCGTGGGCGAATGAGTCTGCCAGTACGAGCCGACGCCGGTGACGCCGTGCTCGGCGGCCAGACGTGCCGTGATCCGCCGGGCCTCCGCGGCCACCGCGGGGTCGTCGACCGAGGCCTTGCCCGTGTCGAGAAGGAGCAGCAGGTTGGGCTGCGAGGCGGGGAACTCCCGCTCCAGGGCCTTGGTCGCATACGTGGACTGCGCGGTGGGGTCCTCCCAGCCGCCGCTGCCCAGCCGGTCCGCGACGCCGCTGCCGGCGACCACGGCGAGCGCGGTCAGCAAGAGGGCGACGAGCAGGGAGAGCCGTGGGCGGGCGGTCACGAACCGGGTCCAGCCGCCGAGGCGCGCGCCCTCGTCCGCACCTCCGCCCGAGCCCGTACCCCCGCGCTCGGCCCCCTGCTCGGCCCGGCTGCCGCCGGGCCCCGTCGCGGGCCCGTCGTCCGCGCCGTCGACTTCGGACATGATGCGGTGTCCCCTTCACCGTGACCCGATGACCCGCATCCGTGCAGGCATCATGGATCGCCTATTGCCATAGACTGGCAAACACGAGACGTCGCTCGCGTTTTTCAAGAATGCGAGTGCCCGCTCGCGTTTGTCAATCGTGTCCCGAGAAGCTGGGGATGACCCGTGCCCGAGAAGCAGCAGACCGAGGAGCCCCCGGAGCACCCGCAGCCGGCCGAGGAGAGGCCGCGCCGCCGCCAGGCCCGCGGGGAGCGCCGTGTCGCCCAGCTCCTGGAAGCGGCGGCCTCGGTGTTCTGCCGGTCCGGCTACACCGCGGCGAGCACCAACGCCATCGCCCGCGAGGCCGGTGTCTCGCCCGGCACGCTCTACCAGTTCTTCCCGAACAAGGAGGCCATCGCCGTCGGCCTCAGCGACCAGCTCCTCGACCACTGGGCCCGCTCGCACGGACAGGCGCTCGCCCAGGAGAACCTCGACCTCCCGCTGGACCGGATGCTCGACGCGGTCCTCGACCCGCTGATCGAGTTCAACGTCGAGAACCCGGCCTTCGCCGTCCTGATGCACGGGGCCGACACCCCGGGCGTGATCGTCGAGGAGATCGGCACCCTGCACGGCACCCTCCTCGCCCGCGTCGAGGAGATGATCGCGGCCCGCCTGCCGGACCTGCCGTCCGACGAGCGCACCCGCGCGGCGAACATGACGGTCCATCTGTTCAAGGCCGGCCTCACCCTGGTCATGTCCCACGAGGGCGCCGAGCGGGACGGCTACATCGCGGAGCTGAAGACGGTCATGCACCGCTATCTGGAGCCGCTGCTCGCGAGCGGGTCGCCCGCCGGACTCTGAGCCGCGCCGGACGGGGCGGCACCAGCGCTCCCGCCTGCGACATCCGGGACATGTGTCATAAGGTTCGGACAAATCGATCAGCGATCCGCGGCATCGATGCGTCCGCGCACCCGTGCCACGCGCGCCGGGCCGCCCCGGCGCACCGGAACGCGGGTCCCCCGTCCGAACCCACGGGCCGCCCCCGGGGGACAGAGGGATGGCCGTGACCCAGAACCAGCCGCCGGGCACACCCCGGGCCCGCATTCCCGGACCGCAGCAGCCCCCTCCGCCGTACCCCCGGATCCCCGCCGGACTCTGGAAGCGCTGCCTGGTCACCGGGGCGGCCCTCTGGACGCTGACCGCGGTCGTCACGTACGCCACCAGGGACGTCACACCGCTGCCGACGCTGATCCTGCTGGGCGGTTTCCTCGTGCCGGTCGCCTTCGTGCTCTGGGCGTACGAGCGGCACGGCCGCGACCTGGGCACGAGCACGCTCCTCGGCTGCTTCCTGGCGGGCGGCGGCCTGGGCGCGGTGGGCGCCTCGGTGACGGTGTACCAGCTCACCCGCCCCTCGACGGGAATGTTCGTGTGGGCCGGACTCGCCGAGGAGGCCGTGAAGCTCGGCGCGCTGATGTTCCTGCTGCGCCGGCACCCCCGGATCCGCGGGCCACGGGCCGGCCTGGTGCTCGGCGCGACGCTCGGGTTCGGCTTCGCGGCCCTGGAGAGCGCGGGCCACGCCTTCGAGGCGGCCCTCTCCCTGCAAGGCGTCGGCCTGCGCACGCTCCTGGAGACCGAGACCCTGCGCGGGGCGCTCACCCCGTTCGGGCACGGCCTGTGGACCGCGGTCACGGGCGCCGCCCTGCTGGCGCGGCGCCGCCCCGACGGGCGCTTCCGCCCGGGCGTCCAGGTGGCCGGCGCCTGCCTCGGCGCCTCCCTGCTGCACGCCCTGTGGGACTCGACGCACGGGATCGCGCTGTGGCTGGTGGGCCGGCTCGGCCACGCCGGAACGCTGCCGGACCGCGGCGGACTGCCGAGACCCACCGGCGGACAGGACCACCTCCTCGCCCTGCTCTCCGTGGGCGGCCTGTTCCTCGTCGCGCTCGCCGGACTGGTCTGGGCGCGCTCCCTGGCGCACCGCGACACCGCTTGGAGAAATACCCCCTAGGGGTATAGTGTGGTGAGTGTCGAGGGGAACCCTGGGTTCCCAGGGATCCCTCCCGTGCACGCACACCCCAGAACGCCTCGATGAGGAGTAACGTCATGACCGCCCAGACCGGCACCCCGGGTTCCGTCACCACCGTGTACAAGGTGAGCGGCATGAGCTGCGGCCACTGTGAAGGCTCCGTCGGCGGCGAGATCTCCGCGATCCCCGGCGTGAGCTCCGTGAAGGCCGTCGCCTCCACCGGCGAGGTCACCGTCGTCTCCGATGCCGCGCTCGACGAGGGCGCCGTCCGCGCCGCCGTCGACGAGGCGGGCTTCGAGCTCGTCGGCCTGGCCTGAGCGAGCCCCGCAGCTCTCCTTCTCCGTACCGGGCCGTGCCGACCGGCTGATACCGGCTCCGCGCGGCCCGGCCCCTTCCTGGAGCCGCACCATGACCACCGCAGCACCCGAGACGCCGATAGGCACGCCCTCGGAGATCGAACTCTCCATCGGCGGGATGACCTGCGCCTCCTGCGCGGCCCGCGTCGAGAAGAAGCTCAACCGCATGGACGGCGTCACCGCCACGGTCAACTTCGCGACCGAGAAGGCCAAGGTGTCCTACCCCGAAGGGGTACGGGTCGCCGATCTGATCGCCACCGTGGTGAAGACGGGCTACACCGCCGAGGAGCCCCCGCCGCCCGCGCCGCCCTCACCGCCCGAGCGGGAGGCCCCCGCGGCCGTCGACGATCCCGAGACGGCCGCCCTGCGCGAGCGGCTGACCGTCTCCGCGGTGCTCGCCCTGCCCGTGGTCCTCATGTCGATGATCCCGGCCCTCCAGTTCGACAACTGGCAGTGGCTCTCCCTGACGCTCGCCGCGCCGGTCGTGGTCTGGGGCGGACTGCCCTTCCACCGGGCCGCCGCGACGAACGCGCGGCACGGCGCGGCCACCATGGACACCCTGGTCTCGGTCGGCACCCTCGCCGCGTTCGGCTGGTCCCTGTGGGCGCTGTTCTTCGGCGACGCGGGCATGCCGGGCATGCGGCACGGCTTCGAGTTCACCGTCTCCCGTACGGACGGCGCCTCCACGCTCTATCTGGAGGTCGCCGCGGGAGTCATCGCGTTCATCCTGCTCGGCCGCTTCCTGGAGGCCCGCTCCAAGCGGCGCGCGGGAGCGGCGCTGCGGGCACTGCTGGAACTCGGCGCCAAGGACGTCGCCGTCCTGCGGGACGGCCGTGAGGTCCGCCTCCCCGTGGCGCTGCTGGCCGTCGGCGACCGCTTCGTCGTGCGGCCCGGCGAGAAGATCGCCACCGACGGCACCGTCGTCGAGGGCACGTCGGCCGTGGACGCGTCCATGCTGACCGGCGAGTCGGTGCCGGTGGACGTGGGCGTCGGGGACGCCGTCACCGGTGCGACCGTGAACGCGGGGGGCCGGCTCGTCGTCGAGGCCACCCGGGTCGGCGCGGACACGCAGCTCGCGCGGATGGCCCGGCTCGTCGAGGACGCGCAGAACGGCAAGGCCGAGGTGCAGCGTCTGGCCGACCGGATCTCCGGGGTCTTCGTGCCCGTCGTCCTGCTCATCGCGCTCGGCACCTTCGCGGCCTGGATCGCGGTCACCGGCGACACGGTCGCGGCCTTCACCGCCGCCGTCGCGGTGCTGATCATCGCCTGCCCGTGCGCGCTCGGCCTGGCCACCCCGACCGCCCTCATGGTCGGCACCGGCCGCGGCGCCCAGCTCGGCATCCTGATCAAGGGACCCGAGGTCCTGGAGTCCACCCGCCGTGTCGACACCGTCCTCCTGGACAAGACCGGCACGGTGACGACGGGCCGCATGGGCCTGCACGAGGTCCACGTCGCCGAGGGACGGGCCGAGGAAGACGTCCTGCGGCTCGCGGGAGCCCTGGAACACGCCTCCGAGCATCCGGTTGCCCGAGCGATCGCGACAGGCGCTCAGGAGCGCGTCGGTGACCTTCCGGCGCCGGAGCACTTCGAGAACGTGCCCGGGCGGGGCGTGCGCGGGCGGGTGGCCGGCGTCGAGGTCACCGTCGGCCGGTTCCCCGGGACACTGCCGGGAACGCTTGCGGACGCGAAGAGCGCGGCCGAGGCGGCGGGCCGTACGGCCGTCGTGGTCGCGCTGGACGGCACGGCGGCGGGCGTGCTGGCCGTCGCCGACACGGTCAAGGAGACGAGCGCCGAGGCCGTGCGCGAACTGCGGGAGCTCGGGCTCACGCCGATGCTGCTGACCGGGGACAACCGGGCGGTCGCCGAGGCCGTGGCGCGGGAGGTCGGCATCGGCCCGGACGACGTGATCGCCGAGGTGCTGCCCGAGGACAAGGTCGCCGTGGTCGCCCGGCTCCAGGGCGAGGGCCGGACCGTCGCGATGGTCGGCGACGGGGTGAACGACGCGGCGGCGCTCGCCACCGCCGATCTGGGCCTCGCGATGGGCACGGGCACGGACGCGGCGATCGAGGCGAGCGACCTGACGCTCGTGCGCGGGGATCTGCGCGCGGCCGCGGACGCCATCCGGCTGGCGCGCGCCACCCTGTCGACGATCAAGGGAAATCTGGTCTGGGCCTTCGGATACAACGTGGCCGCGCTGCCGCTCGCGGCCGCCGGTCTGCTCAATCCGATGATCGCGGGGGCCGCGATGGCCTTTTCGTCCGTTTTCGTGGTCACGAACAGCCTTCGACTGAGAGCATTCGCGTGACGACAGAGCCTGAGTCCCCCTAGAGTCCAACGAGAGCCTCACATAAGCTCTTCACAAGGCTCGCGCATCTTCCTTACGATTGGTCCGCGATTCCCATATCGGGGCTCTTGCGTATCTTCAGGACATATGCAAGAGATCCAGATCACAGTGATGTGAACGTAACCACCGAAGGGGTTCGTCAGTCTAAGTTGGCGATGTCAGAAGCGTCTTGGGGGGCGTGACTGGCATCTGGGGATGTCTTGGGGGACGTTCCCGGAAATTGCGTCGCCGGGGCACGTACTGCGGGGAGCTTTGAGCGGCCCTCCCGATCCGTACGCGTCCCGGCAGATCGCACCGCACCACCGAAGTACGGCGAGTTCCGCTCGCCCGGCTCACCGTCGGCCCCGTGCCGGCACACAGCGATTCAGGCGCTGTCCACAGACGCCCGGCCGGATCCCGTGGGGGGAATCCGCACCGGGACAAGGAAAGCGCCCTGACTGCCGGCCCGTGGGGGGACCGGTAGCAGGGCGCTTTCCGTTTTTCGCCTGGTCACAGGTTCACCGGGCCCCGCCTACGGAGCCCGGTGGTCGTGTGCGAGCCTCAGCGGGCCTCGACCGGCACGAAGTCGCGCTCGACGATGCCCGTGTAGATCTGGCGCGGGCGGCCGATGCGGGAGCCGGGCTCCTTGATCATCTCGTGCCACTGGGCGATCCAGCCCGGCAGCCGGCCGAGGGCGAACAGGACCGTGAACATCTCGGTCGGGAAGCCCATGGCGCGGTAGATCAGGCCGGTGTAGAAGTCGACGTTCGGGTAGAGGTTGCGCGAGACGAAGTAGTCGTCGGAGAGCGCGTGCTCCTCCAGCTTCAGCGCGATGTCGAGCAGCTCGTCGGACTTGCCGAGAGCGGACAGGACGTCGTGCGCCGCGGCCTTGATGATCTTCGCGCGCGGGTCGAAGGACTTGTACACCCGGTGGCCGAAGCCCATCAGGCGGACGCCGTCCTCCTTGTTCTTCACCTTGCGGATGAAGGAGTCGACGTCGCCGCCGTTGGCCTGGATGCCCTCGAGCATCTCAAGGACCGACTGGTTGGCGCCGCCGTGCAGCGGGCCCCACAGCGCGGAGATGCCGGCGGAGATCGAGGCGAACATGTTCGCCTGCGAGGAGCCGACCAGACGCACGGTGGACGTCGAACAGTTCTGCTCGTGGTCCGCGTGCAGGATGAGCAGCTTGTCGAGCGCGGAGACGACGACCGGGTCGAGCTCGTACTCCTGGGCGGGGACCGAGAAGGTCATGCGCAGGAAGTTCTCGACGTACCCGAGGTCGTTCCGCGGGTAGACGAAGGGGTGGCCGATCGACTTCTTGTACGCGTAGGCCGCGATCGTCGGAAGCTTGGCGAGCAACCGGATGGTGGAGAGGTTGCGCTGCTTCTCGTCGAACGGGTTGTGGCTGTCCTGGTAGAAGGTCGACAGCGCCGAGACGACCGACGACAGCATCGCCATCGGGTGGGCGTCGCGCGGGAAGCCGCGGTAGAAGTTCTTGACGTCCTCGTGCAGCAGGGTGTGCTGCGTGATCTCGTTCTTGAAGGTGGAGAGCTCGTCGATGTTCGGGAGCTCGCCGTTGATCAGCAGGTAGGCCACCTCAAGGAAGGTGGACCGCTCGGCGAGCTGCTCGATCGGGTAGCCGCGGTAGCGGAGGATGCCCTGCTCACCGTCGAGATAGGTGATCGCGGATTTATACGCGGCGGTGTTGCCGTACCCGCTGTCCAGCGTCACCAGACCGGTCTGGGCGCGGAGCTTGCCGATGTCGAAGCCCTTGTCGCCGACGGTGCTGTCGATCACCGGGTAGGTGTACTCGCCATCGCCGAACCGCAGTACTACAGAGTTGTCGCTCACGTCATCCCTCACCGACGTTGTGCCTCTTCTTCGAGGTGCCCTGACTGTCTCTACCATCCCCCATTTGGCCCTGGAGAGTGCACTCGGGGTCGACCATTGGGCCTATCGGCGGCACTGAGTGCCGCCAACCTGCTCATCCTGCCGCGTCCACCCCGCAACCGGAAGTGCTCTGTGACCTTCATGACTCGTTTGATCGATCATTTTTTCCGACGGGCCCCGTCGCATGCCCGAAAGGCCCCGTTCGCCGCTCCCGCGGGGCCCGTTACGCCGTGTGGGGGCGGTGGTTCACGAGCGGGTCGTCCACGAGCGGTCGTTCACGAGCCGGAGAGCCGGAAGTCCAGGGCCGTGCACCGGCGTCCCGCGGACACCGTACGCACCGCCTGGCCTATCGCCTTGCGCGAACCGACGAGAACGACCAGCTTCTTGGCACGGGTGACCGCCGTGTAGAGCAGATTGCGCTGGAGCATCATCCAGGCGCCCGTGGTCACGGGGATCACCACCGCCGGATACTCGCTGCCCTGGGAGCGGTGGATGGTCACCGCGTAGGCGTGGGCCAGTTCGTCGAGCTCGTCGAATTCGTACGGCACCTCCTCGTCCTCGTCCGTGCGCACCGTCAGCCGCTGTTCGACGGGATCGAGGGAGGTGACGACACCCACGGTGCCGTTGAAGACGCCGTTCTCCCCTTTGTCGTAGTTGTTGCGGATCTGGGTGACCTTGTCGCCGACCCGGAAGACCCGGCCGCCGATCCGCTTCTCGGCGAGGTCCGGGCGGCCGGGGGTGATGGCCTGCTGGAGCAGTCCGTTCAGGAGACCCGCGCCGGCCGGGCCGCGGTGCATGGGGGCGAGGACCTGGATGTCTCGGCGGGGGTCGAGACCGAACTTGGCCGGAATCCGACGGGCCGCCACGTCCACGGTGAGCCGCCCCGCCTCCTCGGTGTCGTCCTCGACGAAGAGGAAGAAGTCCTTCATGCCGTCGGTGACCGGATGCTGCCCGGAGTTGATCCGGTGCGCGTTGGTCACCACCCCGGACTGCTGGGCCTGGCGGAAGACCTTGGTGAGACGCACCGCGGGGACCGGGCCCCGCTCGGCGAGCAGGTCGCGCAGCACCTCGCCGGCGCCGACGCTCGGGAGCTGGTCGACGTCACCGACGAAGAGCAGATGGGCTCCCGGGGGCACCGCCTTGACCAGCTTGTTGGCGAGCAGCAGGTCGAGCATGGAGGCCTCGTCCACGACGACCAGGTCGGCGTCCAGCGGGCGGTCCTTGTCGTAGGCCGCGTCACCGCCCGGCTTGAGCTCCAGAAGCCGGTGCACGGTGGAGGCCTCGGCCCCGGTCAGCTCGGCCAGACGTTTGGCGGCGCGGCCGGTGGGTGCCGCGAGCAGCACCTTCGCCTTCTTGGCACGGGCCAGCTCCACGATCGAGCGGACCGTGAACGACTTGCCGCAGCCCGGACCTCCGGTGAGCACGGCGACCTTCTCGGTGAGCGCGAGCCGGACCGCCGCCTCCTGCTCGGGGGCCAGGTCCGCGCCCGTACGCGCCTTGAGCCAGGCCAGTGCCTTGTCCCAGGCGACGTCACGGAAGCCGGGCATCCGGTCGCGGTCGCTGCGCAGCAGGCGCAGCACCTGTGCGGAGAGGGAGAGTTCGGCGCGGTGGAAGGGGACGAGGTAGACCGCCGTCACGGGCTCGCCGCCGTCCGGGCCCGGGACCTTCTCCCGTACGACACCGGGGTCCTCGCCGTCCTCGGCGGGCGCCGCCAGTTCGGCCAGGCACTCGATGACCAGGCCGGTGTCGACCTGGAGCAGCTTCACCGCGTCCGCGATCAGCCGCTCCTCGGGGAGGTAGCAGTGGCCCTGGTCGGTGGACTGCGACAGGGCGTACTGAAGGCCCGCCTTGACGCGCTCGGGGCTGTCGTGCGGGATGCCGACGGACTGGGCGATCTTGTCGGCGGTGAGGAAGCCGATGCCCCAGACGTCGGACGCCAGGCGGTAGGGCTGGTTCTTCACGACCGAGATCGAGGCGTCGCCGTACTTCTTGTAGATGCGGACCGCGATGGAGGTGGACACCTCGACGGTCTGGAGGAAGAGCATGACCTCCTTGATCGCCTTCTGCTCCTCCCAGGCGTCGGCGATCCGCCCCGTGCGTTTGGGCCCGAGGCCGGGGACCTCGATGAGCCGCTTGGGCTCCTCCTCGATGATCCGCAGGGTGTCCAGGCCGAAGTGCTCGGTGATGCGGTCGGCGAAGACCGGCCCGATGCCCTTGACCAGGCCGGATCCGAGGTAGCGGCGGATGCCCTGGACGGTGGCCGGGAGCACCGTCGTGTAGTTCTCCACGGTGAACTGCTTGCCGTACTGCGGGTGGGAGCCCCAGCGGCCCTCCATGCGCAGGGACTCGCCGACCTGGGCGCCGAGCAGGGATCCGACGACCGTGAGCAGATCGCCGGCGCCCCGGCCGGTGTCGACCCGGGCGACCGTGTAGCCGTTCTCCTCGTTGGCGTACGTGATGCGTTCGAGCACGCCTTCCAGCGTGGCCAGTCGTCGCTCGCCCTGCTGGGCGGCCCCCGCCTGATCGGTCATGATCCGACCGTACCGCCCGTCACCGACAGCGCTCCGGCGCTGTCGAGGACTCACCCGGTCGGGGCTCGCGTCCCGGTCGCGGCTCACGGAAGACTTCGAGGGGCCCGGTCCGTCGACCGGGCCCCTCGCTTTCCCCTCCTCATCAGAACCCCCGCGATCCCCCCGGATCCCCCTCCAAAGGTCCTGATGCCACGTACGACCCACGAGGTCGCGGAAGGGTTGCACGCGCTTCCGAAGATTTTTTCTCCGGGCGGGAGACGGGTCAGCCCGCGTGCTCGACGAACCGCGCCGCCGTCTCGGCCAGCACCTCGCGCCCGTCCCTGGCCCACAGCTCCTCGTTGAAGAGCTCGACCTCGATGGGCCCGGTGTAGCCCGCGGCCTCGACCAGGCCGCGCCACATCCGGAAGTCGACCGAGCCGTCGCCGAGCTGGCCGCGGCCGTCGAGGACGCCCGCGGGCAGCGGGGTGGTCCAGTCGGCGAGCTGGAAGCCGTGGATGCGTCCGCCCGCACCCGCTCGGGCGATCTGGGCGGGGGCCGTGTCGTCCCACCAGAGGTGGTAGGTGTCGACGGTGACGCCCACCTGGTCGGCGGGGAAGCGTTCCGCGAGGTCCAGGGCCTGGGCGAGGGTGGACACCACGCAGCGGTCGGCCGCGTACATGGGGTGGAGCGGTTCGACGGCCAGACGCACCCCCCGGGAGGCGGCGTACGGGCCGAGTTCGCCGAGCGCGTCGGCGATGCGCTCCCGGGCTCCGTGCAGGTCCTTGGAACCCAGCGGCAGGCCGCCGGAGACGAGCACGAGGGTGTCGGTGCCGAGGGCCGCCGCCTCGTCGACGGCGGCCCGGTTGTCGTCCAGGGCGCGCCGCCGCTCCCCCGGGTCGATCGCCGTGAGGAAGCCGCCCCGGCACAGGGTGGTGACGGCCAGACCCGCGTCGTGGACGAGTTTCGCGGTGGCGTCGAGGCCGTACGACCGCACGGGTTCGCGCCACAGGCCGACGCCCGGGACGCCCGTCTCCAGGCAGGCGGCGACCAGTTCGGGCATCGAGAGCTGTCTGACCGTCATCTGGTTGACGGAGAAGCGGGCGAGGCTGCTCATGAGGTCACTCCGTACAGGGCGAGCAGGGTCTTCATCCGGGCCTCGGCGAGCCCCGGGTCCGGGAACAGGCCCAGTGCGTCGGCGAGTTCGTAGGCGCGGGCGAGGTGCGGCAGGGAGCGGGCCGACTGGAGGCCGCCCACCATCGCGAAGTGGTCCTGGTGGCCGACGAGATGGGCCAGCAGGACGACGCCCGTCTTGTAGAAGCGGGTCGGGGGCTGGAAGAGGTGCCGGGCCAGCTCGACCGTCGGGTCGAGGAGTTCACGGAAGCCCTTGGTGTCGCCGGTGTCCAGGACGCGCACCGCGCGGGCGGCGAGAGGGGCGAGCGGGTCGAAGACGCCGAGCAGCGCGTGGCTGAAGCCGCGTTCGTCGCCCGCGATCAGCTCGGGATAGTTGAAGTCGTCGCCGGTGTAGCAGCGGACGCCGTCGGGGAGGCGGCGGCGCAGCGCGACCTCCCGTCCGGCGTCCAGCAGAGAGACCTTGACGCCGTCCACCTTGTCCGGGTGGGCGGCGATCACCTCCAGGAACACCTCCGTCGCCGGGTCCAGGCGGTCCGAGCCCCAGTAGCCCTCGAGGGCCGGGTCGAACATGGGGCCCAGCCAGTGCAGGATCACCGGTCCTGCCGCCTGGCGCAGGAGGTGGCCGTAGACGTCGAGGTAGTCCTCGGGTCCGGTGGCGGCCGCGGCGAGGGCGCGCGAGGCCATCAGGACCGGCCGTGCGCCCGACTCCTCGACGAGGGCGAGCTGTTCCTCGTAGGCGGCCCGCACCTCGGGGAGCGTGGCCGGGCCGGTGAGCTGGTCCGTGCCGACGCCGCAGACGATCGCGCCGCCGACGGCCCCGGCCTCGGCCGAGGACCTCCGGATCAGTTCTGCCGCGCCCGCCCAGTCCAGGCCCATGCCGCGCTGGGAGGTGTCCATCGCCTCGGCGACCCCGAGGCCGTGCGCCCACAGGTGGCGCCGGAAGGCGAGGGTGGCGTCCCAGTCGACGGCGGCGGGCGCGTCGGGCGAGACGTCCGCGTACGGGTCGGCGACGACGTGCGCGGCGGCGAAGACCGTACGGGAGACGAGAGGCTCACCCGCGGGGAGAACGGGAAGGGGGTCGGTGCGCGGCTCGTAGGTACGCAACCGGCCGCCGGAGCCGGGGAGTCGGATGCTCACAGGGTGATCTCCGGTACGTCGAGGCGGCGGCCCTCGGCCGAGGACTTCAGCCCCAGTTCGGCGAGCTGGACACCGCGGGCGCCGGCCAGGAGGTCCCAGCGGTAGGGGGCGTCGGCGTAGACGTGCCGCAGGAACAGCTCCCACTGGGCCTTGAAGCCGTTGTCGAACTCGGCGTTGTCGGGGACCTCCTGCCACTGGTCGCGGAAGGAGTAGGTGGCCGGGATGTCCGGGTTCCAGACCGGTTTGGGGGTCGAACCACGGTGCTGGACGCGGCAGTTGCGCAGTCCGGCGACGGCCGAGCCGTCGGTGCCGTCGACCTGGAACTCCACCAGCTCGTCGCGGTTGACGCGCACGGTCCAGGAGGAGTTGATCTGGGCGACCGCGCCGCCCTCCAGCTCGAAGATGCCGTAGGCCGCGTCGTCGGCCGTGGCGTCGTAGGGCTTGCCCCGCTCGTCCCAGCGCTGCGGGACGTGGGTGGCGGTGAGCGCTTGGACGGAGGTGACGCGGCCGAAGAGTTCGTGCAGGACGTACTCCCAGTGCGGGAACATGTCGACGACGATGCCGCCGCCGTCCTCGGCGCGGTAGTTCCAGGAGGGCCGCTGGGCGCTCTGCCAGTCGCCCTCGAAGACCCAGTAGCCGAACTCCCCGCGCACGGACAGGATCCGGCCGAAGAAGCCGCCGTCGACGAGCCGCTTCAGCTTGAGCAGTCCGGGCAGGAAGAGCTTGTCCTGGACGACGCCGTGCCGGACGCCCGCCGCGTGCGCGAGGCGGGCCAGTTCGAGGGCTCCGTCGAACCCGGTGGCGGTCGGCTTCTCCGTGTAGATGTGCTTGCCCGCCGCGACGGCCTTCCTGAGGGCCTCCTCGCGGGCGGACGTCACCTGGGCGTCGAAGTAGAGGTCGACGGACGGGTCGGCGAGCACCGCGTCCAGGTCCGTCGTCCAGTGGTCGAGGCCGTGCCGCGCGGCGAGCGCCTCGAGCGCGTCCTCCCGGCGGCCGACGAGGACGGGTTCGGGCCACAGCACGGTGCCGTCGCCGAGGTCGAGGCCGCCCTGCTCGCGCAGGGCGAGTATCGAGCGGACGAGGTGCTGCCGGTAGCCCATGCGTCCCGTCACGCCGTTCATGGCGATCCGCACCGTCTTGCGTGTCACGTCTTTCCCTCCGTACGCCTCGGCCGCCGCGCACGCTGACTGGTGAGCGTGCCAGCAAGCGCTTTCTATGCCTGGAGAAGCTAGCCTCTGTGCAGCGGTATGGACAAGACCACCGCGAAGACGAGTTGTTCGAGGGGGCGAACAACGGGGCCCGATGGCCGTATGGTCTGCACGGACCCTGCCCACGGGAAGCGGCGCGCCCGGCCTTCGACTCCGTGTTCGACGCCGTACGACGAGACATGACCAGGCACGACGACGTACGACATGTACGACCCCGTACGAAGTGGTACGACAAGGCGCGACCGGAGGACGACGAGATGACGGTGACCCTGGCGGACGTGGCGGCCCGCGCGCAGGTCTCTCCCGCGACGGTGTCGCGCGTGCTGAACGGGAACTACCCGGTGGCCTCCTCCACGCGCGAGCGGGTGCTGCGGGCGGTGGACGAGCTGGACTACGTGCTGAACGGGCCCGCGAGTTCGCTGGCCGCGGCGACCTCCGACCTCGTCGGCATCCTGGTCAACGACATCGCCGACCCCTTCTTCGGGATCATGGCGGCGGCCATCCAGTCGGAGATCGGCGGGCCCGGGGGGCGCGCGGGCGGGGAGCGGCTCGGGGTCGTCTGCAACACCGGCGGCTCCCCGGAGCGCGAACTCACCTACCTCACGCTCCTTCAGCGCCAGCGTGCCGCCGCGGTGGTGCTCACCGGCGGGGCGATAGAGGACACCGCGCACGCGGGCGCGGTCGCCGCCAAGCTGCGCAAGCTGACCGAGGCGGGGACCCGGGTCGTGCTGTGCGGGCGGCCGCCCGCGCCGGAGGCGCCCGAGGCGATCGCGCTCACCTTCGACAACCGCGGCGGCGGCAGGCAGCTCACCGAGCACCTGATCGGTCTCGGCCACCGGCGGCTCGGCTACATCGCGGGTCCCGAGGAGCGCACGACGACCCGGCACCGGCTGGAGGGGCACCGGGCCGCGCTCGACGCCCACGGCGTCGAGGACGATCCCCGGCGGACCGTGCACGGCCGCTACGACCGCCGGTCCGGGTACGAGGCGACGCTCGAACTCCTGCGGCGTGATCCTTCGTTGACGGCTGTCGTCGCCGCCAACGACACCGTGGCGCTGGGAGCCTGTGCCGCGTTGCGGGACTCCGGGCTGCGTATCCCGCACGACGTGTCCGTCGCGGGCTTCGACGATCTGCCGTTCAGCATCGATGCCGTGCCGGCTCTCACGACCGTGCGGTTGCCGTTGTCCGGGGCGGGGGCCCGGGCCGGGCGGATCGCCATGGGGCGGGAGGAGGCGCCGCCCGGAGGGATCGCCACGGTGCGGGGCGAACTGATGGTACGAGGGTCCACCGGGGCTCCCCGGGCCTGACCTCCCTTCCCGAACTCCCCCGGGCCCCGGGGTTTCCCGAGCCCCCGGGGCGGATTGGGGAAAAGCCCTTCTTCGCCCCCTCCGCCCCTACCCTCCCCCAAGGTCTCGGCTTCGCTCGACCAGGGGGGACCCCCATCGCACCTGGGGCTCCGCCCCAGACCCCGCTCCTCAAACGCCGGAGAGGCTGAAAATTTCGCCGGCCGGGGTTGGTATGTGGAATGTGGACCGCGCACCCGCAGTCGGGATCCGGCGGGAGGGGACGGGCCGGTACATCACATGCCCGTCGCTGCCCACGGTCACCACTCACCCAACGGCGACGGGCGGATGTACCGGCGCGGCCCGGGACCCGCCCACCGGCCGGACCCGCGGCCGGAGGGTAGGCCCGAGGGTCGGACCGGTTCTATGCTCGGGGTGGCGATATCTCTGACTGGGTCAGGTATCCAGGCGGAGCAGGCCGACACCGTGTTCAGCCGACCTCGGGGGCCGATCATGACCGTCCAGGACATCCGCTCCTTCAACCGCTTCTACACGAACGTCATCGGCGCGCTCGACTACGGCCGCCACCTGTACGCGCCGTACACGCTGACCGAGTCCCGCGTCCTGTACGAACTCGCGCACACCCCACAGGCGGACGCCGCCGACCTGCGGACCGAACTCGCCCTGGACTCCGGCTACCTGAGCCGGATCCTGAACAAGTTCGAGCAGGACGGACTGGTCGAACGCACCCCGTCCGACAAGGATCCGCGGCGCCGCCGAATCACGCTCACCGCACGCGGCCGGGAAGCCGCCGCGCTGCTGGACGAACGGGCCCGCCAGACCGTGGGCACCCTGCTGGCGACCGTGCCGCCCGCCGACCGCCCCCGCCTCACGGAGGCGATGCGCACGGTACGGACCCTCCTGGGGGACGGACGGGCCACCCCCGGCCCCGAGGACGTCCTCCTGCGCGAACCGGGCCCCGGCGACCTCGGCTGGATCGTCCAGCGCAACGCGGCGCTGTACGCGGCCGAGTACGGCTGGAACGCCGACTACGAGGGCCTGGTCGCGAGGATCGTCGCCGACTTCGCCGAGGACCACGACCCCCACCTGGAACGGGTGTGGATCGCCGAGCTCGACGGCCGGCCCGTCGGCTGTGTGATGTGCGTACGGGACGACGCCCCCGGCACCGCCCGCCTCCGGCTGCTGCTGGTCGAGCCGGAGACGCGGGGCCTCGGCATCGGCGACCGTCTAGTCGGCGCCGTCACCGACTTCGCCCGCGGGGTCGGCTACCACGAGCTCGTCCTGTGGACCAACGACGTCCTGACCGCCGCCCGGCGCGTCTACCAGCGCCACGGCTTCGCCCTGGTCGCCGAGAAGCCGCACCGGTCCTTCGGCGCGGACCTGACCGGCCAGGACTGGCGGCTCGACCTGCGCGCCGGCCGGGAATGAGCCGGACCACCACACCGCGCCCGGGGCCGCGCTGTCCGGAGTGCGGACAACCCGTCCGCCCGTTGAACGAAGCCGCATCGCAGAGTTAACTCAAACACCTACCGTACGGAACCGCTCACGCAACCTGGGTGCGGGACCGTACTCCCCCAAGTAACCCGTACCCAGGGGGAGTTGGCATATATGCAAGGCACCGTGGAGGGCTTCGAGTTCGGGGCGGTGACTCCGGCGGCCTCCTATCTCGTCGCCTGTCTGGGCAGCGCCCTGGGGCTGCGCTGCGTCGTCCGGTCCCTGAACAACCGGCAGTCGTGGAAGCCGGGTTGGCTGGCCCTCGGGGCGGCGACCATCGGCTGCGGCATCTGGACCATGCACTTCGTCGCGATGGTCGGCTTCAGGATCCAGGGGATCCCGATCGACTACGACCCCCGTCTCACCTCGCTCAGCCTCGTCGTGGCCATCGTGACGGTCGGCCTCGGCGTCTTCGCCGTGGGATACCGCGGCGCCACCCCCGTCACCCTCACCGCGGCCGGGATCCTCACCGGGCTCGCCGTGGTGGCCACGCACTACATCGGCATGGCCGCGATCGAGCTGAACGGCTCCCTGGACTACGACTCGTTCATGGTGTCGGCCTCCGTGCTGCTCGCGGTCACCGCCGCCACCGCCGCGCTGTGGACGGCCGCCTCCTACCGGGGTTTCACGGCCGCCCTCGGCGCCTGCCTCCTCATGGGCGTCGCCCTGACCGGCACGCACTACACCGCCATGTCCGCCCTCGGCGTGCATCTGCGCGGCGCGACGGACGCGTCCTACGTGTCCGGGCTGTACGGCAACAGCTCACCGGCCTCGATCCTGCTCCCCATGCTCATCGGACCGGTCGTCTTCCTGATCCTGGCCGGAGTGGTCGTGATGTTCGACCCGCAGCTCGTGCTCGGCGACGGGGACTGGAGCCGGTCCTCGCAGCGCCGGCGCCGGGGCACGGTCGTCGTCCCCGAGCGCCCGGCGCACCGCCCGCAGACCGCCTCCCTGTTCGATCCCCGCGACCAGCGGGCGGGCGCCCACGACCAGCGGCCGGGCGTCCCCGACGAGCAGGGAGGTGTCCGCGACCGGCACGTGGGCGTCCCCGGACAGCGGCAGGGC
Organism: Streptomyces sp. NPDC028298; assembly: GCF_055565895.1. Classification (NCBI taxonomy): domain Bacteria; kingdom Bacillati; phylum Actinomycetota; class Actinomycetes; order Kitasatosporales; family Streptomycetaceae; genus Streptomyces; species Streptomyces sp. NPDC028298. The sequence continues at coordinate 1,210,351 of NZ_JBVHTL010000002.1, forward strand.
CCGCGCGGTCAGCGGGTCGGCCGGCACACTAGCCCGCGCGGGCGGTGAGCGGCGCCGTCCCGTCCAGACACCACTCCAGCACCGCGGGCCAGGGCCCGTACCCCGCGTCCATGCCGAGATGCCCGGCCCCGGGCAGGATCCGGGCCGGTACGCCCAGGGGGTCGCCGTAGACCGTGTCGGCGCCCTCGGGGCAGTACGGGTCGTCGTCGCCCGCGACCAGCAGGGTGGGACAGGGGAGGGTGAAGTCCTTCTCGGTCAGGGTGAATCCGGCGATCTCGGGCAGCCCGGCGAGGACGGAGGCGGACGGCGGGGCGACGAGCAGCACCCGGTCGACGCCCGCGACGCCGGGCAGCCCGCGGGCGGCGGCCCGCAGCCACAGCACGGCCCCCAGGCTGTGGGCGACGACCACGCGCTCGGAGCCGCCCCGGGCGTCCAAGTGGCGGGCCAGCTCGGCCAGCCACACCTCCGGATCCGGGTCGTCGGCGTCCGGGAGCTGCGGATAGACGACGTGCTGCCCCAGCTCTCGGAGCCGCCCGGCGAGCCAGTGCTGCCAGTGGCCCTCCGGGCGGTGGTTCTGCCAGCCGTGCAGGATCAGGAAGGACCGCGGTTCGGGCGCCGGGGCGCCGCCCGCGAGATCGTCGTACGTGCTCATGGGCAGATCGTTTCCGATTCCCGGCTCCCGGGTCCAGGGGCCCGGTGGATCAACCGCGCCTCCGTCGCCCCCACGCCACACCCGGCACACAGGGCCGGGACTCCCCGCGCCCCGGCGAGGGCCCCGCTACCGGGCCGTCGCCCCGCCCGCCGCGGACGACGCCCCCGCCACCCGCGCGGTCAGCCGGTCGCGGCACTCGGGCCACTCGGCCGCCGTCACGGAGAAGACCGCGGAGTCGCGCAGCAGGCCTTCCTCGCCGGGCGCCCAGGAGCGGGACCAGTTGCGCAGGACCCCCTCCAGGCGGGCGCCGGTGCTCGCGATCGCCGCGCGGGAGCGGGCGTTGCGGGCGTCGGTCTTCAGGTCGACGCGTGCCACACCCCACTCCTCGAAGGCGTGCCGGAAGAGGAGGAGCTTGGACTCGGCGTTCAGGCCGGTGCCCTGGGCGGAGGCGGCGAGCCAGGTGAAGCCGACCTCGACGGCGTCCAGCCGGTCGTCCGACCGCCAGCACCGCGGCTCCCAGTACGAGGTGGCGCCGACCGCCCGTCCAGAGGCGAGGGAGATCTGCGCGTAGGGCGCCAGCCTGCCCGTCGCGGCGCGGGCGAGCTGCGCGTCGACGTAGTCCCCGACCTCGTCGGCCCGGGGCACCCAGGTGAACGCGTACGAGTCCCGGCGTTCCTCGGCCGCCTCGGCGAGGTCGGCCGCGTGCCGGTGGCCGAGCGGCTCCAGCCGTACCAGCGTGCCTTCGAGGACCGGCCCCTCCAACTGGAAACCCAACGCCCCGCGTCCCTTCGCCGATCCGGTCGTGTCCGCTGCGATTCCTACGCGGTGCGGGCGGCCCGTGTCCAGCGGTTATACGGCCTCGACGGTGCCCGCGCGGCGGGCACGTTCGGCGGCCAGCACGGTGAGATGGCTGGTGAGGGACTCCCGGGGACCGGACTTCACGAGGCCGGGGTTCCCGGTGGCGACGGCGGCGACGAACGCGTCCATCAGGGCGGCGTCGCCCCCGCCGTGGCCGCCCGCCGCGTCCATGGCGCCCGGCGCGGCGAGGTCGACGGCCTCCTCGGTCCGGGTCAGGAAGTCGTAGACGCTCAGGCTCCCGCCGTCGCCGCGCAGTTCGCCGCGGGTCCCGAAGATCCGGGTCCGGCGGTCGGCCTGTTCGGTGAAGGCGGTCATGGTGAAGGTGGCGGTGGCCCCGGAGGCGAACTCCATCGAGACCACCTGGTGGTCGACCACGTCGTTGTCGCAGGCGTACACGCACCGCCCGTACGGGCCCTCGCGCAGGGCGGTCTCCAGGGCCTCGGGGGTGTAGTCGTCGAGGAGCACGCTCAGCGGCCAGTGGTGTTCGCCGCGGGCGAGCCGGTCGCCGTACTCGCGCCGGGCGGAGTAGGGGCAGGTCTGCTCCACCGCGCAGTCGAGGCAGCGGTCGGCCGCGCCCTCGGGCCTGTTCTCGGGCCGGAAGTGGGAGAGGCGTCCGAAACTGGAGACACGGACCGGGGGTTGGCCGAGGATGTACTGCAACCAGTCGATGTCGTGGCAGGACTTGGCCATCAGCATGGACGTGGCCCGGTCCGTGCGGCCCCAGTTGCCGCGGACGAAGGAGTGGGCCTGGTGCCAGAAGCCGACGGGCTCCAGGTGCTGGACGTTGATCACGTCCCCGAGCCGGCCGGAGTCCACGATCTCCTTCACGGCGCGGGTGTACCGGGTGTAGCGCAGGACGTGTCCGACCGCGAGGATCACACCGGCCTTCTCCACCGCGTCGACGATGCGCCGGCACTCGTCCTCGGTGAGGGCCATCGGCTTCTCCAGCAGGATGTGATAGCCGAGGGCGGCGAACTCCAGGACGGGTTCGAGGTGTTCGCGGTCGAGGGTGCAGACCAGTACCGCGTCCGCGATCCGGCCGCGGGCGGCGAGCACCCGCCAGTCGTCCACGGCGGCGTCCGGTTCGAGTCCGTGGGCGGCCGCGAACCGCTCGCGCCGGGTCCGGCGGGGTTCGGCGACGGCCACCACCTCGGCCCGCCCGGGGTGGTCCAGGGCCCAGCGCGCGTGACCGGTCCCCCGGTCCCCGGCGCCGACGACGGCGAGTGTGACAACGGAGGCACCGGAGGACATCTGTTCACCGCTTCCCGGTCGGGTCTCAGGCGCTGTCGGCGCCGTCCGTCGCGAAGCTAGCCGCCCCGGATCTTCCCGACAAGACGCGGGCGCCGGTCGCCGGTCCCGCTCAGCCGTCGGTCCCGGTGGCGGCCCAGGCCCCGAACACCTCGTGGAAGGCGGGGAAGGTCTTGCGGACGCAGCCGGGGTCGTCGAAGGTCATGCCGGGGGCGCGCAGCGACGTGACCGCGAAGGCCATGACGATGCGGTGGTCGCCGTACGTCCTGATCTCGGTGGCGGCGGGGACGCCCGGGTGGATCTCGATCCAGTCGGGGCCGGTCTCCACCCGGACGCCGAGTGCCCGGAGGTTCTCCGCGCAGGCCTCCAGGCGGTCGCACTCCTTGACCCGGGTGTTGGCGACGTCCTCGATGCGGACCGGTCCCGAGGCGAAGGGCGCGATCGCGGCGAGGGTCGGCATGGTGTCGGAGATGTCCCGCATGTTGACGGTGAGGCCGCGCAGTTCGCCGGTGCCGCGCACGGTCGTGCGGTCGGGGCCGGTCTCCACGTACGCGCCCATCCGGCGCAGGACGTCCACGAAGGCGAGGTCGCCCTGGAGCGCCTGCGCGCCGAGGCCGTGGACGGTGACCTCGCGGCCGGTCAGGGCGGCCGCGGCGAAGAAGTAGCTCGCGGTGGAGGCGTCGGGTTCGACGGGGTAGGTGGTGGCCCGGTAGCCGCCGGGCGCCACCTCGAAGACGTCGCCGTCCACCGTCACCTGCGCCCCGAACGCCCGCATCATCGCGAGGGTGATGCCGACGTAGGGGGCGGAGACCAGGTCGGTGACCTCGATGCGCAGGCCGGTGCGGGTCAGCGGGCCGAGCAGGAGCAGGGCGGTGAGGTACTGGGAGGACTGGCCCGCGTCGAGGGTGACCGTGCCGCCCTCCACCCCGGAGGCCGAGATGGTCAGCGGATGGTGACCGTCCGCCTCCTCGTGCCGCAGGTCCACGCCCAGGTCCCGCAACGCCTGGGACAGGGGGCCGAGGGGGCGGCGGCGCATCTGTGCGCTGGCGTCGAAGCGGTAGGTGCCGTGTCCGGCGGCGGCCAGGGTCGGCAGGAAGCGGGCCGTGGTGGCGCCGTCCCGGCAGTACACGTCGGCCCGTTCCGCCGCCGGACCCTGCGGGCGGCCGTCGATGTGCCAGCTCTCCGGGGTCCGGCCGACGCGGTAGCCGAGCCGGCTCAGGCCCTCCGCGAAGCCCTCGGTGTCGTCCGAGCGCAGCGGGCGGACGAGGCGGGTGACCCCGTCGGCCGCCGCTGCGAGGAAGAGCGCGCGGGCGGTGATGGACTTGGAACCGGGGATGTCGACGACGGCCATGGGGTCATGCTGGCGCCCCGGCCCGTTCCGGCGCCGGAGCGTCCGCCGACTGGACCGCGCGTGGCGTCCGTGAGGTGAGCGCCACCCCGCCGACCAGCAGGGCCGCCGCCGCCCACCGCAGCGGGCCGATCGACTCGTGCAGGAAGAGGGCGGCCGAGGACATGCCGAAGACCGGGACGAGCAGGGAGAAGGGCGCGACGGTGGACGCGGGGTGCCGGTGCAGCAGCCAGCCCCAGGCGCCGAAGCCGAAGACGGTCGTGATCCAGGCGACGTAGACGACGACTCCGATGCCCTGGACGTCCAGGGCGCCGAGCGCGTCGAGGTCGCGGGAGGGGCCCTCGGTGAACAGGGACAGGCCGAGCAGCGGCAGGACGGGGACCGTGCTCACCCACACCATGAAGTTCAGCGGGTCGGGCGGGGAGGCCTTGCGGGTGAGGACGTTGGACAGTCCCCAGCAGGCCGCCGCCGCGACGACCAGGGCGAAGGCGCCGAGGGGGCCGGCCGTGCCCTCGTCGACGGCGGCCAGGCCCACTCCGGCGAGGGCCACGGCCATGCCGGCGAGCCGGACGCGGGTGGGGCGTTCGCCGAGGAAGGCGGAGGCGAAGACGGCGGTGAGGACCGCCTGGATCTGCAGCACGAGGGAGGACAGTCCGGCGGGCATCCCGGCGTCCATGCCGATGAACAGCAGTCCGAACTTCGCCACGCCGAGGACGAGTCCCACCGCCACAATCCACTTCCACGCCACCTTGGGGCGGCCCACGAAGAACACGGCGGGCAGGGCCGCCACGAGGAAGCGCAGGGCCGAGAAGAGGAGCGGCGGGAAGTGGTCGAGTCCGACCTCGATGACGGTGAAGTTCACGCCCCAGACGGCGGCGACGAGGACGGCGAGGCTGATGTGTGCGGGTCGCATGCGTCGAGCATCGGACGCAACGACCGTGTAGCACCAGCGCGAATGTCTGCATGGATGGATGAAGCAACGCTTACGTAAACTGGCGGGGAGCGACATCGCGGACCGGGAGGCCTCCATGCTCGATCTCCAGCGCCTGCGGGCCCTGCACGCCGTCTCGGTGCACGGTACGGTCGGCGCCGCCGCGGCCGCGCTCGGCTACACGCCCTCGGCCGTGTCCCAGCAGATCGCGAAGCTGGAGCGGGAGACGAGGACCGTCCTGCTGGAGCGGCGCGGACGCGGTGTCCGGCTCACCGAGCAGGCCGAACAACTCGCTTCGACCGCGCAGGAGTTGCTGGCGATCGTGGAGCGCGCGGAGACCGAACTGGAGGAACGCCGGGGGCTGCCTGCGGGGCGTCTGACGGTGGCCGCGTTCGCCTCGGCGGCTCGCGGTCTGCTGCCCGCGGTGCTGGCCGACCTGGCCGCCCGGCATCCGGCCCTGGACACCCGGCTGACGGAGATCGACCCGCATCTGTCCGTCGACCTGGTCGCCCGGGGCGCGGTCGACCTGGCCGTCGCGCACGACTGGGACATCTCCCCGCTGCCCGCCCCGCCGGGGGTGGAGCAGGCGGTGATCGGCGACGACCTGTGCGATCTGCTCGTGCCCGCCGGGCATCCCTTCGCCGGGCGGGCCTCCGTGCGGCGCGAGGACCTGGCCGGCCAGCGGTGGATCTGCCAGCCGCCGGGGCGGGTCTGCCACGACTGGCTGGTGCGCACCCTGCGCGCGGCGGGCAGCGAGCCGGACATCGTCCACCAGGCCGAGGAGAACCCGACCCTCATCGCCCTCGTCGCCGCCGGTCTCGGTGTCGCCCTCATCCCGCGCCTCGGCCGCGGTCCCCTGCCCGAGGGGGTGGTGGAGGTGTCGCTCGACCCGCTGCCGGTCCGCCGGCTGTACGCGCTGTGGCGCGCGGGGGCGGCGCGCCGGCCGGCGATCGCCGAGACGGTCCGCACCCTCCAGGCGCACTGGCCCTCGGTGGCGGACCGCGGCTGAACGGCCCCCACGTCCCGCCCGGGCCACGCACCCGGCTCCGACGACCCGCCCGTACTGCGCACACCCTTGACTGGAAGAAACTTCCCGGATAATCGTGACCCCTCGGAAGTTTCCTTCACGAGGGAAGGAGCGCTTGTGCGCGACTCCAGCACGGGAAGCACCGCAAGACCGTCCGGGCCGGCCGGACCGGACAGACCGTCAAGGCCCTCCCGGCGCACGGTTCTCGCCGCCACGGCGGGCGTCACCGCCGCGCTGGCCGCCGGCACCCCCGCCGCCCACGCGGCACAGGCCCGCCCGGGCTCCGACAAGGCCCTGCGCGCCCTGATCTCCCGTATGACACTGGAGGAGAAGGTCGGCCAGCTCTTCGTCATGCGGGTGTACGGCCATTCGGCCACCGCGCCCGACCAGGCCGACATCGACGCCAACCTCAAGGAGATCGGCGTCCGCACGGCCGCCGAGCTGATCGCCAAGTACCGCGTCGGCGGCATCATCTACTTCGCCTGGGCGCACAACACCCGCGATCCGCACCAGATCGCCGCCCTGTCGAACGGGATCCAGCGCGCCTCACTGGAACTGCCGCGCGGGCTGCCGCTGTTGATCTCGACGGACCAGGAACACGGGATAGTGGCCCGGGTGGGCAAGCCCGCGACGCTGTTCCCGGGCGCCATGGCGCTGGGCGCGGGCGGTTCGCGGTCCGACGCGCGCACGGTGGGCCGGATCAGCGGTGCCGAGCTGCGCGCGATCGGCATCAACCAGGACTACTCCCCCGACGCCGACGTGAACGTCAACCCGGCCAACCCGGTGATCGGCGTGCGCTCCTTCGGCGCCGATCCGGACGCGGTCGCGGGCCTGGTGGCGGCCGAGGTGAAGGGATACCAGAGCTCGGGGGTCGCGGCGACGGCCAAGCACTTCCCCGGTCACGGCGACACCGCAGTGGACAGCCACTTCGGCTTCCCCGTCATCACCCACAGCCGCGAACTGTGGTCGGAGCTCGACGCGGTGCCCTTCCGGGCGGCGATCCGCGCCGGCATCGACTCGATCATGACCGCGCACATCATGGTCCCCGCGCTCGACCCGGCCGGCGACCCCGCCACCCTCTCCCACCCGATCCTCACCGGCATCCTGCGCGGCGAACTCGGCTACGACGGCGTCGTGGTGACGGACTCGCTGGGCATGGAGGGCGTGCGCACGAAGTACGGCGACGACCGCGTCCCCGTCCTCGCGCTCAAGGCCGGTGTCGACCAGCTCCTCAACCCGCCGGACCTGAACGTCGCGTGGAACGCGGTGCTGAACGCCGTGCGCGGCGGTGAGCTGACCGAGGCCCGGCTCGACGAATCGATCCTGCGCATCCTGCGGCTCAAGGCGAAGCACGGGGTGCTGAGCGACCCGTACGTCCGTGACGCGGCCGTGGACCGGGTGGTCGGCGTCCCGGAGCACCTCAGGGCGGCCGACCGGATCGCCGAGCGCACCACCACCCTGCTGGTCAACGAGGAGGGGCTGCTCCCGCTGTCCCGGCTGCGCACCCCGAGGGTGCTGGTGGTGGGCGCCGATCCGGCCTCGCCGTCGCTGTCCGACGGTCCGCCCACCACCGTCATGGCCGCCGCGCTGACGGGACTGGGCTTCACGGCGACGGCCCTGTCCACGGGCACGGCCCCGTCGGCGGCCACGATCGCCAAGGCCGTCACGGCGGCGGCCGACGCGGACGCGGTGGTCGCCCTGACGTACAACCTCACGGCGACCGGGGCCCAGAAGACCCTGGTCGACCGCCTGGTCGCCACGGGTGTGCCGGTGACGGCCGTCGCGATCCGCAACCCGTACGACATCGCCCAGATCCCGGGCGTCGACGCCTGCCTGGCCTCGTACTCCTGGACCGACGTCGAAGTGCGCGCCGCCGCCCGGGTGATCGCCGGCCGGGTGGAGCCGCGCGGCGCCCTGCCGGTGCCGGTGCAACGGGCGGACGACCCGGCGCAGGTGCTGTACCCGATCGGGTACGGGCTCAGGTACTAGCGCCGCGCGGCCGTGCCCGCCCCCGTGCGCAGGGGCGGGCGCGGCCGTGTTCCGGTCACGGGCGCAGGGTCATGTCCCGTTCGGTGTCGCGGCGGTCCAGCTTCGCGTCGAACCGCGCGAGCGGCCGGGCCGCCGAGGGGTCCGCCTGGACCGTCGCGGAGGCGACGCCCGCCCAGTCGAGGATGCGGGCGGTGGCCAGCGCCTTCTCGTCGGCGACGAGCCCGGCGACGTTGGCGCCGTGGTTCAGGCCCGGGGCCGTGAAGACGTACGCGTCGCGCGCCGTGGATCCGAGACGGAACCGCTCGGCGCCCCACGGGTCGTTCTGGCCGTAGACGAACAGCATGTGGTGCGCGTTCCTGCGGACCCAGCCGTCCACGTCACGCATCGCCGACGGCCGGAACTTCATCGGGATGGAGCGCGGCACGAAGGTGCGCGGGGCCTGGTAGCCGTAGCGGACGTACTTCTTCTCGATGTACGGGAAGTGGATGGTGGGCGCGCCCAGTTGGGTGCCCGCCTGGTAGTAGTACGGGGTGTACGGCTCCAGGCCCTGGTCGGTGTAGAACGAGAACCCGGAGATGGTGTCGACGGAGTTCCAGATGTCGTCGTCGCTCGCGTGCGCGGCGTCCGCGGGGATCGTGTCGCAGTCCTTGAGCAGGCTGTACTGCCAGAAGCCCCACACGTAGTCGAGCACGACCGCCTCGTACGCCTTGTCGAGGCTGCCGACCGTGGTGAAGGTGTAGCCGTTGTCGGCGGCGTACTGGGCGTACTTCTTCTCCAGCGGCTCGCGGCGCACCAGGGCCTCGCGCTGCACGGCGTTCAGCCGGTCGCGGCACTCCTTGGTGCCGACCTGCCGGAAGAAGCGGTCGTACGCCGAGTCCTCGTCGTTCACGACGTCGTTGGGCGCGACGTAGGCGACGACGCCGTCCATGTCGCGCGGGTAGAAGCGCTCGTAGTACGTGGCGGTCATGCCGCCCTTCGAGCCGCCGGTGGAGATCCACTTCTTGTCGTAGACCGGCTTCAGCGCCTCGAAGACGCGGTGCTGGTCGCTCGCCGCCTGCCAGATGTCGAGCTTGGACCAGTCGGCCGGTTCGGGCCGGGACGGCGTGAAGTAGCGGTACTCCATGGAGACCTGGTTGCCGTCCACGATCTGGGTCGGCTCGCGCCGGCTGGGCGTGGTCGAGACGTTGTAGCCGCCGGTGTAGAAGACCGTCGGGCGCGAGGTGTCCTTGTGCAGCACGGTGATCCGCTGCTGGAACGTGCCCTTGGACGGGTGCCGGTGGTCGATGGGCTGGGTGTAGTTCAGGACGAAGAACCGGTAGCCGGTGTACGGCTTCTCCTGGACGAGGCTCATGCCCGGGATCGCGAGCAGCCGGTCCAGGATGTCCTTGGCGTCGTCCGCCGTGCTGGTTGCCGCCGTGGTGCCGTGGGCCTCGGACCGGACGGCGGTGGCCGTCCCGGCCGTGCTCAGCGTGCCGATGAGCACCGTGAGCACGAGCAGCCCTCTGAGCGCCTTGCGCATGCACCCTCCCCTGGGAATACGCGGTTGTCCGCCGGAACCTAACGGAGCAACTCCCGTGACACCAGGGGGTCTTGGGTCATACGTGCATCAGCACAGGATCCAGCCGGAGCTCACCGAGCCCGAGCCGACCGAGCCCTTGATCCGGACGCAGCGGTGACCCGCGTACAGGGTCACCGGGCCCGCGTGATGCGCGAAGTGTCCGGAGTCCACCACCGGCCGGCCGCCGCGCGCCTGCACGCTGACGGACATCCGCTTGCGCGAGCCCCGCGCCTCGGGGAAGGTCACGGCGCACACGTAGCCGCTGCGCTTGTACACCTGCACGGAGCCGGTCGTGAACGGCAGGGTGCGGACCTTGCGGCCCGAGCAGGAGGAGGAGGCCGCCTGGGCGCTGCCCGCGCTCATGAAGGCGAGCAGTCCGCCCGCGGTCAGCACGGCCAGGCCGAGCGCCAGCCGTCGCCGTATCGCACCACTGTCCACTGTCGTCCCTCCCGCAGCAATCAGCGTACTGGTGTACGGACGCAGGACGTACGGCGGATGGTTGCGTACCGCTACGAACTCACCGGCCGCGCATGCCACCTTGCGAGGTTTTTGCCTTCTTTGGATACAACGGTGCCTGTTTCTCCCGAGTCCAACTCACGGGTCCGCTTCTCGGGCCCGACTCATGAGGAAACGAAGGCGGTTCACCATGTCCGGTACCAAGTCCTCCCTCACCACCGGCCGCGCGGTCGTCGCCGCGGCCCTGCTGATCGCCGTCGGCGCCTCGGTGCCGGCCGTCGCTAGTTCCACCGCGGCACCGCCCGCCCGCAGCGGGAGCAACGGTCCCGCCTACGACCGCGTGGCCGACTTCTACGGCGCCTACATCGACGCCGTGACCGACGGGGACTCCGGCACCCTGAGCACCCGGCTGCGGTCCTTCTACCTGACCCCGGCACTGCGCACCCAGCTCACCGGCTGGGAGCACCGGCAGCACGCGGACGGGGTGCTGCGCGCCCAGGACGTGCCGAGCGCCTGGAAGGTGACGGCGGGCGACAGCGGCGCCGGGCACACCTGGTCGACGGTCCGGCTCACCTGGGGCTCCGCCGCGCACCCGACGTACACCTATCTGACGGTGCAGTCGGACCTGGCGACGAAGAAGATCTCCGGCATCAAGCCGAGGAGCTGACCGGCTCCTCGGGCTCGGGAGCGCCCACGAAGGTCCGCCACAGCGCGGCGTAGCGGCCGTCCAGGCGGAGCAGTTCCTCGTGGGTGCCGTCCTCGGCGACCCGGCCGTGGTCCATCACGACGACCCGGTCGGCGCGGGCCGCCGTCGTCAGCCGGTGGGCGACCACCAGCGTCGTACGGCGGCCCGCCAGCCGGTCGGTCGCCTGGTTGACCAGGGCCTCGGTCGCCAGGTCGAGCGCCGCCGTGGCCTCGTCGAGCAGCAGCACGTCCGGGTCGACCAGCTCGGCGCGGGCCAGCGCGATGAGCTGGCGCTGGCCGGCGGAGAGGTTGCGGCCGCGCTCGGCGACCTCGTGGAGGTAGCCGCCGTCCAGGGTGGCGATCATGTCGTGCGCCCCGACCGCGCGGGCGGCGGCCTCCACCTCGGCGTCACCGGCGCCGGGACGGCCGTAGGCGATGGCGTCGCGGACGGTCCCCTGGAAGAGGTAGGCCTCCTGGGGCACGACGCCGAGCCGGTGCCGGTAGGCGGTGATGTCCAGATCGCGCACGTCCATGCCGTCGACCGTCACCCGCCCGGACGTCGGGTCGTAGAACCGGGCGACCAGTTTCACGAGCGTCGACTTGCCCGCGCCGGTCTCGCCGACGAAGGCGACGGTCTGCCCGGCGGGGATGCGCAGGGACACCGCGCTGAGCGCCTCCTCGGCGTCGTCCGCGCCGCCGTAGGCGAAGCCGACGTCCTCGAAGGCGATCTCGCCGCGCAGCGAGGGCACGTCCAGCGGCGCGTCGGCGGACTTGGTCGAGGTCGGCTCCCGGAGCAGCTCCTGGATGCGGCCCAGCGACACGGTGGCCTGCTGGTAGCCGTCGAACACCTGCGAGAGCTGCTGCACGGGCGCGAAGAACAGGTCGATGTACAGGAGGTAGGCGACCAGCGCGCCGGTGGTGAGCGTTCCGGAGTCGATCCGGTGGGCGCCCACGATCAGCACGGCCGCCGCCGCCCCCGAGGCCAGGAGCTGGACGAAGGGGAAGTACACGGAGATCAGCCACTGGCCGCGGATGCGCGCCCTGCGGTAGCTGTCGCTGCCCTCCGCGAAGCGCCGCCCGCTCGCGCCCTCGCGCCGGAACGCCTGGAGGATCCGCAGCCCGGACACCGACTCCTGGAGATCGGCGTTCACGAGGGACACCCGCTCGCGGGCCAGTTCGTACGCCTTCACGCTCGCCCGGCGGAAGAAGAACGTGCCGACGACCAGCGGCGGCAGCGTCACGAAGACGACCAGCGCGAGCTGTACGTCGATCACGAGCAGGGCGGCCATGATGCCGAAGAAGGTGACGACGGAGACGAACGCGGTGACCAGCCCGGTCTGCAGGAACGTGGACAGGGCGTCGACGTCGGTCGTCATCCGGGTCATGATCCGGCCGGTGAGCTCGCGCTCGTAGTAGTCGAGTCCGAGGCGCTGGAGCTGCGCGAAGATCTTCAGACGCAGGCTGTACAGGACCCGCTCGCCGGTGCGGCCGGTCTTGCGGGTCTCGCCGATCTGCGCGGCCCACTGGACGAGCACGGTGATCAGCGCGAGCGCGGCGGCGGCCCAGACCGCGCCGAGCGCGAGCCGGGTGACGCCCTGGTCGATGCCGTGCCGGATCAGGATGGGCAGCAGCAGCGTCATGACCGCGTCGACGGCGACCAGGGCGAGGCTGACGAGCAGCGGGGCGCCGAAGCCGCGCAGCAGCCGGCGCAGTCCGTAGGAGTCCTCGGGCGTGACCGCGCGGACCTCGTCGACGTCCGGCACGTCGGTGGCCGGGGGCAGCGCCTCGACCTGGGCGAGCAGTCCGGGGGTGGCGGGCATGCCTTCGAGCGCGTTGTCGCGGGGCTCGCGGTCGCCGGTCCACAGGTGCGGTGTGACGCCGCGCTCGGCGTCGAACTCGGCGTCCAGCTCCTCGCGTACGGAGCTGTCCTCCCGCGGCGCGGCCGGCAGGGCGTGGCCCGGGGAGACCCCGCCCAGCTCGTCCGGGTCGGTGAGCAGCCGCCGGTAGAGCGCCGAGCGCGCCTGGAGCTCGTCGTGGGTGCCGATGTCGGCGAGCCGGCCGCCGTCCAGGACGGCGATGCGGTCGGCGAGGTTGAGGGTGGAGCGGCGGTGGGCGATCAGCAGGGTCGTGCGGCCCCGCATGACCTGGCCGAGCGCCTCGTGGATCTCGTGCTCGACCTGGGCGTCCACGGCGGAGGTGGCGTCGTCGAGGACGAGCAGCCGCGGGTCGGTGAGGATGGCGCGGGCGAGCGCGACGCGCTGGCGCTGGCCGCCGGAGAGGGTGAGGCCGTGCTCGCCGACCTTGGTGTCGTAGCCGGCGGGCAGCTCGGCGATGAAGCGGTGCGCCTGGGCGGCGCGGGCGGCGGTCTCTATCTCGTCCTGGGTGGCGTCGGGGCGGCCGTAGGCGATGTTGGCGCGCACGGTGTCGGAGAAGAGGAAGGAGTCCTCGGGGACGAGCCCGATCGCGGCGCGCAGGGACTCGGTGGTGAGCTCGCGAACGTCGTGCCCGCCGATGAGGACGGCGCCGTGCGTCACGTCGTAGAAGCGGGGCAGCAGCAGCGAGACGGTCGACTTGCCGGAGCCGGAGGAGCCGACGACGGCGAGGGTCTCGCCGGGCCGGATCTCGAAGCTCAGCCCGTCCAGGACGGGCCGGTCCGGGGTGTAGCCGAAGGACACGTCGTCGAACTCGACGGTGGCGGGCGCGTCCGCGGGCAGGGTCTTGGTGCCGTCCTTGATCGACGGCCGGGTGTCGATGAGCTCCAGCACGCGCTCGGCGCCGGCGCGGGCCTGCTGTCCGACGGTCAGCACGACGGCCAGCATCCGCACCGGTCCGACGAGCTGCGCGAGGTAGGTGGAGAACGCCACGAACGTGCCGAGCGTGATCTCGCCGCGCACGGCGAGCCAGCCGCCGAGCGCGAGCATCGCGACCTGGCCGAGGGCGGGCACGGCCTGGAGGGCCGGGGTGTACTTGGCGTTGAGGCGGATGGTCCGCAGCCGGCCCGCGAAGAGCCGCCGGCCGACCTCGCGCAGTTTGCCGGTCTCCTGATCCTCCTGGCCGAAGCCCTTCACCACGCGGACGCCGCTGACGGCGCCGTCCACGACACCGGCCACGGCGGCGGCCTGCGCCTGCGCGTACCAGGTGGCGGGGTGCAGCCGGGAGCGGCTGCGCTTGGCGACGAACCACAGGGCCGGGGCGACGGCCAGCGCGACCAGGGTGAGCGGCAGGGACAGCGCGGCCATGATCCCGAGGGAGATCAGGAAGAGCAGGACGTTCCCGATGGTCATCGGGAGCATGAACAGCAGGCCCTGGATGAGCTGGAGGTCGCTGGTCGCGCGGCCCACGACCTGTCCGGTGGACAGCTCGTCCTGACGCCGCCCGTCCAGCCGGGTGATCGTCTCGTACATGTCGGTCCGCAGGTCGTGCTGGACGTCGAGCGCGAGCCGGCCGCCGTAGTAGCGGCGGACGAAGGTGAGGGCGTAGACGAGGACGGCGGCGCCGAGCAGCGCGCCCGCCCAGGGGGCCATGCCCCGGCTGTGGTCGCCGATGACGTCGTCGATGATCACCTTGGTGATCAGCGGGACCACCGCCATCAGGGCCATGCCGCCCAGGGAGGACCCGAGTGCGAGCACCACGTCCTTCGGGTACCGCCAGGCGTACCCGGCGAGCCGCCGCGCCCATCCCCGTTCCGTCGCCACTCCGGCACCTTCCGTAGATCTCACTCCGCCGGAAGGGACCAACACCGAGCGAAGCGGATTTCATCCCTCCGCAACAATCGTCCGCCCGCCGGGCCGGTGGCCGGGCGGGCGGACGACGGAGTTCGAAAGGCAGTACGAAAGGGCGTGAGAGGTGCCGACGCGGGCTCCCCGGCCCCGGTCAGCCCGCCGGGACGGCCGGGAAGGCCTCCGTCGGCTGCGAGGTCGGCGTGAACCGCTGGGGGGCGACGCTGGTCGGCACGAGGTCCTTGTGGATGACCTTGGCGACGGCCTGGATGGTGGCGACGCCGTAGTCCATGGTGCTGCTGCCGACGGTGAGCACCGACATCATGTAGTCACGGCCGCCGCCGTTGAACGTGCCGAGGCTGTGCACCCGCCAGGCGTTCGAGGAGCGCGAGAGCCAGCCGTTCTTGACGTGCACGGCGACCGTCGAGGGCGCCCCGGCCGGCGTCCCCCAGCGCTGCGAGGAGACGACCTGACCCATGAGCTTCAGGATGTACGCGCGCGAGTTGTCGCTCAGCACCGTGTTCTTGGCGGTGACGAGCTTGAGCAGCTTCTGCTCGTCGGTGACGTTGATCTGGGTCAGACCCCAGTAGCCGCCGGTGCCGGGCGTGGTCTTCGTCATCCCGGCCGCGGTCAGGAAGCCCTTGATCTTCGTCAGACCGAGCTGGTTCCACAGCTTGGTCGTCGAGGCGTTGTCCGACTGGGTGATCATCTTGGTGGCGAGCGAGGTCTCGGTGCTCGTCAGATAGCGGTTGTGCTTCTTCGCGTCCCACAGCAGCGTGGCGAGGACGGTGACCTTCACCGTGCTGGCCGAGTCGAACGAGGTGGTGGCGCGGAGCGTGCAGGTGGTGTTGGTGGAGCGGTCGTACAGTCCGACCGCGACGGTGCCCCTGCGGTTCGCGAGCGCCGCGGTGATGTCCGTCTGCAGCTTGGCGGCCAGGCCGGCCTTGCTCGACGTACAGCTGACCGTCGGCGCCGGCGCGGCACCGGCCGGGGCCGCGGCGATCGCGATCGGCACGATCACCGCGGCACCGAGGCTCGTTGCGAGCACACGGGCAGCCCGGGATATCCGGTGAGTCATGGAGGCTTCCCATCCCCTTGAAGCGATACGGAGCGCGCCAAGGGCGCGCTCGCATCGAAGACTCACGGGGGCACCCGATAGTTGTACAGATGTTCCGGGCACGGGAGTTCGGGACCGGGGCTGAACATCTCGGATATCTCGGATAGTTCAGGGCGAAAGGTGCCTCGGGCCCGGCAGGCACTGCGGGCCCCGCAGGCACCGCACACGCCGGGGGGCACGCGCCGCAGGCGCCACCGACACCACGAGGGGCAGGCGCGGCCGAAACCGCGGGCACCCGGGCGACGCACGGCAGCCGTCCCTCCGAAGCGGCCGGGCCGGCGGGGCGTCCTGGCGTGACGGCCCGGCAACCCCCGACCGATTCGGCCGGAGGCCACCCGTTCCGTCATGTCCCGCGAAGAACAACCGAGTTGTTGAATCCCGACACAGAACCAACACGCCCCCTTAACCTCCTGAACCTCATGTCCATGTCACCCTCCCGGTTATCCGCTCCATTCAACCCGCGTAGAACGGACACCCCACGATGCCCGCCACGCAGATACGCCGCTGGAAGACCCTGGCGGTGACCACCTCCGCCGTCCTCGTCGGGATCACCCTTCCGACGATGACCGCGACCCCCGCGAGCGCCACCACGACCGCGTACGACAGCACGTACTACAAGAACGCGATCGGAAAGTCCGGCACGAGCCTGAAGTCCTCGCTGCACACCATCATCAGCAGCCAGACCAAGATCTCGTACTCCGCGGTCTGGAACGCGCTGATGGCCACCGACCAGGACCCGAACAACAGCAACAACGTGATCCTGCTGTACAGCGGTGTGTCCCGGGCCAAGTCCCTCAACGGCGGCGACGTCGGCGACTGGAACCGCGAGCACACCTGGGCCAAGTCGCACGGCGACTTCGGCGAGGTGACCGGTCCGGGCACCGACCTGCATCATCTGCGTCCGGCGGACGTCCAGGTCAACAGCATCCGCGGCAACCTGGACTTCGACAACGGCGGCAGCGCGGTCACCAACGGCGGCGGCAGCAAGGTGGACTCCGACTCCTTCGAGCCGCGCGACGCGGACAAGGGTGATGTGGCCCGCATGATCCTCTACATGGCGGTCCGCTACGAGGGCGACGACGGCTTCGCGAACCTGGAGCCCGACGAGAAGGTCAACAACGGCAGCGCCCCGTACATCGGCAAGCTCTCCGTGCTCAAGGCGTGGAACGAGGCGGACCCGCCCAGCGCCTTCGAGGAGAAGCGCAACCAGGTCATCTACGACTCCTACCAGCACAACCGCAACCCGTTCATCGACCACCCGGAGTGGGTCGAGGCGATCTGGTAGACGGGCGGTCCCGCGAGGCCCCCGGGACCCCTTCCGCGCGGAAGGGGTCCCGGGTGGCGCTCGTCCCCGGCGAGGCCGGCCCTCAGTCCAGGTGGGTCGGCGCGAACATGCGCAGCAGGGCCGGCAGGACGACCACCGAGGGGCCCGGCGTGGCCAGCGCCTTGGCCAGGTCCTCCTCCAGCGTCCCGGGAGTCGTCAGGACGCCCGGGACGCCGAAGGACTCGGCGAGGGCCACGTAGTCCGGGCGGGACAGCTCCGTCGCCGTGGCCTGGCCGAAGGCGTCGGTCATGTACTCGCGCAGGATGCCGTAGCCGCCGTCGTCGACGATCAGCCAGGTGACGTCCAGGCCGTACTGCCGGGCCGCGGCGAGTTCGGCGATCGAGTAGAGCGCACCGCCGTCGCCGGACACCGCGAGGACCGGGCGGGAGGGATCGGCCGCCGCCGCGCCGAGGGCGGCGGGGAAGCCGTAGCCGAGGCCGCCCGCGCCCTGCGCGGAGTGCATGGTGTTGCTCCCGCGCGGGTCGAAGGCCGACCACGCCCAGTACGCCAGGATCGTCATGTCCCAGAAGGACGGCGAGCCGGCCGGCAGGGCCCGGCGGACGGCCGCCAGCACGTCCTGTTCCAGGGTGAGTTCCTGGGCGGCGATGCGTTCCGCCACCCGGGCGAGGACCGTGCGCACGCGCTCGGCCGCCGACGGGTCGGGGCGCTCCTCCACCGTCTCCAGGAGCGCGGACAGCGCGAGGCGCGCGTCCGCGTGGATGCCGATCGCCGGGTGGTTGGACTCCAGCTTGCCGAGGTCGGCCTCGATCTGGATCACCCGGCCGCGGGGCTTGAACGTGTGGTAGTTCGAGGACAGTTCACCGAGACCGGACCCGACGACCAGCAGGACGTCCGCGTCCTCCAGGAAGTCGGTGGTGTGCCGGTCCTCCAGCCAGGACTGGAGCGAGAGCGGGTGGGTCCAGGGGAAGGCGCCCTTGCCGCCGAAGGTGGTGACGACCGGCGCGTCCAGCTTCTCCGCGAGCGCCCTCAGCTTGCCGGACGCGTCGGACCGGACGACACCGCCGCCCGCGATGATCGCGGGGCGGGCCGCCGAGGACAGCAAGTGGGCCGCGAGCGCGGTCAGTTCGGGGCGCGGGACGACGTCCTCGGGGGTCGCGTCCATCGCCGTGACCTGCGGCAGGTGGGTCTCCGCGAGCAGGACGTCCTGCGGGATCTCCACCCACACCGGCCCGTGCGGGGCGGTCAGCGCCGACTCCCAGGCCGCCGCGATGGCGGAGGGGATCTGCGACTGCGTACGGACCGTGTGGACGGACTTGACGACACCCCTGAACGACGCCTGCTGGTCGGGGAGTTCGTGGAGGTAGCCGTGCCGGCCGCCGCCGAGTCCCGCGGTCGGGATCTGGCTGCTGATGGCGAGGACGGGGGCCGAGGCGGCCCTGGCCTCCTGGAGCGCGGCGAGCGAGGTCAGCGCCCCGGGGCCGGTGGAGAGCAGCAGCGGGGCCGCCTCACCGGTGATCCGGCCGTAGGCGTCCGCCGCGAATCCGGCGTTGTTCTCGACGCGCAGACCGATGTAGCGGAGCGAGGAGCGGCGCAGCGCGTCGAACATGCCGAGCGCGTGCTGGCCCGGCAGTCCGAAGACGGTCGTCGCGCCGAGACCGGAGAGGGTCTCCACGACCAGGTCTCCGCCGTTGCGGCCGGGGGGCGGGTTGAGCGCGGCCTCCGTCTGCGCCGCCGTCGGACGGAGAACCAGGTCGTGGTCGTGGGTCACTTGCTCCGGGCCTCCGCGATCTGGCGGGACATGATGGTGGTCAGTTCGTACGCGGTGTGGGACGCGGCCACCGCGGTGATCTCGGCGTGGTCGTAGGCCGGGGCGACCTCGACGACGTCGGCCGAGACCAGGTTGCAGGACGACAGTCCGCGCAGGATCTCCAGGAGCTCGCGGGAGGTCATGCCGCCCGCCTCCGGGGTGCCGGTGCCGGGCGCGTGCGCCGGGTCGAGGCAGTCGATGTCGATGGAGATGTAGAGCGGGCGGTTCCCGATGCGCTGGCGGAGCTGGTCGGCGACCTCGTCGGCGCCGCGGCGGTAGATGTCCGCCGAGGTGACGATGCCGAAGCCCATCTTCTCGTCGTCGGTGAGGTCCTGCTTGCCGTACAGCGGGCCGCGGGTGCCGACGTGGGAGAGGGCCGAGGTGTCGAGGATGCCCTCCTCGACGGCGCGGCGGAACGGGGTGCCGTGGGTGTACTCGGCGCCGAAGTAGGTGTCCCAGGTGTCGAGGTGCGCGTCGAAGTGGAGCAGGGCGACCGGGCCGTGCTTCTTGGCGACCGAGCGCAGCAGGGGCAGCGCGATGGTGTGGTCGCCGCCGAGGGTCATCAGGCGGGCGCCGGTGCCGAGCAGTTCGTCGGCGGCGGCCTCCACCGTCTCCACGGCCTCGTTGATGTTGAACGGGTTCGCCGCGATGTCACCGGCGTCCGCGACCTGCGCGAGGGCGAACGGGGAGGCGTCCTGCGCCGGGTTGTAGGGCCGCAGCAGCCGGGACGCCTCGCGGATCGCGTTGCCGCCGAAGCGGGCGCCCGGCCGGTACGAGACGCCGGAGTCGAACGGCACACCGACGACGGCGACGTCGGCGGTGCCGACCTCGTCGAGGCGCGGCAGCCGGGCGAAGGTCGCGGGACCGGCGTACCGCGGGACGCGGGAGGAATCGACGGGACCGCGGGGCGTCTCGTTGCTGCTCATGGGGTTTTGCCTTCTTTCCTACGCTTCGTCGCGTATGTACAACTAAGTACAAGTAACACGACTCTACTGGTGAACCGGGACCGGCTCGGACAGGGGTTCGGCGTCACGGCCGGCGAGCCGCTCCCGCCAAGTGGCCAGTACCGCGGCGTCGGTCGCCGGGGTGGCCAGCGAGACGATCACGTAGGCGGCCAGGGAGAGGAGCAGTCCGTAGTAGACGGGCTCGTTCGCGAGGATGCCGTACGTGGCCATCAGGCCGATGACCGCGACGCCGCCGACGACGACGGAGGCGAGCGCTCCGTGGACCGTGCCGCGCTTCCACAGCAGTCCGCCGAGGATCGGGACGAGCAGACCGCCGACGAGCAGGTTGTAGGCGACGGTCAGCGCCTCGACGACGTTGTTGAGCGCGATCGCCGTGCAGATCACGGCGATGCCCATGACCAGGATGAAGGCGCGGTTGCCCTTGACCTCGTCGTGCTCCTCGCCCGCGTCGCGCTTCACGGCGCCGCGCAGCCGGGACCAGATGTCGTTGTTGGCGACGGTGGCGCAGGCGATCAGGGCGCCGGAGGAGGTGGACATCACGGCGGCGAGGGCCGCGGCGAGGACCAGTCCGCGCACGCCGACCGGGAGTTCGTCCTTGACGATGGTCGCGAAGGCGGTGTCGGCGCTGGGCAGCTTCGGGTACATGACCTTGGCGGCGGTGCCGATGACGGCGCCGGCGAGGGCGTAGACCAGGCAGTAGGTGCCGGCGACGGTGCCGCCCCACTTGGCGGTGCGGTCGTTGCGCGCGGTGAAGACGCGCTGCCAGATGTCCTGCCCGATCAGCATGCCGAACGTGTAGATCAGCACGTAGGTGAAGATCGTCTCGCCGCCGATGCCCAGCGGGTCGAAGTACTCGGTGGGCAGCTTGGCCTTCATCGCGGAGAAGCCGCCCGCCTTGACCACCGCGATGGGCAGCAGCAGGAGCAGCACGCCGATCGTCTTGACGACGAACTGCACCATGTCGGTGAGCGTGATCGACCACATGCCGCCGAGCGTCGAGTACGCGACGACGATCGAGCCGCCCAGGATGATCGCGAGCGTCCGGTTCATGTCGAAGAGGACGTCGAAGATCGTGGCGTACGCGATGGTCGAGGTGACCGCGAGCATCAGGGTGTACGCCCACATGACGACACCGGATATGAGGCCGGCCCGGCCGCCGTAGCGCAGGTCGAGCATCTCGGAGACGGTGTACACCTTGAGGCGCGCGATGCGGGCGGAGAAGAAGACGGACAGGGCCAGCAGGCCGAGGCCGATGGTGAAGACCATCCAGGCGCCCGAGAGGCCGTACTGGTAGCCGAGGCCGACGCCGCCGATGGTGGACGCGCCGCCCAGGACGATCGCGGCCATGGTGCCGGAGTACATGACGGGCCCGAGCCGTCGTCCGGCGACGAGGAAGTCGCTCTTGGACTTGGCGCGGCGCATGCCCCACCAGCCCATGGCCAGCATGCCGGCCAGATAGACGACGATCACTGTGTAGTCGACGGCCATGGGTCTCCTCCAGGTGCTCGGTGGCGTGTCGTGCGGGGGTGTGGGGGACGAGCCGGCGACTGATCACGGGGACATACGCCCGTACCCGTGACTGCCGGTCGGGACCGACCTTAGGTGGCCGGAATGCGGCTGCGAAGTGTACGTTTCATCCATTCGAACCGAACGGGATGGAGGAATCGTCCATCCCGACCCGCCGGGACGGCGCGACCGTCCGTCCCGGTCCGAACGGGATGGAGGAACCGTCCTCGTGCCGGACCCGTCGACGCCGTCCGTCCCCGCCGTGTCCGCCCCGGCCGTGCCGCCCACCCCTCCCGTACCGCTGTCGGCGCTCCTGGCCCGCGAGGACCTGGGCCTGCGCCTGATCGCCGGGCCCGCGGAGCCCGACACGGTGATCCACTGGGCGCACACCTCGGAGATGGCCGACCCCTACCCGTACCTGCTGGGCGGCGAGCTGCTGCTGACGGCGGGGGTCCACGTGCCCTCGGCGGCCGCTCCCGGCGAAGGCCCTTCCGGCGCGGACGCTCCCGGCCCGGTCGAGTACTTCGACGGCTATGTCTCCCGGATCGTCGCGGCGGGCGGCGCGGCCCTCGGGTTCGGTCTCGCGCCGGTCCACGACACGGTCCCGCCCGCCCTCGTCGCGGCCTGCGACACCCACGGGCTCCCCCTGCTGGAGGTCCCGCCCCGGACGACGTTCTCCGGGGTCGCCCGCGCGGTGTGGCAGCTCATGGCCCAGGCCCGGCTGGCCGAGCTGCGCCGGGTGACCGAGGCCCAGCAGAGCCTGGCGGCCGCCGCGGCCCGCCCCGATCCGGTCCCGGCGGTCCTGCGCCAGCTCGCCCGGCGGGTGAACGGCTGGGCGGCGCTGTACGGCCCGGAGGGCACGGAACTGGCCCACGCCGGAACCGTCCCGCCGCCCGGCCCGGTCCCGCCGCCCGGCCCTCCGAAGGCGCCCCGCCCCGGCCCGGCGGCTCCCGCCCCCTCGGGCGGCGGGGTGTCCCCCGAGGACGTGCTCGGCGAGCTCGCCGGTGTCGTGCGGCCCCGTGAGGCCCAGGGGCCCGCCCCGTCCTCGGCCACCGACACCGTGGGCGGGGTCCACCTCACGGCCTACGCCCTCGGCAGCGGCCAGGGCTTCGTCCTGGGCGTCGCCGCACCGCGCCGCGACCCCGGCGACCACACGATCGCCTCCGTCGCGTCCGTCCTGCTCTCCCTGCTCACCGGGGAGCACCAGAGCGCGAGCGCCGCCGGGCGGTCGGCGGCCCTGGTGCGGCTGCTGCTCGGGGCGGCGCCCGAGGCCGTGGCACCGCTGCTCGGCGGGGAGCGGTGGGTGGTCGTGCACGCCCGCCCCGCCGGGGACGGCCCCGCCCCGGACACCGTCGCGGCGTCCGCGCTCGCGGCCGCGCTGGGCTCCGCCCTGGTGGACGTGGACGGCGACGTCGTCCGTGTCCTGGTCCCCGGCGACCGCGCGCCCGCCGCGCAGCCGGGCTGGGTCTGCGGGGTCAGCGCTCCGGCGGGCCCGCACGGATGGGCGGGCGCCGACACCCAGGCGGCCCGCGCGCTGGCCCGCGCCCGCGCCACCCGGGCGGACCTGGTCCGGCACGGCGACCGTCCCGCGCTCGCCGACCTCGTCCCCCCGGCGGACGCCGAGGCCCACGCCCAGGCCCTCCTGGCTCCCGTCGCCGGGACTCCCGCCCTGACCGAGACCCTGCGCACCTGGCTCTCCCTGCACGGCAGTTGGGACCGCACGGCCATCGCCCTGTCCGTCCACCGCAACACTGTCCGCCAACGCATCGCCCGCTGCGCCGCGTTGCTGGACACGGACCTCGACGACCCGGACGTACGCATGGAGTTGTGGTTCGCGCTGCGGGAGGAGGGGACCCGGGGCGGCGGGAGCGGCGCGGCGGCCCGTACACACGAGTGACGCACGTCCCAGCGACCGGGACGGCCGCGCCCCGTGGCCGGGCGCACCGGCACAATGGTGCTATGCCGATACCCGGGACGCCCAGCCGCGCCGAACTCGTCGACCACCTCGTGAAGACCCGTATCGCGGGCGATGTCGCCACGCCCCGCGAGAACAACCTCTCCCACTACCGCAAGCTGGCGAACGGCGAGCGCAACTGGTGGCTCGGTCTGGAACTCGGCGACCGCTGGAGCGACGAGCAGGACGTGCTCGCGGTGATGGCGGAGCGGGTCGGCGTCAACGACGACCCCGAGCACCGCTACGGCCAGGACACCATCGACCCCGAGCTGACCGTGGACGCGCTGGAGCGTCTCGCCGGGCGGCTGCGCAAGGCGGCCGAGGACCGGCAGCGGGTGCTGTTCGCGACCGGTCACCCGGGCGGTCTGCTGGACGTGCACCGGGCCACGGCCGCCGCCCTGCGCGCGGCCGGCTGCGAGATCGTGGTGATCCCGGACGGTCTGCGGACGGACGAGGGGTACGTCATGCAGTTCGCGGACGTGGCGGTGCTGGAGCACGGCGCCACGCTGTGGCACACGCACTCGGGCGAGCCGATGCGCGCGATCCTCACCGCGCTGGAGCGGGAGGGCCGCCCCCTGCCCGACCTGGTCGTGGCCGACCACGGCTGGGCCGGCTACGCGGGTCAGCACGGCGTGGACTCCGTGGGCTACGCCGACTGCAACGACCCGGCGCTCTTCTGCGCCGAGTCGGAGGGCACGCTCCAGGTCGTGGTGCCGCTCGACGACCACGTCCTCAGCCCGCGCCACTACGACCCGATGACGGCGTACCTGCTGAACGAGGCCGGACTGGCCTGAGTCGCGGCCCCGGATCCCGCGGCGGGCGCCCCCGTTCACGGCCAGGGGTTGAGCCCCTCGGACCGGCGCTGGGCGTAGCCGGGGGTCGGGTCCAGGTACACCCTGCTCACGGCGGGGAACGCCGACCGGATCCGGTCCTCGGCCCGTTCGCAGGCCCACTCGATCTGGGCCGCGGTCGACGCGTCCCGGAAGTCGACCTTGGCGGCGACGAGCGCCTCGCGCGGCCCCTGCACGAGCGTGATGAGCTCCAGTACGGCCTCCACGTGCTCCACCCCCAGCAGCTCCGCCCTGATCCGCTCCCGCGCGGACTTCGGCAGCGGCCGTCCGATCAGCAGCTCCGCGTTGGAACGGCCCAGCACCCAGGCGACGTAGAGCAGCAGGAGACCGATGAGCAGCGAGGCGATGCCGTCCCAGACGCCCGATCCGGTGAGCTGGCCGCCGAGCAGCCCGCCCGCGGCGAAGACCAGGCCGACGAGTGCGGCCGAGTCCTCCATGACGACGGCCTTCACGGCGGTGTCCGGGGTGCGCCGGAAGTAGGTCTTGAAGGGGGCGTCGAGCCGGGCGGCCTCGCCGCGCGCCTGCCGCAGTCCCGTCCGCAGGGAGAAGCCCTCCAGGACGAAGGCGACGGCCAGCACGATGTACGAGACGAGCGGGTCGCCGAGTTCCTCACCCGCGACCAGGGTGTGGACACCGTCGTAGATGGAGAAGACGGCGCCGCCCACGAAGGTGGCGACGGCGGCGAGCAGGGCCCAGATGTAGCGCTCGGGGCCGTAGCCGAGCGGATGGTCCTCGTCCGCGGGCTTCTCACTGCGTTTGAGGGCGGTGAGCAGCAGCAGTTCCGTGACGGTGTCGGCGACGGAGTGTGCGGCCTCCGACAGCATCGCGCTGGAGCCGCTGATGACCCCCGCGACCGCCTTGGCGAGGGCGATCCCGAGGTTGGCGACCGCGGCGACGATCACCGTGAAGACGCTCTCGCCGCTGCCGGTGTCCTGCGGTGTGTCGGTCATGCCTCCACTTCTACCCGCGAAGGCCTACCGGGGGACGCGGACCACGCCCTCCTGGATCACCGAGATGGCCAGCCGGCCGTCCTGGGTGTAGATCCGGGCCTGGCCCAGGCCCCGGCCGCCCGACGCGGACGGCGACTCCTGGTCGTACAGGAGCCACTCGTCGGCCCGGAACGGGCGGTGGAACCACATGGCGTGGTCGAGCGAGGCGCCGACGACGTCGCCGGTCACCCAGCCGCCGCGCCCGTGGGCGAGCAGGATGGAGTCGAGGAGCGTCATGTCCGAGACGTACGTCGCGAGGACGACGTGCAGCAGCGGGTCGTCCGCGAGCTTGCCGTTGGTGCGGAACCACACCTGGGAGCGCGGTTCGCGGGGCTCGCCGACGGTGCCGTAGGGCGGCGCGTCGACGTAGCGCAGGTCGACGGACTCCCGGGCCTCCAGGATGCGCTCCACGACGTCGGCGTCGGTGAAGACGTCGGCGTAGAGCGGGAGCAGTTCGGCGGCCGTGGGCAGCGTCTCGGGGTCCGGGGCGGGCGGCATCGGGGCCTGGTGCTCCATGCCCTCCTCGTACGTCTGGAAGGACGCGGAGAGGTGGAAGATCGGCTGTCCGTGCTGGACGGCGACCACCCTGCGGGTGGTGAAGGAGCGGCCGTCGCGGATGCGGTCCACCGAGTACACGATGGGTGCGCCGGGGTCGCCGATCCGCAGGAAGTACGCGTGCAGGGAGTGGGCGAGCCGGTCCTCGGGGACCGTGCGCCCCGCGGCCACGAGGGCCTGCGCCGCGACCTGTCCGCCGAAGACCCTGGGGACCACGGCGGACCGGGAACGGCCGCGGAAGATGTTCTCCTCGATCCGCTCGAGATCGAGCAGATCGAGGAGATCCTGAAGTGCCTCGCTCATAAGGCAGTTGTACCGCGCAGTCTTTTCTCGGACCTTACAGGCCCATGTCCTTGGCGATGATCGTCTTCATGATCTCGCTGGTGCCGCCGTAGATGCGGTTGACGCGGTTGTCCGCGTACAGGCGGGCGATCGGGTACTCGTTCATGAAGCCGTAGCCGCCGTGGAGCTGGAGGCAGCGGTCGATGACGCGGTGCGCGACCTCGGTGCAGAACAGCTTGGCGCTGGCGGCCTCGGCCGGGGTCAGCTCCCCGGCGTCGAGGGCCTCCAGGGCGCGGTCGACGACGGCCTCGGCCGCGTCCACCTCGGACTGGCAGGCGGCCAGCTCGAACTTGGTGTTCTGGAAGTGGGCGACCGGCTTGCCGAAGACGGTGCGCTCCTGGACGTACTCCTTGGCGAACCGGACCGCGGCCTTGGCCTGCGCGTAGGCGCCGAAGGCGATGCCCCAGCGCTCGGAGGCGAGGTTGTGGCCGAGGTAGTAGAAGCCCTTGTTCTCCTCGCCGAGCAGGTCCTCGACGGGCACCTTCACGTCGACGAACGCCAGCTCGGCGGTGTCGGAGGTCTTCAGGCCGAGCTTGTCGAGCTTGCGGCCGATGGAGTAGCCCTCGGACTTGGTGTCCACGGCGAACAGCGAGATGCCGTGGCGGCGGTCCTCGGCGGTGGGCGCGGAGGTGCGGGCGCAGACGATCACGCGGTCGGCGTGAACGCCGCCGGTGATGAAGGTCTTGGCACCGTTGAGGACGTAGTGCGTGCCGTCCTCGGAGAGCTTGGCGGTGGTCTTCATGCCCGCGAGGTCGGAGCCGGTGCCCGGCTCGGTCATCGCGAGGGCCCACATCTCCTCGCCGGAGACGAACTTCGGCAGGAACCGCTTCTTCTGCTCGTCGCTGGCGAGCATCTTGATGTAGGGCAGGCCGAGCAGCACGTGCACGCCGGAGCCGCCGAAGGTGATGCCCGCGCGGGCGGTCTCCTCGTACACGATGGCTTCGAACTTGTACGAGTCGATGCCGGCGCCGTCGTACTCCTCGTCGACACGGATACCGAAGACGCCGAGCTCGGCGAGCTTGTAGTAGAAGTCGCGCGGCGCCTGACCGGCGGCGAGCCACTCGTCGTAGACCGGGACGACCTCGGCCTCGATGAAGGCGCGCAGGGTCTCCCGGAACGCCTCGTGGTCCTCGTTGAACACAGTACGGCGCACCGCCGCCACCTCCGCCTGGATACCTGGTGTTATGTCTAAGCGCTTGCTCAGATATGAGGTTACCCGCCGGTCACGAGCGCCGTCCAGGGGTCACCCCCCGAGACGCTCGTCACGCACCGGGGGCCACAGCGGCCGCTCCGAACGCCCCCCGTGCCATCCGGTGCAGCAGCTCCGCCGTGCCCGCGCGCCCGGGCAGCGCGCCGGGCCGCCCCAGGTGCGGGGTCGAGTTCAGGAGACCGAAGACCGAGTGGACCGCGGAGCGGGCGGCGGGCTCGGCCAGATCCGGGTACACCTCGCGCACCACCTCCACCCACAGCTCGACGTACTGGCGCTGGAGCTGGCGCACCATCTTGCGGTCGCTGTCCCGCAGGCGGTCCAGCTCGCGGTCGTGCAGGGTGATCAGAGGACGGTCGTCGAGCGCGAAGTCGATGTGTCCCTCGATGAGCGAGTCGAGGAGGCACTCGGCGCCGCCCTCGGCCTCGGCCACCCTGCGCCGGCCGCCCGTGAGCAGTTGCCCGCTGATCCCCACCAGCAGCTCGGCGAGCATCGCGTCCTTGCCGGCGAAGTGCCGGTAGAGACCGGGGCCGCTGATTCCGACCGCCGCTCCTATCTCGTCCACTCCCACGCCATGGAAGCCACGCTCGGCGAACAGCCGCGCGGCCTCCCTCAGGATCTGCTCACGCCGCGTGGGGGCGTCGGTTCTGGTGGCCATGAAAACAATTCTAGACATCACGGTTAGCGGTCGTTAACCTGAAGGAGTTGCGTTAACGCTCATTAACTGGTCGACCACTGGTGAGGGGACCGCAGGATGCAAGAGGCACCGGAGCTGACGAGCGCGGCCGATCCCGCGTCGGAGGCCTGGAGGGCCAACGAGGCGGCACACCGCGCGCTGGGCGAGGAGCTGCGCCGCAAGCTGGCCGCGGTGCGGCTCGGCGGCGGTGAGAAGGCACGGGCGCGGCACACCGCGCGCGGCAAGCTGCTCCCCCGCGACCGCGTGGACGCCCTGCTCGACCCCGGCTCCCCGTTCCTGGAGCTGGCGCCGCTCGCCGCCGACGGGATGTACGACGGCGCGGCCCCGGCCGCCGGTGTCATCGCCGGGATCGGCCGGGTGAGCGGGCGCGAGTGCGTGATCGTCGCCAACGACGCCACCGTCAAGGGCGGCACGTACTACCCGATGACGGTGAAGAAGCACCTGCGCGCCCAGGAGGTCGCGCTGGAGAACCGTCTGCCCTGTGTGTACCTCGTGGACTCCGGGGGCGCCTTCCTGCCCATGCAGGACGAGGTGTTCCCCGACCGCGAGCACTTCGGGCGGATCTTCTACAACCAGGCGCGGATGTCCGGCGCCGGGATCCCGCAGATCGCGGCCGTCCTCGGCTCCTGCACGGCCGGCGGCGCGTACGTGCCGGCGATGAGCGACGAGGCCGTGATCGTCCGCAACCAGGGGACGATCTTCCTGGGCGGGCCCCCGCTGGTGAAGGCGGCCACCGGTGAGGTGGTCACCGCCGAGGAGCTGGGCGGCGGCGAGGTCCACTCCCGGACCTCCGGCGTCACCGACCACCTCGCCGAGGACGACGCGCACGCGCTGCGGATCGTGCGCACCATCGTCTCCACCCTCCCCGCGCGCGGGAAGCTGCCCTGGGAGGTCACCGCGGCGGCCGAGCCCAAGGTCGACCCGTACGGGCTGTACGGCGCGGTGCCGGTCGACTCCCGCACCCCCTACGACGTACGCGAGGTCATCGCGCGCGTGGTCGACGGTTCCCGCTTCGCGGAGTTCAAGGCCGAGTTCGGGCAGACCCTGGTCACCGGCTTCGCCCGGATCCACGGCCACCCGGTGGGCATCGTCGCCAACAACGGCATCCTGTTCTCGGAGTCGGCCCAGAAGGGCGCCCACTTCATCGAGCTGTGCGACCAGCGCGGCATCCCGCTGGTGTTCCTGCAGAACATCTCCGGCTTCATGGTGGGCCGCCAGTACGAGGCGGGCGGCATCGCCAAGCACGGCGCGAAGATGGTGACGGCCGTCGCCTGCACCCGCGTGCCGAAGCTGACCGTCGTGATCGGCGGTTCGTACGGCGCGGGCAACTACTCGATGTGCGGCCGGGCCTATTCGCCGCGCTTCCTGTGGATGTGGCCGGGCGCCAAGATCTCGGTGATGGGCGGCGAGCAGGCCGCCTCGGTCCTCGCGACCGTCAAGCGCGACCAGATCGAGGCCCGCGGCGAGTCCTGGCCGGCCGCGGACGAGGAGGACTTCAAGGACCCGATCCGCCGCCAGTACGAGCAGCAGGGCAGCGCCTACTACGCGAGCGCCCGGCTCTGGGACGACGGCGTGATCGACCCGATGGAGACCCGGCAGGTCCTCGGACTCGCCTTGACCGCCTGCGCCAACGCGCCCCTGGGTGACCCCCAGTTCGGCGTCTTCCGGATGTGAGGGGACCCATGTTCGACACAGTGCTTGTGGCCAACCGGGGTGAGATCGCCGTACGCGTCATCCGCACCCTGCGCGCGCTCGGCGTGCGCTCGGTGGCCGTCTTCTCGGACGCGGACGCCGACGCCCGGCACGTCCGGGAGGCCGACACGGCGGTACGGATCGGACCGGCGCCCGCGTCGGAGAGCTATCTGTCGGTGGAGCGGCTACTGGAGGCGGCGGCCCGCACCGGCGCCCAGGCGGTGCACCCGGGGTACGGCTTCCTCGCCGAGAACGCCGCCTTCGCGCGGGCCTGCGCGGAGGCCGGACTGGTCTTCATCGGCCCGTCCGCCGAGGCGATCTCCCTGATGGGCGACAAGATCCGGGCCAAGGAGACGGTGAAGGCGGCCGGCGTCCCGGTCGTCCCCGGCTCCTCGGGCAGCGGTCTGACGGACGCGGAGCTGATCGCGGCCGCCCGCGAGATCGGCGTCCCGGTGCTGCTGAAGCCGAGCGCGGGCGGCGGCGGCAAGGGCATGCGCCTGGTCCGCGACACCGCCGTCCTGGCCGACGAGATCGCCGCCGCCCGGCGCGAGGCGCGCGCCTCCTTCGGCGACGACACGCTGCTCGTGGAGCGCTGGGTCGACCGGCCCCGGCACATCGAGATCCAGGTCCTGGCGGACGGGCACGGCAACGTCGTGCACCTGGGCGAGCGCGAGTGCTCCCTCCAGCGCCGCCACCAGAAGATCATCGAGGAGGCGCCCAGCGTGCTCCTCGACGAGGCCACGCGCGCCGCGATGGGCGAGGCGGCCGTCCAGGCGGCCCGCTCCTGCGGCTACCGGGGCGCGGGCACGGTGGAGTTCATCGTCCCCGGCGGCGACCCGTCCTCGTACTACTTCATGGAGATGAACACCCGCCTCCAGGTGGAGCACCCGGTCACCGAGCTGGTGACCGGCCTCGACCTCGTCGAGTGGCAGCTCCGGGTCGCCGCCGGCGAGCACCTGCCGTACGCGCAGGAGGACATCACCCTCACCGGACACGCGGTGGAGGCCCGGATCTGCGCCGAGGACCCGGCACGCGGGTTCCTCCCCTCCGGGGGCACCGTGCTCGCCCTGCGCGAGCCGCAGGGCGACGGGGTGCGCACCGACTCGGGCCTCACCGAGGGCACCGAGGTCGGCAGCCTCTACGACCCGATGCTCTCCAAGGTCATCGCGTACGGGCCCGACCGGCCCACGGCGCTGCGCAGGCTCCGGGCCGCCCTCGCCGAGACGGTCACGCTCGGGGTCCAGACCAACGCGGGCTTCCTGCGCCGGCTGCTGGCCCACCCGGACGTGGTGGCCGGCGACCTGGACACCGGTCTGGTCGAGCGGGAGGCCGACGGCCTGGTCCCGGACGGGGTGCCCGAGGAGGTGTACGAGGCGGCCGCGGCCGTCCGGCTCGCCGCCCTGGCCCCGTCGGGCGAGGGCTGGACCGACCCGTTCTCGGAGCCGAGCGGCTGGCGGCTCGGCGGCACCCCGAAGCCGGTCGGCTTCGCCCTGCGGGTCCTCGACCCGGTGGAGTACACCCCGCGCGGCACGCACACGGTCAGCGCCGACCGGGTCGCGGTGACGCTCGACGGCGTGCGGCACACCTTCCACCGGGCCGCCGACTGGATCGGCCGCGACGGAGACGCCTGGCACGTGCGCGACCACGACCCGGTGGCCGCGTCGCTCACCGGCGCCGCGCACGCCGGGGCCGACTCGCTGACCGCGCCCATGCCCGGCACGGTGACCGTCGTGAAGGTCGCCGTCGGCGACGAGGTGGCGGCCGGACAGAGCCTGCTCGTGGTCGAGGCGATGAAGATGGAGCACGTCATCTCCGCGCCGCACGCCGGGACGGTCAGCGAACTGGACGTCACCCCGGGCACGACGGTCGCCATGGACCAGGTCCTCGCGGTCATCACCCCCGCCGAGGAGGAGACGGCGTGAACACCTCCGAACTCGGCCTGCCGATGGCCATGCCCACCCAGGACCTGCCCGCCCGGGTACGGATCTACGAGGTCGGCGCGCGCGACGGGCTGCAGAACGAGAAGGCGACCGTGCCGACCGAGGTGAAGGCGGAGTTCATCCGGCGCCTCGCGGACGCGGGTCTGACCACGATCGAGGCGACCAGCTTCGTCCACCCGAAGTGGGTGCCCCAACTGGCCGACGCGGAACAGCTCTTCCCGCAGGTCGCCGACCTTCCGGTGGCGCTCCCGGTGCTGGTGCCGAACGAGCGCGGGCTGGAGCGGGCGCTCGCGCTCGGCGCCCGGCACGTGGCCGTCTTCGCCAGCGCGACGGAGTCCTTCGCGAAGGCCAACCTGAACCGGACGGTCGACGAGTCGCTCGCCATGTTCGAGCCGGTGGTGAACCGCGCCAAGGAGGCCAGGCTCTCCGTCCGCGGCTATGTCTCGATGTGCTTCGGCGACCCGTGGGAGGGACCCGTCCCGGTCCATCAGGTCGTCCGCGTCTGCAAGGCGCTGCGGGACATGGGCTGTGACGAGCTGAGCCTCGGCGACACGATCGGCGTGGCGACACCGGGCCATGTGCAGGCCCTGCTCGCCGAGCTGAACGAGGAGGGCGTGCCCACCAGCTCGCTCGGCGTGCACTTCCACGACACCTACGGCCAGGCGCTCTCCAACACCCTGGCCGCCCTCCAGCACGGCGTCGCGACGGTCGACGCCTCCGCGGGTGGCCTCGGCGGCTGCCCGTACGCGAAGTCGGCGACGGGCAACCTCGCCACGGAAGACCTCGTGTGGATGCTCCAGGGCCTCGGTATCGACACCGGGGTCGACCTCGGCCGCCTCACCGCCACCAGCGTGTGGATGGCCGGACAACTGGGCCGACCCAGCCCGTCCCGCACCGTAAAAGCCCTCTCCCACCAGGAGTGAACAGCATGTCCCTGGACCACCGTCTCTCCCCCGAGCTCGAAGAACTCCGCCGCACGGTGGAGGAGTTCGCGCACGACGTCGTGGCGCCGAAGATCGGCGACTTCTACGAGCGGCACGAGTTCCCGTACGAGATCGTGCGGGAGATGGGCCGCATGGGCCTGTTCGGGCTGCCGTTCCCCGAGGAGTACGGCGGCATGGGCGGCGACTACCTCGCCCTCGGCATCGCCCTGGAGGAGCTGGCCCGCGTCGACTCCTCCGTGGCCATCACCCTGGAGGCGGGCGTCTCGCTGGGCGCCATGCCCATCCACCTCTTCGGCACCGAGGAGCAGAAGCGGGAGTGGCTTCCGCGGCTGTGCTCCGGCGAGATCCTGGGCGCCTTCGGCCTGACCGAGCCGGACGGCGGCTCGGACGCGGGCGCGACCCGCACGACCGCCCGCCTCGACCCCGAGACGGACGAATGGGTCATCAACGGCAGCAAGTGCTTCATCACCAACTCGGGCACGGACATCACGGGCCTGGTGACGGTCACCGCGGTCACCGGCCGCAAGCCCGACGGCAAGCCGCTGATCTCGGCGATCATCGTGCCCTCCGGCACCCCCGGCTTCACGGTCGCCGCCCCGTACTCGAAGGTCGGCTGGAACGCCTCCGACACCCGTGAGCTGTCCTTCTCGGACGTGCGCGTCCCGGCGGCCAACCTGCTCGGCGAGGAGGGCCGCGGATACGCGCAGTTCCTGCGCATCCTGGACGAGGGCCGCATCGCCATCGCGGCGCTGGCCACGGGTCTGGCGCAGGGCTGTGTCGACGAGTCCGTCAAGTACGCCAAGGAGCGGCACGCGTTCGGACGGCCGATCGGCGCCAACCAGGCGATCCAGTTCAAGATCGCCGACATGGAGATGAAGGCGCACATGGCCCGGGTGGGCTGGCGCGACGCCGCGTCCCGTCTCGTCGCGGGCGAGCCCTTCAAGAAGGAGGCGGCGGTCGCCAAGCTGTACTCCTCCACGATCGCCGTCGACAACGCCCGTGACGCCACCCAGGTCCACGGCGGCTACGGCTTCATGAACGAGTACCCGGTCGCCCGCATGTGGCGCGACTCCAAGATCCTGGAGATCGGCGAGGGCACGAGCGAGGTCCAGCGCATGCTGATCGCCCGGGAACTGGGGCTCACGGGCTGAGACCCGCGCACCACCGGCACGACCGCGGCCACCGACGGGCACCCGCCCGCCGGTGGCCGCGTCGCGTTGCGTCGCGCGGGGTGTGTGGCCGCGCCAGGCCGGCCGTCACGGGCCGCGGCACAGGGGACAACTCGCAGACGAGCGGGGCGCGTTGTACAGGAAGCCTGTGACCGCGGCGCGTCGGACACGCCGTCAGGGGCCGTGGCGCCCAGGGCAGGTCGCCGGTCGCGGACCCGGTCGAGGTGCCCCGCCCTCTGGACACGAGCTGAGGTTAGGCTAACCTATCTTCGAACTGATCCGGCGGGTCTCCCCGCCCCATGTCGAAAGCAGCCACCTTCATGTCCAACGCCCGTGCCACTCAGCTCTCCCGTCGCGGCATCCTCGCCGCGGGCGGCGTCCTCGGCCTCGGCGCCGTCCTCGCCGCCTGCGGTGACGACGACGCCTCGAAAGACAGTGGCTCGGACGCGACCAAGGCCGCGGCGAAGGCCGGCCCCTGGACGTTCAAGGACGACCGCGGCACGACCGTGAAGCTGGACAAGACCCCGGCGAACATCGTCGCCTTCACCGGTGTCGCCGCCGCCCTGTTCGACTACGGCATCGAGGTCAAGGGCGTGTTCGGCCCGACCACGACCAAGGACGGCAAGGCCGACGTCCAGGCCGGCGACATGGACGTCAGCAAGCTGACGGTCCTCGGCAACGAGTGGGGCCAGTTCAACATCGAGAAGTACGCGGGCCTCGCCCCCGACGTGCTGATCTCCACGATGTTCGACTCCGCGGGCACCCTCTGGTACGTCCCCGAGGAGTCCAAGGACAAGATCCTCAAGCTCGCGCCGAGCGTCGGCGTCTCCGTCTACGACCGCCAGATGCCGCAGTCCCTGGAGCGCATGTACGCGCTGGCCCAGTCCCTGGGCGCCGACGTGAAGTCCGCGAAGATCGTCGAGGCGAAGAAGAAGTTCGAGGCGGCCGCCGAACGGCTGCGCAAGGCCGCCAAGGCGCGCCCGGAGATCAAGGTGCTGGCCGGTTCCGCGAGCCAGGACATCTTCTACGTCTCCGGCTCCAACCTCTCCATCGACCTGGAGTACTTCAAGGCGCTCGGCGTGAACATCGTCGAGCCCTCCGCCAAGGACCTCAAGGCGAGCGGCGGCTGGTTCGAGAACCTGAGCTGGGAGAACGTCGACAAGTACCCGGCCGACATCATCATCATGGACGACCGCAGCGCCACCATCCAGCCGGCCGACATCACCGAGGCCACCTGGAAGAAGCTGCCCGCCGTCAAGGCCGGCCAGGTCATCGCCCGGACCCCCGAGGCGATCCTGTCGTACGACAAGTGCACCCCGATCATCGAGCGCCTCGCCGAGGCCATCGAGAACGCCAAGAAGGTCGCCTGACACCCCAGCGGTGACACCCTGACGATCACTCAGGAGCACGCATGACGACGGCCGTAGCCGCCCCGTTCCGTTTCTTCACCCTCCGGGTCGTACGGACGAGGCGGCTCGGCCCGTCTCTGGTCCGGGTGACCTTCGGCGGACCCGACCTGCGGGACTTCCACTCCGACGGGCGTGACCAGTCCCTGTCGCTGTTCCTCCCGCACCCCGGCCAGATCGAGCCGGCCGTCCCGGTCGAGCTCGGCGACAACTGGTGGCAGGGCTGGCGCGAACTGCCCGACGACGTACGGGCGGTGATGCGCTCGTACACCCTGCGGGCCCTGCGCCGCGACCCCGACGAGATCGACATCGACTTCGCGCTGCACGGCCTGGAACCGGGCGCGGCCGCTCCCGCCGGACCCGCCTCGCGCTGGGCGTCCGGCGCCGCGCCCGGCGACCGGGTGGTCCTGCTGGGTCCCGCCGTGGCGGACAACCGGGCCATCCGCTTCCGGCCGCCCGCGGACGCCGACCTGGTGGTCCTGTGGGGCGACGAGACGGCCCTTCCCGCGGTCTCCGCGATCCTCGAATCGCTCCCGGCGGGAGTGCCGGTGCGGGCCTGGCTGGAGGTCCCGCACGCGGGCGACATCCAGGACCTGGCCACCCCGGCCGACGCCGAGATCACCTGGCTGGTCGGTGACGACCACTCCGCCCGGGAGCGCCCCCTGGCGCTCGACGCCCTGCGGTCGGCGCACCTCCCGCCCGCCGAGGCCCCCTACGCCTGGATCGCCGGCGAGTCCGGATGCGTGCGGGAACTGCGCCGCCACCTGGTGCGCGAGCGTGGCCTCGACCGCCGCCGGGTCACCTTCGTCGGGTACTGGCGCCAGGGCCTGACGGAGGAACAACTGCGGGAACGGGGCGAGTAGTTCAGCCCCTCCGCACGATCGGGCGCTTCACGAAGAGGCGTACGTCACGAAGAAGGAGGAAGGGCGGGGAAGCGCAAGAAACTTAGGTTAGGCTAACCTAAGTCGAACGTCGCGACCTCGCCCTTTCCCGTGTCCCGCTCGGACTGTCTCCCCGCACGGAGGACCCCCACATGCGCTCGCACCTGCTCAACGACACCACCGCGGACCGGTACCGGCGCTCCGTGACGGAAGGGGTCGAGCGGGTGGCCGCCAGACTCGCCGCCACCGACCGCCCGTTCACAGGTGTCACGGTCGACGAACTCGCCCCCCGCATCGAGGGGATCGACCTCGACAAGCCCCTGCACGACGCCACGGCCGTCCTCGACGAGCTGGAGGAGGTCTACCTGCGGGACGCGGTCTACTTCCACCACCCGCGCTACCTCGCCCACCTCAACTGCCCGGTCGTCATCCCGGCCTTGCTCGGCGAGGCCGTCCTGTCCGCCGTCAACTCCTCGCTGGACACCTGGGACCAGTCGGCCGGCGGCACCCTCATCGAGCGCAGGCTCATCGACTGGACGAACGAGCGCATCGGTCTGGGCCCGGCCGCTGACGGGGTGTTCACCAGCGGCGGCAGCCAGTCCAACCTCCAGGCCCTGCTCCTGGCCCGCGAGGAGGCCAAGGCGGAGAACCTCGCCGATCTGCGGATCTTCGCCTCCGAGGTCAGCCACTTCAGCGTCAAGAAGTCGGCCAAGCTCCTCGGCCTCGCCCCCGACGCCGTCGTCTCGGTCCCCGTCGACCACGACAAGCGGATGCAGACCGTCGCCCTCGCCCACGAGCTGGAGCGCTGCCGGCGGGACGGCCTCGTGCCCATGGCCGTCGTCGCCACCGCGGGCACCACCGACTTCGGCTCCATCGACCCGCTGCCCGAGATCGCCGAACTGTGCGCCCAGTTCGGCGCCTGGATGCACGTGGACGCGGCCTACGGCTGCGGACTGCTCACCTCGCTGAAGAACCGGGACCGCCTCGACGGCATCGAGCGCGCCGACTCCGTCACCGTGGACTACCACAAGTCCTTCTTCCAGCCCGTGAGTTCCTCGGCCGTACTGGTCCGCGACGCCGCGACCCTGCGCCACGCGACCTACCACGCGGAGTACCTCAACCCGCGCCGCATGGTCGCCGAGCGCATCCCCAACCAGGTCGACAAGTCCCTCCAGACCACCCGCCGCTTCGACGCCCTCAAGCTGTGGATGACCCTGCGCGTCATGGGCGCCGACGGCATCGGCGAACTCTTCGACGAGGTCTGCGACCTGGCGGCCGAGGGCTGGAAACTGCTCGCCGCCGACCCCCGCTTCGACGTCGTCGTACGGCCCTCGCTGTCCACCCTGGTCTTCCGGTACATCCCGGCCGCGGTCACCGACCCGGCCGAGATCGACCGCGCCAACCTGTACGCCCGCAAGGCCCTGTTCGCCTCCGGTGACGCCGTCGTCGCGGGCACCAAGGTCGGCGGACGCCACTACCTGAAGTTCACCTTGCTCAACCCCGAGACCACACAGGACGACGTCGCCGCCGTCCTCGACCTGATCGCCGGCCACGCCGAGCAGTACCTGGGAGAGTCCCTTGACCGCGCTTGCTGAATCCACGGACATGACCTACGACTTCGTGGGAATCGGGCTCGGGCCCTTCAACCTCGGCCTCGCCTGCCTCACCGAGCCGATCACCGAACTCAGCGGTGTCTTCCTGGAGTCGAAGCCCCACTTCGAGTGGCACTCCGGCATGTTCCTGGAGGGCGCGCACCTGCAGACGCCGTTCATGTCGGACCTGGTGACCCTCGCCGACCCGACCTCCCCGTACTCCTTCCTCAACTACCTGAAGGAATCGGGCCGGCTGTACTCGTTCTACATCCGGGAGAACTTCTACCCGCTGCGCGTCGAGTACGACGACTACTGCCGGTGGGCCGCGTCCAGGCTGAGCAGCGTCCGCTTCGGGACGACGGTCGCGGAGGTGACGTACGAGGACGAGGTGTACACCGTACGGACCGAGGCCGGTGAGCTGTTCCGCGCCCGGCACCTGGTCCTCGGCACCGGCACCTCGCCCCACGTCCCGGACCCCTGCGCCGGCCTCGGCGGCGACTTCATCCACAACTCCCGCTACATGCAGCACAAGCGGGAGCTGCAGGCCAAGGACTCGATCACCCTGGTCGGCAGCGGCCAGTCCGCCGCCGAGATCTTCCTCGACCTGCTCGGCGAGATCGACGTCCACGGCTACCGGCTGAACTGGGTGACCCGCTCGCCGCGCTTCTTCCCCCTCGAATACACCAAGCTCACCCTGGAGATGACCTCCCCGGAGTACATCGACTACTTCCACGCGCTGCCCGAGGCGACGCGCTACCGCCTCCAGTCGGAGCAGAAGGGCCTGTTCAAGGGCATCGACGGGGAGCTGATCGACGCGATCTTCGACCTGCTCTACCAGAAGAACCTCGGCGGCCCGGTCCCCGCCCGGCTGCTGACCAACTCCTCGCTGGAGAGCGCGCGGTACGACGAGGGCACGTACACCCTCGGGTTCCGCCAGCAGGAGCAGGGCAAGGACTACGAGCTGCGCTCGACGGGCCTCGTGCTGGCCACCGGCTACCGCTACGCCGAGCCCGCGTTCCTCGCACCGGTCCGCGACCGGCTCCGCTACGACACCCAGGGCAACTTCGACGTGGCCCGCAACTACGCCATCGACGTCACGGGCGGTGGGATCTTCCTGCAGAACGCGGGCGTCCACACCCACTCGATCACCTCGCCGGACCTCGGCATGGGCCCGTACCGCAACGCGTCCATCATCCGCGAGCTGCTCGGCACCGAGTACTACCCGGTCGAGAAGACCATCGCGTTCCAGGAGTTCACCGTATGACCACCGCCAGCGCCATCGGCGCCTTCACCGTCCGCCCCCTCGACCCGGTCGAGGACGCGCCGGTGCTCCACCGGTGGGTGACCCACCCCAAGGCCGCCTTCTGGATGATGCAGGAGGCGAGACTGCACGACGTGGAGCGCGAGTACATGGCCATCGCCGCCAGTGACCACCACGACGCCTTCCTCGGTCTCCTGGACGGCGAGCCCGTCTTCCTGATGGAGCGCTACGACCCCCGGTACGTCGAACTCGTCGGCCTGTACGAGCCGGAGCCGGGCGATGTCGGCATGCACTTCCTCGTCGCCCCGAGCGACACCCCCGTGCACGGTTTCACCCGGGCCGTGATCACCTCGGTGATGGAGCACCTGTTCGCCGACCCGGCGACCGAACGCGTCGTCGTCGAGCCCGACGTGGCCAACAAGGCCGTGCACGCCCTCAACGAGGCCGTCGGTTTCGTGCCCGTCGAGGAGATCCAGAAGCCGGAGAAGAAGGCGTTGCTGAGCTTCTGCACCCGGGAGCAGTTCGCGAAGGCGGTGGCCGCGTGACCCCCGCCGAGAGCGTCGCCCACCTCTCCCCCGAGCACTGGGCCCACGCCAACCGTCTCCTTCTGCGCAAGGCGCTCGCCGAGTTCGCCCACGAGCGGCTGATCACCCCGCGCGTCCTGGCCGACGGCCGCTACGAGGTCCTCGGCGACGACGGACTGACGAGCTACCGGTTCACCGCGACCCGGCACCTGCTCGACCACTGGCAGGTGGCCGCCGAGTCCATCACCCGGCACCGCGACGGCGCCGAACTCCCCCTGTCGGCACTGGACTTCTTCATCGAGCTGAGGACATCGCTCGGCCTGAGCGACGAGATCCTGCCGGTCTACCTGGAGGAGATCTCCTCCACCCTGGCGGGCACCTGCTACAAGCTCACCAAGCCGCGGATCCCGGTCCGCGAGCTGGCCGGCGCGGGCTTCCAGGCCATCGAGACCGGCATGACCGAGGGCCACCCGTGCTTCGTCGCCAACAACGGGCGGCTGGGCTTCGGTGTGCACGACTACCTCGCCTACGCACCCGAGACCGCGCACCCGGTCCGGCTGGTGTGGCTGGCCGCGCACCGCTCGCGCGCCGCGTTCACGGCGGGCGTCGGCATCACGTACGAGTCCTTCGTGCGCGGCGAGCTGGGCGCGGAGACGGTCGAGCGGTTCGACGGGATCCTGCGCGGACAGGGTCTCGACCCCGAGGACTACCTCCTCATACCCGTGCACCCCTGGCAGTGGTGGAACAAGCTGTCCGTGACGTTCGCGGCCGAGGTCGCCCAGCGGCGCCTGGTCTGTCTCGGCGAGGGCGACGACGAGTACCTGGCCCAGCAGTCCATCCGGACGTTCTTCAACACCAGCAGCCCGCACAAGCACTACGTGAAGACGGCGCTGAGCGTGCTGAACATGGGCTTCATGCGGGGTCTGTCCGCCGCCTACATGGAGGCGACCCCGGCCATCAACGACTGGCTGGTCCAGCTCGTCGAGAGCGACCCGGTGCTGAAGTCCACCGGCCTGTCGGTCATCCGTGAGCGGGCGGCCGTCGGCTACCGGCATCTGGAGTACGAGGCGGCCACCGACCGGTACTCCCCGTACCGCAAGATGCTCGCCGCGCTGTGGCGGGAGAGCCCGGTCCCCTCGCTGGGCGAGGGCGAGTCCCTGGCGACGATGGCGTCCCTCGTCCATGTCGACCACGAGGGCGCCTCGTTCGCGGCCGCGCTGATCGAGCGGTCGGGCCTCGCGCCGGAGGAGTGGCTGCGCGGCTATCTGCGCGCCTACCTCACCCCGCTCCTGCACAGCTTCTACGCGTACGACCTGGTCTACATGCCGCACGGCGAGAACGTCATCCTCGTCCTGGAGGACGGGGCGGTGCGGCGGGCGGTCTACAAGGACATCGCCGAGGAGATCGTGGTCATGGACCCGCAGGCGGTGCTGCCGCCCGCGGTGGAGCGGATCCGCGTCGACGTCCCCGAGGACACGAAGCTGCTGTCCATCTTCACGGACGTCTTCGACTGCTTCTTCCGCTTCCTGGCCGCCCAGCTCGCGGAGGAGGGGGTCCTCGCCGAGGAGGACTTCTGGCGGACGGTCGCCGAGTCGGTGCGCGCGTACCAGGAGGCGACGCCCGAACTCCAGGACAAGTTCAGGCAGTACGACCTGTTCGCGCCCGAGTTCGCGCTGTCCTGCCTCAACCGGCTCCAGCTCCGCGACAACCGGCAGATGGTCGACCTGGCGGATCCCTCGGGCGCGCTGCAACTGGTCGGCACCCTGAAGAACCCGATCGCCGGGTTCTGAGCACCGGGCCCCGCGCGGGGCTCCACAGACGGGCGGGCGCCCCGGAGACGGTCCTCCGGGGCGCCCGTCGGCGTCCGCCCTACCGGGCCGGCCAGGGGACCTGGGGCGAGCGGTAGTACGCGATGCCGAGGGCGTCCCAGCGCGGCGCCTGGGCGGCGAGGCGCACCTTGTAGGTGTCCCAGTCGTGCGTGGCGGCGGGGGACCAGCCGAGTTCGGCGGCCCCGGGCAGCCTGGGGAAGGCCATGACGTCGATGTCCGCGGAGCTCTGGATCGTCTCCGTCCACAGCGGCGCCTCGACGCCCTTGACGGCCTGGGCGGGCACGCCGGGAAGGTAGCTCCCCGGGTCCCAGTCGTAGGAGCGCCGCACTTCCACCAGTCCGGCCCAGTCCTGCCCGAGCGGGGTGTCGGCGGTGTACTTCATGTCGAGGTAGAGCCGGTCCGCGGGCGACAGCACGAGCCCGGTCCCGTTCCGCGCGGCCGCGGCGACCTGCGCCTTCTCCTCGGCACCGGTGTCGTCGAGCCCCCAGTACTGCGCGAGGGCGCCCTTGGCCGGGTCGGCCCCGGTGAGCTGGTGCCAGCCCATGACCTTCTTGCCGTACTTGGCGACGAGGGGCTGCACCTTGTCCATGAAGGTCACGTAGTCGGCGTGGCTGGTGGAGTGCGCCTCGTCGCCGCCGATGTGGAGGTACCCGCCGGGGGTGAGCGCGGCCAGCTCCCGGATGACGTCGTCCACGAAGTCGTACGTCACCGGCTTGCCCACGCACAGCGAGCTGAAGCCGACGTCGGTGCCGGTGTAGAGGTCCGGCGCGACTCCGTCGCAGTTCAGTCGCGCGTACGAGGCGAGGGCGGCGTTGGTGTGTCCGGGCATGTCGATCTCGGGGACGACCTCCAGATAGCGCGAGGAGGCGTACCGGACGATCCGGCGGTAGTCGGCCTTGGTGTAGAAGCCGCCGTGTCCGCCGCCGACCTGGGTGGAGCCGCCGTGGGCCGCGAGCCGGGGCCAGGAGTCGACCGCGATGCGCCAGCCCTGGTCGTCACTCAGGTGCAGATGCAGCTTGTTGACCTTGTAGAGCGCCAGTTCGTCGATGTACCGCTCGACCTGGGCCACGGTGAAGAAGTGGCGGGAGACGTCGAGCATGGCCCCGCGGTAGGCGTAGCGGGGTGTGTCCTCGATGGTGCCGCCGGCGATCAGCCAGGGGCCGCGCTGGACGGAGTCCTTCTCGACGGCGGCGGGCAGGAGCTGCCGCAGGGTCTGGACGCCGTGGAAGAGGCCCGCGGGCTCGCCGGCCGTGATGGTCACGCCCGAGGAGCCGCTGTCGAGGCGGTAGCCCTCGGTGCCGAGCCCCTTGCCGCCGAGCCGGAGCCGGATCGCTCCGGGGCCGTGCGAGGCGACCGGCAGCCGGTAGCCGGTGGAGGGCCGCAGGATGCCCGCGAGGTACTCGCCGACCGCGCGGACCGCGCGCGAGCCGTCGACACGGATGCGGGTGTCTCCCGTGACGCGGTACGGGGCTCCGCCCGGCTCGACGGAGGCGGGGGCCGGGACGACGCGGCCCAGCGGGGCGGCGGCGGCCCGGGTGTGCGGTGCCGCGCCGGCGAGGGAGAAGCCGGCCGCCGCCACGAGCAGCAGCGTACCGAGAAGGCGGGGCGTTCTGTGGTGCTGTCTCACATGCGCTCCCTTCGGTGCCCGGCGCAGGCTCTCCCGGCCCGTCCTCGGCCGTTTCCTGCGCCGTGCCCTTCGTTGTGGTCGATCCTCGAATTGGTCGAGACCACTCTGCCTCAGTCGCGGTGGAACAATCCTCCCCATGGCGGAAATCATCCAGCGGGACGGCACGTGGATCTTCGACGGCGACACTCTGCGGCTGACCCCGGGACGGGACAAGAACGTCAGCCTGCTGCGCCGGACACTGGGTGAACTCACCGTGCCGCTGCACGCGTTGGCGGGCATCTCGCTGGAGCAGGGCAGGAAGGCCGGGCGGCTCAGGCTCCGGCTGCGCGACGGCGCCGACCCGCTGCTGCAGTCGACGGGCGGCAAGCTCGCGGAGCCGAACGACCCGTACCGGCTCACGGTGGAGGCCGACCGGTTCGGCGTCGCCGAGTACCTCGTGGACGAGGTGCGCGGCGCGCTGCTCCTCGACCAGGTCCCCACGGGCCCGGTCGACGGCTATCTGCTGCCCGGGCCGCCGGTGCCGCTGTCCGCGTCCGCGGGGGACGGCACGGCGAGCTTCGACGGCGAGCGCGTACGCCTGGAGTGGAACTGGAAGACGGAGGAGGCGAAGTCCGCGGCGGGTGCCCGGACGCTCGCGCTCGCGGAGATATCGGCCGTCGAGTGGCGGCCCGCGGCCGGGCTGGAGAACGGCTGTCTGCGCTTCACCGTGCGCGGCGCCGACACCAAGGCGCCGCCGAAGTACGACCCCAACTCCGTTGAGCTGTGGGGCTTCAAGCGGGACCCGCTGATGGCGCTGCTCGCCGCGGCCGTGCAGGTGCGGCTTCCGCATCCGGCGTCCGTGGAGGACCGGACGGACGAGGAGCCGGCCCTGGAGGCCGCCGCCGGGCCGGGGCCGGAGGCCGACCACGACGCCCTCCTGCGCAGGCTGCGCGAACTGGGCGAGCTGCGCAAGGAGGGCGTCCTGACGGACGAGGAGTTCGCCCTGGCCAAGCAGGCGGTCCTCAAACGCCTGTAGGAACGGGCGGGCGAGGACCGCCGCGCGGGGACCGGCCGCCGGTCAGGGAGGCGGTACGCCCCGCCTTCCGGGCGTACCTGTGGATCCCTCGCCGGCGTACCCGCTCGGGCCCGGGGCTACTTCGCCCGGCGCGCGATCGTGAAGTGGTCGACCTCGGCACCGGTCTCGGCGATGCCGCGGACCTTCAGGGTGGCCAGGCGTCCCTTCGCGGCCGGCTGGACGTCGACGCGCAGGAACGAGTAGTTGAGGTAGCGCACGCGCGACCAGGTGACCGTCTCGTTCTGCTTGCCGTCCTTGAGGTTGACGAAGGAGGCGACGGACTCGACCTCGTTCTCCTTGCCCTCGTAGGACTCGGGGGCGGTGAACGCGTACAGGCTGCGGCCGGCCGCGCCCGCCGTCACGTACACGACACCCTCGGTCTCGGTGTACGCCGTGCCGCCGATCGGGAGCTTCTTGGTGACCGCGTTCCCCTTGATGACGTCGGTGCGCTCGTACTGGTGGTTGTGGCCGTTGATCACCAGGTCGACGCTGTACTTCTCGAACAGCGGCACCCACTCCTGTCGCACGCCCCCCTCCGAGGCGTGCGCCGTGGAGGTGCAGTACGCGCAGTGGTGGAAGAAGATCACCACGAAGTCGATGTCCTTCGAGGCACGGAACTTCTTGAGCTGGGCCTCCAGCCACTTGGTCTGGGTGCCGCCGGAGATGCCGAGGTTGGCCGGGATCTCGAAGGAGATGTCGTTGGCGTCGAGCGAGATGATCGCCGTGTTGCCGTGGACGAAGGAGTAGACGCCGGGCAGGTTGGCCTTGTCGGGTCCGTTGTCCGGAAGCGTCCAGCGGGCCTGCTCGCCGCCGTAGCCGTTGGGCGAGTACCAGGCCTCCATGTCGTGGTTGCCGTAGGCCGGCATCCACGGCACCTGCTTGGCGACCGTCTCGGTCTGGGCGAGGAACTGGTCCCAGATGCGCGAGTCGAAGCCGGTGTCGGCGGTCTTGCCCTGGCCGGCCGGGTCCGCGTACGCGATGTCGCCCGCGTGCAGGTGGAAGGCGGGGTTCTGGGCGAGCAGCAGGGCGTCGTTGGCGAGGCCGTGGTAGCCGAC
This sequence comes from Streptomyces sp. NPDC028298, assembly GCF_055565895.1. Taxonomy (NCBI): domain Bacteria; kingdom Bacillati; phylum Actinomycetota; class Actinomycetes; order Kitasatosporales; family Streptomycetaceae; genus Streptomyces; species Streptomyces sp. NPDC028298. The sequence goes on from NZ_JBVHTL010000002.1 coordinate 1,255,070, forward strand.
GCCCTCGTCGCCGAAGGCGGTGAAGGTGAAGGGCTCGGCGCGGTCGGGCGCGGTGGTGAAGGTGCCGAGCGTGCCGAGGAGGTGGGGCTGGGCCGGGTCGAAGCCCGCGTGGCCGACACCGTAGTAGTAGGTCCTGCCGGGGCGCAGGTGGGTGAGCTTGGCGTGCAGGTAGTACTGGGTGTGGTCGCCGCTCGCGCCCACGCCGGCCGGGGTGTACAGGGTGCGCACCTCGGCCTCGATCTTGCGCGAGAGGTCCCAGGGGTGGGCGCCGATGCGGATGTAGGGCTTGCTGACCGCGGCCGGCACCTGCCAGGAGACGGTCATCTCGGTGCGCGGGTCGTTGCCGAAGGCGAGGTGGCGGCCGAAGGGGGCGACGAGCGCGCCGTCGACCTTGTCCGTGGCGGCCGGGGCGGCCGTCCGCTGCGCCGGGACGGCGGCCTGTGCCGCGCCGGGCACGAAGGCGCCGCCCGCGACGGCGCCGATGGTCACGGCGCCGCCTCTGATCATGTTGCGCCGGGAGAATTTGGCGCGAAGGTACTCGTGCTGCTCGGCCATGGTCATCTTCTCGGCGAGCTGCTCGGGTACGCCCATGCGTGGAGTGTCCATGTCCCCTGAAGTTGCTCCGGGCAATCGACGGGGCGCAAGACGCCGGGTGGACAGTCTGTAAACAGCGGCCCATAAGAGATTCAACACCTGCTTGCCCGATATCGGGCAGGATTCTTGCGAATCGTCTTTCCGTGCCCCAGGATCAACGGGTGCACGACGAACTCGTTGATCATTTGACGCGGTCGACGCCCCTGAACCGGGGTGAGGCGCTGCGGGTGGTCCAGGACGTTCTCGCCTATTTCGACGAGACGGCCCAGGAGTTCGTCCGCCGCCGCCACCGTGAGCTCCAGGCCCAGGGCCTGGTGAACGCGTCGATCTTCGAACGGATCGAGGCGGACCTGAAATATCGCGCGGTCGCCCCGCCGGAGCTCACGCTCAGGCAACTGCGCCGCATCGTTTACGGCTGAGGGAATCTACCTGTATGTGCGGAATCGTCGGATACATCGGCAGGCGTGATGTGACCCCGCTGCTCCTCGAAGGCCTCCAGCGCCTGGAGTACCGCGGCTACGACTCGGCGGGCATAGTCGTGACCTCGCCGAAGTCGGCCGGCCTGAAGATGGTCAAGGCGAAGGGCCGCGTCCGCGACCTGGAGGCGAAGGTCCCCAAGCGCTTCGCCGGCACGACGGGCATCGCCCACACCCGCTGGGCCACGCACGGCGCCCCCTCCGACGTGAACGCGCACCCCCACATGTCCGCCGACAACAAGGTCGCGGTCGTCCACAACGGCATCATCGACAACGCCTCCGACCTGCGGAAGAAGCTCGAGGCCGACGGCGTCGAGTTCCTCTCCGAGACGGACACCGAGGTGCTCACCCACCTGGTCGCCCGCTCCCAGCAGGAGAAGCTGGAGGACAAGGTCCGTGAGGCGCTGCGGGTCATAGAGGGCACCTACGGCATCGCGGTGATGCACGCCGACTTCCCCGACCGCATCGTGGTGGCGCGAAACGGCTCCCCCGTCGTGCTCGGCATCGGCGAGAAGGAGATGTTCGTCGCCTCGGACATCGCCGCCCTGGTCACCCACACCCGCCAGATAGTCACGCTGGACGACGGCGAGATGGCCACGCTCAAGGCCGACGACTTCCGGACGTACACCACCGAGGGCACCCGGACGACCTCCGAGCCGACCACCGTCGAGTGGGAGGCCGCCTCGTACGACATGGGCGGCCACGACACGTACATGCACAAGGAGATCCACGAGCAGGTCGAGGCCGTGGACCGCGTGCTGCGCGGCCGGATCGACGACCGGTTCTCGACCGTGCACCTCGGCGGCCTGAACCTGGACGCCCGCGACGCGCGTGCCGTGCGCCGCGTGAAGATCCTCGGCTGCGGCACCTCGTACCACGCGGGCATGATCGGCGCCCAGATGATCGAGGAGCTGGCCCGCATCCCCGCGGACGCCGAGCCGGCCTCCGAGTTCCGCTACCGCAACGCGGTCGTCGACCCCGACACCCTCTACATCGCGGTCTCCCAGTCCGGTGAGACCTACGACGTGCTGGCCGCCGTGCAGGAGCTCAAGCGCAAGGGCGCCCGGGTGCTCGGCGTCGTCAACGTCGTCGGCTCGGCGATCGCCCGCGAGGCGGACGGCGGCATGTACGTGCACGCCGGCCCCGAGGTCTGCGTCGTCTCGACGAAGTGCTTCACCAACACCACCGTCGCCTTCGCGCTGCTCGCCCTGCACCTCGGCCGCACCCGCGACCTCTCGGTCCGCGACGGCAAGCGGATCATCGAGGGCCTGCGCAAGCTGCCCGCCCAGATCGCCGAGATCCTGGAGCAGGAGGACGAGATCAAGAAACTGGCCGAGCAGTACGCCGAGGCCCGCTCGATGCTCTTCATCGGCCGCGTCCGGGGCTACCCGGTGGCCCGTGAGGCCTCGCTGAAGCTCAAGGAGGTCTCGTACATCCACGCCGAGGCGTACCCGGCCTCCGAGCTCAAGCACGGTCCGCTGGCGCTCATCGAGCCGGCGCTCCCCACGGTCGCGATCGTCCCCGACGACGACCTGCTGGAGAAGAACCGCGCCGCCCTGGAGGAGATCAAGGCCCGCAGCGGCCAGATCCTCGCGGTCGCGCACCAGCACCAGGAGAAGGCCGACCAGACGATCGTCGTCCCGAAGAACGAGGACGAGCTCGACCCGATCCTGATGGGCATCCCGCTCCAGCTCCTCGCCTACCACACGGCGCTGGCGCTCGGCCGGGACATCGACAAGCCGCGCAACCTGGCCAAGTCCGTCACCGTCGAGTAGTCACCACCGGGCGGACCACCGGCCGTTGGCCCGCCCGCCCGTCCCTCGCCGCGCAAGTCCCCTGCCGGCGACCGGACATGGACGATCCCCGTGCGCACCACCCGCGCACGGGGATCGTTCTTCAAGGGCCGGAGCCGCCCAAACCCCGGCCCGCGCCGAGGTCAGCCGGTGGCCGTCACCCCCCGGCCGGCGGCGCGTCGCGGAAGTGCGGTGGGCCAGTGGGCGAGAGCGGCGGTCGCCGCGTACCAGGCGACCGCGCCGGCCGCGACGGCGAACCAGCCGCCGGCCTTGCCCAGGACGGTGCTGTCCGCGAAGCGGCCGATGGCCAGAAGCAGCAGGGAGACGAAGAACAGTCCGTAGGCGCCCTGGCCGAGGGTGTCCCCGCCCGCGAGGGCGAGCGAGAGCACGACGAGCGCGAAGAGCAGCAGGAAGAGTCCCGCCGCGTTGTCGGAGACCTGGCCGCCGGCCGAGACGGCCCAGGTGAACCAGAGGGCGCCGATTCCCGTGAAGGCCGTGCCGTTGGCCGTGTCACGGTCGCGGAGAGCGAGCAGACCGGCGACGAACAGCGCGACGCCGCCTACGTAGTGGGCCAGTGACACGGCATCCGCCGCCGTCACTCCGTCGATCAAGTCGGTGTACCCGAGGCCGAAGGCCAGCAGGGTCACGCCGAGCGCGAGTCTTCCGACGATGGTGGTGGTGCTTCCCGCAGAGACGTCGTTGTCCACGGCGGGCTCCCTTCATGCCTGTGCAGTTGTGCTGCGCCGTACCGGTCGCCGCGTAGGACCGGCGTCCCGTATATGCCCTTCACAAAGGCACAAACACCTCTACGCGCCAGTAGGTTCACTCACCGCACGGAGAACCCCGGCGATCGCGTCGCGGACGGCAGCGGGCGTCAGGGAATGACGATGACGGGGCGCTTGGCACGCTTGGCGAGGCGTCCGGCGACCGAGCCGAAGATGCGCCCGACGATGCCGTGCGTGGAGCCCACCACTATCGCGTCCGCCTCGTACTCCCGCCCCACTTCCTCGAGTTCGTGGCAGATGTCGCCGCCGCGCTCGACCAGGATCCAGGGCACCTCGGAGAGGTATTCGGCGCAGGCGAGTTCGAGCCCCAGCACCTCGGTGCGGTGGTCGGGCACGTCGACGAAGACCGGCGGCTCGCAGCCCGCCCACACCGTGGTGGGCAGCCGGTTGGCCACATGGACGATGATCAGGCCCGAGCCGGCGCGGTGCGCCATCCCGATCGCGTAGGCGAGGGCACGCTCGCTGGACGTCGAACCGTCGAAACCGACGACGACGCCGTGCTTGAAGGCGGGATCGCAGGAATGGCGGGGTTCTTCCGCCGCCAGGGGCTCGGCCGCCGTGGGATCGGCGAGCGGGCGCTTGCGGTCCGCGGGATCGAAGAATTCGTGACCGGCCATGGGTGTCTCGGCGTTTGGATCCTCGTGGTGGGGACGACAACGAACGGCAGAGCTGTGTCTGGGAAACATCTTCCCAACCCCATACCCCCAAGGGTACGGCGGCACGCCTCCTCTGCCCAGATCCCGCGCGCCTTACGCGGCATTCCAGGGAGCATGCACGAGAGGGTGCCCGTAACGCAATGGTTAGTGCCCCGTACAGGCGGTTTGCGCAAGGCCCCCCGTGAATTTGCACCGGCGCCCGGGAACGGGGAGTTCCGTCGCCCCGCGGGACCGGACGGCCCCCTGGCGGCCCCCTTGCCGGCGCACGCCCCACCCGCCGGGCAGTGACCGGCGGGTCGAACACGCGTTGAACCGGTCGCAGCCGTCGCCGCGAAGGCACCCCGTGGAGATCACACGCCGTGGGGAGGACGGAGAACACCGGAGCACCAGGGAGCAGTACGTGTCAGGACCCGACACCGCCCCGCGTTCCTCCGCACCCTCCGCACCCTCCGCCCCAGGGGCTCGCCCCGCCCCCTCCCCGTCGCCCGCGCCACCCCGCGGATCCCGCGCGGGATCACACTCCGGATCGCGATCGGGAACACGCTCCGCCTCGCGCCCCCCGGCGCCCGGCGCGGTGGACACGGTGAGCGACGTGGTCCGCTGGGCGGCCTTCGCCTGCGTCCTGGTGCCGGCGGTCCTCCTGTGGTGCGGCGGCTCGCTCGCCGGAGCGGCCGGTACGGCTCTCGGTCTCGCCGCGGTGACCGGGGTCTGTGTGATCCTGCTGCGTCAGTCCGAGCGGGGGGCGGCTCTCCTGGCCGATCAGCGGCGCGGTGCGGCCCGCTCGCACGCCCGCAGGCGGGCCCCGCGCCGGGGCGGACGGCACGGGAGGAGCGGTCCGGGCGGTACGGGGAGCGTGGGGGTCACGGGGCGCGGGAACCCGGCGGGGACGCGGGGCGGCCCACGGGGCGGGAACGGCACGGGAGTTCACCGAGGCGCTCGTCACAGTGGGGGAGGCAAGCCGGTCGACTGACCGGTTTGCGCGTACACCTACGCTTCTTTTCAGCCAACTTCCGGTAGTGGCTCATCCCTTGCTCGAACGACCCCCCAACCCCCGTTCGACCTGCACCTAAAGGGGTTGGGAGGGCTCGCGCACCCTACGTGGATTGGCCACTGCCACGAGGCGCACTTCCCTGCGACGCCCACGAGTGCAACGCTTCGTGATCGAATGCTTCACGCCAAGTTGCCATGTCGACATTCTGCGGAGTACCGAACTGGTCACCTTGGCGCCACGGGACACAGTAGATTCGATCTTGTCTTACGGCGGGGGACTCGTGCAGGACCGAGGGGAAACGTGCAGGAGCGACACAACCGAGGAGCCGCGACCACCGAGGGGGGCTTAGCAGGATGAGCCACGACTCCACTGCCGCGCCGGAAACCGCGGCCCGGAAACTGTCCGGGCGACGCCGCAAGGAGATCGTCGCGGTGCTGCTGTTCAGCGGCGGCCCCATTTTCGAGAGTTCCATTCCGCTGTCGGTGTTCGGGATTGACCGCCAGGACGCCGGCGTGCCGCGCTACCGCCTTTTGGTGTGTGCCGGCGAGGAAGGCCCGCTGCGGACCACAGGGGGCCTGGAACTCACCGCACCACATGGCCTGGAAGCGATCTCCAGGGCAGGCACGGTCGTCGTGCCCGCCTGGCGGTCGATCACCTCGCCACCACCGGAGGAGGCGCTCGACGCACTGCGCCGCGCCCATGAGGAAGGCGCCCGCATAGTCGGGCTGTGCACCGGTGCCTTCGTGCTCGCCGCGGCCGGTTTACTGGACGGCCGTCCGGCGACCACCCACTGGATGTACGCGCCGACGCTGGCCAAGCGCTATCCGTCGGTGCACGTCGACCCCCGCGAGCTCTTCGTGGACGACGGCGACGTGCTGACCTCGGCGGGTACGGCGGCCGGAATCGATCTCTGTCTCCACATCGTGCGGACGGACCACGGCAACGAGGCGGCCGGCGCGCTCGCCCGGCGCCTGGTGGTCCCACCGCGGCGCACCGGAGGCCAGGAGCGCTATCTCGACCGGTCACTGCCGGAGGAGATCGGCGCCGACCCCCTCGCGGAGGTCGTCGCCTGGGCGCTGGAGCATCTCCACGAGCAGTTCGACGTCGAGACGCTGGCGGCTCGCGCCTACATGAGCCGCCGGACCTTCGACCGCCGGTTCCGCTCGCTCACCGGAAGCGCTCCCCTGCAGTGGCTGATCACTCAGCGCGTCCTGCAGGCGCAGCGTCTCCTGGAGACGTCCGACTACTCGGTGGACGAGGTCGCGGGCCGCTGCGGCTTCCGTTCGCCGGTGGCGCTGCGGGGCCACTTCCGGCGGCAGCTCGGCTCGTCGCCGGCCGCGTACCGGGCGGCGTACCGCGCCCGCAGGCCGCAGGCCGAACGGTCCACGGATCCGGACGGCCCGACGGGTCCGGTCGGACCACCGCCGTCGCTGCACCAGGAGCACTCGGGCCCGGTCCCGATGCAGACCCGCCGCACCGCGGCGGCCGGCCTGGGCGCGGCCGCCTCGCTCTCCGCGGAGGCGATGCGGGAGCGGGCGGAGCTGTACGCGGCGGGCAGGCCGAGCCTGCCGGGACAGCGCAGCGCGCCGTAGTCCGGCGCCGGCGACAGCGCGGGGCCCGCACCTTCGGGTGCGGGCTCCTTTCGTATGCGGGCCCCGTCGCCCGCGGGCCCGGATCCGGCGCGATCCGCCGCCCCGGCGGGACGCAGGGGCGGGTTAACCGGAGGGAGCGGGCCGTAGGGTGAGACACATGAACGATCGCATGGTGTGGATCGACTGCGAGATGACGGGACTCTCGCTGTCGGATGACGCGCTCATCGAGGTGGCCGCGCTGGTCACCGACTCTGAGCTGAACGTGCTCGGTGAAGGGGTGGACATCGTGATCCGCCCGCCGGACGCGGCCCTGGAGACGATGCCGGACGTGGTGCGCCAGATGCACACGGCCTCCGGCCTGCTGGAGGAGCTCGCCGGGGGTACGACCCTGGCGGACGCCGAGGAGCAGGTCCTCTCCTACGTACGCGAGCACGTCAAGGAGCCGGGCAAGGCCCCGCTCTGCGGGAACTCCGTCGGCACGGACCGCGGCTTCCTACTGCGGGACATGTCCACGCTGGAGAGCTATCTCCACTACCGCATCGTGGACGTCTCCTCCGTCAAGGAGCTGGCCCGCCGCTGGTACCCCCGGGCGTACTTCAACAGCCCGGAGAAGAACGGCAACCACCGCGCGCTGGCCGACATCCGCGAGTCCATCGCCGAGCTCCGCTACTACCGCGAGGCGATCTTCGTCCCGCAGCCCGGGCCCGACTCGGACACCGCCCGCACCATCGCGGCCAGGCACGTCCTGCCCGTCGAATAGGCCTTTGACGGGGCCCTGCTGGGCCCCGGAAAAAGGTGTGCGCGAGCACCCCTCAGAACCCTGTACACTTTTTCTCGGCCGGTCAGGGAAACCTAGAAGACCGGACATGGTGGGTGTAGCTCAGTTGGTAGAGCACCTGGTTGTGGTCCAGGTGGCCGCGGGTTCAAGTCCCGTCACTCACCCTGAATGATCAGCCGGTGACCTTGTGAAAAGGTCACCGGCTGATTGCGTTCCCGGCCCCACCAGCCCGTACGCTCCCCCTCGTGCCCCACCCCACGGAAGCCTTCGCCACCGCCCGGCTCGACCTCCTGCCGTTGCGGGCCGAGCACGCCGAGGAGATGGCCGGGGTGCTGTCGGACCCGGCGCTGCACACGTTCATCGGCGGGGAACCGCACACTCCGCGGGAGCTGCGGGCCCGGTACGAGCGTCTCGTCGCGGGCTCGCCCGATCCCGCTGTCCTGTGGTGCAACTGGGTGCTGCGGGAGCGGGAGCGGGGATGCCTGGTGGGGACGGTCCAGGCGACCGTCTCGGGCGGGACCGCGGAGGTCGCCTGGGTCGTGGGCACTCCCTGGCAGGGGCGCGGGTACGCGTCGGAGGCGGCCGGGGCACTGGTCCGGCACGTGGTCGGGACGTACCCCGTCCGCACGGTCGTGGCCCATGTCCACCCCGATCACCACGCGTCGGCGGCCGTCGCCGCGGCGGCGGGACTCACCGCGACGGACGAACTCCACGACGGCGAGATCCGCTGGGAGCTGACGGTCCGACGATGACCCCGCCCGGTCCCGGACCGGGCACGACGGCCTCGCCCGGATGCGAGAGCCACCCCTGACGCCGTACGGCGTCGCGGGAGCGGCCACAGTGCGGGAGCACCCTTCGGACGACGAAGGCCGCCCCGGCCGGGGGCCGCGTGACCGGCCCGGCATACGGGGCCGCGTCGCCCCGTGTCACGCGCCGCCCCTCCGGGCGACGGAAACCACCCCGCCCGGCCTGCCGGGTGGCCCCGTCATGCATCGCGGGCCGCCTTCCGGACCACGGAAAGCCGCCCCGCCGGGAGGGTGCCACCCCGGCCCGGACCGGGGACGCCGGACGCCGCGCGCCGGCTTCAGGACGAGGCCCGCACCACCAGTTCCGCGGGCAGGACGAGCTGGCGCTTCTCCAGTCCGCGGGAGGCCACCGGGCGGCGGTCCGCGATCTCGCCGAGGAGGAGGTCGATCATGGCCCGGCCCATCTCCTCGATGGGCTGGCGGACGCTGGTCAGGGGCGGATCCATGTGACGGGCTATGGCGGAGTCGTCGTAGCCGATGAGCGCCACGTCGTCCGGGATGCGCCGGCCGCTCTCGCGCAGCACCTGGCGGGCGCCCGCCGCCATGACGTCGGACCCGGCGAACACCGCGTCGAGGTCGGGGAAGCGCTCGAGGAGCAGGGTCATGGCACGCCGGCCGCCCTCCTCGGTGAAGTCACCGGGGACGATCAGCCGCTCGTCCACCTCACGGCCCGCGTCCCGCAGACCCTGGCGGTAGCCGTCGACGCGCCGCTGGGCGCCGTAGACGTCCATGCGGCCGGCGAGGTGGCCGATCCTGCCGCGCCCCCGGGAGACGAGATGCTCCACGGCCGCGCGCCCGCCGCCGTAGTTGTCGGAGTCCACCGACGGAAGCGTCTCCTCCGCCGAGCGCCGGCCGCTGATCACGGCCGGGATCTCGAGCTGGGAGAGCAGATCGGGCAGCGGATCGTCGGCGTGCACCGAGACCAGCAGGACGCCGTCCACGCGGTGGGCCGCCAGATACTGCGCCAGGCGCTCCCGCTCCCGGTCGCTGCCCGCGAATATCAGCAGCAACTGCATCTCGGTCTCGGAGAGTTCGGCGCCGACACCGCGCAGCATGTCCGAGAAGTACGGTTCCGCGAAGAAGCGCGTCTCCGGCTCGGGGACGACCAGGGCGATCGCGTCCGTGCGGTTGGCCGCGAGGGCGCGCGCCGCCGTGTTCGGGACATAGCCGAGCTCGGCCACCGCCGCCTCGACCGCGGCCCGGGTGGCGTCGCTGACCCGCGGGGAGCCGTTGATCACCCGGGAGACCGTGCCACGGCCCACTCCCGCGCGCGCGGCCACCTCTTCGAGGGTCGGCCGCCCGCCACTGCGGCCCCGCGCTCCGTGGACTGCCATGGCTTCCGCCTCCCGTCGACACCAACCTGGCCTGGAATGTAACAGCCCCGTACGACGGGACCCGCGTCGCTGGGCCGCAGCCCAGGGAGGCGTCCCCTCACGGGTGGCCGCCCCGGGAGCGCCGGACGCGGCATGAGACGCTTCCGGCCATGTGGCGGAATGACATCTTCAGCTAACAGGCCGATAACTGAACGCATCTCTCCGCGCCCTCACCCTTGACACCCCCGCCGGAACCGACGACTCTTCAACACATCACCTGTGGGAGCGCTCCCACAGTACCTGACACATACACATCCCGCACGTTCCCCGCCCGAGCCGCAGCGAGAAACAACGGGCGCCACCAATGCAGTTGGCCGGGGGGTCGGCACGTCAGGCAACAGGAGGACGCAATGCGCACGAGTACCCGCCGGTCCCGCAGGCTGGGGGCCATCGCGGTCGTCGCCGCGCTGGCTACGGGACTGCTGGCCGGCTGTTCCAGCGACCCGGACAACGGCTCGTCGGACAACAACGGTGGTAGCGGCAAGGGCAAGACGACCCTGACCATAGGCACCTTCGGCGTCTTCGGATACAAGCAGGCCGGCCTCTACGACGAGTACACGAAGCTCCACCCCGAGATCTCCATCAAGGAGAACGTCACCACCCGTACCGACGTCTACTGGCCCAAGACGCTGACGCGTCTGCAGGCCGGCTCCGGGACCGACGACATCCAGGCGATCGAGGTCGGCAACATCACCGAGGCCGTCCAGACCCAGGCCGACAAGTTCGTCGACCTCGGCAAGGAGGTGGACAAGTCGCAGTGGCTGGACTGGAAGCTCTCCCAGGCCACCACCAAGGACGGCAAGACCATCGCGCTCGGCACCGACATCGGCCCGATGGCGATCTGCTACCGCAAGGACCTCTTCGAGAAGGCCGGTCTGGAGACCGACCGCACGAAGCTCGCGGAGCAGTGGAAGGGCGACTGGGCGAAGTACGTCGCGCTCGGCAAGGACTACATGAAGAAGGCGCCGAGCGGCACCAAGTTCGTGGACTCCGCCTCCTCGGTGTACAACGCGGCCCTCGGCGGAGAGAGCCAGCGGTACTACGACAAGGACGGCAACGTCATCTGGGACAAGTCCACCGGTGTGAAGAAGTCCTGGAACGCCGCCATGACCGTGGCGACCAGCAACATGTCGGCGAAGCTCAAGCAGTTCGACCCGACGTGGGACCAGGGCTTCGCCAAGGGCTCGTTCGCGACCGTGGCCTGCCCCGCCTGGATGATGGGCTACATCCAGGAGAAGTCCGGTGACGCGGGCAAGGGCAAGTGGGACGTGGCGGCCGCGCCGACCGCGGCCAACTGGGGCGGTTCGTTCATCGGTGTCCCGGTGGCCGGCAAGCACCAGAAGGAGGCCATCGCGCTGGCGAAGTGGCTGACCGCCCCCGAGCAGCAGGCGAAGGTCTTCGCCAAGCAGGCGAGCTTCCCGTCGACCCCGTCGGCCTACTCGAACCTGACGCCGGCCGCCGCCACCACGGAGTACTTCTCCAACGCGCCGATCACGCAGATCTTCGGCGACTCGGCGAAGACCATCCCGGTCCAGTACTTCGGCACCAAGGACCAGCCGATCGGCACCGCGATCACGGACGTCGGCATCCTCCAGGTCGAGCAGAAGGGCAAGACCCCGGCCCAGGGCTGGGACGCGGCAAAGGCTGAGATCAAGGACGTGCTCGGCCAGTGACCAGCTCCAAGCAGGCTCTCGCGCACCCCGCGACGAGCGCCGACGCCGCGCCCGGCTCTCAGCCGGGCGCGGCCCGGGGCGCTCAGGGTCGCGGTAAGCCGCCGCAGGACCCGGGTTCCTGGCGCAGCCGGCTGTACCGCTGGGACATGAAGGCGTCGCCGTACGCATTCATCGCCCCCTTCTTCATCATCTTCGGAGCCTTCGGGCTCGTACCGCTGCTCTACACGGCGTGGTACTCGCTGCACAATGTGCAGCTCTCCGGGCTCGACCACCAGACCTGGGCGGGTCTGGACAACTACAAGAATCTGCTGTCCTCGGAGTTCTTCTGGAACGCCCTGGAGAACACCTTCTCCATCGGCGTGATCTCCACGGTGCCGCAGCTGGTGATGGCGCTCGGGATCGCCCATCTGCTCAACTACCGGCTGCGCGGCTCGACCGTGTGGCGGGTCGTGATGCTCACCCCGTACGCCACCTCGGTGGCGGCGGCGACGCTCGTCTTCACGCTGCTGTACTCGTGGGACGGCGGCATGGTGAACTGGCTGCTCCACTTCGTCGGGGTCCACCCGATCAACTGGCGCGAGTCCGACTGGGGTTCCCAGTTCGCCGTCTCCTCGATCGTGATCTGGCGCTGGACCGGCTACAACGCGCTGATCTACCTCGCGGCCATGCAGGCGATCCCCACGGATCTGTACGAGTCCGCCGCCCTCGACGGCGCCGGCCGCTGGCAGCAGTTCCGCCACGTGACGATCCCCATGCTGCGGCCGACGATCCTGTTCACGGTGGTCGTCTCCACGATCGGCGCGACCCAGCTCTTCGGCGAACCCCTCCTGTTCGGCGGGGTCAGCGGCTCCAAGGGCGGCTCCGCGCACCAGTACCAGACGCTCGGCCTCTACATGTACGACCAGGGCTGGGGCATCGGCAACCTCGGCAAGGCCTCGGCGATCGCATGGACGATGTTCCTGATCCTGCTGATCATCGCCGCGATCAACCTGCTGATCACCCGACGGCTGAGGAAAACCCAATGACCACGACTGAACTGACTGTCACGGCGGAGGACGCGAAGCCGGTCCCGGACAAGCGCGAGCCCGGACGCCGCCGGGTGCTCGGCGCGGGCAAGCAGCTCCACGCGGGTCCGGTCACCTATGTCGTCCTGACCGTGTTCGCGCTGGTCTCGCTCGCTCCGCTGGTCTGGACGGCCATCGCCGCCTCGCGCAACAACACGCGGCTGGCGCAGTCGCCGCCGCCGCTGTGGTTCGGCGGGAACCTGTTCAAGAACCTGGAGGCCGCCTGGGACCAGGCCGGGCTCGGCACCGCGATGATCAACTCCACGATCGTCGCGGGGACCATCACCATCGGCACGGTCGTGTTCTCCACGCTCGCCGGGTTCGCCTTCGCCAAACTGCGGTTCAAGTTCTCCGGACTCCTGCTGCTGCTGACCATCGGCACGATGATGATCCCGCCGCAGCTCGCCGTCGTACCGCTGTACCTGTGGATGAGCAATCTGGGCTGGTCCAACCAGCTCCAGACGGTCATCCTGCCGACCCTGGTGAGCGCCTTCGGCACGTTCTTCATGCGCCAGTACCTGGTGCAGGCCCTGCCCTCCGAACTCATCGAGGCGGCACGGGTGGACGGCGCGAACAGTCTGCGCGTGGTGTGGCACGTCGTCTTCCCGGCGGCCCGCCCGGCGATGGCGGTGCTCGGCCTGCTGACGTTCGTGATGGCCTGGAACGACTTCCTGTGGCCGATCATCGCCCTGAACCAGCAGGAGCCGACGGTCCAGGTCGCCCTCAACGCGCTGGGCACCGGCTACATCCCCGACCAGGCCGTCATCATGGCGGGCGCGCTGCTCGGCACCCTGCCGCTGCTCATCGCCTTCCTCCTGTTCGGCAAGCAGATCGTGGGCGGGATCATGCAGGGCGCGATCAAGGGCTGACCGCCCCTTTCGGGGGCCGGGTCATCGCCGCCTCGGCCCCTCAGTCCCGCCTCACTTCCCCCCTCCAACTCGTCGGTCTTCACGACCCCCTTGGGAGCGCTTCCATGCCTGAGTCCGCAACACCCGTGACGTTTCCTCCGGCCTTCCTCTGGGGTGCGGCGACCTCCGCCTACCAGATCGAGGGCGCGGTGCGGGAAGACGGCCGAACGCCGTCGATCTGGGACACCTTCAGCCATACACCTGGCAAGACGGCCGGCGGCGAGCACGGTGACATCGCTGTCGACCACTATCACCGCTACCGCGACGACGTGGCCCTGATGGCGGACCTCGGCCTCGGCGCGTACCGCTTCTCCGTCTCCTGGTCGCGGGTGCAGCCCACCGGCCGGGGCCCCGCGGTCCAGCGCGGACTGGACTTCTACCGGCGTCTGGTCGACGAGCTGCTGTCGAAGGGCATCAAGCCGGCGATCACCCTCTACCACTGGGACCTGCCGCAGGAGCTGGAGGACGCCGGCGGCTGGCCCGAGCGCGAGACGGCGCTGCGCTTCGCGGAGTACGCGCAGATCGTGGGCGAGGCGCTGGGCGACCGTGTCGAGCAGTGGATCACGCTGAACGAGCCCTGGTGCAGCGCCTTCCTGGGCTACGGCTCCGGTGTGCACGCCCCCGGCCGGACGGACCCGGCGGCGGCGCTGCGCGCGGCCCACCATCTGAACCTCGCGCACGGGCTCGGCACGTCGGCGCTGCGTTCCGTGATGCCCTCCCGCAACTCGGTCGCGGTGAGCCTCAACTCCTGCCCGATCCGGCCGCTCTCGCAGGACCCGGCGGACCTGGCCGCGGTCCAGCGCATCGACGATCTCGCCAACGGCGTCTTCCACGGTCCGATGCTGCACGGCGCCTACCCGGAGACCCTGCTCACGGCGACCCGGTCGATCACCGACTGGTCCTACGTCCAGGACGGCGACCTCGCGCTGATCCACCAGCCGCTGGACGCCCTCGGCCTCAACTACTACACGCCGACGCTGGTCTCGGCCGCCACGGCCGTCTCGGACGGTCCGCGCGCGGACGGCCACGGCTCCAGCGCGCACTCCCCCTGGCCGGGCGCGGACGACGTCGCATTCCACCAGACGCCGGGCGAGCGCACCGAGATGGGCTGGACGATCGAGCCGCAGGGACTGCACGAGCTGATCATGCGGTACACCCGTGAGGCACCGGGTCTGCCCCTGTACATCACGGAGAACGGCGCGGCCTACGACGACAAGCCGGACCCGGACGGCCGCGTCCACGACCCCGAGCGCGTCGCCTACCTGCACGGCCACCTGTCCGCCGTGCACCGCGCGATCGAGGACGGGGCGGACGTCCGCGGCTACTACCTGTGGTCCCTGCTGGACAACTTCGAGTGGGCCTACGGCTACGAGAAGCGCTTCGGAGCGGTGTACGTCGACTACGCGACCCAGAAGCGCACCCCGAAGTCGAGCGCCCACTGGTACAGCCAGGCGGCCCGCACGGGAACGCTGGCTCCGGTGGCGCCCGCCGAGTAGGCCGGCGCCCGGGGACACGGGGGAAACGGGGCGCGACACCCGAGGGGGGTGCCGCGCCCCGGCCCGTGTCCGGGGGCCCGGTGGGAGTGCGAAAGGCGGGGGCCGCACCCGGAAGTCCTCCGGATGCGGCCCCCGCCTTTCATGTCCCGCTACGACGCCCCGGCCGGGTGGGGGGTGGAGAGGTCCGGCCGGGGCGCGCAACCCCCGTTCTCGCGATGGCTACTTGAGAGCGGCGAAGGCCTTGGAGAAGGCGCCGTCGCTCTGGACGATGGAGCTGCAGACCGCGTCCGCGGTGTTCTTGGCACCGCCGGCGCACTGCTTGTCACGGGTGGCGGACCACATCGAGAGCCAGCCGATGCCCTTGGACTTCGCGAAGGTCACGAGCTGCGAGGCGTCGTCGACCTTGAAGATCTCCGAGGACACGTCGTTGACGCCGATCATCGGGGTGATGGCGACCGTCTTCCACGCGGTGCTGTCGGAGAGGCCGAGGACGCTCTTGATCTGCGCCTGGGTGGCCGTGGCGGCCTGCTCGGCGAGGTCGCCCATGTCACCGCTGAAGGCCGGGCCGTAGTCCATCGCCATGATGTTCACGGCGCTGATCTTCACGCCGTTGGACTTGGCGTCGGCGAGCAGGTTGACGCCGTCCTGGGTGAGGCCCTGGGGCAGGACCGGCAGGGTGAAGGAGACGTCCAGGTCCGGGTGCTGCTGCTGCAGCTTGGCGATGGCCTTCGCGCGGTTGGTGTTGGCGGTGGTGTTGGGCAGCGCCCCGCCCTCGATGTCGAAGTCGACCTTCGTCAGCTTGTAGGCGTCCACGGCCTTGCCGTACGCCGCCGCCAGCGCGTCGGCGGAGGAGCAGGTGGTGGCCAGCTCCGAGCCGGAGGCCCCGCCGAAGGAGACCCGGACGTCGCCGCCCTTGGCGCGCAGCGCGCCGATCTGCGCGGCCACCCCATCGCTGGCGAGGTCGCTCACGCCGCCCCACTTCGGCGTGCAGCCGCCGCCGTCGGTGATGAAGGCGAGGTTGTAGTTCTTCACGCCGGTGGAGTCGGCCGCCTTCAGCAGGTCGAACGCCGGGTACAGGGAGGTGTCGACGTAGGGCGCGAAGCCGGCGGTCGTCGTGTTGCCGCTGCCCGAGGTCTGCGTGGGGGTGGGGGTGGCGGTGGCGGTGGCCGTCGGCTTCGGGGTCGCGCTCTGGGTCGCGCTCGCGGTCGGGGTGGGCGTGGCCGTGGCGGTCGCGGTCTGCGTCGGACGGCCGCTCGGCTCGGGCGTCGCACCGTCCACCGAGCACTTGGTGCTGTCGATGACACAGCCCGTCGGGTTCGCGGTGCCGTTCACGACGAAGCCGACGGTGACGGACTCGCCGGCCGCCAGGCCGTCCTTGTCCCAGGACGGCGGGGTCACGGTGACGTGCTGTCCGCTCACCGACGAGGTCGCGTCCCACAGCGAGCTGAGCTTGGAGCCCGAGGGCAGGTCGAACTCCAGCTTCCAGTCCGGCTTGCGCTGGCCGGTGTCGTTGGAGACGACGTACTGCGCGGTGTAGCCCGTGGACCACTCGCTGGTCCTGGTGTACGCGGCGCCGACGCTGGAGGCGTTCGCGACTCCGGTGAACAGGAAGGCGCCGCCGCCGACCACGGCCGCCGCGACGACGCCGCCTATCGCCTTGTTCCTGCCACTGACCTTGCGCCGGTGCGTACTGCTCATCGCGTGTGCCTGCCTTCGCGGAATCACGGGGGGGGATCGCTGGGGTCGTCCCAGGGGGTGCGGGCATCACGCTAGCGATCCGGAATCGGTCAAACCGCGTGATCCGGACGGCGGTTGAGGATCTTAGGGTCCGCTTAAGGAAGGCATCGGGAGACGTTAAAGGTCGAGACCAATGGGGGCGGTTTGCCGTGCGCCCGGCGGCAGGCTCAGCGCACGCCCGCGTTGCGTCTGCGGCGGCGCACCGTGCCCCGGTGGCCGGTGCGGAGGGGCGCTCTGCCGTCGAGCTGGATCCAGATGCGTACCTCGGTCCCGCCGAGCACGGAGGAGCCGATCCGTACGTCCCCGCCCGTCGACTCGGCGAGGCGTCGCACGATGTCGAGGCCGAGGCCCGTCGACCCGTCGGTGCCCGAACCCCGGCCGCGGGCCATCGCCGCCTCCGGGTCCACGATTCCCGCGCCCGCGTCCGAGACCAGCACGATCACGGCGTCCTCGGCGTTGTGCACGTCGACCGCGAAGGCCGTGCCCTCGGGGGTGTGGCGGAAGACGTTGCCGAGGAGGGCGTCGAGCGCGGCGGCGAGGTCGGCGCGGGCCACGGGTATGCGGCACGGCCGGTCCACACCGGCCACCCGGACCTTGCGTCCCTCGTCCTCGGCGAGCGCCGACCAGAAGTCCATGCGCTCACGCACGACTTCGGAGGCGTCGCACCCGGCTCCGGCACCGATCGCCGCGGTCTGCGGCTTGGCCTCCCGGGCCGTCCTGATGATCGTGTCGACCTCGCGTTCGAGCTGCTCGACGGCGGCCCGGGTCTGGTCCGCGGCCGGTCCGTCGCCGAGCGAGGCGGCGTTGAGGCGGAGCACGGTCAGCGGTGTCCGCAGGCGGTGCGAGAGGTCGGCGGCGAGTTCCCGCTCGTTGGCGAGCAGTTGGACGACCTGGTCGGCCATGGAGTTGAACGCGACGGCGGCCTGCCGCAGTTCGGTCGGCCCCTCCTCGGGCACGCGGGAGCCGAGCTTGCCCTCGCCCAGTTCGTGCGCGCTCTCGGCGAGGCGCTGCGCGGGCTGCACCATCCGCACGCCCAGCCGGTCGGCGACCGCGACGGAGCCGATGATCAGGGCGACACCGACCGCGGCGAGGACCGCCCAGGCCGTGCCGACGCCGTTGCTGACCTCGGCCTCGGGGACGTACACCTCGATGACCGCGATGCCGGAGCTGAGGGCGACGGGCTGGAGCAGCGCGGAGCCGCCGGGCACGTCGGCGGTGGAGGCCCGGCCCAGCCGCCGGGTCATGGCGACGTCCTTGCCTGCCGCGCGCTGTTCGCCGATCTCGACGGCCGCCTTGCCGTCGTCGGCGGGGATGTGCACGGCCATCTGCGCGTCCGAGCCGGCCGAGGCGACGACGCGCTCCAGCTCGTCCCGGTCGGTGGTGATGGAGAGCGCGGGCGCGATGGCCGCGGCCTGCCGCTCGGCGTTCGAGAAGGCCCGGTCGCGCGCCATCTCCTTGATCACCAGGCCGAGCGGGACCGCGAACGCGACGACGACCATCGTCGTGACGGCCACGCACACCTTGACGAGTGCCCACCTCACAGCGGCCGCTCCGCTCTCGGGGGCTCCAGCTTCACGCCGACTCCGCGCAGGGTGTGCAGATAGCGCGGGCGTGCCGCCGTCTCCCCCAGTTTCCGGCGCAGCCACGAGAGATGGACGTCTATGGTCTGGTCGTCGCCGTAGGCCTGCTGCCACACCTCGGCGAGCAGCTCCTTGCGCGGCACGACCACACCGGGGCGCCCGGCGAGGAAGGCGAGCAGGTCGAACTCGCGCCGGGTGAGGTCGAGTCGTACGCCGTCCAGTTCCGCCTGGCGGCGCAGCGGGTCGATGGCGAGCCCGCCGACGCGGATGACCGTCGACACGGGGGCCTCGCCCACGGTGGTGCGCGAGCGGCGCAGCACCGCCGCCATGCGCGCGGACAGGTGCTCGACCGAGAACGGCTTGGTCAGATAGTCGTCCGCCCCGGCGTTCAGCAGGCGGACGATCTCCGTCTCGTCGTCCCGCGCGGTGGCGATGATCACCGGGACGTCGGTGATCCCGCGCAGCATCTTCAGCGCCTCGGACCCGTCCAGATCGGGCAGTCCGAGATCGAGGATCACGACGTCGAAGGAGAAATGGGCGACCTCGCGCAGCGCCTCCAGGGCGGTGCCGACGCTGCGCACGATGTGCGCGGCCTCGGTCAGATGCCGGATGAGCGCCGAGCGGACGAACTGATCGTCCTCGACAACGAGCACACTTGCCATGGGCGGCACCGTACGCCATCCGGGGACGGCCGTCCGGGCCTGTGGACAACGCCCGCCAGGCACTTGTGGACAATCCCGGACCGCTCCCCCGGGGACATTCCGGATCCTTCCGGGGCCGTGAGACACCCGTGGTGCTCGTGGTGCAGTATGGCGGCGATGCGCAGAGGACTCGTACACGTACTCGCGTGGTCGCTCGCCACGGGCGCGGCGGTCACGCTGTCCTGGTGGGGTGTCCACACCGTCATGACGGGCACGGCCTACGACCCGCCGCGCGCCCTGCCCATCACGGTGGCGGGCGCGACGGCCGAGGAGACGAAGCCCCTGGCGTCCTCGACCCGGCGGGCCGAGCCGTCGAAGAGCGCCGCGAGCAGGCCGTCCGCGAGCTCGAAGCCGAGCGCGGCGCCCTCGAAGTCCGCCTCGGCGAGCGGCGGTCCGTCACCGGCGCCGTCGGCCCCGGCCGCGTCTCCGTCCCCCTCCGGGCAGGTCAAGAGCTACGACTCCGACGGCGGCCGGGTGGTCTTCGACATCACCGCCACGTACGGGACGCTGGTGTCCGCGACGCCGAACACCGGCTGGTCGATGCAGGTGTGGAAGACCGAGACGTGGATCCGCGTGGAGTTCTCCTCGGGCGCCGACCGGGTGTCGGTGTTCTGCGACTGGCACGACGGGCCACCGCACGTGGACATCGGGACGTACTGAACCGGCCTCCGGGGCGAACGGGCTTACGCGCGGCGGGCCTTGTCGGCGTCCGGCCTCGCCGATGCCTGTCCTGCCCGCGCCCGGCTCCGCGGACGCCGGTCAACTGCCGGGTCCCGGCCCCGCTGACGCCGGGTCAGCGGAACACGGAAGGCGGCGGGGCGGGGGACGCGACCGCCACCGCGTCCGTGACCGGCGCCGCGCCCCCGGTGAAGTCCAGGAGTTCCCTGCCGTGTTCGACCCGGGCGGGATGCGGGTCGGAGGCGGCGCGCCGGGTCAGTTCCGCGATGGGCAGCGGCCGGCCGGAGGCGACGAGGACGGCGTTCCCGAAGCGCTTGCCGCGCAGGACCGTCGGGTCGGCGACCAGGGCGAGCTCGGGGAAGACGGAGGCGACGGTGGCGATCTGCCCGCGGAGGTGGGCGAGCGGGGGTCCGTCGGCGAGGTTCGCGGCGTAGATTCCGGTGTCCTTCACGGTCCGGCGGACCTCCGTGACGAACTCGGCCGACGTCAGATGGGCCGGGGTGCGGGCGCCGCTGAACACGTCGGCGATGACCAGGTCCGCCCAGCCGTCGGGCACCTTGGCGAGACCTTCCCGCGCGTCCACGGACCGCACCCGGATCCGGGCGTTCGGGTCCAGCGGGAGTTCACGGCGGACCAGTTGGACGAGGGCCGCGTCGCGTTCGACGACCTGCTGGGTGGACCGGGGGCGGGTGGCGGCGGTGTAGCGGGCCAGGCTGAGGGCGCCGCCGCCGAGGTGGACGACCTGCACGGGTCTGCCGGGCGGGGCGACGAGGTCGATGACGTGGCCGAGCCGGCGCTGGTACTCGAAGCTCAGGTACGAGGGGTCGTCCAGGTCGACGTGGGACTGCGGGGCTCCGTCGATCAGCAGGGTCCAGGCGCGTGCCCGG
Organism: Streptomyces sp. NPDC028298; assembly: GCF_055565895.1. Lineage (NCBI taxonomy): Bacteria > Bacillati > Actinomycetota > Actinomycetes > Kitasatosporales > Streptomycetaceae > Streptomyces > Streptomyces sp. NPDC028298. Next base: position 1,275,638 of record NZ_JBVHTL010000002.1, read on the forward strand.
TCCCGGTCGGGCAGCAGTTCGGCGAGCCCCCCGTCGACGGGTTCGACGACCGCCTCGGCGGCGCCCTGCCCGCGTCGTCCGCCCCGCCCGGTGTCGCGGCCGTCGTCCGCCCGCTGTTTCCTCGCCCTTGCCATCTGGCCATTATCGGGGCGCGGCGGCGGGTCGGCTCAGCGACCGGTCACCGGGGTGCCGCCGCTCACCGGCAGCCGTCCGCCGCCTCGATCAGCCGGGCGGCCTCGCCCAGCGCGGCCCGCAGCACCGCCGGATCGGTCGCGAGGTCCGCCTCACCGGGCGGGAGCAGCCAGTCCGAGCCCTCGACCGGGGGCTCGGGGGCCGCTCTCAGGCCCCGGCCGTCGGTCTGCGTACAGGTGCTGCCGGGCACGTCCCAGGCGTCGGCGGTGCCGGGCGGCACCAGGAAGCCGAGGGTGTCGCAGCCGTCGTCGTGCAGGACGGGCCCCACGAGGTCGGCCGCGCCGCGGCGCAGGATGTCGACCGCCTCCAGCCCCTGACGGGCCGGGACGGTCACCAGGTCGCACCCGGCGGCGGGCCGCGGCGGCGCGCCGCACTCCGGGGACGGCGCGTGCCGCGCGGTCGACGGCGGCGTACGGAAATCGGTGCTCTGCGTGATCTGCATCCCGGCCTCCAACGGAACCCCTCCTCATGACGAGTGGGTCGGGAGTTCGGGCGGCTCCCGGTCCACCCGGTTCAACGCGCCGGGACGTCAACGGCTACGGCGAAACTCCGCCACAAAGGATGGCAGTTCATGGCAGATCGTGGATGAGATATCCGGTTTGTAGCCAAACCCAGCGTGGCGGCGTTGTCACAACAGGTACGTTCTTGCCCCGCCGGAACCAGGGCACCTTCTGGGTGCAACCAGGTCAACTCAGCCCCGGATCCGGCGTGGTTCGACGGTTCGTAAGAGAGGGCCCGGCCATGACGTCGTCATCGGTGACCTCGTCCCCGTCCCCCCGGCCACCACGGCCGAATCTCGCTTTCCGGCGGTTGCGCGGCCAGCGCTCCCCGGGCGAGTTCGCCGCGCTGGTACGGAGGGCCGCACGCGAGATCGGCGAGCGGGTGAGCTGCGACGCGCGCTACATCGGGCGCGTCGAGGCGGGCGAGATCCGCTGTCCCAACTACGCGTACGAGCGGGTGTTCCTGCACATGTTTCCCGGCCGCACGCTGACGGACCTCGGTTTCACGCCCCGCTCATGGGTACGCGGGCGCGGGGCGCGCGACACGGGGGATTCCCCCCTCGCGCACTCCACGAACCCTCCACACGCCCCTTATGAGACGGACGGGGCGCACGAGACGTATGAGATGCCGGGTCAGCTCCACGCCCCGGCCCCGTACGGCCCGCACACCGCGCACCACACGGACAGCCCGCACGATCCGCACCACCCGCACGATCCGTACGGCCCCCACCCCTTGTGGGATCCGTACGGCCCGTACGAGAAACGCGATCAGAACCACGAGGAGAGCGACGTGCAGCGTCGCGCATTCATGACCGGAGGCACCGCCACCGTGGCGGCGGCCTCACTGGGACCCTTCGGCGGCAGCGCCGCGGCCGCGGAACGACGCGTCCACCGGGCCGGTACGTCCGAGGCGGGCGCCCTCGAGGAGGCCGTCCGCCGGATCCGGCTGCTCGACGACAGACACGGGGCCGACGGTCTCTACCGACGCGCCGCGGCTCCCCTGCGCACCGCGTACGAACTGCTCGACGCGGGCACCACCCGGCAGAGGATCGCCGACCGGCTGTACTCCGGAGCCGGCGAACTGGCCATCTCGGTCGGCTGGCTGGCGCACGACTCCGGACGCTTCGACGACGCCCGTTCCCACTACGCGGAAGCCCTCGCCACCGCCCGGATGGCGGGCGACGCGGGCCTGGAGGCCCACGCCTTCTGCAACACGGCGTTCCTCGCCCGCGACGCGGGGCGCCCGCGCGAGGCCGTGCGCGCGGCCCAGGCGGCCCAGCGCGCCGCACGCCCCCTCGGCTCCTCCCGGCTGCTGTCCCTGCTCGCCCTGCGCGAGGCGGGCGGCTGGGCCGGACTCGCCGACCGCCGGGGATGCGAGCAGGCGATGGCCCGCGCGCAGGCCCTGTACGAACGCGGCCCCTCGGAGACCGACCCCGAGTGGATGACCTTCTACGGGGAGGCCGAGCTGGAGGGCCTGGAGGCGCAGTGCTGGTCGACGCTGGGCGACTGGCCCCGGGCCGCCCGCCACGCACGCCGCGCCGCCCACCTGCAGGACCCGCACTTCACCCGCAACATCGCCCTCTACACCGCGGAACTCGCCGACGACCTCGCCCGCGGCGGCCGCCCCGACGAGGCCGCCGCCGCCGGCCTGCGCGTCCTGGACCTGCTGAACGAGGTGCAGTCCTCCCGCATCCAGACCATGCTGGCGGGAACGGCCCGCGTGCTGCTCCCGCACCGCAGGGCCTCGGGTGTCTCGGCGTTCCTCGACCGCCACGCGAGCCTGCCGCGCATCGCGTGAGGACCACCGTCCGCGCCGGTCAGGCGCTCAGGTGTCCGCAGTCGTTCCAGACCTCGATCGCGGGCTCCCCGTAGGCCCAGCCGAGCACCGACAGCGAGGTCGGGTTGAGGCGGATGCGGGCCGCGAAGTCCAGGGGAAGACCCAGCCAGCGGGCGCCTATGGACCGCAGGATGTGGCCGTGGGCGAAGATCAGCACATCGCGGTCCGCGGAGCGGGCCCACGCGACGACCTCGTCCGCGCGCGCGGTGACCTGCTCCAGGGTCTCCCCCTCGGGGACACCGTCGCGCCAGATGAACCAGCCGGGACGGACGTCCTGGATCTCGGCGGGGGTCATGCCCTCGTAGGCGCCGTAGTCCCACTCGAGGAGCGCGTCCCAGGTCGTCGCCCGCTCCCCGAAACCGGCGAGTTCGCACGTCTCGCTCGCGCGCGCGAGCGGGCTGGTACGCACCTCGGCGGCGGGCAGCGAGTCCAGCGGCGACCGGTGCAGCCGCTCGCCCAGCAGCTTGGCTCCGCGCCGTCCCTCCTCCAGGAGCGGGATGTCGGTCCTGCCGGTGTGCTTTCCGGACAGTGACCATTCGGTCTGTCCGTGCCGGGCCAGCAGGATGCGCGGTGCCATGACGAGGAGCCTTTCCGGGGCGGGCGGCACGGATGAGACGCTGCTCACCCGTGGACGACTGAGGAGTGGGTCACTCCATCATCGCGCACCGCCGTTGCGGGCAACCCGGAGGGCGATCTCCGCGTCTTTGACATCCGGGGCGCCCCTTCGGGGCATTCGCGCACACCGTAAAATCCCCGGGTGGCCACCGACCGCCGGTCACCACAGCAGATGGACACGAGCAGATGGGGGAGGGCGATCGGATGCCGCAGACCGATGCACCGCGTACCGAAGCGGCACCGCGCGTCCGGCCGGGCCGATGGGCCGAGCTGCGCGCGTCCGCCGCGTCGCAGGCGCGTCTGCGCTGGTGGACCGAGGTCCCGCTGATCCTGCTCGTGTACGCGGCGTACACCGCGGGCCGACTGCTCGCCCGGGGCGACGCCTCCGGCGCGACAGACCACGGCCTGGAGATCCTGCGCGTCGAGAAGGCCCTCCACCTCAACGCCGAACATCCGCTGAACCGGCTGTTCACGCGGGAGGCCTGGCTCGGCGTGCCCGCCGACTTCTGGTACGCCTCGCTGCACTACCTGGTGACCCCGGCGATCCTGATATGGCTGTTCCGCTCCCGGTCCGTGCGCTACCGCGCGGCCCGCACCTGGCTGTGGACCTCCACGTTCATCGGCCTGATCGGCTTCACCCTGCTGCCGACCTGCCCGCCCCGGCTGCTGTCGCCCGAGCACGGCTTCGTCGACACGATGGCCCAGTACAGCAGCTACGGCTGGTGGGGCGGCGAGGCGAGCGCGCCGCGCGGCATGGGCGGGATGACGAACCAGTACGCGGCGATGCCGAGCCTGCACGTGGGCTGGGCGCTGTGGTGCGGAGTGATGCTGTGGCGCCACGGCCGTACGCCCGCCGCGAAGGTCGCCGCCGTCGTCTATCCGCTGTTCACCACGATCGTCGTGATGGGCACGGCCAACCACTACTTCCTGGACGCCGTCGCGGGTGTCGCGGTGATGGGGGCCGGTCTTCTGCTGACCCCCTTCGTGATGCGGGCGGCGGACCGGGTGCGGACGCTGCTGGCGGCCGTCGTCCCGTGGGGCGGGGGTGCCTCGGGGGGCGAGGGTTCCGCGATTGTCAGTGCGGGGTGCCAGACTTCCCCGGGTGAACGAATTCCCCGACAGCGCGAGTCCCGACCCGGGCCGGGAGCCGAGCCGGGTTCCGCCGCCACGGACGCGGACGACAGCGCTGCGACAGCAGCTCGCTGAGCTGCGCGGTCCCGACATCGCGCCGAAGGCGCTGGACGCGCGCGCCCTCGCGGCGCTCGCCGCCAACCCGGGGTGCGACCGGCGCGCCCTGCTGGACGGCGTGGGCGTGGACAAGGCGAAGCTGGCCGGTGCGCTCGGCGCGCCGTCCGCGTTCGGGATGTCCCAGTTCGCCTTCATGCGGGGCAACGCGTTCGAGGCGCGGGTCAAGGCCGACGGCGGCGCCGAGCTGCTGCGGCTGGTGCACGAGAGGCTGGACCCGGGCGCCGAGCCGCCCGGCGCCGGTGCCGTGCCCGACCTGAGCGCGATCGGCCCCGAGGGACGCACGGCCCGTACGGAACTGGCGCTGCGCGAGGCCGCCGGGGCCGGCGTCTGGACCCTGCTCGACCACCCGATGCTCGCCCTGGACGTCGCGGGCTCCCCGGCCTTCCTGGAGCCGGACGCGGTGGTCGTGCATCCGGACGGGGACTGGACGGTCGTCGAGATCAAGTCCTTCCCGATGCTCGACGGCTCGGCCGACCCGGCCAAGGTGGGCGCCGCCGCCCGGCAGTCCGCGGTGTACGTCCTGGCCCTGGAGGAGGTCGCGGCCCGCCTCGACCCCGCTCCCGAGGTCCATCACCGGGTCCTGCTGGTCTGCCCGAAGGACTTCTCCAACCTCCCGGCCGCCTCCGCCGTCGACGTGCGCAAGCAGCGCGCGGTCACCCGCCGCCAGCTCGCCCGCCTCACCCGCGTCGAGGACATCGCGGCCGCCCTCCCCGAGGGCACCTGCTTCTCCCCCGGCCTTCCCGCCGAGGAACTGATCACGGCCGTCGAGGCGGTCCCCGCGACCTACGCTCCCGAGTGCCTGTCCGCCTGCGAACTGGCCTTCCACTGCCGGGCCCGGTCGCGCGCCGAGGGCGCGGTGACCTCGCTCGGCCGCTCGCTGCGCGCGGAGCTGGGCGGTCTGACGACCGTCCCCGACGTCCTGGCCGCGGCGCACGGAAAGGCGGGCGATCCCGGGGATCCCGCCGTCGCGGCCCTCCGAAGGGCGGCGGCGCTGCGCGCGGAGGCCCTGCTCGGCACGGCCGCGTCCCGGACCGGCGCGCCGGAGGGCCCCGCGGTCCGGAAGGGCCCGGCGACCGGCCCCGCCGGGGTGCCCACCGTGCCCGCCCCCGGTGTGGCCGACGGCCGGGAGGCGGGCGTATGTCACTGATCACCGCCCTCGCGCGGCTGGAGGCCGTCCAGAGCGGCCGGGCGCAGCCCGCCGCCACCGTGCTCCACCGCCATCTCGCCGAACGGCCCCTGGTGTTCGTGCCGCTGACCACCGCGGGCGAGGCGGGGGCCCCGCTCGGCGCCCTCGTCGGCACCGACCGGGACGCGCCCCGGCTGCTGGTCGTGCCGCAGCCCCGCGACCGCGACCTGCGCTTCGCCTTCCTCGCCGAACTGGCCGACGTCGTCCTGCCGTACATCGACACCTTCGCGGACGTGGTCGAGGCGGCCGAGCGCAGCGAGACGGACCCGGAGACCGGCAAGCGCGTCAAGGTCGAGGTCGAACTGTGCGCGGACGCGCCGCAGATCGTCGTGCCGGGCCGGGCCGGCATCGAGTTCATCCGTCTCCTCGGGCGCTCCACCCGTTTTCGGCGTACCGCCGAGCAGGACCCCGAGACCCCGCATCCGGCGCCTCCCCGGGTGCCGTTGGCCGGGCGCTGGCTGACCCACTTCGGGGAGCGTGCCCGGGTGCCGGGTTCCGCCCTGCTCCTGGCCCTGACCGACGTGCTGTCCCGGCACTGGGCCACCGGGCAGAGCAGCCTGGAGGACCAGCATCTCGGGGCGCTGCTCGCCTGGCTCGATCCGCCGGACGGCGAGCCGGGCGCCGAGGCCGCGGTGCGGGCCGAGCTCCAGCGCGACGCGCGCGGCCAGCTCGTGTGCCCGCCCGCGGGACCGGCCACCGACCCCGCCTTCGACAACGACCTGCTGGCCCCCGCGATCGAACGTTACGACCGCGCGCGGACCGCGCTGGCCGCCGCCGAGGACGGCGTCGAGGCGGACGACCGGCTCGGTGAACTCACCGCCGCGGAGCGGACGATCCGCGAACTGGTCGCGAGCGTCACCCGTCCCACCTGGGACGCGGTCTGGCGCGGCCTGGACCTGCTGCGGGCCCTGCCGGAAGGGGCGCACGCCGCCGACCGCTGGACCCGCGACCGCTGGTCGTTCACCGGACACCGCGACCGGGTCGTGGCGGGCGAGCCGCCGCAGCCGCGCCACGACGACGCGGTCACCGCCGCGAACAAGCTGGCCACGCGCGAGCGGGAGCAGGCCCGGCTGGAGGCGCAGGAGGCCCTCGACGACCCGCTGGTCATGGCGGGCCGGCGACTCGCCGGGGAGGCGTTCGCCGGAGAGGTCACCGAGGTCGTGATGGCCTACGGCGAGGGCAAGCGGCCGAGTCCCCGGCCGCTGGTGACCGTCCGCACGGACGACCGCCCGCACCTGGGGGAACGGGCCAGGGTGTACCGCTCGCTGGGCGGGAAGCCGCAGGCCGCGGAGTTCGTGGGGTACGACCACGAGGGCGCGGCCCTGGTGCTGCGGATCGTCGACAAGATGGGGCGCGGCAAGGAGCCCGAGGCGGGTTCCGTGCCGGAGAAGGGGGATCTCGTCTGCTTCACCCTCTTCGAGCACGAGCAGCGCGGCGGCGCCAAGCTGCCCGACCCGGAGGAGACGCCGTGGACGCACGGAGGGCCGCCCGGTGAGCCCGGCGCCCTGCCGCTGCCGGACCCGGTGACCGAGGAGGACGTCCTGTGACCGCCGTGTTCGACCCGGGTGCCGAGGCCGCCCGCGCCACCGACGCGATCCTGCGCGACACCCTGCACGGCAGCGACCGGGGTGTCGTGGTGGACTCCCCGCCGGGGGCCGGCAAGTCGACCCTCGTCGTCCGGGCCGCTCTCGAACTCGCGGCCGCGGGACGCCCGTTGATGGTGGTCGCGCAGACGAACGCCCAGGTCGACGATCTGGTGCTGCGGCTCGCGGAGAAGGAGCCGGACCTGCCCGTGGGCCGGCTGCACAGCAGCGACTCCGACCCGTACGACAAGGCGCTCGACGGCCTGGACCAGGTGCGCAAGTCCACGAAGGCGGCGGACCTCGCGGGCCTGGACGTCGTCGTCTCGACGGCGGCGAAGTGGGCCCACGTCAAGGGCGTCGAGCCCTGGCGGCACGCGATCGTCGACGAGGCGTACCAGATGCGCTCGGACGCGCTCCTCGCGGTGGCCGGGCTCTTCGAGCGGGCGCTGTTCGTGGGCGACCCCGGCCAGTTGGACCCGTTCTCGATCGTCGGCGCGGAGCAGTGGGCGGGACTGTCGTACGACCCGTCCGCGTCCGCGGTGTCCACCCTGCTCGCGCACAATCCCCGGTTGCCGCAGCACCGGCTGCCGGTGTCCTGGCGGCTGCCGGCGTCGGCCGCGCCCCTGGTCTCGGACGCCTTCTACCCGTACACGCCGTTCCGCAGCGGCACCGGTCACGGCGACCGGCGGCTGAACTTCGGTGTCCCGTCGGACGGTTCGGGCACCGACCGGGTCATCGACGAGGCGGCGGAGTCCGGTTGGGGTCTGCTGGAGCTGCCGGCCCGGCACACCCCGCGCACGGACCCGGAGGCGGTGCACGCGGTGGCCGGGGTCGTACGGCGGCTGCTCGACCGGGGCGGCGCGGCCACCTCGGAGCGGGCGCAGGACCCGGTGCCGCTGACGGCCGAGCGGATCGCGGTGGGCACGGCGCACCGCGACCAGGCAGCGGCCGTACGGGCGGCCCTCGCGGGTCTCGGTGTCACGGACGTCACGGTGGACACGGCGAACCGGCTCCAGGGACGGGAGTTCGACGTCACGGTGGTCCTGCACCCGCTGTCGGGGCGGCCCGACGCCACGGCCTTCCATCTGGAGACCGGACGTCTGTGCGTCCTCGCTTCCCGGCACCGGCACGCGTGCATCGTGATCTGCCGGGAAGGAATCACGGAGTTGCTGGACGACCACCCGTCGACCGAGCCCGTGCAACTGGGGGTGACCGTGAAGTTTCCGGATGGCTGGGAGGCCAATCATTCGGTGCTGTCGCACCTGGCGGAACACCGGGTGGCCCTGCGGTGCTGAGCCCTGCGGTCGCGGATCCGGCGGGGTCCGGGTCCCGGCGGGCGGGCGGGACGCTTCGGCCCACTTGCGCGGGCGCGAGACAATGGACGGTGGCCCTTTGCCGAGAGGGGCCCCGAACCGTACGAGGAGGAGAAGACATGGCGGAGCCCACGCCGCGTCGGAACGAACCGCGGCTACGCCCCGCGCCCCTGCTCTTCGAGCCCGCGGAGGCCGCCGGGGATCCGGAGCATTTCTTCGACCTGGAGTCGATCGACGACCCGCGCGCGCTGCTCGACCGGTCCACGGAGCTGGCGCAGGCGTTTCGCGCCGCGGCCGACCGGGCCGTCGAGTTCCAGGCCATCGCCGCCGCGCAGCTCGCCGATCCGCGCCGTTTCGACCGGCTGACGACCGCCTCGATCGCCGAGCGCGCCGAGTGGACCGAGGACTACGCGAAGAAGATGGTCGAGTTCGGCCAGGGCCTGCTGCGGGGCACGGAGGGCAACGGACACGGCCACGGGGTGACCGACCCGCTCTGACGCGCCCGCCCGGGACGAGGACCGGCAGACGCCCGCCCGGGGTGAGGACCGTCGGACGCCCGCCCGGGGCGAGGACCGTCGGACGCCCGCCCGGGGCGAGGACCGTCGGACGCCCGTTTCCACCCCGTTCCTGGCATATGCCAGCCGGGCAAGATACTCCACCTCGGCCCCGCCTGTCCCGGTTTCGGGCAACCGTCCGGGGCGGGACGCTCACCCCCGGTAGATGTATGCGGCATGAGCAGCACACGGAACGTGCCGAACAGCACCCCGCAGAGCCCCGGGGCGAGGTCGCCCGAGGGGCTCGACGTCTCCGGTGTCACGGCCGAGGGCGCCGCCTGGCTCGCCTCCGCCGGGGCGTATCCGCGCAGCACCCTCGCCCTGTGGCGCGAGCGGCCCGACGCGCCGGTCGTCCTGCTCTGCGGCAGCGCGTTCGACGTCGTCAGCACCTCGGCCCTGTTCGGGCGGCGGATGCTCGACCGGCTCTGGGAGGAGGGGCCGGGCTCGGGCCCGGTGGCGGCCCACCGCGGGCGGATCCTGCTGTTCGCCGCACCCGGCACGGCCCAGCGGCTCCCCTCGCTCATGGAGTGGGAGGAGTGGGGCGCGGAACCGGGCGGCCGGCCGGGGCGGTGCCGGGAGGTGCCGCCGCTGCTCTGCCACGGAACGGGGGACGCGGTCACCGTGCCCCCGCCGGTCCCCGGGGGCGCCGCGCCGGACGCCGTACGGACCGATTCCCGCTGGCTGGTCGCCCCCGACACGCGGCAGCCCTGGCTCCCCGGCCCCGAGATCCTGCTCTGGGCGGCCGTGCGGGCGGCCCGCGCCGCGGCGTCGGCGGCGGTACGGATATCGATTTTTCCTCCCGCCGATCAGGATGCTAAGGTCTACGACGTCAGCAGGCGCCGCTAGCTCAGTTGGTTAGAGCAGCTGACTCTTAATCAGCGGGTCCGGGGTTCGAGTCCCTGGCGGCGCACGCCAACGAGAGCGGGATGATTCGCGGAGACGCGAGCATCCCGCTCTCGTCGTTTCCGCCTTCGCCGGGCCGCTCAGCCGGTCGTGATCCGCACCGTCCTCAGCCGGTCGTGATCCGCACCGTCCAGGCCCCCGAGGCGGTCCGGTCCTCCACCTGGACCCGGATGTCCGCGCCCGGCACCTGGAAGGTCTCCCCGAGGCGCACCGGGGCGTCCGCGAGCGGCGGGTACACCGAGTCCTCCCAGCAGGACTCGGAGCGCGGGTGGGCGTCCAGCACCTGGATGGGGCCGCTGCCCGACTCGGTCCGGCTGCGGACGCGGTAGACCAGGACGCCCCGGTCGCAGGTCGAGCTGTCGTTGCCCACCGGTCCGCGCGCCTCCAGGGCGATCGCGCTGTCCGGGCCCGTCGGGACCACCGCCAGTTTGGTGCCCGAGCCGGCGCCGAAGGTCTGCGAGCCGGGCGGCGCGGCCACACCCACCGCGCTCCGGGACGTGCCCGGCGCGCCCGAACCGCGCGACGACGTCCGCGCCGCGCCCGCGGGCACCCGCGGCCCCTGCCAGGCCCCGCTCGTCCCCGCCGCGCCGGTGACGCCCGTCGCCCCGGTCACCTCGGCGGCCTCGTTCGTCCCGGCCGTACCAGCGGCCCCCTCGGCGGCAACCGTCGTACCGGCCGCGTCGGCGGCACCCTTCGCCCTGGTCTCCCCGGCACCCCCTTCCGTCCCGGCCACCCTGGTGGCACTCTTGCCGGCGTCCTTCGTCCCGGCCGTTCCGGTACCCCCGCCCGTACGGGCCTTTCCAGTGGCCCCGCTCGTACCCGCCGCCCCGGAGGCGACCGCCGCGGTCACCCCTCCCATCGCCGCCATCCCTCCCGTGCCGTCCGCCGCGGCCGGCCCGCTCGTCGCCGGCTCGGCCGGGCGGGAGGCCAGCACCCCGGTTCCGGCCCCTGCGGTGCTCGCGCCGGCCGAAGCCGTCGCGGAGCGCGCGGGTCCCGTCTCCAGCGGCTCCAGCGTCAGCCGGGTGATGCCGGAGCCCATGACGCACGCCACTTGGCGCGGTTCCAGCCATCCCAGCCGCCACTTGTGCCAGCCGAACAGGTCGGGGGCGAGGCCGAACTGGCTGCCCATGAGGTCCCAGTCGCCGACATAGGTGTCCCAGTCGCCCTTGCCGTCGGCGGGGCGGTGGTAGAGGTCGGGCAGGTCGAAGACATGGCCGGTCTCGTGCGCCAGGACGAGGCGGTCCGGCGGATGCTTCTCGAAGACCGTGACGACGCGCCGGATGTCCTTGCCGTCCGCGTGCAGCGGCGTGTCCAGGTTGACGACCTTCGTGGCGTCCGAGTCGACGCCCGGAGCGTCCGGGTCCGCGACGAAGTAGACGACGTCGTAACGGGAGAAGTCGACCTTCGGGTCGGCCACGGCGAGGGCGTCGCGCAGATAGGCGGCACGGTCACCGGCGTTCCAGTCGCGCTGTATGGCGTACGAGGTGGAGGCGTGCGGCATCCGGATCCAGGCGCGCTGGGGGTGCGGCCGGACCGTGAACTTCCCGTACGAGGCCTGCTCGAAGAAGCGGCTGGTGGCGGGGAAGTAGTCGCCCGTCAGCTCGGCGGGCGTGGTGCGCGGGGTGGAGTCCGGGAAGGACAGGAAGACCATCACGGCGTCGAGCGGGCGGGTGGGACGCACGTAGGCGCTGTTCCAGGTGTCGGCGCCCTCCGAGTGGTGCGCCGCGGTCCGCGTCAGGGCGCACGGCGACGCGAGCGGTTCGGCGAGCGCGTGGCCCGGGCCCAGGGAGGTCGCGGCGAGCGCGGTCATCGAGGTGAACATGGCCGCGGTGCTGCGCCAGCGGGGCGCCCCGTCGCGGGCGAGGCCGCGCAGGGCCCCGCGAGCGAGAACCCTCAAGGGGAGCGGACGCGGCACGTCGACCTCCGGATGCGGTTTCGGGACACCGCCTCCAGCCTGCTCGCGTTTGTACTATTTTGCCCTGTTTGTCTGCACCGGAAGAGTGAGCCGACGAGCGGGACGACACCCCCGGACATGCACGGAACGTCACGTGCGGTCGGCGGGAGAAGGAACCCGTCCGGATAACAGGCAGAAACGATCTGTCAGAACAGGTGGTTGTTCCTGGACACTGGACAGTGGCCGCACCGTTTCGCGGGCAGCCTCTATGATCGGCACACTTTCCTGCACGGACCCGGCTTGTGCGGCCGCCCATCACCGGCCGACCGCCCCGAGAGACCCAGACCGAGAACGAGTGCACTGCGGGAGCGAACGGTGAGCGGAACGTCCGAAGGGCCGGCGCCCGCGGGGGACCTCGTCCGGCCGGCCGTCACAGAACGTCACGTCAACGCGTCTTCTCGTACGTCCGCCGGGACCTCTCCCGGCCCACTCTCCCCTTCCGTACCGTCCGTGCTGCCGGAGCCGCCTTCCGGGGCACCGGCACCCCTGGCGGTTCCCGACGGAACGTCACTCCGTACCTTCCACTCGGCGTTCGCCACCGCCCCTCTCGCGATGGCGGTCGTCGACCGCGACGGTCTCGTCGTCACCGCCAACGAGGCACTGAGCGCGCTGCTCGGCACCGGGACGCGGACGCTGACCGGGCGGGCCGCCGCCGACCTGATGGACCTGGCCTCCGACGCCCGCACCTGGCACGCGTACCGCGAGATGCTGGGCGGCAGCCAGGCCCGGCTGCGCTGCACCCGCCGGCTCAAGCACCCCGACGGCCAGGTGATCTGGGCGCAGGTCACGATCGCGCCGCTGCCGCCGCAGGAACAGGCGGTCCTGATCTCGGTCACCGACATCGGCGCGCGCCGTGAACTCCAGGCGCGGCTGCGGCACTTGCAGATGCACGACCCGGTGACCCGGCTGCCCAACCGCACCCTGTTCTTCGAGCGGCTGTCGGCGGCGCTGGAGGCGGAGGCGTACGAGGAGTGCGGAACCGGCCGGATCGGGCTCTGCTATCTGGACCTCGACGGGTTCAAGGCGGTCAACGACACACTCGGCCACCGGGTCGGGGACCGGCTGCTCGCGGCGGTCGCGGAGCGTCTGACCCGCTGCGCGGAGGAGGCCGGCCTCACGAGGGCGGCCGCTCCCCTGGTGGCGCGGCTGGGCGGGGACGAGTTCGCCCTGCTCGTCGAGGACTCCACGGGCACCGACCAGTTGGCGGATCTCGCCGAGTCCGCGCTGAAGGCGCTCCAGGCGCCGTTCGACCTGTCGGGGCAGCGGCTGTCCCTGTCGGCGTCCATCGGGGTCGTCGAGCGGCGCGCCACCGGCACCACCGCGACCGCTCTGATGCAGGCCGCGGACACCACGCTGTACTGGGCGAAGGCGGACGGCAAGGGCCGCTGGACGCTCTTCGACCCGGAGCGCAACGCGCACCGCATGACCCGCCAGGCCCTGTCGGCCACCCTCCGATCGGCCGTCGATCGGGGTGAATTCACCCTGGAGTACCAGCCGTTGGTGGGGATGGAGGACGGCGGGGTGCACGGCGTCGAGGCGCTCGTCCGCTGGAACCACCCGCGGTTCGGGACACTCACACCGAACCGGTTCATCGGACTCGCCGAGGAGAACGGCTCGATCGTCCAGCTCGGCCGCTGGGTCCTGGCCACCGCCTGCCGCCAGGCGCGCCGTTGGCAGCTCGACCGCCCGGACGCGCCACCGATCTTCGTCAGTGTGAACGTCGCCGTGCGCCAGGTCTGGGACTCCGACCTGGTGGCGGACGTGGCGAAGATCCTGGCGGAGACCGGACTGGCCCCGCACCTGCTGCAGTTGGAGCTGACGGAGTCGGCGGTGATGGGCTCCGCGGGCCGCCCGCTCCAGGCACTCCAGGCCCTCAGCGACATGGGTGTCCGCATCGCCATCGACGACTTCGGCACCGGCTACTCGAACCTCGCCTACCTGAGCAGGCTCCCGGTGTCCGTGCTGAAGCTGGACGGCGCCTTCGTCCGCGGCTTCCAGTACGAGAACGCCGACGGTTCCTCCGCCCACCCCAACCCGGCCGACGAGGTCATCGTGGAGGCGCTCATCCAGCTCGCCCACCGGCTCGGCCTGACGGTCACCGCCGAGTGCGTGGAGACCGCCTCGCAGGCCTCACGGCTGCGCGGGATCGGCTGCGACACCGGCCAGGGGTGGCTCTACTCCCGGCCGGTGGCACCCGAACGCATCTCCGCGCTCCTGATGTCGGCGACCCGGCCTCAGGCCTCCTCGGCGGCCGGCTCCCCCGGCAACCCGTAGGCGTCCGCGATCAGTTCGTACGAGCGCAGCCGTACGTCACCGCTGTGCGCGTTGCCCGTGATCATCAACTCGTCGGCGCCGGTGCGCTTCTGGAGGTCGTCGAGGCCGGCGCGCACCTCGGCGGCGGTGCCGTGGATGACGTTGGCGTTCCAGGAACCGATGAACTCCCGCTCCATCGGGCTGAATTCGTACGCCTCCGCCTCCTCCGGGGTGGGCACGAGGCCGGGACGTCCGGTGCGCAGGCGGACCATGCTCAGGGCGGCCGCCAGCACCTGACGGCGGGCCTCCTTCTCCTCGTCGGCGGCGAGGGCGGAGACGCCGATGAGGGCGTACGGGGCGTCGAGGACCGCGCTGGGCCGGAAGGACTCGCGGTAGAGGTCGAGGGCCGGGATCGTGTTCTGCGCCGAGAAGTGGTGCGCGAAGGCGAACGGGAGGCCGAGGACGCCGGCGAGGCGGGCACTGAAGCCGGAGGAACCGAGCAGCCAGACCGGGGGCCGGTGCGGGGACTGGACACCGCCCGGCGAGGTCGCCTGCACGGGCCCGGGGACGGCGTGGATCCGGGTGTAGGGGTGGCCGTCCGGGAAGTCGTCGTCCAGGAAGCGGACGAGCTCCGCGAGCTGTTCGGGGAAGTCGTCGGCGCCCTCGGCCGCCCGCTGGGTGCGGCGCAGCGCGGCGGCCGTGGCGCCGTCCGTGCCCGGGGCCCGGCCGAGGCCCAGGTCGATGCGGTGCGGAGCCAACGCCTCCAGGGTGCCGAACTGCTCCGCGATGACCAGCGGGGCGTGGTTGGGGAGCATCACTCCGCCGGAGCCGAGCCGGATGCGGTGCGTGTGGGCGGCGAGGTGGGCGAGGATCACGGCGGGCGAGGAGCTGGCCACGCCGGGCATCGAGTGGTGTTCGGCCACCCAGTAGCGGTGGAAGCCGCGGGATTCCGCGAGGCGGGCGATCTCCACGCTGGTGCGCAGGGCCTGGGTCGCGGTGCGGCCCGCGCCCACCGTGACCAGGTCCAGTACGGACAGGGGTACGGGGGCGGTGCCCTGTGCTGTGCCGCGGATCTCGTCCGTCTTGGGCGTCTCGTCCACCGGGGGTGCCTCCTGTTGCCTACCAGTTGCGGTCCTTCCGCCGATTAACAGGAGGCCGTCTCCGTTTATTCCCCCGGGCGGGGTGGGGAGCCCGCCCGGGGTACTGGGGAAGCGGTGTTTCGCCCCCTCCGCCCCTGCCCGTCCCGTACCTGGGGCTCCGCCCCAGACCCCGCTCCTCAAACGCCGGAGGGGCTGAAACTATCGCCCGCCGGAGGGGCTGATCCTGTCTCACGCCTGGATGATGGGTTCTCGGGTGAAGAGGGTGCCCAGGTCGGGGGCGTTGACCTTGCGGCCCGTCAGGCGCAGGGCCTCCCAGACGGTGACCTGGGCCGCGGTGAGGACCGGTTTGGCGAGGTCCTTCTCCAGGGCCGTCAGGTGGGAGGCGGTGTGCAGGGCCGTGTCGGGGAGGACGACCGCCCCGGCGTCCGGGTGATCGGCCTCCCGGGCCAGCGCGAGGACCCGGCCGTAGTCCCAGCCGGAGGCCTCCTCGGAGGCGGCGGCACCGAAGCCGCGCACCGCGGCCACCTCCGTGCCGGTCTCCTTCAGGAACGCCGCGAACAGCGCGGCCACGTCGTCGGGCCAGGCCGCCCCGATCGCGACCCGGTCCACGCCGATCTCCCGCGCCGCGTGTGCGAAGGCGAAGGACGTCGAGGACGCGGGCAGTCCGGCCGCCCTGGCGAGGCCGCGGACCTGTTCGTGGGCGCCCTGCACCCCCTGGACGAAACTGCCGGTCGCACACGCCCAGACCACCGCCTCCGCGCCGGACAGGCGCAGCTCCTCGACACCCGCCGCGAGACGGTCGGCCGAGCCCATGTCGAGGAGCGCGTCCATGTGGTGCGCGTCCTCGCCCCCGTCCGTGTGGACGACGGTCAGACGGATGTCGCTGCCGAGGAGCTGCTCGATGCGCGGGTAGTCGTCCTCGGCCGAGTGGCCGGGGTAGAGGAATCCGAGTGCGGTCATGCCCAACCTTCCTGTTCATCGGGAAGTACGGTCCCCGCCGGGCGGCCCGGTCAATCAGCCGCCGGCAAGGGCCCACCGCCCGGGTACCCAGTTGGCGCAGCCCCGCCCATTTCTCCACCTGGTTGGCCGAGACCGCCGCGTGCTCCGCGGTCGCGCCTCCGGCCGGGGACGACGTGGTACGCCGGTGTTGACGGCCGCTGGTTCGGGTGCGAGCGTGGTCGATCCCCTTGCGAAAGGGTTTCCCCCATGAACGCCCGTACGCCCCCCGGCGCGCCCCGCCCGTCGGCTCCGGCGACCCTGCTCGTGCTGGACGCCGACCCGCTCCCCCGGCTGGGCCGGCTCACCGGCCGGGTGCGGATCGAGCACGCCGACGAGTCCACGCTCGCGGAGAAGCTGCCGGACGCGGACGTGCTGCTCGTCTGGGACTTCGCCTCGCAGGCCGTACGCCGTGCCTGGCCGGGCGGGGGCCGGCGGCCACGGTGGGTGCACACGGCCAGCGCGGGCGTGGACCATCTGATGTGTCCCGAGCTCGCCGCCTCCGACACGGTGGTGACCAACGCGCGGGGCGTCTTCGACCGGCCGATCGCCGAGTACGTGGCCGCCCTGGTCCTCGCCATGGCGAAGGATCTGCCTCGGACCCGGGACCTGCAGCGCCGGCACGAGTGGCGGCACCGCGAGTCCCAGCGGGTGGCCGGGACCCGCGCCTGCGTGGTGGGGTCGGGGCCGATCGGGCGGGCGATCGTGCGCGCGCTCAAGGCGCTCGACGTCACCACGGCGCTGGTGGGGCGCGTCCCGCGCACCGGGATCCACGGTCCCGGGGAGCTGGACCGGCTGATGGCACGCGCCGACTGGGTGGTGTCCGCGGCTCCCCTCACCGCCGAGACACGCGGCATGTTCGACGCCCGGCGCTTCGGGATGATGCAGCCCTCGGCCCGCTTCATCAATGTCGGGCGCGGGCAGCTCGTCGTCGAGGAGGCGCTCGCCGAGGCGCTGTCGAAGCGGTGGATCGCGGGCGCGGCCCTCGACGTCTTCGAGCACGAGCCGCTCGGCCACGACAGCCCGTTGTGGGACCTCCCGGGTCTGATCGTGTCACCGCACATGAGCGGGGACACGGTCGGCTGGAGGGACGAACTGGGCGCGCAGTTCGTGGAGTTGTACGAGCGCTGGGCCGCGGGCAAGCCGCTGTCGAACGTGGTCGACAAGAAGCGCGGATACGTGCCGGGACACTGAACCGCCCCGGCGGGACGGAGCGGGGAAGGACCGGGCCGAAAGCCGCCGCGACGACGGCCTTACAGCTCGACGGCCGCCACCGCAAGGACGAATCCGGCCCGCATACATCGCATGGACCCGGGTAGCTGCGCGCCCATGGCTCCACCACTTGGGAAAGCATGTGCGAACGCAACGGGACACGACAGACCGCCGTCCGGGACGACCCGGCGGTCGCTGCTCGCGGGGGTGGCGGCGCTCGGCGCGCTCGGCGCCGCCGGCTGCAGTCGCGTGGCCACGGCGGCGTCGACGGACGGCGGTGATCTCCTCGACCGGCTGAGGGCGCAGGGCGTCGTCCGGCTCGGCATCGCGGGCGAGATCCCCTTCGGTTACATCGACCGGGACGGCCAACTCACCGGAGAGGCGCCGGAACTCGCCAAGGCCGTGTTCAAGCGGCTGGGCGTCGGCCGCGTCCAGCCGGTGCCGACCGAGTTCGGCTCTCTCATACCCGGGCTCGACTCGCAGCAGTTCGACGTCGTCTCCGCCGGGATGTACATCAACGCCGAGCGCTGTGAGCAGGTCATCTTCGCCGACCCGGACTATCAGATGCTCGACGCCTTCATCGTGCGCAAGGGCAACCCGAAGGGGCTGCACGACTACCGGGACGTCGTGGCGAAGAAGGCCAGGTTCGCGACCGGGACCGGCTACGCGGAGATCCAGTACGCGGTCGAGGCGGGGTACGCGGAGAGCGACATCCTGATCGTGCCCGACCAGGTGGCCGGGCTGAACGCGGTCGAGGCGGGGCGCGCCGACGTCTTCGCCGGGACGGCGCTGACCGTCCGCGAGGTGGTGCGGAAGTCCGCGAAGGCCGAGAGCACCAAGGCCTTCGCCCCGCTGGTCAAGGGCAAGCCGCACGTCGACGGCGGCGGTTTCGCGTTCCGTTCGCCGGAGACGCGCCTGCGGGACGCCTTCAACGCCGAGCTGCGGAAGATGAAGCGGAGCGGTGAACTCTTCCGCATCCTGCGGCCGTTCGGCTTCACCAGGGCCGAGATGACCGACATGACCGCGAAGGAGCTGTGCCGCGGATGACATCGGGACTCTGGAAACTCGTCCTGGAAGGGATCTGGGTCACCGTCCAACTGCTGTTCCTCAGCGCACTGTTGGCCGGAGCCATGTCCTTCCTGGCAGGAATCGCCCGCACCTCCGGGTCGTGGGTCGTCCGCTTCCTCGCGGGCCTCTACACCGAGGTGTTCCGTGGCACCTCCGCGCTGATCATGATCTTCTGGGTGTACTTCGTGCTGCCGCTCGCCTTCGGCTGGCAGCTCGTCCCGTTGTGGGCGGGCACGCTGGCGCTCGGGCTGACGTACGGGGCGTACGGATCGGAGATCGTGCGCGGCGCGCTGACCGCGGTCGACCCGGCGCAGCGCGAGGGCGGGATCGCGCTCAGCTTCACGCGCTGGCAGCGGATGCGGCTGATCCTGCTGCCGCAGGCGGTGCCGGAGATGATCCCGCCCTTCTCCAACCTGCTGGTCGAACTGCTCAAGGGCACGGCGCTGGTCTCCGTGATGGGGATGGGGGACCTGACGTTCAGCGCCAACCTGGTGCGGCTCGCCCTCCAGCAGAGCGCGGAGGTCTACACGTACGTCCTGCTCATCTACTTCGTCATCGCCTTCCTGCTCACCCGGCTGATGCGCGGTCTGGAGAAGCGGCTGAAGGCCGGGGTCGGCAGGACGCCGGACAGCATGCCGGCCCGCGAGGAGAAGCGGGCCGCGACGGCCGGCGCGGGTGCCGGCGCGGCCGGAGGTGCCTCATGACCATCACGCTCCTCATGAGCACCACACCCCTCATGGCGACGACGATCGGTGGTGCCTCATGACCTGGGACTGGAGTGCCGTCGGCGACTTCATGCCGCACTTCTGGGACGGTCTGCTGGTCACGCTTCAGGCGCTGGCCCTCGGCTCGGTGATCGCGTTCGTCCTCGGTCTGGTGTGGGCGCTGCTGATGCGCACGCCGACGCGCTGGGTGCGCTGGCCGGTCGGGGTGGCCACCGAGTTCGTGCGCAACACCCCGCTGCTGGTGCAGCTCTTCTTCCTCTTCTACGTGCTGCCCGAGTGGAACGTCACGTTCTCCGCGCTGACCACCGGCGTGATCGCGATCGGGCTGCACTACTCGACGTACACGATGCAGGTCTACCGGGCCGGCATCGAGGGCGTGCCCCCCGGCCAGTGGGAGGCGGCCACGGCGCTCGGCCTTCCCGCGCGGCGCACCTGGACGGCCGTGATCCTGCCGCAGGCGGTCCGCCGTGTGGTGCCGGCGCTCGGCAACTACGTCATCGCGATGCTCAAGGACACCCCGATGCTGATGACGATCACCGTGCTGGAGATGCTCGGCGAGGCGCGGCTGTACTCGCAGCAGCACTTCCAGTTCACGGAGCCGCTCACGGTCATCGGTGTGGCCTTCATCCTCATTTCCTACCCGGCTTCCCTGCTGCTGCGAGCCCTGGAGCGACGCCTTGTCCGCTGACACGAACACCGAGACCAGCTCCCTGGACGACCTCGCCAATCCCCCGGTGGACGGCAGCGAGCTGATCCGCTTCGAGAAGGTCACCAAGCGCTTCGGGGACAACACCGTCCTCGACGAGCTGGACTTCCGCGTCGACTCCGGCAAGCACGTCACGCTGATCGGTCCGTCCGGTTCGGGAAAGACGACGATCCTGCGGCTGCTGATGACGCTGACCCGGCCGGACGAGGGCACGATCACGGTCGCCGGTGACCGGCTCTTCCCCGCCGAGGGGAAGCAGGTCCGCGAGGTCCGCAAGAAGATCGGGATGGTCTTCCAGCAGTTCAACCTGTTCCCGAACATGAGCGTGCTCAGAAACGTCACCGAGGCGCCCGTGACCGTCCTCGGCCTGTCCCGGGACGAGGCCGAGGAACGGGCCCGCGGGCTGCTTGACCTGGTCGGCCTCGCGGACAAGTGCGACGCGCGGCCGGGCCGGCTGTCCGGCGGCCAGCAGCAGCGCGTGGCCATCGCCCGCGCGCTGGCGATGCGCCCGCAGGTGCTGCTGCTCGACGAGGTCACCTCCGCGCTCGATCCCGAGCTGGTCGCGGGCGTCCTCGACGTCCTGAGCGACATCGCCCACACCACGGACATCACGATGCTCTGCGTGACCCACGAGATGAATTTCGCCAGGGACATCTCGGACCAGGTGCTGATGTTCGATTCTGGCCATGTCATCGAATCCGGGCCGCCGGAGAAGATCTTCAGCGACCCGGAGCACGAGCGGACCAGGGAATTTCTCGGCGCGGTCCTCTGAGATCGGCGGCCGGACGAGGGGCCGAGGGTGAGCGCTTACCGCAAGGCGCGAGGTCCGACGCGTGGGGCATGCCCGAAGCGTCATGCCGTTGGCATACGCCAGGGTGGTGCGCTCCTGCTGAGAGGCGTGGAGCGCACCACCAATCTCGTCAACGCACCGCCACAGACGGCGTCTTGACCGTTATCGTGTAGTGAGCCCAGGTGTCCGGGCCGACGTCATTTTTGAGCCGGGCCATGAAGCGCAGGGGGAAACCGTGGCGCTGATGAACGAGCCGACCGCGCCGTACCACTCGGCCCAGGACGCCCTGCGCGTCCTGGAGACCGTGTCGCAGCACACCACCGGCGTCACCGCGACCGAACTCGCCCGCCGGGCCGGCCTCGGCGCCGACCGGCTGACCGTACTGCTGCGCATGCTGCGCCGGGAGGGCTACGTCGAGCAGGTCGCGGACGGCGCGTACGTCACCGGCGCCGCCCTCGGCCGTCTCGGTTCCGCCCACGGCCGCGAGCAGGCGCTGCGCGACAAGCTCCAGCACACGATCGACCGGCTCCGCGACTCGGTCGGCGCCGCGATCTACATCAGCCGGTACATCGACGGCGAGGTGCACGTCACCCAGTACGCGGAGAGCCCGTCCACCCCCGCGGTCAACGAATGGGTCGACTTCCGCTCCTCCGCGCACGCCAGCGCGGTCGGCAAGAGCCTTCTCGGCCAGCTCGACCACAACGGCCGCCGCGACCATCTCGCCCGGCACAAGATGGCCCGGCTCACCTCGCGGACCATCACCAGCGAGCGGCTGCTGCTGTCCCGTCTCGACTCCCAGCCGGCCACCGTGCCCGTGCTCGACCTCCAGGAGTACGCGATCGGCACGGTCTGCGCGGCCGTCCCGATCACCGCCGGCTCCTCCGTCGGCTGCCTGGCCCTCTCGCTCCCGGTCGAACACGCCCACCGGCTCCGCCGCGCCGCCGACACGCTGAACCGCGGGGCCACCCCGGTACTGCTGTCCCTCGCGATCTGAGAGCAGCCCCCGTGCGGGCCCGCATCGCCCGTACGGGCCCGCTCGGGTGGTCCGCGGGCGTGGTCCGCGCGGCTGGTCGGAAGCACCCCCGCGGACCAGGTAGTATTTCCTTCGTCGCCGGCCGCGGAAGCGGAAGGCGGGAGTCATGCGCCGCTAGCTCAGTTGGTTAGAGCAGCTGACTCTTAATCAGCGGGTCCGGGGTTCGAGTCCCTGGCGGCGCACCTTGGTGAAGGCCCTCCACGTCAGTGGGGGGCCTTCACGCGTGTCCGGGGCGCCTCGCGCCCGCGCTCATCCCCCGGACGGTCCCGCCGCCACGAACTCGGTCAGCACCCGTGCCAGCAGCTCCGGGTCCCGGGCCCCGCACAGTTCGCGCGCCGAGTGCATCGACAGCCCGGCCACCCCCACGTCGACCGTCGTCACACCGAGACGGGCCCCGATGACCGGACCGATCGACGTCCCGCAGGGCATCGCGTTGTTCGAGACGAACGGCTGGTACGGCACCCCGGCCCGTTCGCAGGCCGCGGCGAAGGCGGCGACCCCGACTCCGTCGCTCGCGTACCGCTGATTGACGTTCACCTTGATCACCGGACCGCCGTTGGGCAGCGGACGGTGGTCCGGGTCGTGCCGTTCGGTGTAGTTGGGGTGGACCGCGTGGGTCATGTCGGAGGAGACGCACAGGGCACCGGCGAGTGCGCGGTCGAAGTCCTCCCGGCCGCCGCCCCGCACGGTCACGGAGCGGCCGAGGACCCGCTCCAGGAAGGGGCTCCCGGCCCCGGACTCCGATTCGTTGCCGACCTCCTCGTGGTCGAAGGCGGCGAGCACCGGTATGGAGGCGGGCGGCCGTTCCGAGCCGGCCGCCGCGACCAGGGCGGCGACACCGGCGTGCACCGAGATCTGGTTGTCGAGGCGCGGCGCGACGATGAACTCCTCGTCCGCGCCCAGGTATCCGGGCCGCTGGATGTCGTGCAGCATGAGGTCCCAGCCGAGGACCTCCGAGACGTCGGCGCCCGCCTCGTCCGCGACCCGGCCGAGCAGCGCGCCGGGCGCGGAGCCGCCGAGCCCCCACAGCGGGGTCATGTGCCGCTGCCGGTCCAGGGCGAGCCCCTCGTTGACGGTGCGGTCGAGGTGGATGGCGAGCTGCGGCACCCGCAGCAGCGGCTTGTCGACGCGGACCAGCCGGGTCGAACCGTCCCGCAGGACCAGCCGCCCCGAGACGCCGAGATCCCGGTCGAGCCAGGTGTTGAGCGGCACCGCGCCGTAGATCTCCACGGCGATCTGCCGCCACCCCGCCGAGCCGGTGTCGGGCGTGGGCTTGACCCTCAGGTTCGGCGAGTCGGTGTGGGTGCCGACGATCCGGAACGGGGTGTCGGCGGGGGCGCCCGGCGGGACGTACCAGGCGACGAGTGCCCCTCCGCGGACGACGTAACGGCCTCCCTCGGCTCCGGCCGTCCACTCGTCCCGCTCCCGCAGCTCCGCGAACCCCGCCTTCTCCAGGCGCTGCGCCGCGCTCGCCACCACGTGGTACGGCGAGGGGCTGGCTCTGACGAACCCGAGCAGGTCGTCGTTGTGTCCGCGGTCGAGCGGGTCATGCGTGGGGGACATGATGGCCTTTCAGGTGCCGTCGAGGGGGTGGGGGTGGGGGCGTCCGACCGTCCCGTGGAGCACACGGGCGGGCTGGGGCGGCGGTCCTCCCGGGGGCGGCCTGGGGCGCGGGGGCACGACACGTCCCCGGCCGGCTCCGGGCCCCGGAACCGGCGACACCGACGGCGTCACCGGCGCGGACGCGGGCCGGGGCGGCATCGCCCCGCGGCCTGCGTGTCCGCGACCCGGATCAGGCAACGCAACACCCTTCTTCCCTCGGCTCGGACCTGTGGCGCACAGGCTCCTCGGCACACGTGCCCGGATATCCTCCCCGCGGAAGGCGGCGGGGATGCCTCGTGCCGTCACCGTTCACAAGACACCGCCGGATGTCACCGGCCGCCCGCGAACCGTCGGCGACGGACACCACCCACCCCGGACGGTCCGGAACGACGCTCCCCTCTCCCGGGACCGTCCGAGGACGAAGGCCCCGTCACTCCCCCCGGACCACCCGGATCACCCCGACCGCTCGGGCCGAAGGTCACCGGCCCCCGGACCTGTACGGGTACCGGGCGCGGGACGAGCCCCGCTCGCGCGCCACCGGAGCGGCGGCTCCGAAGCCGTCCCGGCGGCTAGCGCGTCAGCAGTTCCTCGCGCCCGTGCGCCCGGTACCGGGTCACCAGGGCGTCCACGTCCGCGGCCGTGAGTCGCCGGTACGCCGCGGCGCCCGGCGGCCGCCACCACACCGGGTCGGCGCAGCGGAAGCCCTCGCGCCGCAGGGCCACCCGGTGGATCTTGTTGGTGGCGGTGACGGGCATCCGCTCCACGATCCGCAGGAACCGGGGTGCCATCTTCGTGCCCAGATCGGGCTGGGCCAGCAGGAACGCGGCGAAGGACGAGGGGCCGAAGCGGGCGCCCGCCTTCAGGGCCAGGGTCGCCATCACCTGGTCGCCGGCCACCGGATCCGGCACGGCGTACACCGCGACGGCGGCGGCGTCCTCGTACCGCGCGAGGATGTTCTCGATCATCGCGGCGGCGAGGTTCTCGCTGTCGACGCGCAGCCGGTCGTCGGCACGTCCGGCGAAGTAGAGGAAGCCGTCGGCGTCGCGGTAGAAGAGGTCGCCGGTCCAGTACCAGCCCTCTCCCGCCCCGCCGTTCCCCTCGCCCGCCCCGGGCGACGCTCCCCGGCGCCGGGCCGCCTCGGCCTCGGGATTGCGCCAGTACCCCTCGAAGAGACTGGCGCCCCGGTTCACCAACTCCCCTATCGCGTCGCCTCCGTTGAGCAGACGTCCGTCCGCGGCGAAGACGGCCGGCGGGCACTCGCGCCGGGTGTCCGGGTCGATCACCGCGAGGTCGTCGGAGGGCGCCGCCCGGCCGATCGCCCCCGCCGGGGTGCCGGGCGCGCGCTGGACGGCGGCGCCGCCCTCGGAGGACCCGTAGCCCTCGACGAGCCGCGCTCCGAAGCGCTTCTCGAAGGCGGCCGCGTCGACCGCCCCGGCCTCCGTCCCGAATCCCAGGCGCAGCGGGTTGTCGCGGTCGTCGGGGCGGGCGGGCGTGGCCAGCAGGTACTGCACGGCACGGCCGACATAGGTGAAGTAGGTGGCCCCGCAGGCCCGTACGTCGGGCAGGAATCCGGAGGCCGAGAAGCGGCGCCGCAGCGCGATGCCGGCACCGGCCGCCAGCGCGGGGGCCCAGTCGGCGATCACGGCGTTGCCGTGGAACATCGGCATGCAGATGTAGTGGGTGTCGTCCGCGCGCACCCCGAAGTGGTCGACGAGCGAGCGGCCGGCCGCCGCGATCCTGCCCTGGGTGCAGATCGCGGCCTTGGGCGCGCCGGTCGAACCGGAGGTGAAGAGCAGCAGGAAGCGGCTGTCCGGGCCCGCCCCGCCCGCGTCCGGCTTCGCGCCCTCGTACGTCCTCAGGAGCTCGGCGTAGGCGTCCGTGTCGGTCACCAGGACCCGCACGCCCGGGAGTTCGAGCCCGTCGAGGAGCGGCAGGTGGGCCCGCTCGGTGACCAGGACGCGGCACTCGGTGTGCAGGATGTCCCGGGCCAGTTCGGGTCCGCGCCGGGTCGGGTTGATCCCCGCGACGGCTGCGCCGGCGAGAGCGGCCGCCCCCAGCCACAGGGGGTATTCGGGGGTGTTGTCGAGCAGCACCCCCACGTGCGGCTCCGCGCCGGACGGCAGCAGCTCGGCGAGCAGGGCCGCGCGGGCCGCCGCGCCCGCCGCGACCCGGTGGTGGCTGACGACCCGGCCCTCGAACCACAGTCCCGGCCGGTGGTCACCCCACCGCTCCCGCACGAGCTCGCCGATGGTGCGCCTGCTGGATGCCATGAGGCCGTACCGTAATTGACGGTCCGTCAGATGAGGAGAGGCGTGCACGCCCTCCGGCCCCGGCAGGCGCCCCGGCCGGCACCGGGGCCGGGCCCTACACCCCGCCGAAGAACCCGTCGACGCCCGAGGACACCTGGTGGTAGGTGATCATGAAGCCGACGCAGAAGCTGACGATCAGACCGAGGAACACCAGCATGCCGACGGTGCCCGCGGCCGCCCTGCCCGGGCTCGGCGACTGCGCCGTGGCCTTCTCGGGGTGCGAGGCGGTGTAGTACACGGGGACGATGTCACCCTCGACGACCGTCCTGCGGCCGTTGGCCTCCTCGAAGCGGACCGCCCGGCCCTCGCGGGTCGTGAACTCGAAGATGTGGTGCAGGGTCGTGGTGACGGAGGTGTCGTTGCCGCCCCCGCTGACCGTCGTGTACGAGCGCAGGCAGCGCGCCTCCGCGGTCAGCCCGCTGCTCCACGCGCTGCGCAGCTCCAGCGAGCGGCGCACGATTCTGGCCGCCGCGATCAGCACCACGACGATGATCAGGCTGGGCAGGGCGTAGAAGAACACACTCATGACGGTCCCCCGGTGGTCGATGTCGTTTCCCCGCACGCCGACCTGGTCGAGTCGGCGTGCGGGGAACATACCCGCGCCGGGGGCACGAGCGCCTCAAGGGAGGCTCAGAACTCGGGCCGCCGGGGCCCCGGTCGTCAGAACGTGACGTCGGCGCAGGAGTAGAACGCGTTCGTCGTGTCGGCGACCGTCCACACGCCGAGGATGACGTGGTGTCCGGTCCTGCCACCGGGCAGGGTGCCGGTGTGCGTGAGCGTGGACGGGGGGCGCTGTCCGTTGTAGGGGACCGTCAGGAACGGGGTGGTCTCCAGGTCCGCGCGGGTCAGCGCGTGGTTCTGGTTCCAGCCGGTCTTGGTGATGAAGTACTTGAAGTCGGTGGTCGCGTGCATGGCGGTGAACTGCCAGCGGAACGTGTAGGACTGGCCCGCCGTGACCTTGGTCGTCGGCCAGGCCGTGCCCGCGGGGGTCCTGGGCTGGTCGAGCTGGCCGAAGTTGGTGTGGCCCGCGGAGCAGATCTGTCCGTCGGCCGGGCCCGCCGCCGGGAAGCCCTTGAGGCCCTCGACGCTCTGCGGTTCCCATTGGATGTCACCGCAGTTGGCCACGACGCCGCCGTTCGCGGCGCACATCTTCTGCCTGCTGAGGGGCTGGTCGGTGTAGCCGTGGGCGCCGGCTCCGCCGGTGGAGAGCACGAAGGTGCCCGCCGTCGCGAGGCCGAGCACCGCCGCGTACATCCTGGCCTTCCGGCCGGTGCGGGGCCGGCCGGTGGGGAGGTGGTTCGTCCGTGTGCGCATGCTGCCGCTCCTGGAGGACGTGGGGGATGTTCCCGTGAGCTGTGCGCGCGATTTTCAGGTCTAGACCAAGTGTCAGATTATTGCGGGTAGTTGAACATGTCCATACCAATAGCGAACCTGTCCGCCCCGCCCGGCCGCCTACGAGGAGACCTCCCCGCGCCCCGTGCAGAACGCCACCGTCAAGTCCTTCACCAACGCCTTGCGTTCGTAGTCGTCCAGTTCGACCAGCCCGCGCAGGGTCAGCCGGGTCACCGTGTCCTCGACCGAGTCGACGACCGAACCCAGCACGCTGTCGCGGTGCTGGGCGTCCAGGGCCGCGATCCGCCGGCGCTGCATCACCGCGGCGATCTCCGGCGCGTACTCGATCCGGGTCGGCTGCGCGGAGAACACCTCCAGTCCGACCGGAGCCGTGTCCGCGGCCACCATCCGGGTCAGCGCCTCGCCGACCGCGTCCGTGTTGCGCAGGGTCAGATCCCTGATCACGGCGGGCGGCAGCTCGGCCGGAAGCTGGGAGAGCACCCGCGACAGGGCCGCCTCCACACATTCGCGCAGATACGTCCGGTGGTCGTCGACCGCGA
Source organism: Streptomyces sp. NPDC028298 (assembly GCF_055565895.1). Classification (NCBI taxonomy): domain Bacteria; kingdom Bacillati; phylum Actinomycetota; class Actinomycetes; order Kitasatosporales; family Streptomycetaceae; genus Streptomyces; species Streptomyces sp. NPDC028298. Next base: position 1,303,209 of record NZ_JBVHTL010000002.1, read on the forward strand.
GCGTGGCCCGCGCGGTGTCCTTGACGCGCCACACGACGAGCACGACGACCCTCAGCTCGACCCCGTTCGCGTCGACGACGGACATCGGCTCGCTGCGCCAGTGCCGCAGCCGTACGTCGACCCGGCGGCGCAGCACCAGGGGGTTGACCCACATGAGACCGGTGCGCCGGACCGTGCCGCGGTAGCGCCCGAACAGACCGAGCACCCAGGCCCGCCCGGTCCGGCCGCGGGCGAGACCGCCGAAGCCGAACAGACCGAGCGCGCCCGCACCGGCGTACGCGGCCCACTGCGCGGGCCCGAGTCCGGTGCCCGCGCGCCCGTGCAGCTCCAGCGCCGCCAGCACGGAGGGCGGCAGGAGCCCGGCCCACCAGGTGGTGAGGGCACATCCGGCCACCCCGCAGACCCCGGCCAGCACACCCGCCGCTCCGGGCAGCACCCGTGCGGGCCGTTCGACCAGCTCGGGGTCCGCCTCGGGCACCGGGCGCGGAGGGGGGCCGGGCACGGGCCGCCTGATCCGCGGTTGCTCCCCGGTCCCGCGCCGCCGGCCCACGACGGCCGGCGCCAGCGGCACGGACACCGGGTCGGGGTCGTCGCGGAAGAGCAGATGGACGGGGATCTCGGTGGTGGCCTCGTTGTGGATGAGCCGCGCGGCCCGGTGGCCACCGCCTCCCTCGGCCGCGGTCTCCGGCCGGTGACCGCCACCCCCGGCCGCCGTTTCGGGCCCGGCTTCCGCCGGAGCCGTCCCCTCGGGCTCCGGGGTGTCTGACGTCGTCGTACTCATAGCTGCCTCCATGCCTCCGCGCCTGGAAGTGTGGTGCCGAGCCGTGCGGAACCCGGCCGCTCAGGAGAAGAGCCGTCGCCAGGTCTCCGGTCCCGGATAGCCGTCCGCCGCCCCGCCGCGCCAGCCCTGGGCCCGCTGGAACGCCTCGACGTTGCGCCGGTCCGCCTCGCCCCAGCGGGGCCCGGGGCCGGAGGTGTAGTGCGTGCCGAACCCCTTCTTGACGAGCTGTCTTCCCAGCTCGGTCACGTGGGGGTCGTTCGCCCCGGGCCGGAACACCGCGCGCCCCGGATAGCCGGGCGCGGTGCCCGAGGAGCCCGGTCCGGCCGTCACGGCGGGGATGTTCCTGCCCTTCTTGCCGACCAGGTACGACCAGGTCTTCGGTCCCGGCAGCCCGTCCGCGTCGGCCCCCTTCCAGCCCTGCGCCCGCTGGAACGCCTGCGTGGCCCGCCGGTCCGCGGCCGACCAGCGCGGCCCCGGTCCCTTCGTGTAGAAGCGCCGCCCGCCCCGGTCCACCAGGAGCCGGCCGAGCTGGGTGACGTACGCGTTGTCCGCGCCGGTCCCGAAGTACGCGGCCCCCGGGTAGCGGGTCGACGTGGACGGCGGCGGACCGCCCGCGCCCTCCGTGATCCCCCGGTAGCGGTAGGGCACGTAGCGGTCCGAGTTCGTCCAGTACGCGTACGGGGTCGACTGCTTCCGGGCACGCGGCGGGGCCTGCTCGTAGGCGACGTACTGCGTGTGCGTGTAGTCCGTCCAGCCGCCGAAGATGACGACGTGCGAGCCCTTCTCGGGGTTGTCGGGGTTGTGGAAGAGCAGGATGTCGCCGGGCTGGAGCCGGTCCCGGGTGATCCGCACCCCGAAGCTGTCGAGGCTGCCGGTCCATTCGTTGCCCGGCAGGTTCCAGGCCATCGAGACGAACCCGGAGCAGTCCTGCCGGTATCCGTCCCGCCAGTAGTCGTCCATGCTGTACGGCACCTGCGCGTCGATCCAGGTCTTGGCCCGGCTGATGATCGCGGTCCGCGTGGTGGTCGGCCCCCTGACCTGCTTGCCCGGCCTGACGGGCAGCGCGGGCTTCCCCGCCGGACCGTGCAGCGGCGCCCGGTGCCCCTGCGGGGTGTCGTCGTGCCCGTCGGCCGGGGGAAGACCGGGCCGGACGGGTGCGTGCACCGCGGCGACCGCCGGCACCGCGCCGAGGACGGCGCTCGCGGAGGCGGCCAGCGCGAGCGCCACGGGGGTCCGCGCCCCCGCGAGGCCGAGGCCATGGGCGCGGGCGGCCGGATGGCCCAGCGGGCCGGACGGCCCGAGCCGCGAGGAAAGGGGCAGCACGCGCCGCCAGTGAACACATCCGGGGCAATCACAGTCACTCGCGGGATCGATGTCCTCGAACACCGGAGTCCTCATGTGGCGCCCCTCACACTCAGATTGAAATGTCCGCAATTCTGCACGTTCGTCAGTTTCTCAACTGGCGTCCGGAGCCGCACGCTGACGGTCCGAATGATGTACGGGAGCGCCCCCACCTGCCCCGCGGCGGCCCACCCGGTCGGAAGCACCCCCGCGGGTCGGGTAGAGTTTTCCCGTCAGCAGGCGCCGCTAGCTCAGTTGGTTAGAGCAGCTGACTCTTAATCAGCGGGTCCGGGGTTCGAGTCCCTGGCGGCGCACCGACCGGAGGGCCTCCTCGTGAGAACGAGGGGGCCCTTCGTCATGTCCGGACGCCGTTCGCCCCGTGAGCCGATCGCCGGAGCCGCCCGATCCGGACTTGGCGTCAAACAGTCTAGGAACGGTGGCGCTCATCGGTTCTAGGGTGGCCTCAGGTGGGCTCGGCCTCCGGTCGGCCACTCCGGCCCGGCCGCGTCACTCCGGTGGGCGGGCCCCGTACCTCCCGTGCCGGCGCCGGGCTACTCCCGCAGCCCGTGCGCGTGCGGTCGAGGACCAGCCCGGTCGGCGGCATCGGGACAGCCGGCCGTCGACCGGGCCCGGTACCGTCACCCGTCGCGGCCCGGCCTCCGCCCTTGCCCCTGCCCCCGCCGGGCACCGGCCGCCCCGCCGGACTCCGGCCGCCTCACCCCGGCCCCGCCCGATGCCCCCGCCCTAGAGCCCGCGCCCCGTGAGATACGCCGAGACGACCACGTTCGCCGTGTAGGTCCCGTCGGCACGGTCGAAGGTCCCGCCGCAGGTGATCAGCCGCAGCTCGGCCCGCCCCGCCTCCCGCACCCCGTAGGCCTGCCGGGCGTCGAAGTGGTCGCGCGGCAGCACCTGGACGTCGTCCACGGTGAACTCGGCGACCGTCCCGTCGTCGCGCGTGACCCGGACGGTGTCGCCGGGCTTGACGGTGCTGAGCCGGTAGAAGACCGCGGGCCGGGTCCTGGTGTCGACGTGGCCGACCATGAGCGCCGTCCCGACGGCCCCCGGCCGGGCCCCCGCCGCGTACCAGCCGACGACACCTGGCTGGTCGAGCGGCGGCGGATCGATGGCGCCCCGGCCGTCCAGCCCGCGGGCCACCACCGGGGCCTGCACTCCCGTCGAGGGAATGTCGACGCGCTGCGGCCGGGCGTCGCCGAGGGGCTTGAGCGCGGGAGGCAGCCGCACCTCCGGCGGCCGGCCGACGGCCGCGATGTCCCCCGTCGTCGGTGCCGACGTCCCCAGCCGTACGTCCGTCACCTCGCGGCCCCACAGCCACAGCCCGAGCAGCAGGACCAGCCAGGCCACACCGGTCAGCAGACGTCCGGTGCCGCCGGAACGCTCCCGTTCGGCCATGTCAGTCGCGGCCGTCGTCGCCCCGGCGCGCGCTGCGGATCGCCACGGCGATCGCGGCCGCGCTCGCGAGGACCAGGCCGACCACGGCCTGCCGGGTACCGGGTCCGGCCGCGTGGGCGTCGTCGTGCGCCGCGGCGAGCCGGGCGGTTCCACCGCCTCCGGCGTTCACGGGCGCGACCGGTGAGGCGGGCGTGACGACACTCGGGGAGGAGCCGGGTGCCGGGACGGTCAGGGTGGCCCCGACCCGGTCGCGGTGGCCGTCGCAGTCGACCTTGATGCCGTAACTGCCGGGGCGCAGGGCCGAACGGACGCGGGTGTCACCGACGAGTCCGCCGCCGCCCCCGCCGGTCAGCCGCGCGTCCGCGACGAAGGCGTCCGACACGGCGGTGCCCGTGCGTCCCGCGCAGCCCATGGCCCGCAGCCGGATGTCGCTGCCGGCGAGCGGGGACGCCGGGTTCACGGACACACCGGCCGGTCCCGTGTCGGCCGCGTACGCGGCGGGAGCGAACCCGGCGGCGACCACCGCCCCGGCGCAGAGAGTGAGACGCATCGAGCGCATCGTGAAACCTCCAGACAACTGGAGACTCCCCCTCCGGACGGCGGCCCGCATCTTCAGCGGGCCGCCACTGCTCCGTACGGGTCCCTGCGCGCCACCAGGGGTTTGGAACCGCCTCCGCCCCGCCCGGGAGGCGAGAGCGCCCGCTCAGACGCGGTCGACGAGGTCCGCGATCGAGTCGACGATCTTCGACGGCCGGTACGGGTAGCGCTCGATCTCCTCCGGGGTGGTCAGCCCGGTCAGTACGAGGAAGGTCTGCATCCCCGCCTCCAGACCGGCCAGCACGTCGGTGTCCATGCGGTCGCCGATCATCGCGCTGGACTCCGAGTGCGCGCCGATGGCGTTCAGACCGGTCCGCATCATCAGCGGGTTGGGCTTGCCCGCGAAGTACGGCTGCTTGCCGGTGGCCTTGGTGATCAGCGCGGCGACCGCTCCGGTGGCCGGCAGCGGGCCCTCGGTGGAGGGGCCGGTCTCGTCCGGGTTGGTCGCGATGAACCGGGCGCCGCCCTTGATCAGCCGGACCGCCTTGGTCATGGCCTCGAAGGAGTACGTGCGGGTCTCCCCGAGGACCACGTAGTCGGGTTCGTGGTCGGTCAGGACGTACCCGATGTCGTGCAGCGCGGTGGTCAGACCCGCCTCGCCGATGACGTACGCCGTGCCGCCGGGCCGCTGGTCGTCCAGGAACTTCGCGGTGGCGAGGGCGGAGGTCCAGATGTTCTCGACCGGCACGTCCAGGCCCATGCGGTTGAGCCGGGCGTGCAGGTCGCGCGCGGTGTAGATGGAGTTGTTCGTCAGGACCAGGAACGGCTTCCCCGACTCCCGCAGCTTCTTGATGAAGGCGTCGGCGCCGGGGATGGGCACACCTTCGTGGATGAGGACACCGTCCATGTCGGTGAGCCACGAATCGATCGGCTTGCGCTCTGACATGTGCTGGGTCTCCTGCCGTCCTGGCGTACGTACGCACTCGATCCGGGGGCGCCGGAACGACACTGTGCCGACGCCCTCAGCCTAGTCAGGACCTCGCGGTGCCGGTCCGGTCAGACCGGTTTCACCGACACTCCGTCGATCACCCAGTACCAGTTGTTGCCGCCCGTGTAGCGGAAGCGCACGCGCGCGGTCGTGGCACCGGCAGGGACCTGGAGGGTCAGCTTCTCCACACGGGAGGACGTGTCGGCGGTGTACGTCTTCACGCCGACGGGCGCGGCACCGTCGTAGGAGACGAGCACCTCGCCCTTCTGCGGGGACTCCTGGCGGTAGTAGGTGGTGTAGGTGAGGGTGGCGGCGGCGCCGCCGGTGACCGGGTACGCGGGGCTGACGAGCGTGGAGTCGAAGGTGCCCGAGAACGCCTTGTCCTGCCACTCGTCGCCGTCGGCGACCGCGAACACGTTGCGCGCGCGGACGTTGCTCTCACGGTTCTGGTCGGCCTGCGCCTTCGTCCAGAACTCGTCCGTGGTGAAGGACCAGCCGCGCCACTCGGTGACCCCGCCCGTGCCCATCGCGGAGTTGTCGACCGACCAGCCGCTCGGCGGGGTGTGCGTGAAGCCGATCACCGAGGCACCGATGCCGGTCTCGTCGACGCGGGGGGCGAGCTGCGGGCGCAGTGTGTCGAAGTCGTCCGGGACGGGCTGCTGCACGGGCCGCCCGTCGAGACCCCAGGCCGGGTCGATCGCGACGCCCAGATGGGCGAGGGCGGAGGCGGCGACGTCGGGCATCTTGACGTCGTGACGCACCGAACCGGCGGACAGGGCCGAGCCGGTCGCGATCATGAAGGTCTGCCGCTCGGGTGTGCTGGAGCCGCCGTGGCCGCCCGCGTCGGTGTGCCCGTGGTCGGCGGTGATCATGATCAGCCAGTCCTCGGAGGCGTACGTGGCGCGGGCCCTGACCGCGGCGACCATCTGACCGACCTGGGTGTCGACGCCGTGGATGGCGTCCAGGTACTGCCGGCTCGCGGCGCCGTAACTGTGGCCCGCGTGGTCGACGTTGTCGAGCTGCACGAACACCGCGTCCGGGTCGGCGTCGCGCAACCGGGCCACCGCGCGCGAGGTGGTGCCGGTGTCGTACTCGGCGCTCGGGGTGGACACACGGGTGTCCACCGTGGAGGAGAAGACCGTGTCGGTCAGGGGTGCCCAGGAGGAGACCGCGTACGTCGACAGCGACGGCCGGGCGGTCTCGATCCGGGTGAGGAAGTCCGGGTACTGCGCGAACTTCTGGCCGGTGAAGGTGTTGTCCTTGACGTTGTGCTTGTCGGGCCAGACACCGGTGATGATCGTGGACCAGCCGGGGCCGGAGAGGGTGGGCGCGAACGGGTTGGCGTAGATGCTGCTGGGCGCGGTGACTCCCGCGGCCATCAGGGCGTCGAGGTTGGGGGCGTCGGCGTCCTTGACGCGGTCCAGCAGGGTGCCGTCGAGACCGATGACGAGGACCTTGGGGGTCTTGGCGGCGGCTCGGGCGACGGAGGCGAGGGGGCCGGCGGCCAGGGCGAGACCGGCCGCGGAGGCGAGCAGGGAGCGACGGGACATGCGTGACGACACGTGATCCTCCGGAAGGGGGACGAGGGTGTGGAGCACGGACGGACAGCGAGGGTGGCGCGGTGGAGCGCGGCGATGCCCCCGGCGGTTCCAGGGGCATCGCGGGTGGCCGCAGTACGGCCGGGGTGGTTCAGCTACCGGTGGCGGACTTCCAGTCCTCGACGTACGTGGTCAGGTTCTTGTCGATGTCGGACCAGTCCGGCTGGAAGACCTCGACGCCGTCCATGAGCGCGGTGAGCGCGATGGCGTTCGCGTCGGTGGCCTTGACGTCCTTGCGGGCGGAGAAGCCGCCGCCGATCTCGCTGACCTGCTGCTGCGCGGCGGCGGACAGCATGAAGTCGAGGAGCTTCCTGCCGTTCCCGGAGTGCGGCGCCTTGGTGACGAGGCCCGCGGCGTAGGGGAGCGCGAAGGTGGTCGGCTTCCCGGCGGCGTCGGCGGCCTCGCCGGTGGCCTGCGGGAACCAGATGCCCAGGTTCGGCATGTCCTTGGACTGCGCGTAGTTCATCTGGACGTCTCCGTTGGCGACCAGCAGTTCGCCCTTGTCGACCTTGGGGGCGAGTTTGCCGGTGGACGCGGACGGGCCGACGTTGTTGGCCTGGAGCTTCTTCAGGTAGGCGAGCGCCGCGTCCTTGCCGCCGAAGTCGTGGATCGCCTTGATGAGCACGGCGGTTCCGTCTCCGGCGACGCCCGGGGTGGAGTACTGGAGCTTGTTCTTGTACGTCCCGTCGAGCAGCTCGTTCCAGGTGGTGGGCGCCTGCTTCAGCTCCTTCTTGTTGTAGACGAAGCCGAAGTAGTTGTTGACGACGGAGGTCCAGGTCGCGTCGGCGGCCTTGTCGGCCCCGTCGACCTGGTCGGAGCCCTTGGGGGAGTACTTCTGGAGCAGCCCCTTGCCGTCGGCCTGCTGGATGAACGGCGGGAGCGTGACGAGGACGTCCGCCTGCGGGTTGGTCTTCTCGCGGACGGCCCGCTGGACCATCTCGCCCGAGCCTCCCTCGACGTATTCGACCTTGATCCCGGTCTGCTTCTCGAAGTCCTTGAAGACCCGGTCGTACCAGCCGTCCCCGTTCTCCCCCTTGAGGCCGTCCGCGCTGTACACGGTGACGACCTTGGCGTCGGAGGCCGCGGAGTCCCCGCCGCAGGCGGTGAGGGAGCCGGCGAGGGCGAGGGCGCCGATGACGGCGGCGATCGGAGTGAGGTGCCGGGAGGGCGCGTGTGCGGGCATGGCGAGATGAACTCCTTGCGTTGTCAGGGCTTTTGGGGGTGGGGCGGGCGGACGGATCAGCGGTAGGAGGCCCTGGTGCGGATCCGGGACACAGCGGACAGGACGAGCACGGTCGCCGTCATGAGGACCACGGCGAGCGCGGACCCGGTGAAGAGGGCGCCGCGGTCGGTGGCCGCGTAGATCTGGACGGGAAGCGGGGTCCAGTCGGGCGGGTAGAGCATCATGGTGGCGCTCAACTCGCCCATGGACAGGGCGAAGCAGAGGCCCGCCGCGGCGGTCAGCGAGGGCAGCAGCAGCGGCAGCCGCACCCGCCACAGCACGGTCGAGGGCCGGGCGCCGAGTGAGGCGGCGGCCTGTTCGTAGGCCGGGTCGAGACGGACGACGGCCGCCGACACCGACTGGTGGGCGAACGCCGTGACGAGAACGGCGTGCGCGAGGAAGACGATCCACCGGGTGCCGTTGAGCAGCATCGGCGGCTGGGAGAAGGCGACCAGGACCGCGAGCCCGACGACGACGGAGGGCACCGCGACCGGCAGCATGAACAGGGTGTCGAGGACACGCCTGCCGCGCCGTCCCAGGGCGTGCCCGGCGAGCGCGGCCCAGGTGCCGACGAGCAGCGCCAGCAGGCTCGCGGTGACCGCGGTGACCAGGCTGGTGGTGAGGGCGTGGAGGGACTCGCCCCGGGTGGCGGCCGCGTAGTGCCCGGTGGTGAGGCCGGAGGGGAGCACGCCGGACCAGTTGGTGGCGAAGGACGCGGCGAGCACGACGAGCAGCGGCAGGGCGAACAGGGGCAGGAAGAGGAGGAGGAAGACGGCCCAGACGGCCCACTTGCCCTTGCGGCTATGCACCAGCACGGCGGCTCACCACCCGGTAGAGACCGTAGAGACCCACGGAGATCAGGACGTTGACGACGGCGACGACGCAGGCTCCGGGATAGTCCGACTCCAGGATCGCCTTGCTGTAGACGAGCATCGGCAGGGTCGTGACCCCCTTCGCCCCGGTGAACAGGACGATCCCGAACTCGTTCAGGCAGAGCACGAGGACGAGGCTGCCGCCGGCCGCGAGCGCGGGCAGCGCCTCGGGCAGGATCACCTGCCGCACGATCCGCGCGGGCCGCGCACCGAGCGAGGAGGCCACTTCGAGCTGCCGGGTGTCGATCCCCGAGAAGGCGGCGAGCAGGGGCCGCATCACGAACGGGGTGAAGTAGGTGACCTCGGCGAGCAGAACCCCCCACGGTGTGGTCAGGAACCGGAAGGGGCCCTCGGCGGCCCCGGTGGCGCCGGTCCAGAGCCCGTTGGCGATGCCGACGGTCCCGTACACGAACAGCAGGGCGAGCGTGATCAGGAAGGACGGGAAGGACAGGAACACGTCGATGAACCGGGCGACCGCCTTGGCTCCGGGGAACGGCACGAAGGCGATGACCAGGGCGAGCGCGAACCCGAGGACCAGACAGCCGGCCGTGGACCCCACCGCCAGCCATACGGTGGTCCCGAGCGCCTCCCGGAACGCCGTGGAGGCGAACACGTCGCCGTAGGCCTGCGCCGAGGTCCCCCCGGTCTCGGGCCGGAACGACTGCCGGACGACGAGGGCGAGCGGGTAGAGGAAGACGAGGCCCAGGACGGCGACGGGCGGCAGGGCCCACAGCGCGGCGGTGGGCCGGCGCCGGGGGCCTCCTCCCCCCTCCACCCGCCGTGGTCCGTCGTTCCGCTCGGCGGCGGGGGTGCCCCCTGTCCGGGCGGAGCCGGGCGCTCCGGGGAGGCCGGGCACGGCCGGCGACGCCGGGTCGTCCGTGATCACGGGCTCACCGGGCCTACCCATCGGTCACCCCCGCGGCGAGCAGGACGGCGTCCTCCGGTGCGAAGTGCAGCTCGACGAGGTCGCCCGGCGCGGGGGCCGTGCGCAGCTCCCGCAGATCGGCCATCACCCGGTGGCCGCCCACGTCGACGTGGAGGCGATGGGTCGCACCGCGCCACTGCACGTCGGCCAGACGCCCGTTGAGGACGTTGGGGCCGGCGCCGAGTCCGACGAGGTGCGGCCGTACGCACAATGTGGCACCCGCGCCTTCGACGGCATCCCCGGTCGGCACCTTCAACTCGGTCCCGGCGAAGGTGACTCCGTCCACCGTCACCCGTACCGGCAGCAGGTTCGCCTCGCCCACGAAGGCCGCGGTGAACTCGGTGCGCGGCGCCCGGTACAGCTCCCGCGGTGTGCCGACGTCCCGCAGCCGCGCCTTGTCCATGACGGCGATTCGGTCGGCCAGCGTCAGCGCCTCGACCTGGTCGTGGGTGACGTAGAGGATCGACATGTCCGGCAGTTCCCGGTGCAGCCGCGCGAGTTCGACGAGCATCCCGGAGCGCAGCCGGGCGTCGAGCGCGGACAGCGGCTCGTCGAGGAGCAGGACCCCGGGCCGGATGGCGAGCGCCCGCGCGATGGCGACGCGCTGCTGCTGCCCGCCGGACAGCTCGCGCGGATGGCGCCGGGCGTACGCGGACATCCCGGTCATCTCCAGCGTCTCGGCCACCCGTTCGCGGATCTCGCCCTTGGAGATCCCGCGCGCCTTGAGGCCGAAGGCGACGTTGTCCTCGACCCGCATGTGCGGGAAGAGCGCGTACTGCTGGACGACCATGCCGATCCCCCGCCGGTGCGGCGGCAGTTCGGTCACGTCGCGGTCGCCGATGAACACGCGCCCGGCGGCGGGCCGCACGAAGCCGGCGACGGCCCGCAGCGCGGTGGTCTTCCCCGAGCCCGACGGTCCGAGCAGGGCCATCACCTCGCCGGGTTCGACGGCCAGGTCGAGGGAGTCGAGCACCGTGGTGCCGTCGTAGGCGACGGAGACCCGGTCGAAGCGGATGCCGCCGCTCATCGCCCGGCTCCGACGGCCGCGTCGGCGAGGAGCGCCGGGAGTTCGGCGACCGAGCCGAGCACGTATCCGGCCCCGGCGCCGCGCAGCGCCTCCTCCCGGTGCGCCCCGGTGAGCACACCGGCCACGACACCCGCCCCGGCGCGTACCCCGCTGAGCATGTCGTACGAGGTGTCGCCGGCGACGGCGATCTGCCGGACCCCCTCCGCGGCCCCGGTGCGCAGGAAGGCCTCCAGCACCATGTCGGGGTACGGGCGTCCGCGGCCTCCGGCGTCCGCCGGGCACAGCGTGAGCGGCACCAGGTCGCTCCAGCCGAGGGCGCCGAGGATCGCGTCCTGGGTGACACGGGCGAACCCGGTGCTCAGGACGACGGTCCGGCCGCCGCCCTGGAGTTCCTCGATCGCCTCGCGGGCCCCGGCGACCGGCGCGATGTGCCCCTCGTCGACGAGTTCCCCGTACGCCTTCTCGAAGGCGGCGTTGGCGCGCCGGGCGAGGGACTCCTCACCGAACAGGTGCCGGAACACGGAGATCTTGGACTCGCCCATGGTGGCCCGTACGTGGTCGAGCTTCGCCGCGTGGTCGGCGGAGCCGGGCTCGACGCCCAGTTCCGCGGCGGCCGCGGCGAAGGCCCGTTCCACGAGGCCGCCGTCGGCGACGGTGGTGCCGGCCATGTCGAGCACCACAAGTCGTATGTCGTTCAACTCGGTCACCATCCCAGCTCGTCGGCGGTGGTCTCCGCGATCGCGGGTGAGCAGGTCATACCGCGCCCGCCGGGCCCGGTGACCAGCCACACCCCGTCCCGCACCTGCTGGCGGTGCACGACCCGGCTCGGGTCGGTGCACTGCGCGTACACCCCGGCCCAGCGGCGCCGGATCCTCGGCAGCGGGCGGCCGAGGAAGGATTCGACGACCTCGGCGAGGTGGTCGTAGGGGTCTTCGAGGGTGTCGAAGGCGAAGGGGTGCTCGTACTCGTGGGTGTCGCCGATGGTGAGCCCGCCGTCGGCGCGCTGCACCATGAGCAACTGCATCCGGTGTTCGGCGGCGGTCGGCGCCTGCGGCTGAAGGGCGTTGAGCTCGTCCAGCGCCGCGCTCCGGTACGCGGGGTAGTAGCGGAAGCTGTCCGCGTCGGCGACGGAGGTGGTCAGCGGCTCGCCCAGCGGGTCGGTCTGCATCATCTGCAGCCGGACGCGCCGCACGGGCAGGTCGGGGCCCGCCAGTTCGCGTACGAGGCCGCCGAGCCAGGCTCCCGTGCACAGCACCACGGCGTCGCCGGTGTGGATGTCCCCGTGGTCGTCGCGCACCGCGTTCTCGCCGATCACCTCGCGGACCTCCCGGCCCGGCCTGAAGGTGTAGTTCGGTGACTTCAGCAGTGCTTCCCGCAGGGCCAGTTGGGCGGTGCGCGGCTCGACGGCCGCGTCCCGCTCGCAGTACAGGGCCGCTTCGAAGGTGCCGCGCAGCGCGGGGTTGACGGCTCGCGCCTCGTCCGCGGTGAGCAGTTCGTAGCCCCGGGCCGCGGCGTCGTCCCGGGCCAGGGCGGCCTCGGCGACGGCGAGTTCGCCCGGGTTGCGCACGGGGGTCAGCGACCCGCACGCCCGGAAGCCGAGGCCGGGGACGCTCGCCCCGATCTCCTCCCACAACCGCCGTGCCCTGAGGGCGGTTTCCAGCTCCTCTCCTCCGGCGCGTCCACTGACCCAGATCTGTCCGAAGTTGCGCAGCGAGGCCCCGCGGGCCTCCGCCTCACGCTCGATCTGGACGACCTCGTGGCCGCGCTCCACCGCATGCCAGGCGTGCAGGGTTCCCACCACGCCGGCTCCGACGACTATCACTCTCACGACGGCAACGCTCCTCGGGACGGGGGAATCGGGAGGGTCCGTCCGGCAACCGAATGATGAACTGCCCATCACGTTTGGGCTAGACCCGTTATCTCCACGTTATAAAAAGAGGCGGGCCGGAGCCCGCCTCACCGACGAGGTTCAGCCACCGAGACGCGCGGTGAAGGAGAACCGGTCGCCCCGGTACAGCGTCCGCACTCGCTCCAGCGGCAGCCCCCGGGTGTCCCGCGAGATCCGGTGGATCAGCAGCATCGGCAGCGCGGGAGGGGTCCCGATCAGCAGCGCCTCGCGCGGAGTGGCCAGTACGGTCTCGATCCGCTCGTCGGCGTCGCCGAACGCGACTCCGAGCCGGTCGTGGAGGTACGCGTAGAACGAGGAGTCGGGGTCGAAGTCGCGGTCGAGGTCCGGGACCCGGCCGACCGCGACGTAGGTGCTCTCCAGCCCGACCCGTTCGTCGTCCGCGAGCAGCACCCGCTCCATGTGCCAGACCGGCTCACCGCGTCTCAGCCCGGCCTCGGCGGCGAGGGGCTCCGGACAGGGGAAGCGGTCGAGGGAGACCAGCGTGCGACCGGGGGTGCGTCCCTGCCGTCGTACGCCCTCGGTGTAGCTCGCCAGCGACAGCGGCTGCTCCAGCTTGGGACCCGCGACCACCGTGCCACGGCCCTGCCGGCGCAGCTTCCCTTCGAGCAGCAGCTCACGGAGCGCCTGGCGCACCGTCTCGCGGGCGACCTCGTACTTCTCGGAGAGGTCGCGCTCGGTGGGCAGGAGCCCTCCCTCGCCCAGCTCCTCGACGAGCCGGGCGATGTGCGCCTTGACCGCGTAGTACTTGGGGATGCGGCCGTGCTCCGGAATGCCGGAGCGGACGGGGGCGCCGGGGTCCTGGTCGTTCGGATAGTCCACGGAAACGATCGTCGCAGACGGCGCGTCGGGCACCGCCGCCAGGTGCGGCGCCCCCGGACGCCGGCGCCGGACACCACCGCCGGGCGGGTCGGCTTCCGGCGTCGGCACCGGGATCGCTCCGGGTGTCAGCGCCGGCGCGGGCGCATCCAGCGGGCCAGGGCGAACAGTCCGGTGCCGAGGGCGACGAGGGCGAGGGCCAGCGCGGCCAGCGCCGGCCGGTTCGGTCTGCCCGGTCCCGTGCTGGCCAGCACGTCGGCGGACGGCGCGGTCGTAGCGGTCCCGGCGGTGGTCCCGCTGTCCGTGCCCGTACGAGCCGCGGCTCCGGGGTCCTCGCTCGCGCCGGGACTCGCGCCGGCGTCGGTCCCGGTGTCCCCGGTACCGCCCAGGTCCTCCCCCGTGCCGGTCTCCTTGCCCGCCTCGGGATCCCGGTCCCCGACGGCGCCCTCGATCCGGAAGCGGTAGGCGTTCGACTCCCCCACCCAGTCACCGTCGTCGTCGTGCTTCTGCACCACGGCCGCGTTCGCGACGACGGCGTTCGGGGCGCTCGCGCCGGAGGCCAGGGAGAGCCGTACCTTCACCGTCAGGGTGCGGCCGGGGGCGACGGTGAACCCGGGGAAGCCGTCGTCGAACGGTCCGACGTTCTCCTCCTGGTCGCTCCGTTCGAACCGCACCGCGTGGGCCCGCTCGCCCTCGTAGAACTCCAGCCGCGCCTGATCCGGCCGCAGGGTCCGCTTCTCGTCCACGAGGACGACGACCGGGTGGATCGCGCCGCAGGGGTGCGCCGTGGTGTTGGTGAGGTCGATGTACCAGGTCCCGGAGCCGCCGCCCGCCTGGTAGGCGTCGGGGCCGCCGTGGATCCGGGTCTTGATCGGGAAGTCGTGGGTGTCGGAGGAGACACAGTCCGGGCGGGCCTCCAGGGCCTGCGCGGGGGCGGACGTGAGCGTCACGAACAGCGCGAGAGCGGTCGGGGCTAGGGCGGTCGGAGCGAGCGGATGAGAGGTACGCAGTCGCATGAGGAGCCTTTGGCCGATCGGGAGGGGGCGTGGATCGGGAGGATCGAATGCGTCGGTCGGTCACCGGCAATGGCCCCGTGACCCTGCCACGCCGCACCCCTTCCATCGGACCGCCGAACGGGGAGTCACCCCCGTTCGGCCCCACAAGTCCCACCGTCCGGCGGCACCGCGCGGCGAGGGGTCCCGGGTACGGGGCCGGCGAAGGATCCCGGGTAGTACGGGGCCGGCGAAGGATCCCGGGTACGGGCCTGAGGAAGGTCCCGGGTACGGGCCGGACGAAGGGTCCCGGGTCCGGGCCTGAGGAAGGGTCCCGGGTCCGGGCCCGGCAAAGGAGCCCGGGTACGGGCCCGGCCGCCCCGGGACCGGCCCGTCCGCCACTCCAGGGACGACCTGTCCGCCCCCTCGGGGGCGACCCGCGTGACCGCGAACCGAGGCCCGGGCCCATGAGCCGAGGCCTGGGCCCATGAACCGGGGCCTGGGCCCGCGAACACCGCGGGGCACCGACCCGCTCAGCCGCTTCCCTCCGCCCGGCGCCAAGCCGCCCGGCGCGACAGGAACGACGCCCCGCTCGGCCCACGCGGGCGCGGCGCCCCGCCGGACGCGACCCGCTCAGCCCTCCCCGCGCCCGAACAGCGGAGCCAGGAGCAGTTGGGCCGCGCCCTCGGCCACCCCTCGTGCCCCGCCCGGAGCCACCCGGACCGGCACCGCCGCGCCGCCCCCCTCACGCCGGGCCCGTTCCTCCAGCACGGCCCCGACACCCCGGAGGAAGACCTCCTCGTGGGCCGCCACCGTGCGGCCGCCCAGCAGTACGAGGTCGATGTCGAGCAGCCCCACCAGGTTCGCCGCTCCGGCGCCCAGCACCCGGGCCGCCTCGGCCACGGTCCCCCGCCCCACCGCGTCCAGGCACAGCACCTCGATGCACCCGCGGTTCCCGCACTCGCACAGCGGCCCGTCGAGCTGGATGACCTGGTGCCCGAACTCCCCGGCCCCGGTACGGGCGCCCCGGTGCACGGCCCCGCCGATCACGAGCCCGGCACCCAGACCCGTACCGAGATGCAGATACGCGAAGGACCCGCCGCCCGCGAGGCCGGAGCCGGACCGGGCCCCGGTGCCCACCGCGACCCCGAGCGCCGCCGCGTTGGTGTCCTTGTCCACGACCACCGGCAGCCCGAGCCGCCCGGCCAGCGCGTCCCGCAGGGCGAACCCGTCCCACTCGGGGAATCCCGTCACCCGGTGCAGCACCCCGAGGGTGTGGTCGAGCGGCCCCGGCAGGGCGACCCCCACACCCAGCGGCGACACCCCGCCGAGCAGGGCCGAGACCTCCCCGGCCGCGCCCTCGACCACCGCTGCGGCTCCGGCCCCCAGGTCCAGCGGGGCGCGCCGCTCGGCCACCACCGCCCCGGTGAGGTCGCAGAGCACCGCGGTCAGCTCGTCACGGTCGAGATGCAGCCCGACCGCGTGCCCGGCCTCGGGCACGAGCCGCAGCACCGTACGGGGCTTGCCGCCCGTGGACGCGAGGCGCCCCGCCTCCGTCGCGAGGCCGTCGGCCCGCAGCCGCGCGGTGATCTTGCTGACCGCCTGCGGGGTCAGCCCGGTCCGTTCGGCGAGCTCAAGACGGCTGATGCCGGAGGCTCCCGCCGTGCGCAGCAGGTCGAGCACCAGCGCGGCGTTGTGACTGCGCAAGGCAGGCAGGTTGACCCCGACGGCCCCGGCGCCCGCCCCGACACCGCCGCCACCTCCGCCGCCGCCCCGGCTCCCGGGGACACCCGGGTTCGCGAAGACACCGGAGGTCCCGCCCCCGCCCTGGTCCGCGAAGACACCGGGAGCCGCACTCCCGCCCTGGTCCGCGAAAACTCCGGAAGTCCGGGGTACACCTGGATTCCCGGGGCTCCCCTGCTTCCCCGCCCCACCCGCATCGGTCCTGTTCACATCACCCATTGTCCCCCGCGCTTGCACTTTGGCAACAGCGTTGCGAAAGTAGAAGGCATGACAGGCATGACTGGTACTGGTACGCCCCTTCGCGTGGGTCTCGTCGGCTACGGCCTCGCGGGTTCCGTCTTCCACGCCCCGCTGATCGCCACGACCGAGGGGCTCACCCTCGACACCGTCGTCACCTCGAACCCGGAGCGCCAGGCACAGGCCCGCGCCGAGTTCGGCGACGATCTCCGCTTCGCCGCCACCCCCGAAGACCTGCTGGCACGCGCCGACGAACTCGACCTGGTCGTCATCGCGTCCCCGAACAAGACCCACGTCCCGATCGCGACCGCCGCCCTGAAGGCCGGCCTCCCCGTGGTCGTCGACAAGCCCATCGCCGGCACGGCGGCGGAGGCCCGCGAGCTGGCCGCCCTGGCCGACGAGCGCGGACTGCTGCTCTCCGTCTTCCAGAACCGCCGCTGGGACAACGACTTCCTGACCCTGCGCAAGCTGTTCGCCGACGGCGAGCTGGGTGACATCTGGCGCTTCGAGTCGCGCTTCGAGCGCTGGCGCCCGCAGCCGAAGGGTGGCTGGCGCGAGTCCGGCGACCCCGCGGAGATCGGGGGCCTGCTCTACGACCTCGGCAGCCACCTCGTCGACCAGGCGCTCGTCCTCTTCGGCCCCGCCGCCTCGGTGTACGCGGAGTCGGACGTCCGCCGTCCGGGCGCGCTGACCGACGACGACACGTTCATCGCGATCACGCACGAGAACGGGGTCCGCTCCCACCTCTACGTCACCGCGACGACCGCCCAGCTCGGCCCGCGCTTCCGGGTCCTCGGCTCGCAGGCGGGGTACGTCAAGTACGGCCTCGACCCGCAGGAGGCCGACCTGCGTGAGGGCAAGCGCCCCGGCGCCGGTGCCGCGTGGGGCGTCGAGCCGGAGGCCCTGTGGGGGCGCGTCGGCTCCGGCGAGTCCCCGCTGACCGGTGGCGGCCGTCCCGAGCCGACGGTCCCGGGCACGTACCCGGCGTACTACGCGGCCGTCGCCGCCGCCATCCGTGACGGCGCCCCGAACCCGGTCACCGCCCACGAGGCCGCCGCCGCGCTCGACGTCCTGGAGGCGGCCCGCCGCTCCGCCCGCGAGTCCGTGGTGGTGTCCCTGTGAACGCGCCCGTCGCACCGGAGATCGCCGAGCTCGAGGAGCAGGAGCGCCGGCTGACGCTCCCGCGTTTCACCCACGACGACGCCTGGGCCCTCGGCACCCTGCTCGTCGAACTCGCCCGCGAGCGCCAGGCGCCGGCCGCCATCGACATCCGCCGTGGCGGCCAGCAGCTCTTCCACGCGGCGCTGCCGGGTTCGACCCCGGACAACGACGCCTGGATCGACCGCAAGCGGCGCGTCGTCGAGCGGTACGGGTGCTCCTCGCTGCTGGTCGGCTCGCGCTTCCGCGCCAAGGGCACGACCTTCGAGGACTCCTCGCGCCTGGACCCCGACACGTACGCGGCACACGGCGGCGCGTTCCCGATCGCGGTGACGGACGCGGGCGTCATCGGCACCGTGGTCGTCTCGGGCCTCCCCCAGGTCGAGGACCACAGGATGGTCGTAGAGGCCCTGGAGAAGTTCCTGACGGCCTGACTCACGGTTCCCCGCGCCCGTCAGGGGCGCGGGGAAACTCCGTGAGGCGCGCGGGTCAGGGGCGCGGGAAAGCCCCGTGAGGCGCGCGGGTCAGGGACGCGGGAAAGCCCCGTGAGGCGCGCGGGGAACTGCGCGAGCAACCACGACGCACGCGCGGAGAACAGCGCACAGCAGACCCCCGTCAGGGGCGCGGGGAACTGCGCGACCAACCACGACGCACGCGCACGCGAAACGGCACCCGGGCCGAAGCGAACCCACCCGGCGAACCCAGCGGAGCGCTCACGCGTCGGCGAGCACCTGCCGCTGCCGCCCCAGCCCGTCGATCTCCAGCTCCACGACGTCCCCCGCCCGCAGGTACGGCTTCGGCTCGGGCCGGCCGAGCGCCACCCCGGCGGGCGTACCGGTGTTGATCACGTCCCCCGGGTACAGGGTCATGAACTGGCTCACGTACCGGACGACCTCCGCGACCGGAAAGATCTGCTCGGCCGTCGTACCGTCCTGCTTGAGCTCCCCGTTCACCCAGAGCCGCAGCGACAGCGCCTGCGGGTCCGGGATCTCGTCCGCCGTCACCAGCCACGGCCCCAGCGGGTTGAACGTCTCGCAGTTCTTGCCCTTGTCCCAGGTGCCGCCGCGCTCGATCTGGAACGCCCGCTCGGAGACGTCGTGCGCCACCGCGTACCCGGCGACATGCGCGAGCGCCTGCTCCCCGGACTCCAGGTAGCGGGCGGTACGGCCGATGACGACGGCCAGTTCGACCTCCCAGTCCGTCTTCACCGACCCGCGCGGCACGAGCACCGTGTCGTTCGGGCCGACCACGGTGTCCGCCGCCTTGAAGAAGATCACCGGCTCGGCGGGCGGCTCGGCCCCGGTCTCCTTGGCGTGGTCGTGGTAGTTCAGCCCGATGCACACGACCTTGCCGATCCGGGCCAGCGGCGGTCCCACGCGCAGTCCGTCCGCGTCCAGCGCGGGCAGCTCACCGGCCGCCGCCGCGGACCGGATCCGGCCGAGCGCCGCGTCGTCGGCGAGCAGCGCCCCGTCGATGTCGGCGACGAGGCCCGACAGGTCCCGCAGGGTCCCCTCGGCGTCGAGCAGCGCGGGCCGCTCCGATCCGGACGTACCGACTCGCAGCAGCTTCATGGTCACCATCTCCCTCGGTCGCGGGCCGTCCGGCCGACGGGTGCGGCCGTCGGAGGGACCGTGCGATCCTCCAAGCTCGCCGTCCAGTCCGCAAGACCCCGTTCACGGACCGGACCCGATCCCGGCCCCGGCCCCGGACCCGACCCGGCGACGGCCTCAGACCCGGCAGCGTCAGGCGAGCGCCGCGGCCGCGGGCGCCGCCCCCGGCATGTCCCGGTAGAGCACCGCGCGCTCCACGGCGCTCCAGGTCGCGCTGGTCACGACGTACAGGGCGGCGGCCAGCGGCACCACGGCCACGGTGAACAGCGTGAAGAAGGACATGAACGGCATGATCTTGCCGACCGAGGCGAGGGCCGAGGCGGCCGCCTGCTCGCTCTCGCTGCGGCCCTCGCTCTGGCCGTCGCCCGCCGGATTCGATGCGGCCGTCATCCGCTTCGTACGCACGTAGTTGAACGCGGCCACGGCCGTGACGACGGCGAAGAGGCCCAGGTAGACGAGACCGGCCGGGCCGAAGAGCCCGCCGTCGCCGAGCGCGTCCGCCCACCGGTCCCCGAGCGGCGCGGCGAAGAGCTTGTGCCCGAGCAGGGTGTTGGCCTCGCCGCCGATCGTCGAGCTGGAGAACAGGTGGTAGAGGAGGAAGAAGGCCGGCATCTGGAACAGGCTGGGCAGACATCCGGAGAGCGGCGACACCTTCTCCTCGGCGTGCAGTTCCATCAGCGCCTTCTGGAACTTCTCGCGGTCCTTCCCGTGCTCCTTCTTCAGCTCGGCGATCCGCGGCTGGAGCGCCGCCCGCGCCCGCTGTCCGCGCGCCGAGGCCCGCGACAGGGGATGCACGAGCAGGCGTACGAGCGCGGTGAACAGGACGATCGCGGCGGCGGCGGCCGAGGCGTGGAACAGCGGCTGGAGCAGATCGGCGAGGTGCTCGACCAGGTGCGCGAAAACGGACATGAACGTGGACATGCGTGAGCCCTCCGGGGGTCTCGTCGTGCCGGGAGTACGGATTGCGGCATGACGACCAGCGCGGGGTCACCCGTGACGGAGTGCCACTCGGGGTGGATCACCGGGAGTGGAGAGCCACCCCGGCAAACGGTCACCCGGGGCGGAGAAAGGGGTGCCCTACGCGGTCGCCTGGAGGGCGTGTCCGGGGGCCCGGGGGCGCGGCCGTCCGCTGGCGTCGGGATCGCGCTGCGGCAGGAAGGCCGTGCGGCGGTCGCGGTCGCGGATGGCCGTACGGACCCGGGTGGGCGTCACGACGGGCGCGCAGCGCGCCACGATGAGGGAGCACGCGGCGAAGGCGGACCCGGCGGCGGCCGTCGCGGCGATCGCGACGGTGGCGGTGAGGGAGCCCGTGTCGAGCAGCGCGACCTCGAGGAGCAGGAGCAGCAGTACGGCGGCGGGACGGGCGTCGGCCCAGGTCCGGATCATCGACCGCTCCTCCTCTCATACGCGGTGCGCGTGTCTCTCCGTTCGTTATACAGGATGGTTCCGGACCAACCGCCCCGGATCGACTGCGGAATCGGTCACTGGATCCGGCTCGGGGGCGGTACGCACGGGCGCGCGGGTCGGTGCGTACGGGACCAGTTGATCGGTGCGTACGGGACCAACGGGTCGGTGCGTACGAGGCGACCGGAGCGGTGCGTACCCACAGGTCAGGCGAGCGGGTCGGCGCATACGTACGGGTCAGGCGTCCGGTGCGGCCGGTCCCCCGGACATGGCAGCCGCCGGGTTCCGCGGGTCCGTGTCGAGCGGCTCCAACAGCCGCCTCGGCGCGACCAGGGCGCGGCTGACCGGATCCGCCGGGTCCCGGTCGAGTCCGGGCCCCGGTGTCATCTCGACGTCCGGGACGGGCACGACCATCGCGCAGCGGGGGCATTCGCCGTACGGGCCGAGCTCCGTGCCGCAGGCGGCGTGCCGGAAGTACCGCAGCCGGCTCTCGCCGAAGTGCTCGCGGCCCCACAGGCCGAGCGAGCGCAGGGTGGGCCACAGGGCGACACCGCGTTCGGTCAGGACGTACTCGTCACGCGGCGGCGACTCCTGATAGCGGCGCTTCTCCAGGATCCCTTCGGCGGTGAGCGCCTGGAGGCGGGCCGCGAGCACGGCCCGCGGGATGCCGAGGTGCACGAGGAAGTCGTTGTAGCGCCGTACGCCGTAGAGCGCGTCGCGGACGACGAGAAGCGTCCAGCGCTCGCCGACGACCTCCAGCGCGCGGGCGATCGAGCACTCCTGCGTCGCGTAGTCCTTGCCCAGAGCCATGCCCCCACTGTAGCCACTTTTCGACATGTTGGTTCATTGAACGAACCTAGGTGTTACGGTCTACGCATGCACAAGGTTCAATGACCGAACCTAATGACCGAACCTGATGGCCGGACCCAGGGGACGCGGACGGGTCGACCAGAACCGCCACCCGTCCACCCGTCCACCCGTCCACCCGTCCACCCGTCCACACGTCCACACGTCCATCCGTCCATCCGTCCACCCGATGAACCGACCTACCCGACCCAGGGAAGTGAAGGCAGGCCATGACCCGGCTCGACCGGCCCGACACCAGCACGCAGCCCGCGCACGCCACCGGCGTCGTCTCCCCGGCCTCCCCGGCCACCTCGGTCTCCCCGGCGGACAGCGGTCCGCGGGCCACCCCGACCCTCGCCCTCACCAGTGCCGCCACCGCCGTGGCCCTGATGACGTACACGGCCCCGATGGTCACGCTCCCCGACACCGCGGCCGCTCTGCACACCTCCGTCTCCGCCCAGGCCTGGCTACTCAACGGCACCCCGCTGGGCCTGGCCGCGCTGCTCCTGGTCGCGGGCAGCCTCGCCGACGACTACGGCCGCCGCCGGATCTTCCTGGCCGGCACCGTCGCCCTCGGTCTCACCACGGCCCTGGGCGCGCTCGCGAACTCCACCTGGCTGTTCACCCTGGCCCGCATCGCGCAGGGAGCGGCGAGCGCGGCGATCCTCGCGAGCAGCCTGGGGCTGATCGTGCACGCCTTCCCGACCCCGCGCGGACGGCTGCACGCGACGGGGGTGTGGGGCGCGTTCGTCAGCGGCGGCATCGCGGCGGGCCCGCTCCTCGCCGGCGCGATAGCGGGCTGGGACTGGCGGATGGCGTACGCCGTCCTGGGCGCCGCCGCGCTGCTCGTCGCCCTCCTGGGGACCCGCGCCCTGACCGAGTCCCGCGCGCCGCGCGGCGGCCGGCCCGACCTCGCCGGAGCACTGACCTTCGGCCTCGCGCTGGTGTCGCTGGTGGCGGCGCTGACGCTCGGCCGCGACGGCTGGCTGCGCGCGCCGGTCGGCCTGCTGCTGGCCGCGTTCCTCGTCCTGATGGCCGTGTTCGTCGCCGTCGAACGCCGCAGCGGCACGCCCATGATCGACCTGGGCCTGCTCCGGCACCGCCGCTTTCTCGCCTCGTCGGCCGGCGGCCTCTTCACGGGCCTCGCGGTGATCGGCCTGTTCAGCTTCCTGCCGGCGCTGCTCCAGCGGACGCTCGGGATGTCCGCCATGGACACGGCGTGGCTGTTCCTGCTGTGGTCCGGGCTCTCCTTCACCGTCGCCCTCCAGGCCCGCCGTCTCGCCGGCCGGGTCTCGCACCGCCATCAGCTCGCCCTCGGTTTCGCGCTGCACGCCGTCGGCGTCCTGACGATGCTCGGCGCGATCGGCTCCGGTTCCTGGACCCACCTGCTGCCGGGCTTCGTGCTCTCCGGGGTGGGCAGCGGCCTGCTGAACGCCGCGCTGCCCCTGCTGGCCGTCGAGTCCGTGCCCGCGACCCGCGCGGCGATGGGCTCGGGCGCCCAGCAGACCTTCCGTTACATCGGCTCGTGCGCCGGGGTCGCCCTCACGATCGCCCTGGTCACCTCCACCGGCGGACCGGCGCACGGCGCGGACGTCGCGATCGCCGTGTCGGCGGGACTGGCCGCCGTGGCCGCGGCGAGCGTCCTGGTCCTGCGGGACCGGACGTGACCCCTGATCGTCAGCCCCCGATCGTCAGCGGGGCCGCATGGAGGTGAGCTTTCCCCACACCGCCATGCGGTACCGGGAGGTGTACTCGGGGGTGCACGTGGTGAGCGTGATGTAGTACCCGGGCCGCGTGTACCCGTACGACGGCCGGACGGTGCTGCGCGGCACGGGGCGGATCACCCCGACGTCCCGGGCGGAGGTCTGTGACAGCGTCCGGTCGACGGTGTACGTGTACACGGCGGTCTTCGTCTCCACGGTGATCGTGTCGCCGCGCCGGAGCCTCGGGAGGTACCGGAACGGCTCCCCGTGGGTGTTCCGGTGCCCGGCGAGCGCGAAGTTCCCCGGCCGGCCCGGCTGCTGGGTGCCCTTGTAGTGACCGACGTACCCCTTGTTCAGGACATTCGCCTTGCTGACGCCCTCGGCGACCGGCACCCGCAGGGAGAGCCGTGGGATGCCGAGGACGGCGTAAGCCTGCGACCAACGGGGCTGCTGCCGGCCGCCGTCGGCCGCCGCCCCCGACAGGGCGTCGCGTCCCGCCGACCGTCCCGCGGACTCGCCGCCCCCACTTCCCCCGGCCCCTCCGGCCTTCCCTGCCCCCGTCGCGTCCGCGTCGGACCCCGAGACCCCCGAGGTCCCCGAGGCCTCCGGGTCCGGGGTCCCCCACTCCCGCTTCAGCGCCTGCACCTTGCGCTCGGCGCCGTGCCGCGCCTGCCGGTTGGTCCACCACAGTTGGTGCGCCACCAGGAGGAGCAGCACCACTCCGACGGTGACGAGCACCTCGGCCCCGCTCCACGCCGCTCGCCGGAGCGCGGCCCGCCGCCGTCGCGTGCCGTGGTGCACGACCCCCGGAGCCCGCATCCGTCCGCCCCCTTCGCCGGGCGCACGATAGGCGTCACCCCGCCAACTCTCCAGCCCCGCGCGGCTCCTGTCCGGTCCGGTGCTTCCTCCACCGGTTTTAGAAAGGGCTGTCGCAACCCTCGACAACCTCAGCCGCCACACCCGATGCTTCCTGATGGCATCAGCGGGACGGCATCAGTGGGACGGGCAAGCGCCGGCGGGACCAACCGGCGACCGAGTTCGAAGTCGAGTCGACAGCCATGGCCGACTCCGTCCGCGAAGGACGTGAGTCGCGCTGAGACGGACGGAGAAGCCAGCCATGATCCGACGCAGAACACTCCTGGGCGCCGCGGGCGGTGCGGTCCTCGGCGGGGCCCTGGCGACCGGCACGGCCCGCGCCGACGCGACGATCGCGGTGAACCCGGCGACGACGTACGGGAAGTGGGAGGGGTGGGGCACCTCACTGGCCTGGTGGGCGGGCGTCTTCGGCGCCCGCGACGACTTCGCCGACCTCTTCTTCACCACCAGGTCGACGACGTACAACGGCGTTTCCCGCCCGGGCCTGGGCCTGACCATCGCCCGCTACAACCTGGGCGCGTGCTCCTGGAACAGCGTGGGCGGCGAGACGATGACGGCCTCCGCGAACATCCCCTCCTTCAAGCAGATCGAGGGCTACTGGCAGGACTGGAACAACGAGGACCCGACGTCCTCGGCCTGGAAGTGGACGGCGGACGCCACCCAGCGCGCCGCCCTGACCAAGGCGACGGCCCGCGGCGCGACGAGTGAACTGTTCGCCAACTCCCCGATGTGGTGGATGTGTCTGAACCACAACCCCTCGGGCGCGTCCGGGGGCGGCAACAACCTCCAGTCCTGGAACTACCGCCAGCACGCCTCCCACCTCGCGGCGGTCGCGCTCTACGCGAAGACGAACTGGGGGGTGAACTTCGCCACCGTGGAGGCGTTCAACGAGCCCTCCTCCGCCTGGTGGACGTCCACCGGCACCCAGGAGGGCTGCCACATGGACGCGACCGTCCAGTCGGCCGTACTCCCCTACCTGCGCAGCGAGTTGGACAAGCGGGGCCTGACGGGCACGAGGATCTCCGCGTCGGACGAGACGAGCTACGACCTGGCCCGTACGACATGGGGTTCCTTCAACTCGACGACCAAGGCCCTGGTCGACCGGGTCAACGTGCACGGCTACCAGGGGTCGGGCGGCCGCCGTGACCTCCTCTACGCGGACGCCGTGACGACCTCCCGCAAGGTCCTGTGGAACTCCGAGTACGGCGACGGGGACGGCACCGGCCTGACCCTGGCGAGCAACCTCCTCCTCGACTTCCGCTGGCTGCACCCGACCGCCTGGGTCTACTGGCAGGTGATGGACCCCACGGCGGGCTGGGGCATGATCAAGTACGACGCGAGCACCCTGACGGCCGGCGCGGTGGAGACGAAGCTGTACGTGATGGCCCAGTTCAGCCGCCACATCCGGCCCGGCATGACGATCGTGGACACGGGCGTGGACTACGCGGTGGCGGCGTACGACGCGACGGCGAAGCGCCTGGTGATCGTCGCGGCGAACAAGGCCACGTCCGCCCAGACCCTGACCTTCGACCTCTCCCGCTTCACCACGGTCTCCGGCGGCACGGGCGGCCTGGTCCCCCGCTGGACCACCCTGACCTCCGGCACCGGCGACCTCTACACCGCCCACGCGGACACCTACCTGACCGGCAAGTCCGTGGCGCTCCCGTTCCCGGCGGGGGCGGTGCAGACGCTGCAGGTGGACGGGGTGACGGCGTGATCCGGGGCTGACCGGACCCGGCACCGGGGACCACGACCCGCCCACGGACGAACCGACGGCCGGGCTGGGCGCCCGCACGACGCACGACGCACGACGCGTCGAACCAGCGAAGCGCTGAAGCAGTGAACCAGCGAAGCGCTGAAGCGGTGAAGCGGCGTGGAATATGCCGTCGGGGACTCCCGTGTCTCTGGCCTGCAGGTCTCTCTCCTTGACGGCCCGGCGGCAGTACGGTGTCCCCCATGCGCCCCGACACGCCTGCCGAGAACGTCGACCACACCGCCGAAGCGGCTCGCCTGGAGCGGACCGCCGGCCTGTACCCGGAGGACGCCGAGCACCTGCTCCTGCAGGCCGCGGCCCACCTCGAACTGGCCGGCGACCGCCCCGGCGCCACCACCCTCTACGACCGCCTCCTCTCCTCGGACACCCCCCTGGAGAAGCCGTATCTGGTCCGCGCCCTCAAGGCCTCGAACCTGTGGGAGTACGACCACGAGGCCGAGGCCCGCGCGATCATCGACGGAGTCCGGGCGGCGGCCCCCCGCGACCCGGCCCCCTGGGTGATCGTCGCGGAGGCCCTGGAGTCGCACGACGAACTGGAAGCGGCACAGGACACCTTCACCGAGGGAACGACCCTGCTCCTGACGGACGTTCCGGAACCCCCGTACTCCACGCTCCCCCTCCTGTTCGGCCGTCACCGGGTGCGCCGCATGCTGGGCGCGGCGCACGACGAGTGGGACGCGCTGGCCGACACCCTGCACTCGTCCCCGATCTCCCTGGACGAGCTCCACGACCCCAAGCGGGTCTGGTCACTCGGCTCGGACAACCCGGCGGAACTCCAGGCCGAGATCAGCCGCCTCCAGGCCGAACTGGGCGCCTACCGCGAGGCCCTGTCGCGCCCGTTCCCGGTGGCGGTCCTGCACTGGTCGGCCCCCGAACTCACGGAACTGACCACCGCGTACCCGGACCTCACCACCGAGTACCCGACGCACGACGAGCACCTCGCGACGATAGAGGCGTCCCTGCGCGAACTGGCCCTCTCCGGCACCCCGAACCTGGGCATCGTCACCGCCACGGTCCCGTCCTACGAGGCCTTCGCCGCCTCGGAGGCCGCCTCCCCCTCGGACACGACCCTGCTCCCCCAGTACGCGACGACCCTGGCGGCCCGCGGCCTGGCAGTGGCGTGGCCCCCGCAGCGGGGGTCGGAGTGCTGGTGCGGGTCGGGGGTTGCCTATGGGGAGTGTCACGGGGCCCAGGTCGCCTGAGACCGGCGGCGGCACACCCCTCGAAACGCGGTCCCCGAAGGACCCGGGGGCCGCGTTCGTATTTGTGTCGGCCCCGTTACTCCTCCACAACTCGTTCACGCTAACGTCACACCTGATCTGCTGAACCGGCATGCCCGCACGCACTTCGGGCGTGTCCCTGCTCGCGAGGACCACGTATGGCGCCCTACCAGCCGTCTTCCGACTGGCAGTTCGACGTACCCACGAGCGGAAGCAAGCGGCTTCCCCCGGCGGCCAGGTCGTTCGAATCACTCGCCCACCAGGGCTACGGCTTCGAAGCGGCCATCGCCGACCTGATCGACAACTCGATCGACGCGGGAGCCCGCAACGTCGTCGTGAGCTTCCTGAGGGACACGGGCGACCGCGGCGGACGCGACCGCCTCGTCGGTCTGCTCGTCATCGACGACGGTCACGGCATGGACGAGACGGGCCTGGACACGGCCATGACCGTCGGCGGGCGCGAGAACTACGCCGCCGGGGCCCTCGGGCACTTCGGCGCCGGGCTGAAGGCCGCCTCCCTCTCGCACGCCGACGCGCTCACCGTCATCAGCCGGACCAAGCGCAGCCCGTCGACCGGCCGTCGCTGGCTCACCGCCCGCGCGCAGGCCGACTTCACCTGCGACATCGTCGACGCGACGTACTGCCAGGACCTGGTCGACCGCTATGACGGGATCATCGGCTGGCACGGCACGATCGTGCGCTGGGACCAGGTCCGCCCGTTCGAGACCATCACCGACGGCCAGACCGACCGCTACCTCAACGACGCGATCGACCGGCTCGAGACCCACCTCGGCCTCTACCTCCACCGCTTCCTCGCCCGCGACGGCTTCCACATCGACATCGTCGTCGAGGACGTCCACACCCGGGAGGAGCTGGACCATCGGGGCGTCGAGCCCATCGACCCGTTCGGGTACCGGATCCCCGGCCGTCCCGGCTATCCCCGTACGTACACCGCCCCTGTGGAAGGCCTCGGAGACGTCTCGTTCACGGCGCACATATGGCCGCCGAAGTCTCCACTGGTCGCCTACCGCGGCATCGGCCCGCTCGCCGAACGCCAGGGCTTCTACCTCTACCGCAACGACCGCCTCGTCCAGGCCGGCGGCTGGAACGACACCCGCAGCCCGGAGAGCCACCTCGCCCTCGCCCGGATCGCCCTGGACCTGCCGTCCGAGCCCAACGACGTGTTCTCCCTGACCGTCAAGAAGGACGGCGTGCAGGTCACCCCGGCGTTCGCCCGCGGTCTGGAGAGGGCGGCGAACTCCGGCACCGGTCACACGTTCACCGAATACGTCCGTGACGCGGAGACGGCCTACCGCGAAGCCGCCAAGCGGCGTACCGAGGTCAGACGCATGGCCGTCATCCCGCCCGGCAAGGGGATCGATCCCAAGCTGAAGCGGACGCTGCGGGACGAACTGCCCCAGCTCGAGGGCGACGACCCCATCACGTTCGTCTGGGCCGGACTTGAGGTGCCGGCCGGTGTGGACTCCGCCGACCTCCTCTTCACGATCGACCACAAGGAGCGCCTGGTCGTCCTCAACAGGGACTACCGGCATGCCTTCAACGGCGGCCGCCGAGGGGGCTCCAACGACGCTCCGGTCCTCAAGAGCCTTCTCTACCTGATGCTCAACGAGATCTTCCAGAAGGAGCGGGTCTGGGCCAACCAGACCGACAAGGTCGCCCTCTGGAACAGCGTGCTCGTCGCCGCCGTACAGGCCGAACTCGCCCGCGCCGAGGACTAGTCCACCCCGCTCCCCCGCGTCTTCCCGCACACCAGAGAGGCCACCCGACCACCGTGACCGCCGAGAACGCGCCCGCTCCCGACCGCCTCACCGACCTGCACGGCGAGGTGCTCGACGCGATGAGCCGGCGCGGCCCCAAGCACTTCGCCAAGCTCGCCTTCGCGCTCGCCGACGAGGAAGAGCCGGGGGACACGGACGTGGCCGGATTCCACGAGCGCATCCTCGCTGCGGCACCCGGGGACGACCTGCTCTCCGTCTGGCGCCGCAAGCTCACCGCCTGGGACTTCGAGCAGACCCCGTCGTGGTCGGCGACGACGGCGCGTACCCCCGAGCGCCGCGCCGAGGTCTACGACAAACTCGCGCTGGACGCGGATCTCCGCAAGGCGTTCGACACCGCGGTCCCCGTCCACACCGAACCCGGACCCGTCACCATCAGCCGGGAGTTCCAGCCCTGGTACACCCGGCAGCAGGCGGCGAACCGCTCCTTCTACTGGACGTCGTACGAGCGACTGCTGCGCCGCAAGGGCTGGGGCGACGCGGCCGTCTCCGGCCTGGACGAGGCCGCCCACGCGGTCGTGGAGCGGCTGGCCGACCCCACCCGTGACGACCCGTACGGCGCGCGCGGACTGGTCGTCGGCTACGTGCAGTCCGGCAAGACCGCCAACTTCACCGGAGTCACGGCCAAGGCCATCGACGCCGGCTACCGGCTGGTCATCGTGCTCGGCGGCACACTGAACCTGCTGCGCGGCCAGACCCAGCGCCGGCTCGACATGGAACTGATCGGCCAGGAGAACATTCTCGGGGCCGCCGACCCGAACGACCCGGACGCTCTTGTCGGCATCGACTACCAGGACGACGAGGACTGGCCCGCCAAGTTCGTCTCCTTCGGCGCCCGCCCCTCCGACCTCGGCGCCTTCGACATCGAGCGGCTCACCTCCCGCGACCGTGACTACATGTCCCTGGAACGCGGCATCAGCGCGCTGGAGTTCGAGAAGCCCGACCGCACCCGCCCCTTGCACGATCCGGCGAACCTGCACGCGGCCCGCGCACGAATCATGGTGGTGAAGAAGAACAAGTCGGTGCTGGAGAAGCTGGTCAAGGACCTCAAGAAGATGGGTCCGATCCTCGGCGAGATCCCGGCCCTGATCATCGACGACGAGTCGGACCAGGCGTCCGTGAACACCACGGACCCCAAGAAGTGGGAGGACGGCAAGGTCACCCGCACCGCGATCAACGGCCAGATCAGCAAGCTCCTGAAGCTGCTGCCTCGCGCCCAGTACGTCGGCTACACCGCGACCCCGTTCGCCAACGTGTTCGTCGACCCGGGCGACGAGGAAGATCTCTTCCCGCGCGACTTCCTGATCTCGCTGCCCCGGCCCACCGACTACATGGGCGTCCAGGACTTCCATGACCTGGACACGATCGACGACGAGGGCGAGGCCGAGAAGAAGCACGTCCGGGGCATCTACGACTGCACCGGCGACCGCCTCCAGGAGGCCCTGGACGCCTTCGTCCTCACGGGCGCACTGAAGATCTACCGCGCGGAGCACGGCGTTTCCTCCGACCCGTTCCGGCACCACACGATGCTGGTGCACGAGTCGGTCCGCATGGCGGAGCACGCGGTGCTCGCCGAGCGCATCAAGACGATGTGGCGCAACGCCGCGTACAAGGGACAGGGCCACGCACGCCTGGCGGCTCTCTTCGAGAGAGACATCCGCACCTTCGCGGACAGTTCATTGCCCACTCCCGAGACGTATGCGGAACTCAAGCCGTTCGTCTCCGGATCCTGCCAGCTGATCGAGCGGGGAGGCAGCCCCGTCATCGTCGTCAACGGCGAGAGCGAGGGCGACTACGCCCAGCCGGACCTGGACTTCGACCGCACCCCCAACGTCTGGAAGATCCTCGTCGGCGGCACCAAGCTGTCCCGCGGCTTCACCGTCGAGGGCCTGACGATCACGTACTACCGCCGGACGACCCAGCAGGCCGACACCCTGATGCAGATGGGCCGCTGGTTCGGCTTCCGCCCCGGCTACCGGGACCTGGTGCGGCTGTACATCGGCCGCGAGGAACGACTCGGCAAGGGCCGCAACGCCAAGACCGTCGACCTGTACGAGGCCTTCGAGGCGATCTGCCGGGACGAGGAGCTCTTCCGCGCCGAACTGGCCCGCTACGCCCCTCTGGTGGACGGCCGCCCCCAGGTCACCCCCGCCCAGATCCCGCCCCTGGTGAGCCAGCACCTCCCGTGGGTGAAGCCGTCGGCCCGGAACAAGATGTTCAACGCGGAGCTGGTGGAGGTGCGGTCGCCGGGGTCGTGGGTGGAGCCGACCGCCCATCCGGACACCTCGGCGGGCCTGGCCGAGAACACCGAATGCTGGGAGCCCGTACTCGCCGCATTGGGTGAGGACCCGGTGCGCCTTTCGGTCAGGGACGGCCCCGCGTACGAGGCACGTGTAGGAACGGTGTCGCACGACACGCTGACCAAGGTGCTGTGCGACCTGCGATGGTCCATACCGAGCCAGTTCTCTCCGCACCTGGAATTCCTGCTGGAAGCGGGACGGCGACCGGCCGCGATCGACGACTGGCTCGTGATCACGCCGATGCAGACGTCGGCCGACCGCGTGGAAGCTCGCATCCTGGGCCACGGTCCGTTCACGCCGGCCCGCCGTGGTCGCCGGCGCGGCTCGCTCTTCGGCGCCCTGAGCGAGCCCAAGCATCGTGCTCCCGCCCTGCGGGTCGCGGGTGCCGTCGACACGGTCGGGAACGCGTCGGTCGAGCAGTTCGTCCGCCCGCGTCGTGGCGCGGTCCTGCTCTATCCGGTCGTCGAGTCCGAGCCGCGTCTCGCCGCCGGCAGGACCCTGAACCCCGGTGACGTCGTGATGGCCTTCTCGTTCGTCGCGCCGAGATCGTCGGCGGACACCGACGGCCCTCTGATCCGATTCCGTGCGATCGACTCGAGCCGGCAGGATGCCGTCGTCATCGCCCGAGACGACCTTCACTCCTGAGGCGCGACACCATTGGACGACATGAGGCCCTCCTCCCCCGGCGTCTCCGCGCGCATGTCCCGTCAGGCCCGCAAGGACACGGGCGCCGAGCTGGCTGTGCGACGTCTGCTGCACGCGGCCGGCCTGCGCTACCGCGTGGAGTACCCGGTCCCGGGCATGGCGCGGCGGCGCATCGACGTGGCGTTCACCCGAGCCAAGGTGGCCGTTCTGATCGACGGATGCTTCTGGCACGGGTGCCCCCAGCACGCGACGCGACCGAAGGCGAACGCGGAGTGGTGGCGGCAGAAGCTGGACCGGAACATGGCCCGTGACGCGGAGACAGCCGAGCACCTCGTGGCCGCCGGGTGGGAGGTCCTGCGGTTCTGGGAGCATGAAGCGCCAGAGGATGTGGCCCTGCGCGTCGCGGCGGCTGTGACGCGACGCAGAACCCAACAGGGACGGGGGACGAATCGATGAACGGGCTGACCTTTGTGGACGTGTGCTCCGGGGCGGGTGGACTGGCCCTGGGGCTGGAGCAGGCCGGCTTCGAGCCGACACTGCTCCTGGACGAGGACGCTGATGCCTGCCGGACCCTACGGGCCAACAGACCACACTGGAACGTGCTTCAAGGGGACCTTCTGGACCTCGACCCGAGCGAGCACCCGGAGAGCTATGACGTGGACCTGCTGTCCGCGGGACTGCCGCGGGTGAAATCCAATGCGACTGCCGCACGGACCGAGTCGGGAGAGGAGGAGCGGCTGCTGAAGGCCGCCGTCTACCTCGCCCACGCGGTCAAGCCTCGGGCCATGGTCGTCGAGAACGTGCCCGCCCTCGCGGACTCCGACAGGTTCCACGACTTCCGCGAGTTCGCCCGCGCCGAACTGGATCATCTCGGTTACGAGCTCAGCTGGTTCGTCCTCAACGCCGCCGACTTCGGAGTGCCGCAGGATCGCAAGCAGGGAGTGCTGGTGGCGCTCAAGAAGCGGTGGTTCCCGGCCTTTCGGCCGCCCTCTCGGACCGTGACGGATCATGTGTCGGCCGGCGAGGCCCTGGCACCCTCCATGCGGTCGCGTGGCTGGAAAGACGCCGACCGATGGGCGGCCCAGGCGGCCACCGTGGCTCCGACGCTGGTCGGCGGGTCGAAGAATCGCGGCGGGGCCGACCTGGGCCCGGCCGGAACCAAGCGGAAGTGGGAGAAAATGGGGGTGAACGGCCACTCGCTGGGCGATGAGATCCCCGGACGGGACTTCACGTGGACGCCGGAACTCGGCAAGGACCACATGGTGCGGCTCACGGTGGACCAGACAGCCCAGCTCCAGAGCTTCCCGAAGGACTGGGAGATCACCGGGAAGAAGACGGCCCGCTACCGGCAGATCGGCCACGCCTCCCCGCCGCCGGTGGGCGAGGCACTGGGCTTGGCCATTGCCCACGCGCTCCGTTCCTGAACGAAGATTTTCCTGGTCAGGGCAGAAATGGCGGGCGCCAGAAGGTCTGACTGATACCCGCAAACGCACGACGCCCGGCCGGCTACACTTGCACCCCATGACCCGAGCACCACATCCGGACGCGGACGCGTTCATGAACGCGAACCAGGATCCACCCGTGATCGTCGATCTCTTCGCGGGGCCGGGTGGCCTGGACATCGCAGCCGAGATGCTCGGAGTACGCGCTATCGGTGTGGAGTGGGAGAAATCGACCCGCGCGACCCGGCACGCCGCCGGTCTACGCACCACCGAGGTGGGCGACGTGGCGAAGCTGAACCCACTCGACCCCGAGGTTCGCTCTGCCCGCGTCCTCACCGGAGGCCCGCCCTGCCAGACCTACTCGGTGGCGGGTAACCGAGAGGGACACAAAGCCCTCGACGAGGTGCTGGACCTGGCCCAGCTCGTGGGAGACAGCACGACCGTCGGGAAGCTGGAGAAGGCATGGGCGGAGGTGGAACGGAGAGCCGTCGACCTGGAATGGGCCGACGAGCGCACCGGACTCGTGCTCCAACCGCTTCGGTGGATCGTCGAGAAGAAGCTCAAGTCCGATCCCTATGAGGTTGTGGTACTGGAGCAGGTCCCAACCGTCCTCCCCGTCTGGAAGAAGTACCGCGAGATCCTTCGCGAGCTGGGGTACGACGCGGATTGCGAGATGCTGCACACCGAGGAATACGGGGTGCCACAGACACGTCGTCGCGCGGTGCTGATCGCCCGTTACCGGGGGGCCGGCAGAGGCCTCGGTGTCGAGTTCCCGCCGTTGACGCATCAGCGCTATCGCAAGGGAGCGAAGCGCCTCTCCGCGGTGGAGGAACCCGAGGTGCAGACACCTGCCCTCCAGCAGAGCCCGCTCTTCGGTGCCCCGGCCTCCTACCCGGTGAAGCCATGGGTCTCCATGAGTGACGCGCTCAAGGACTCGCGTTCAACGGACTTCGTCGTCCGCTCCAACTACGGGTCGGGGGGTGATCCCAAGAAGCGAGGACTCCGCGCCTCCGACGCGCCGGCGGCCACGGTCACCGGCAAGGTGCGCCGAAACACAGTGCACGACCTCAAGGGCTACAACGCGGACGGTGAGCCCGAACTGGGTCCGGAACAGGAGCGGTTCACGTTCCGCGAGGCCGGACTGCTGCAGACCTTTCCGGCCGAGTACCCCTGGCGAGGCACCGACGTCGCGCAGCAGATCGGCAACGCGATCCCGCCGCTCCTGGCCGTGCACGTCCTGTGCACGGCACTGGAGCTGGACGAGAGCCGCAAGGCACGAGCCATCGAGGCACTGAAGTCCTGGAGCCCTCCCCACCTGTAGGACTGGAACGAAGGGCGGATCACTCCTCCTCCGGGGCGTCAGCGAGTGAAGAAGCCTGGCACTCGACCGTCCGGTGTCCCGACGAGGGCTGCCCGGTCGAGCAGGATGTTGTTGTTCTCGCAGCTCGTCTCGGGCAGCAGTAGACAGGCATGGCAGGCGGCCACGTTCAGGCTGTCCGCGCCGCTCGACTCGGACTCCATGCACAGGGGGTCGTTCGAGCACCAGCTCGCTCTGTGCAGGGCAGCCCGGAGCGAGGCTTCGAGACGGTCCGGTTCACCCTGGGCGACGACGCCGCCGAGGCTGCCGGCGGAGTCGCTTGTGGCCGTGTAGACGAGTACGCCTGCCATGCCCTCCTCGCCGTAGATCCGCTCGCGAAGGGAAGCTGCCGGGTAACCGCCGTCCAGACTCCATTCGTTGATCAATATGTGTGCCAGGGCATGCAGAAGGAGAAACCGGGGCGTGGCGGGTGAGGGCGGAACCGGCTTGTCCGAGTCGCCGATACGTGCTGCCAGCAGCCTCTCGTGATTTTCCCGGATCAGGGTGGCGCGAGCGACTTGCCCCGGTTCCTGCTCCCAGACTCGCAGCCGCTCAGGGTCGAGACGAACGAACACCCCTTCACCGCTCACTTCGAAAGCCGGCAGCCAACTCGGCTGATCCAGTGAGATCGCGGCCTCGCGCAGTGGGGAGTCCGCCGGACTCGGTTCCTCCACGCGCCGGAACGACTGCAGCGCCCGCACCTCGCGCAGCCGCTTGACCAGCATCACCTGAGCCAAGCCATGGGACGAGAGCGGAGCGCCGATCGGGGCGGTGGGGGGCTCGCAGACAAACTCTTGCTCCTGGTCCGCGACTTCGGGGTGCGGCGTGGACAGGCTCTGGTACTCGCCCTCGTAGATCTCCTGCCGGTAGTTGCGTGCGCGCTTGGCAATCTCCGTTCCATCGGCCGGCTCCGTCGAGGCGGCCTCGGCCGTGCGCCGCCGCTCGACCTCGGCCACCACATCGTTACCGGTGTACTCCGGGTGGTGACGCAGCAGTTTCTGCATGCGCACGTACGCCTGGATCGAGGCGGCATCCTCGTGTTTGAAGACTTCGTAGTACGGCGCGACGAGCTTGGCGATGCCCTGGCTCCACGGGGGGATGGACAGAGCCGAGTACATGACCGGGAACCACACCGAGGAGGAACCGCGCTGGAGGGTGCGCGGTGGCTCCTGGCAGCTCACGGCTGGAGCGTCCTTGAGCCAGGGGCTACGGCCGGCGCACCGGATGCCGAGGTCCTTGAGGGCCTGCCGTCGGAACGACCCCTCCATGGACACCTCCTCCACCCCGCAACTGCAACCGATCAACACGGCACGCAGCGATGCGGTCGAGCCGTCGGCCCGGAACGTCAGTTGTCCCCCGCAGGCCCCGGATGTCGTCCGGTTGCCCCGATGGACCCACTTCCAGTAGGGGAAGTCCTCCAGATGGCCGTGCGTGCACGCCATCACGAAGCGGGACGGGACCAGGTGCTCCTGGCAGGTCGAACACTCGGCCCGACCGGCGGGCGAGTTGAACTTACGGAACGGCTGTAGTTGATGGCAGTTGGGGCACGAGTACATCTCCGGGAAGCGCACTGCCCGTACGCCATCCCGGGCCTTGTCGGGATCGGGGGCCGGTGGCATCCGGAAGCCGGAGACACCCAACTGTCGGGCCAGACGGGGCTCCGAGATGGCGGGAGCTTCGGAGATGTCCCACGAGTCGATGCCGCGGACGAGGAAGGACTCGTTCTCCACCGCGATCATGGCTCCGACGCCGTACGTCGTGATGAGCTGGGCCCGGCGGATTTCCCCGAGCTTGCGGGCGGTACGGGCCGGGGTCGACGGGAGGCCGCGGCGACGGGTGCGGGGCGGGGCGGGGCTCATGGTTCAGCGCTCCTCGAAGAAGGTGGACGAGGCGTCGACGTCGCGCAGACTCCACAGTGTCTTCCACGGCGAGGCGTCGGGCGACTCGTCGTCGTAGTTGGCCAACAGGGCGGGCACGCGGGAGCCACGCGGAGCCTCGTACACGAGGTTCGGGCTGGCCAGCGCTTCGTCCTGCCACCATCCGACGAAGTCCTCGAAGGCCGCTGTGGTGGACTCGAGCTCGGCCGGCTCGACCGCCGCCACCCGGTCGAGCAGGAGGGCACCGACGGTCTCGCGGAGGTCCATCACGAAGTCCTCCACGCGTGATGCGGCGTCGTTGTCCCGTGCGGCCGGCAGCATCAACCGGGCCAGAGCCACCACCACGGCATGCAGTCCTCGGTCGCGGGCCCGGGCGGAGAAGGGGGTCACACTGGTGGACTCCACCTCGCGGTACAGGGCCGAGTGGAAGCTCTGGAAGTCCTCGTAGTGCGAACGGTCCCGTGAGCGAGCGGAGTTGAGCATGATCGCGACGAGACCGGGATGTTGTCGGCCGACCCGGCTCGTCGCCTGGATGTACTCCGCTGTGGTCTGCGGTTGACCCATCACTGCCATCAGCCCCAGTCGGTCCACGTCGACTCCCACGGAGATCATGTTGGTGGCGAGCAGCACGTCGAGTACGTCCGGCATCGGGAGCTGTCGTTCCACGGCCTTGAGCCGGCGGGAGATGTCGCTGGAATTCGCCCGGCTGCTCAACTCCGTGAGGGCGTCGGCGCGGCGTACCTTGACTCCGTCACGCAGTGCGAGGTGTCCCAGACGCTCCTGGACGTCGTCGAGGACCTGGAGCTCCGCCGCCGAAAGCAGTCGCAGGCTGTTGAAGTAGCCGATCAGGGTCCAATACGCGTCCTTCACCTCAGGCGGAGCATCATGGGTGTGGGCCCGATGGAGCAGCGACGCGTACACCCGGATCAGCAAGGTGGCCTGGCTGGTGCTGGAGGTCAGCAGGCCGACGTAGCGGCGGGCCGCCTTCCGCTCCCGTGGCGTCTCCACGGCGAACCAGGAATCCCGGGAGTCGAGGCCCGAGGGCGGAAACTGCTCCACCGAACGGGCGAACAGTCGGGTGCCCTGCTCGTCAGCGCGTCGAATGGTCGCGGTCGAGGCGACGACTTTGGGACGATCCGCCAAGGCGTCCACGGCCGTCTCGTACAGGCCGGTCAGCGTGCCGAGCGGGCCCGAGATCAGATGGAGCTCGTCCTGGACGATGAGCTCGGGCGGTCGCACTCCGTCCACGTCCCGGTTGAACAGGGCCGCCGACGCGGGTCGCCACGGCATCGAGGCGAACTTGTCGACCGTTGCGATGACCAAGGTCGGTCGATGGGCGTAGATGGCTTCGTCGATGAGGTGTACCGGCAGTCCTCCCCAGTGGAAGTCGCACGTGCCGGAGGGGCAGTTGACGGTCATGCGTACGGCGTCGTCATCGACCGAGTAGTCCGTCGCCCGCAACGATTCGCCGCACCAAGGGCAGTTGCGTAGTTGGACCGGGTTCTCGGTCTCCAACTGGAAATTTTCGTTGCGCGTGAGATCGGCCAGCTTGCTCGTGGCGACGGCCAGCGTGTTGGGAGTCGCCGAACGACCCACCCACATGCCGATGGAGATCTCCTCATGCCCGAGGCTCGCCGGATCGGCTGTCCGCAGTAGTTCCATCGCGCAGATGAGCGCCGCTGCGCGCTCGAATTGTTGGAGGGTGAGTAGTCGGAGCGTGTACCGCATGAGCACCGTGACGCCGGCCCCGTCCTCCCCGTCCCGCAGGCGCCTCAGGAAGGTGGTGAAGGCGATCAGGCCGAGGTACGCCTCCGTCTTGCCACCACCTGTGGGGAACCACAGCAGGTCGGAGACCTTTCGGTCGTCGTGGTCCGGAGCGACGATCCCGGCCAGGCAGAGCAGGATGAAGGAGATTTGGAAGGGGCGCCACCGCCCGGCCTGGCTATCCGGTTCGCCCGACCTGCCGCCCTTGATCCACGCGGTACGTGCCCGCTGGTCGGCCATCGCGAGGTTCGCCAGCCGGAACGCGCGCAGAATGTTCGGCTGCTCCGTGTCCTCCAGCAGATCCACGCCTTCACGCATGCGGCGCAGTGCTCGTCGGCAGAGCTGGACCTGTTCGGCCGCGATTTTGCCGTGTTCCGTGTCGTGCAGCAGGCGGGCCTGAACCTCTTGGGTCTCGATCCACCGCTCGTATCCGCTCAGCAAGGTGCGAAGGGCCGAGACGACCTCGTGGGCCGGGTCGGTTCCCAGCCGGTACATGGTCAGCGCCTTGTCGTCGATCTCCGGGTTGGAGTCCGTCAGCAACACCTCCTGAGAGGGGACGAACTCGGTCCGCAGGGTGGTGACGGTCGGACGATCGATCGATACGGATCCCACCGGAGGTGGCGGCCAGTCCCAATGCGCCGCACAGCCATGGCCGGTGGCGAAGCTCGGCGCATGGCGGTACAGGAGGCGGCTCAGCGCGTGTTCCGAGTCGACCGCGTCCAGAGCGGTCGGCCGGGCCACAAACACCGGGCTGCTGCCGTCCTCAGCGGTGACGATCAGCTCCGGTTGGTAGAAGCAGTGCGCGTCCCGGAGGTCGAACTGGCCGACCTTCAGACTGTTGACGACCGTGGCCGTCACGGTCACCGTCCGGTCCGACTCGGACCGGGGGCGGACCAGCACACGCAGTTCCAGTCCGGGATGGAGGTCGAAGGGCTTGAGCAGGCCGGGCTGTGTGACGTCCACGTCGACGGGCTCGATCCGAAGGGCGGAACGGCGCCAATGTTCCCGCTGGGCCTTCGTGCTTCGTGCTTCGGTCCGCTTGGCGGACACCGGATTCCCGTCGGCGTCCTCGGGACTGTAGACGGCAGCGTGTACGGTCAACCGAATCCGTGCGGACACCCTCGGGTCCACGGCGAATGTCAGGCCGATGGACGACGGCGTCCGGACGTTCGCGAGCGAGACGCCCAGATCGCCGGGGCCTTCCTCGACGTCCCGACGAGTGCCGAGTGGCACCACGTCGAGCCCGTCCCGCTCGGACTCCAGATCCCCCTGTTCGGCCGGACCACTCTGGGGCGAGATACCGGACCGGTCCGCCTGCGAGCGCGGGAAGAGCACACCGACCGGGTACATGGTGATCGGCGCATCGTCCGTGAGAACCTCGTCCGGACCACCCACGGGGCCGAGCAGGTCTTGCCGCAGGGCGCCGACGAGCGAGTCGCGCACCTCGTAATGTGCTTGGTGAGTCGACCTGCTCATCCTTCGTTCCCTTCCCGTCCGTCCGCGTACCACTGGAAGCGCCCCAGACCGCACAACCGGGGTGCGACCCACGCGCCGTGCGTACCCAGCCCGGCGGCCTCGGTCGCCGCAGGAATGCCCGCCACGCTCTCCACGCATTCGACCCGGAGACCGGTGATCAGCGGCGGCCAGCGATCGACCTCGGAGTGCGCGGTGCGGCGCAGCATTCGGTGCAGGTCGGTGCGGAAGCGCTCCGACACCACCGCGATCTGTCGGCCGCCGACCACCACTGCGTACGGTGGGGACTGATCGGCGGCGACGGGGATGCCGTGCAGCAGCACGAGCTCCGCCTCTGCACCGGCGGTGACGTCGGCAAGGAGGTACCGCGACACCTCCGCAGCGTCCTGGTGAATTCCCTCCGTGCCCGGAGGCTGCTCATGGGAAACGTCCGAGCCGATCATCTCGATGCCGTTGCGGGCCCAGGTGCTGCGACCACCCAGGTACCAACGGTCGATCCTCTTGTCCTTACGGAGGAGCCACGAGTTGGGGGCGTCCAGGACGTACAGATCATCCCGGGTCCGGGTCATGGCCACATACAGCAGCCGGGCTTCTGCCGCCGGGTCGTAGTCGTGCTTCTTCTTCCGGACTTGGGCCGGCTCCTTCAGCACGCGTGGTTCGACGATCAGGACCCGGTCGAACTCCAGGCCCTTGGCACGGTGCACGGTCGAGATCACGAGCGAGGACGACTGTGCCGCGGTGAGCTCGTCGGGCAGTCGGCCCTCGGCGAGCGCCCGGTGCAGCCCGACGACATCGACGGTGCCGCGACCACTGCCCCGTGCCACCTTGCGCACCGATCTCCACAGCGCCTCCGATGTGCTGCCGACCGGGATCTGCAGGTCGACCAGCAGTTCTTCGAAGCGCTCCCGGCTCAGAGTGGACGCGCCGGTCGAGGCGAGGAGTTCGGCTATCCACACCGGAGCCGAGCGTTCGCGCGCCGACCGCTGCAGGGTGTGGGGGACATCGGCGTCGGCCAACATGCCGGACAACGTCAGTGCCTGGCCGTTGTCGCGGCACAGGATGGTGGTGGTGTCGGGATAGTCGCGCAGGGCTGCCCGCACGAACTCGTCCTCCAGGCTCCCGAAGTTCGGTGCCGAGAGCAGCAGAGCACGCAGATCGCCGTGGATACGCTCGGCCTCGGCGGCGGACTCGGCCCGATCGCGGGGCAGTCGCTGCAACTGGGCACCGTAGGGCAGGGCCATCCGAGCAGCCTCGCTGCGGGCCCGGAAGTTGTCGCCCAGATGGATTTCCACCAGGTCCTCACCGAAGGTGGCACGCACCCAGGTCAGGAAGCGGTCGGTCTCCTCGGCCCGCTGATCCGGATCGGACACCTGGAATCCGTACACCGCCTGAGCCGAATCACCCACCACGGTGAAGCCGCTGTTCTCCTGGAACCGGTCGAGCAGCGCCTCGACCATCTCCCGACGGACACCCACGAGGTCCTGAACCTCATCGATCACCACATGTGCGGGCAAGTACTCGCCGCCCTCGACCGCCCCTTTGTCGATCGCCTCGGTGGCGGCCTCGATGCGCTCGTCGAAGGTGTACGTCCCC
The DNA here is from genome assembly GCF_055565895.1 of Streptomyces sp. NPDC028298. Taxonomy (NCBI): domain Bacteria; kingdom Bacillati; phylum Actinomycetota; class Actinomycetes; order Kitasatosporales; family Streptomycetaceae; genus Streptomyces; species Streptomyces sp. NPDC028298. The sequence goes on from NZ_JBVHTL010000002.1 coordinate 1,344,445, forward strand.
CAGTCCGTGTCCGGGTAGGCGCGGTTGAGCAGGGCTGCAGCCCAGGCATCGAAGGTCTGCACACGAATCCGCTGCGCGGCGGCGGCGTGCCGCTCGATCCGCTCGGTGAGTTCGCGCACGGCGGCACGGGAGAAGCTGAGCACCAGGATCTCCCCGGCCTCCAGTTCCTCCCGCTCCACCAACACGTCGAGCCGCCGCACGAGGGTGTGCGTCTTGCCGGCGCCGGCTCCGGCCGTGACCAGCACCCGGGCGTCCCAGGGCTGGTCAACCACGGCTTGCTGCGCGTCGGTGAGTCGATGCTCGGTGAGCGGGGTGACGGTCACTGGCCCTCGCTCCACAGGTACTCGAACTCGGTGAAGGCGAGTTCCTCGCCGAAGTTCGTGATGTTGTCCCGCACGTTCAGAATCAGGCAGCTCTCCTTGCCACCGTTCTTCGGGCCGCGCAGACCGCGTCCGATCATCTGCTGATAGATGTTCGGGCTGTACGTCGGGCGAGCCACGACCACGACGCGAGTGGCCGGTGCGTCGAAGCCCTGGGTGAGCACGCCGTAGTTGGTCAGGACCTGGATCCTGCCCTTGCGGAAGTCGTCGATCCGCTTGCGTCGTTCGTTGGGGGGCGTGGTCGAGTCGATCGCGGCGGCCCTGATGTCCCGGTCACCGAGCTTGGCGGCCAGTAGCTTGGCGTGGGCCACAGAGGTGGCGAACACCAGCACCGGCCAGTCGGAGGGCATGGCGGCGATCTCGTCGACGATGCGCTGGCTGCGTCCGTGGTCCTCGGCCAACCGCTGCTCGGCGCCCTTGGGCAAGGTGGAGAACTTCTCGGACTGTGCACGCTCGTCCGCCGTCAGCGCGATGTCGGCGCCCACCAGTTCTCGGTGCTTGACCTGGGCCAAGACACCGATCTGCTGCAACCCCTTGATGGCGACGGACAGATCGCCGTCGAAGACGCCGGTGTCGAGGCGGCTGCCGAACCGCTGCACCAGCAGCCGGGTCAGTTCCTCGTTGTTCCGGTACGGGGTCGCGGTGAGTCCGATCAGGTGACGACTGGTGCGGCGGTGCGTGAGGTCGAGCTGTTCGAGCAGCCGGGTGTAGCGCGGGGACATCGCGGTGTGCGCCTCGTCGATGATGACGAGTTCGGCAGCCTCCCTCAGCCAGGCGTAGTCCTCTTTCTCCAGGCAGCTGTCCAGTTTGGCGTCGGTGGCGACGACCAGGTGCGGACGTCCGTCGACGGGGGTCGCCTCGTTCGAGGCCCAGAGCCGGCTGATGACCAGGGGAAGCTCGGGACCGACCTTCGACCAGACGAACTTCCAGCTCTGCACGGCCTGCTCGCACAGCTCTTCGGTCTGGGCGATCCACAGGACCGGCCCGGGTAGATCCTTCCGATCACGGATCCACCGGATCACTCCCTCCGCTGTGACACGCGTCTTGCCGGATCCGGTCGGCAGGCTGAGCATGCCGCGCTGGGGCATCGAGTTCTCCAGCAGAGCGAGCAGCGCCTGCGCGAGTTCCTCCTGGTACGGGTGCAGGGAAGGGAACTCGGACGGACCGTCGACCTCGAGGCGGGGATCCAGCGAGGGCACCTGGGCGCCCGCGAAGGAGTCCGGGAACCCGAGGTCGGTGACGAATCGCAAGGCCTTCGTGTTCCCGGTGAAGGAGCTGGGGGCACGGGTGGGGAAGTCCAGAGCGAGATCCCGGGAGTGGACCCGAAGGATCGCTTCGCCGTGGGCGTTGAAGGCCATCTCGGCGACGCGCCGAGGGTTCGGTTCGGCGCCCTGCTCCTGGATCTCGCTCTCCATGAGGCCGGGCGGAAGTTCGCCACGTAGGGCCTCCTCACCGATCAGCAGAGCGATCTTGTCGATGACGCTCTCGCTTTCCCGCACAGCGCGCAGCCGCCCCTGTAGAGCCTGGTCGTGTTCCTGCCTGTCCTGGAGGGCGAGAGCCTGGCTGCAGCCGGCCACGCCGAAGCCCCACTTGAACTCCTCATCGGCGGCCTGCAGAACCTGCAGCCGGTCGAGGGAGTCCAGTACGAACAGGGTCTGGCCCTTCCTCGCGAACTTGAGCGGCTTCCGCTTGCTGCCCATGGGCGTGCGCACCACCTGCTCGAGCTCGGAGCAGCGCTGGATCTTGTAGCTGCTGCCTGCTTGACCGAGGCGCGCCTTGACCGTCGTGAACTCCTCGAACAGGGACACGGCCCGCCCGGTCTTGATGGGCTCGATCTCTCTGCTGATGACGTCGGAGACCTTGAGCATCCCCCATTCCTCGATCATCTCCTTCGCCGTGGCCACGTCCGCCTTGTCGGTGACCAGGAGCGCGGGGAGGCGCTCACGGACGAGCTCCTTGAACTCCACTTCGTTCAGCGCGACGGCGATCTCGTTGTCAGGGCGTCCTTCCCAGGAGGATCCCACCCGGCAGCGGGTGGGCACGCCTTCCGGGAACTCGAAGCCGACCCTGTGCAGCAGGGCGTACGCACGACCGATGAAAGCGTCGTCCTCGCTCTTGAGTACGAGGTCCAACAGCTTGCCCCAGCGCCGGGTGGGCACCTCGTCGGAGGTCGTGGGCATGTTCAGCTTCCGCGCCGTCTCCTCCGCGATCTCGGCGACCGGGAGCACGGTGCGGAAAGCCTTGAGCTGAGGACCGACGGCCTCGGACACCCGGGTCAGTCCCAAGGAAGTCTTCACGAGGCCATGCTTGGAGATCATCCAGCGCAGCGGGGACATCACGGCCTTGCGGGTGTTGGCGGTGGTTCCGTACTGCATCTGCCAGTGCTGCGAGATGTCGGACGCCGGCAGAGCCGCCACGAAGGCGGCGCGGCCCTCCTCGGACAGCGCGGGCAGCAGATGCAGCGGTCCCAACGTCGCAGCCCCCTCGACGGAGAGGCGGGAGATGTTGGGCCGGGGGGCGGTGCTCGGCAGACTACGGAGGTGCGAGTCGTGAACGACCTGCCGGTACTCCTCGAACCATGCTTCCTCGTGGGGCCTGTACCCGCCGGTAGGGCGATCGAACAGCCCTAGGTCGCGGAAGACCGGTCTGTCGCTCTCGTGGAAATCCAGGTCGACGACGATGGCCTTGTCGCGGTTTCCGTCGCGGGGCACCACCGGTCCGGGCAGGAGACAGTCGCGCATCAGCCTGTAACGACCGTCCATGGTACGGACGCGCAGGGTCTTCAGCGGCCTGGGCACCTTGGCACGAATGCGATCGACGTTCGCGCTACCGCCGGCGCTGCGCAGCAGGATCCAGAAGTTCGACCACGCATTGTCGTCGTAGTTGTCGAACCCCTGATCGAGGACGCCCTCGAACCGTCCCTGTGCATCGGCGACCCGGATGCCGATGTTGTGCAGATGCCGGGCCATTTCGGGGCGCTCGGAAATCGACGGGTGGACGTAGACCATGTCATCGCGGAGCGTGTCGGCGGAGGTTCGGTGGAAGATCTCACCGGCTACCGGGGCGACGACGCCGTGCTCCTCGGTCAACACGATCCGGGCTGTGCGCGCCTCGGCAGTGAGTGGAGAGTCCCCGCGCAAGCGGCCGGCCTGATCCTTGAGCACCATCAGCGACAGGATCTCGATGGCGTGGCACGAGGCCTCCACGGAGCCGTCGGCGACGAGTGCCTCGAGCCAGTCCTTGACGCTCTCGGGCGTCTTCCCGGCCGCGTCCAGGATCTGCTTCATCTTGCCGCGGCGGAGGGCGGTGTCGGAGGCGTCGACGGATGCGTGCACCCAGTTGGTGGGGCGGCCGCTGCACTCCGACCAGATCCGGACCCATTCCTTGTCAAGATCCGACGGCGTGATGAACAGGTCGCGAGGGACCTGGAGCTCACCGTTCTGGTCGGGCAGGGAGGGACGCTGGGCAGCCATTTCCCACACTTGCCGGAGGAAGTAGTCGTCGGCCCAGTTGAGCTTCTCCTTGGTGCGGCCCGGCAGCAGGGGAAGGTATGCGGCGGGGTCCTCGGCAGGCACGAGCCGGGGCAGGGTATCGACCACCAACCGGGCCGCGACCTGCAGCAGTTCCCGATTGAAAGGGCTCCCGTCGAGAAGGTGCTGTCGATCCTCGTTTGTCTTCCACGGGGCGTTCAGGATGCCGGTCAGCGACACCTCGTACTTGGTCGGGAAGAACGCCCAGAACGCCCCCCTGCCGACGGGTGTGGTGTACAGGCCATTGCGGACCGTGTATTCGGGCACGGCCCAGGAGATCTCGAGCACCGGCCGGTTGTGCAGCTCTCCGGCGCTGTCCGAGACCTTGTCGGTGGGGGAATGAGCGACTGAGAACACCTTCCACTGCTCGGTGGTCTGCTTGGCGCCGCGTGCCACCTCCTTGAGCGTGCGGTGGATGCCCTTGGGTTCGACCGAGATCTCCCTGCGCGCGGGGGGCATGGTGCGCTCGTCGTGCAGGAGCACCTGGCCGACGTGGGAGGAGAACAACTGGAAGTGGGCAGGGAAGGCTTCGGTTTCCCGCCCAGTGCGACTCCTGTACCCGCTGATGTCCCGTCCGAGACGCTCGGCGGCACCGCGCATCAGGGGCAGGCGGACGACGGTGGTGGCCCAGCGCAAGAGCTTGTCCAGTACGTTGTCGTCGGCACGCTCCTGTTCGACATCGAGGGGCCGGGCCATGCGGAGTACCGGGGTTTCCAGTTCGAGGTCGCCCTGCCGGCCGATGGCCTTGGCGATCTCGGCGGCGGACCAGTCCCGGTCGAAGCCGAAACCGAAGGCACCGTTACCGCTGAAGAACTGGGGAGAGTCACTCACGGAGAGCACGGACTTGACGCCGACGCCGAAGCGGCCGATCTGCCCGCCGCGCTTGCGCGAGACACTCATGCGCAGGATCGTCTCGGCGCCCTCCGGCGTGACCGGGGTTCCTTCGTTCGCGCAGTAGAGGTGGTTTTCGGTCAGGACGACGTGCAGCTTGCCGCCGGGTGACGCCGCGATCTCGTCCGCCGCGTTCTGGACGAGTTCGAGCAGCTGCCTTTCGCCGTAGCCGCCCTGGGTGATACGACGCTCACCGTTGGCGTGCTCCTGTATCAGCCCCGGGTCGACCTGATACGTCTTCAGGACGGTCGAGGACTGTCGGATCACGGTGTCGATCACGGGCGGGAGCGAAGGGTCGGCCAACTGCCGGTCGGTCATGAAGCACCTGTCTCGAATGAGAGAAACGAACCGAGGACACGTGGGGGAGTACGGGGATGCCGGTGCATGAGGCCGGCACCCCCGGTGAAACGAATCAGGACAGCCTATGAGGAAAAGCAGAGGGGGATCAGCTGTTGATGGTGGTGACCGTGGTGACGGTCGTGACCGTGGTGACGGTCGTCGTCACGGTCACAACGGTCGCGGTTCCCTTGGCCGTGCGGATCCTCTTGGTGCGGGTGACCTTGACCTGGTAGGTGCGGGGGCTACCGGCGCGCCGAGGGGTGGTGGGGCGGCGGGTGGCACGGGACGTGCGGGGCACGGGCGGGACGAAGGGGGTGGTCGTCTGCTCCGTGGGCTGACTCTGCGCGCGGCGGGCGAGACGCCGCCGCTCCGACGCCAGGACCTGGGGGTGGATGCCGTGACACGTCAGAAGCTCTGCGCGGAGATCAGGGTCCTCGGTGTTGTCGTACTCCTTGATGAACCACGCCATCCAGGCCTCATCGTCGTTCATGTGGGTCCCCTCCCTGTGGGCGCGCGCCAATGAGCGCCCGCGACTGGATGACGCATGCAAAGAAAGCTGTGCAACTGGTCTGAGGACAGAGCTCTCCGTCCCCCCGGAGCAAGCGCATCCTCAACGGCCTTGACCGCGTGGGGAGTTGCCCAAGAGAACCGTAGCATGCGGCTCATCTGTCGATCTGAAGATCAGAAGAAAATTCCATCCGCTCCGCTGGCGCTCGAATCGATCACACACGTCTATTGAAATTTGACAGTGTCGGCGCCGTCAATCGGGGTGCTACCGTGACGATGCCCGGAACCGATGGGGAAGTGGGGCTATGGAGGACACCGAGGACTTCGGCCTGTGGCTTGGGCGCCAGCTGCGTCGCAGCGGGATGTCACAGGCGGAGTTTGCCAAGCAGCTGGACCTGACGCGCGCGGCGGTGTCGGCGTGGGTCACCGGCAGGGCGCAGCCGCGGGCGGAGATGATGGTCAGGATCGCCGAGATCCTGGAGACGGACGTCGCCACCCTGGTCACCAGGGACGCCGATGCCGGATCGGCCCGACCGATCAGCTGGTATCACCGGATCGCCCATCACGACGGCGGTCGGGAGTACGGCAACGCGGCGGCCTTCGCCTTCGACGCGAACCTGGCCGTACTGGCCAGGGAGGTCACGCAGAACTCCCTGGACGAGCGGCTGGACCCGCGGCGTCCGGTGCGGGTGCGCTTCACCCTGCACGAGCTGACCGGTGAGCACCTGCACTCCTTCCTCTCCGCGCTGAAGTGGGACGAGCTGGAGCCCCACTACACAGCGGCGGCACGGTCCCAGCAGAAGGTCGGCCGGGTCCTCGCCGAGGGGCTTCGGGCGTTGCGCGAGGGTTCCTCTCTTCTGCTTCTTCGCGTGGACGACTACAACGCCTCAGGGCTGACTGGACCCGAGTATGGAGACGGCCGGTACGCCGCTGTGGTCCGCCGGCAGCTCGACAGTCACAAAAGCAACGAACGGGCCGGTGGTTCATACGGGCTGGGGAAGGCCACCCTGTGGGCAGCCAGTCGGCTCGGGTTGGTGCTGATCAACAGCACCCTGTCCGAGACGTATGAGGGGCGGACGGCCCGCCGGGTGGTCGGACGTCTCGACCTTCCCTGGCGGGAGGTCGACGGAGTCGCCTACGCCGGGCCTGCCTGGCTCGGCGAGTCGGACACGGAGAAGGAGCACGAAGGTGTCTCCCGCTCCTGGTGGGCGGACGAGAGTGTGGTCGCCGATCTGCGACTCGATCGGGACAGTGACGATCCGGGGACTTCCTTCCTCGTCGTCGGTGTTCACGACGCGGCCGGCAACAACGACACCCTGGAGGACCTGCATGGGGCCCTCAGTCGGGCGCTGGCCGACAATTTCTGGGCCGCCATGACCTCCGGCCGTTCGACGTCGGCCATGCTGGAAGCCTCGGTCCGTGCTCTTCGCAATGGTGAATTCGTGGTTCCGGAGCAGCGGGTCGATCCGCTCGATCGGCACCCCGCGCTGGCCCACGCGCTCCGGGCGTACATCGACGGCGAGACGGTCGACGAGCTCACGGCCACCGGGCAGGTCGCCGCCGTGGAGGTCGCCCTTGTCGTCCCGCCGCTGCGGACCGCCGGGCGCAGGGCTGAAGGACACAGCCACCGTGCCGTGCTCCTGGTCACTCCTGCCGCCGACAACGACGAGGTGCACAGCCGTATCACCTGCATGCGCGGCACCCGGATGACTGTCACGGCCCGACGCCCTCGCGGCCTGCGGCCGGGAGTGGACCCGTTCCAGGCTGTCCTGCTCGCCGGTTTCGCCACTGGCGACGACGGCGCGGAGACCCACGCCGCCGAGGCGTTCCTACGAGCTGCCGAGCCCCCGGAGCACGACAGATGGGGAGCGACGGAGGAACTTACCGCCGCCTATGCCAACGCGCCTCGGCGATTGACCGAGTTCAACGCGGCCATGGACGCAGCGTTGCGGGGCGTGATCGGCCGCCGGACTGCCGGTCAGGGTTCGACCGGCCCTGAGGTCCTCCGTAAGCTGCTACGCCTGGATGCGCCCGCCGCAGTGAGCGGTCGTCGTGGCCAGGGACACCCGCTCGTGGACCGGGTCGTCGGGAAGGTGGACAGAGACGGGGCCTGGACCTTGGACGTGACGCTGACCGTCCCGCAGCGCGACGACCGCTGGCAGCTACTGCCGGTGGTCAAGTTCGATGTGCGATCAGGGGGGCGTCCTTCATTGGAGTGGGCGGAGCTGTCCGCGAAGGAGAACTGCGAGATCGTCGACGGCAGGCTGCTCGTCGATCCGGACGTACGATCGGCGCGCTTCGGTGGCGTCACGGCTGTCGGCAGCCACCCGGTGGCCGCCGCCATGGCCGGAGTGATCGTGGACATCCAGCAGGCACGGGAGGCTTCGGCGTGAGCACCGTGTACGCGTACCCGACCTTGGTGGGGAAGATCGAGGTCACCGTCCGAGGGGCGAGCATAGACGGGAAGCCTTTGCAGCTCTCGTTGATCTCCCAGCGCGATCAGGTCGTCGCGCTCCATCAGATCGAGCGTGACGACTGGACTGAAGGCGTCCTCGATCTCGAAGTCTCGCTACCCATGGACGAATTGGCCGACGGGCCCTGGTCCGGGGTCGCCTGCGTCGCCGTACTGTCCGAGGGAGCCACCAACACCCGCAGGGTGAGTCGTCTGGAACGCCGTCGTGACGACACCCACTGGCGAGGCGAGGTCCGAGTGCGCCGCTCCACTCACGTGGCGCGCGCCGTCCTCGACGTCAGCGTCGTCGGCAGTCACGGTGGAGTCGACGGGCGTGTTCTCGGTACCACTGACACGCCCTGGATCGTGGACCTCCTTGCCCGCACTCCCACGAGACAACGCGATCTGGAGATCCTGGAGGAGGATTTCCGAGACGGGCCGCAGGATTGGCTGCGTCCGTTCATGGATGCGCCTTGGTTGATCGACACCACCGGAGACGTGCCGGCCGTCCTGCTCAACACGTCCTTCGAGGGGCTTCCCGAGCTTCTGTCCGGTGCTCGTGGCCCGTTGGAGAAGGCGACCGCGGGACTGGTGGCCGCGCAGATCGCGGGAGAGGCCTGGGCGACAATGTTCCACTCCGCGCTGAGCGACCTCGAATTCGATGAGGACGGCACCCCGCGCTTTCCTGGTGGATGGCGGGAGTCGGTGCTGCGCTCCATGCTTCCCGAGGTGTTTCCCGGGCTGCCCCTCTCGGAGGCCTTGGGCGAGGCCCACAGCCGTCGAAGTGACGGCCGAGGATGGGCCGAGGTCCAGTCGCGGATTCAGTTCGCCGCCGGAAGACGCGGCCAGGTACCCAAGAATCTGACGGCAGCCATCCGTGCCGTAACCCGTGCCCAGGAAGTGAGCCGATGAGCCGACACCGCACCGAGCCCCCCGAACGGCTCGCGCTGCTCCCCGGTCACCTCGCCACGGCCTTCCTCACTCATGGGGTACGGGCGGGACAGGACGGCCTACCGCAGGTGGCGATTCTCCGGGCGAGCGTGCCGATCGAGAGCGACTCCGCCCGTTGGAGCGCCGCCCCGGTGCGGGAGATCGTCGAGGAGGCGATGCACAGGTTCGATGCGGCGCGGACCGACGCCGACGCCTGGCTGGCGCCTCGGCTGCACGCGACCCTGCGGATGACTCGAGCCGAGGCGGCGAACCCCGGTCTGTGGAACTTCCTGGCCCTGGCCGTCGCGCCGGACTTCGTCCTGTGGCGGCACATGCCGTCCGGAGAGTCCGGCGACGGCGCGCTCAGGAAGGTCAACAGCGCCAGGTTCGTAGGTCCTCACTACAACCAAGCCTTCGCCCGACTGTGGTGGGCCGCCGAGATGTTCCGTGACGGGCCCGATTACACCCCCGCGGAGATCGCCTGCCGCAATCAGGACATGACCAATACAGCGCTCCGGCTCGCTGTCATCGATCACAAACCCACCGCACTGGCCCTGGTGCGGGTCCTGAAAGGGCTGGCCGACGAGGGAGCCACACGGCTCGGCGATCGGGTCAACGCGCTCTGTACGGCAGTCAATACGGCCGGCAGCACGCTCATGTACGAGGTGATCGCTCCGGACGAGGCGCCCGACCACCACGCGCTCACCGACTGGATCGACGATGCGGAATCGGCCCCGGCTGTTCCGTGGGACCGGCTTCCCGAAGGGCCGGACGACGGCACTGCCCGGCGTTCCTCCTGCGAGGTCCTGTCGCGGATGTTCGAGCGATTCGCCGCAGAGGCGCCATTGCGTGACCGGGCTCGGTCCGGGGCGGCGCACGCTTAGCTTGATCTTTGACCAGTGACTGTCGAACGAGTCTCGTACACGTTCACCTGGCTGGATAATCACCGCATGTCAGAGCGACCTTCGCCTGATCCTGTGTTCCGGATCAAGAAGAACACCGGACCAGCACGAAGGCCGTGGATATGAGTGCGGAACAACAAGACGCTGAACGGGACGCGTTCGCGTGGGCGTCACACTGTCGACGGGAGTCATAGCCGCCGGCACCAGCTCAGTCGTCGAACTCCGGGATCCCACCGCTCACGCCGAAGTCACGGCTCTCCGCGCGGCCGGTACGGAACTCGGCCGCCATCTCATGGAAGACGCCGTGATGTACGCCGGCAGCGAGCCGTACCCCATGTGCCTGGTCGCCTACTACTGGGCCCGTATCCCCCGCCTGGTCTACGCCGCCAACAGCCATGATGTCGCAGTAAACGGATTCGAAGATCTCCAGTTCTATCGTCAGCTCGCCGCTCCCAACGCAGAACGGACCCTGCTCGCGGAAACAGTTGCCGAGGCGAGGCGCGTGAGACCGCGGTCGCGGCCCTCGCTGGCTGGGCCGGCACACATCCCTTTCCGTCGAACCCAAGCTCTGAGACACAAAACGCGGATCTGATCCCTCTCCGCTCCGCCGTCAGTAGCGGTGACGTCCCCGGTTGCGTGAACCCCGCCGCCCTGGGCTTCGCTCTCGGCGGTGCCTGTTGCGCCATCTCCGCGGGCTATGGCCAGGGGGCAGGTCCGCCGGGCCGAGCCGGGGCGTTAGCCTCAGGAGGAACCCTGGACGAGTGCACGGCAGCAGGAGGCAGCAATGGCGAAGGTTCCGGCCGCGGTGGTGGCCGCCGGGGGGCTTGTCGGTGGGTACGGCGTCGCCCGGTGGACGAGGAAGCGGCAGCTCGGCGGGGTCGTACTCGCCGTCGCCGGGGTCGCCGCCGCCCGGCAGTGGAAGCAGGACGCCGGCGGGGCCGCCGCCGGGGTGCTGACCGCCGGGTACGTGGCCGCGTTCGCCGGGTCGCACCCGCTGGCCAAGAAGGTCGGCGCCTGGCCCGCCGTCTTCGGTGTCGCCGGTGCCATGGCCCTCGCCTCCTGGGCCGTGGCCGACCGACGCGCCTGAGCGGGACCGGGCCCGAACCTCAGGACGCCCGCTCCTCCGCCCCCCGGAACGCCCGCCTGTACGCGTACGGGCTCGTCCCCACCACCCGCTTGAAGCGGTCCCGGAACGCCGTCGGAGAGCCGAAGCCCGCCTGGGCGGCGATGCGTTCGACCGGGTACGTGGTCGTCTCCAGGAGGTACTGGGCGCGGCGCACCCTGGCCCGGTGCAGCCACTGGAGCGGTGTCGTGCCCGTCTGTTCGCGGAAGCGGCGGTTGAGGGTACGGGTGCTCGTCCCGGCCTGAACCGCGATGTCCTCCAGGGTCAGCTCGCGGCCGGCGTTCTCCTCCAGCCAGTCGAGCAGCGGCTCCATGGTCGTGCCCGCGGGGGCCGGAGGCTGGGTGTGGACGATGAACTGGGCCTGGCCTCCCTCCCGTTCGAGAGGCATCACCGACAGCCGGGCGGCATGCGCGGCGACCGCCGAACCGTGGTCCTTGCGGATCATGTGCAGGCACATGTCCAGCGCCGCCGACGCCCCCGCCGAGGTCAGGAACTGGCCGTTGTCGACGTAGAGCACGTTCGGGTCGACCGTCACCGCCGGGTGCCTGGCCGCCAGTTCCGCGGACGCGACCCAGTGCGTCGTCGCGCGCAGTCCGTCCAGCAGGCCCGTGGCGGCGAACACGAACGCTCCGACGCAGATCGAGGCGATCCGGGTGCCGTTCGCCGCCGCCGCGCGCAGCGCCTCCGCGACGCCCGGCGGGAGCGGGGCGGACGGGTCGGCCACGCCCGGCAGGATGATCGTGTCCGCTTCGGCCAGCGCCTCCAGGCCGTACGGGGCACGCAGCGTGAACGCGCCCGCGCTCACCTCCGCGCCCGCGGTCACCGAGCACACCCGGGTCCGGTACGCCGGGCGGCCGTCGGGCAGCCGGGCCCAGCCGAACGTGTCGATCGGGGCCGCGAGATCGAACGGGATGACCTGGTCCAGCGCCAGTACGGCCACGGTGTGCATGACCAGAGCCTATGCCTGCGCCGGGTTCTCGCCACACGGATTCGGCTGGCAGGGCTCGCCACGGGGACACCCCTGTGGGGTCTCGTCACGCGGGCGCCCAATGCCGGTCGCAGCCCGTACATGCACAGGGTTCACCGCCCTGGTCAGAATCCGTTGACCAGAATCCGTTGACCCCTGGCAAAAGTGCCACTTCTCCATGATCCGTGCGGCCTCTACCGTCACCCCGTGACCAAGTTCCTCCTCGCCGTCCACGTCATCGCCGCGATCGTCGCCATCGGGCCCGTCACGGTCGCCGCGAGCATGTTCCCGCCTGCCGCGCGCAAGGTTCTCGAAGGGTCCGACGACTCGAGCGCCCTCGCCACCACCCGGCTGCTGCACCGCATCTGCCAGGTGTACGCCGTGGTGGGTGTCGTCGTTCCCGTCTTCGGGTTCGCCACCGCGAGCGACATGGGCGTCCTCGGCGACACCTGGCTGATCGTCTCGATCGTGCTGACCGCGCTGGCTGCCGTGGTCCTCGCCGCGCTGGTCCTGCCCCGGCAGAGCGCGATCCTGGAGGGAGCCGACCAGGGCGGGACCGTCGACCGCGCGGCGACCGTGCGGCTCGCCATGTTCACCGGGATCTTCAACCTGCTGTGGGCCACCGTCACCGTCCTGATGATCATCCGTCCGGGGTCCACGACGGGCGCCTAGACGTTCCGGCTGCCGGTCGGGCCGACGGCCGGAACGGGTGCCAGTCGATCGACCGGCACCCGTTCCGGCCGTCGGCCCCGGGCCCTAGGATCCCGCCATGGACGCAAACCAGCAGCAATCCGCGCCGGGCACCTACCTGACGTTCGTGGAGCGGCAGTTGACCGCCGACGGATGTGCCACGCGGTGGGAGGAATGGGCCGGGGTGCCCGTACTCGTGGGGCGGCGGGCCGAGTTCCGGATGCGCTGGATGGGGACGAAGCTGCACCTGTTCACGGTGGCCGCGGTCGTTCCGGAGATAACCGTGCAGGCCATCTCCGGCTTCACCGACCAGGTGATGAAGTACGCCAAGGACACCAAGGGCGGTCTGCCCGTCGGCTTCCAGAACGGCATCGGCGCCTTCCCGCTGCTCGTCAGCGACCGGGTCGATCCGGCGGCCGTGCAGTGGGCCGAGGCGCAGCAGCGGGTCAAGTTCGCCTGCATGACACGGCCCGTCGTGGTCGACAGTTCGCGCCAGTACGTGGGCATGTACCGGGGCAAGCCGGTCCTCGGGCGCGTCTACGCCTCGTACTTCAACGAGAAGAGCTCGCAGTACTTCTACGGGCAGTAGGCGGGCCGGGGCGCGCTGCGGGCGCCCCGGGTCACCGGGGCGGTCAGCGGGCGGACCCGGGTCACCGGGCGCCCGCCCGTCTCACCGGCACCACTGGCCGGCCAGCACCCACTCCTCCTCCAGGGCGTCCGCCAGGTCCGTCCTGAACTGGCGTGCCACCGCGCTCACGACCAGCACGGAGGCGGCCCCGAGCAGCGTGACGGCCGCCCAGGTCAGCGGCCACACCCCGGCCAGGCCGTCCGGGGGTCCGGGGTGGGTCCGCAGCGACACGTGCAGCAGGATCGCCGGGGGTGCCGCGACCAGCAGCAACGGCCAGGCCAGCGCGTCCCGGAGCCCGAAGTGGACGGCCAGGAGCAGCAGCACCGCGGCGAGGGCGAGGACGGCCGTGCCGGTCACCGGGGTGGTCTCCACGGTCGAACCCGGCGTCTCCGGGCGGCTGCGCAGGTCCCAGGGCAGACAGATCAGGTACGCCGCGCAGGAGAGGGCGGCGCCGAGCACACGCGTCAGCCAGCGTTCCGGCCAAGGGCGCGTTCGCAAAGGGCGGAGCAGTTTCTCGGTCATGCGTACGAGGGTCACGTGCCCGGCGGGGCCGCGACAGAGTACGCGTACTCAGAACCGTGGACGAGCTACGCCGTGTCGCGGGGCCCGGGAGCCGGAAGGGATCGCCCGCCCGGTCCGGCTCCCGGCTCCCGGTCCCCGGTCCGGCTCCCGCTCCCGCTCCCGGTCCCGCTCCCTGCGCGACGGGAGCCGCTGATCAGGGCCCTGTGCGGTGAACGCCGCTGATCAGCTCGCCCGCGCGCTGGACGTCGGCGAGGCGTCGGCCGTGGAGGGTGCCGTCGACAGGGGCGCGGCGATGTCCTCCAGGGAGCGCCGCTCGGCCTTGACCGCGAGGAACACCGCGACCAGGCCCGCGGCGCACATCAGGGAGGCGCCGATCTGGAACGCGATCACCGTGTCGGCGACGACGCCGGACTTGGTGAGGTCGGCGAAGACCAGCGGGCCGCTGATGCCGCCGGCCGCGGTGCCGATGGCGTAGAAGAAGGCGATGGCCATCGCGCGGGTCTCCATGGGGAAGACCTCGGAGACGGTCAGATACGCGCTGGAGGCGCCCGCCGAGGCGAAGAAGAGCACCACGCACCAGCAGGCCGTCATCGTCACGGCGTTCAGCGCGCCCTGGTCGAAGAGCCAGGCCGTGACGAAGAGCAGCAGGCCGGAGAGCAGGTAGGTCGAGGAGATCATCACGCGGCGGCCGAGGGTGTCGAAGAGCTTGCCGAGCAGCAGCGGGCCGAGGAGGTTGCCGGCCGCGATGACGGCGAAGTAGTAGCCGGTGCTGCCCGTGGGCACGTCGAAGAACGTGGTCAGGATGGAGCCGAAGCCGAAGGTGATCGCGTTGTAGAGGAAGGCCTGGCCGACGAAGAGGGCGAGGCCGAGCACGGCCCGTTTCGGGTACCTGCCGAAGACCGTCTTCGCGATGACGCCGAAGCCGACGCTCTTGCGCTGCTCGATGGTGATCTCGCCCTGCGGCGCCGGCAGCGGTTCACCCCGTTCCTCCTCGATCTCCTCCTCGACCGAGGCGACCAGTTCCTCCGCCTGTTCACCGCGGCCGTGGATGAACTGCCAGCGCGGGCTCTCCGGCACGTGTCGCCTGACCAGCAGGATCACCAGACCGAGGACCACGCCGAGTCCGAAGGTCAGCCGCCAGCCGAGGTCCTTGGGGAAGATGTCCGTGTTCAGCATGACGATCGACAGCAGCGCGCCGCCGATCGCGCCGAGCCAGTAGGTGCCGTTGATGATCAGGTCGACCCGGCCGCGGAACCTGGCGGGGATGAGTTCGTCGATCGCCGAGTTGATGGCCGCGTACTCGCCGCCGATGCCGAAGCCGGTGAGGAAGCGGAAGGTGAAGAACCACCAGGCGTCGAAGGAGAAGGCGGTGAGCGCGGTCGCCGCGAGATAGACGGCGAGCGTGATCATGAAGAGCTTCTTGCGGCCGTACCGGTCGGTCAGCCAGCCGAAGAACAGGGCGCCCGCACAGGCACCGGCCACGTAGAGCGCCGCCGCGATACCGGTGACCTGCGCCGAGGTGATGGACAGGCCGCTCCCCTCCTCGGAGAGCCGGCCCGCGATGTTGCCGACGGTCGTGACCTCCAGGCCGTCCAGGATCCAGACGGTTCCCAGGCCGATCACGATCATCCAGTGCCAGCGGGACCACGGCAGCCGGTCCAGACGGGACGGCACGTTCGTGGTGACCGTGCCGTCGGCGGCGGGGGGTGCCGGTGAGGCGGGGACTGGCATGGGGTTCCCTCTCCGTCGGGTGAACCCCCGCCGGGTTCCCGCCCTTTGGGCGGTTAAGCCCCCAGTCCTCGTGACACCACGTAGATCAGCAGTCCGGCCAGCGAGCCGACCACTGTGCCGTTGATCCGGATGAACTGCAGGTCACGGCCGATGTTTGCCTCGATCTTCCTGGTCGTGTGCTCGGCGTCCCAGCCGGCGACCGTGTCCGTGATGAGCGAGGTGATCTCCTTGCGGTACGTCGTGACGACGTACACGGCCGCCCCCTCGACCCAGCCGTCCACCTTGGCCTGGAGCTTGGGCTCCGTCGCCATCCGGGCGCCGAGCGACAGCAGGGAGGCCCGCACGCGCAGCCGCAGCTCACTGCGCTCGTCCTCCGCCGCGGACACGATCATCGACCGTACGGCCGTCCAGGCGGACGCGATGAGGTCCTGGACCTCGCCGCGGCCCAGCACCTCGCCCTTGAGCCGCTCCACCCTCGCGCGGGTGTCCGTGTCGGACTGCAGATCGGACGCGAAGTCGGTGAGGAACCGGTCGAGGGCTCCGCGGGCCGGGTGGGTCGGGGAGTCGCGCATCTCGGTGACGAAGCGCAGCAGTTCCTTGTAGACCCGTTCGCCGACCTTCTTGTCGACGAAACGGGGGGTCCAGCCCGGCGCGCCGCCCTGGACGGCGTCCATCACCTGCGTGTCGTGGAACACCAGCCAGTCGTGCGCGCGGACCACCACCAGGTCGACGACCCGCTTGTGGCCGCCGTCCAGGACGATCTTCTCCAGCATCTTCCCTATGCCGGGCGCGATCTCCTGGGCGTCGGCGCGGCGGGTGATCGCCTCCCCGACGACCGCCTGGACGTCGGAGTCGCGCAGCACGGTCAGGGCGCCCCTGAGCGCGGCGGCCAGTTCGGCCGTGACCCTGTCCGCGTGCTCGGGATCGGCGAGCCAGGCGCCGAGTCGGCTGCCGATGCCCACCGCGCGCAGCCGCTGGCGGACGACCTCCTCGGAGAGGAAGTTCTCGCCGACGAACTCGCCCAGGGAGACGCCGAGCTGGTCCTTCTTGGTGGGGATGATCGCGGTGTGCGGGATGGGCAGGCCGAGCGGGTGCCGGAAGAGGGCCGTGACCGCGAACCAGTCGGCCAGCGCGCCGACCATGCCCGCCTCGGCTGCCGCCGCGACGTAGCCGGCCCAGGCGCCCGCGCCTTCGTTCGAGGCCCACTTCGCCAGTACGTAGACGAGGGCGACGAAGAGCAGCAGGCCGGTGGCGGTCGCCTTCATGCGGCGCACCCCGCGGCGTTTCTCCTCGTCGGCGGGGCTGAAGGTGTTCATCGCCCGCCCCGGCACGGTGGCCGTCCGCCCGCCCGCGCTCCCGGCGGCCCCGGCGGCCTTCCCGGCACCGGCACCGGCACCTTCACCATCGTCCGGGGATGGCCCGACCCCGGCGGTCTCACCGGCGTCAGATGCCTGCCCGACTCCCCCAGCCGCGCCCGCGTCCCCGGCCTCAACGGCCTCGGCCGTACCGGCGGCGCCCGCGGAACCGGCCTCCGCCGCCCCGGTCTCCCCGGCCTCGGCACCGTTCGCGGTCCCGTCGGCGTTCGCGGCCCCGCCGGGTCGGGCATGCTGCTCCATGCCGTCCCCTTCACCCGAATTCGTGCGTCCCATTCACTCCACCCGTTCGCAGGCCACGTCACGCCTCGTACACATTGTCCCTTTCTCGCTCTCTTCTCACCGACTCCTGGAACGCTTCAGGAGTTCCCGGCGTCTGTTCGGATGGGGAATCGACCAGGGGGTCCCGCAGGGGGCGCGTCGTCACTCCCCTTACCCATGACGCATCATGGAGTGATCACATCCGGAGCCTCGGGCTCCCTCGTCCGAGGAGACACGCACCGCATGACCAAGCGTCACGGTTATGCCCTGCTCGCCGCGATCCTTTCCGTGGTCGTGGTCCTTTCCGCCGCCATATACATCGGCGTCGGCGCTGACGACGGCACCAGCGCCAAGGCCGCCGTGGCCGGCGGCCACACGTCGCACGACGCCGCTCCCGCCTCCACCGGCACCTGGGTCGGCGCCTGGTCCGCGTCCCCGGCCGGAGCCGAGCCCGGCACGGAGCCCGACGGACTGGCGGGCCGCTCCGTGCGCAACGTCGTGCACACGGCCGCCGGGGGTACGAGTGCCCGCATCACGCTGTCCAATCTCTACGGGCAACAGCCGTTGCTGATCGCGCACGCGACGATCGCCGTCGCCGCGACCGCGAACAGTGCCGCCGCCACCGCCGACACCATGCGCCGCCTCACGTTCGGCGGTGCCACGGGCGTCGAGATCCCGGCCGGCCGGCAGGTGACGAGCGACGCCGTACGCGTGCTCGTCCCGCACGGCGCGGACGTCCTCGTCACGACGTACTCGCCGACCCCGTCCGGCCCGGTCACCTACCACCCGCACGCCCAGCAGATCTCGTACGTGGCCGACGGCGACCGCACGGAGGACGTGAGCGCCGCCCCGTACGCCGAACAGAGCCCGTACTGGCGCTACCTGACCGCGCTCGACGTGCTCAGCGACGACGCCACCGGCACCGTCGTCGTCCTCGGCGACTCCCTGACCGACGGCATCACCTCCACCGTGGGGGCCAACCGCCGCTGGACGGACGTCCTTTCGGAGCGGCTGCACGCCGCGGCCGGGTCCGGCGACACGCCCCGCTACAGCGTCGTCAACCAAGGCATCAGCGGCAACCAGGTCCTCGCCGCGGGGTTCGGCCGGCCGGCCGACAACCCCAGCGGGCTGAGCCGGTTCGGCCGCGACGTGCTCGACCGTACGAACGTCAAGGCCGTCGTCATCGACCTCGGCGTCAACGACATCCTGCGCAACCCGAACCAGGTCGATCCGGCCACCGTGACCGACGGCCTGCGGACCCTGGTGCGCCAGGCCCACGCCCGCGGACTACGGGTCGTCGGCGCCACCCTGATGCCCTTCCAGGGGCACCGCGGATACACCGACGCCCGCGAGGCCGTACGCCAGGCCGTGAACGCGGAGATCCGGGCCGGGAAGGTGTACGACGCCGTCGTCGACTTCGACGCCGCGCTGCGCGACCCGTACAACCCGCGCCGGCTGCGGACCGACTACGACTCGGGCGACCATCTGCACCCCAGCGACAAGGGGTTCCGGCGGATGGCCGAGGTGTTCGACCTGAAGGAACTGAAGGGCCCGGTGCCCGCGGAGCTGTGATCCGCCTCGGGCGGCCGAGCTCCGATCGGCCGCCGAAGGCGCCGTCCGGCCGGACGGCCTCGGCCGGTGCCCGGACGGCGCCCGGACTTCAGTAGTCCCCGTCGTGCCGCCGCCGGCGGTCCTCGCGGCGCTCCCGGTGGCGGTCCCTGCGCTCCTCGTGGCGCAGACGGCGCTCCTCGTGACGCTCACGGCGTTCCTCGTGGCGCTCGCGTATCAGGTCGCGGGCCTCGTCGAGCGCGTCGAACATGTCGTCCAGGCCACCGTCCCGGGAGCCCTGAAGCTCCTTGCGGGCCTCCCGGCGCTCCAGCTTCTCCTGCCGGCGCTCCTCCTTCAGGCGCTGGCGCTCGGCACGGGTGAGCTTGCGCTCCACGCCGACCCCGCCCCAGAACGCGAAGCCGGTGACGACCACCCGGGGCGCGCCCGGGTCGCCCGACCGGCCCTCCTCACGGTGGTCGAAGCCGCCCATGATGCCGATACCGCGGACCACGACCTCGACGCCCGGCGGCACGATGACGTTCAACCCGCCCATGACCGCGACACAGTTGACGACGACCTCACGGTCCGCGAAGTTCGCCTCGCGCAGGTCGATCTCGCCGCCGCCCATGAAGGCGAAGCAGTTGAAACGCCTCGGCACCGTCCAGCGGCCCTTGCGCTCGAACCCGGACAGCACCGCCACGGCCCACGAGGACGAGCCCTCGCCGCCGACGATCCGCGAACCCCAACTGCCGTCGTCCACGGGCTGCTTGACCATGGAGATCCGAGGGGCCGACCCCGCCGCCCCCGGCAGGTCACGGGTGATCGGCGCCAACTCCCCGTACGTACGGGCCGCGTACGTCGCCTCCAGCCGCTCCTCGAACTCCTCCATGTCGAGGCGGCCCTCCGCGAGGGCGTCCCTGAGCTGTTCGGCGACACGTTCACGATCGGCGTCGGAGGCACGCAGCTCCGGGAGTTCGTCGGTCATGGCAGCAGCCTACGAGTTCCCCCGCCCGCGGGCCATCCACCCCACCCGGGCGGCAGCCACCGCTAGGCCCCCGCCTTCCCGGCGTACATGCGGCTGATGACCGCCTCGATGTCCGGCTCGCGTACCGAAAGGTCCACCAGCGGATATTCCGCCGCGATCCGTGCCACCAGCGGGGCGGCCGACGTCGCGGCGGGGAACGCCAGCCACTGGCGCGGGCCCTCCACCTTCACCACCCGCGCCGACTCCAGCTCGATCGGCGGCAGTTCGCGCTCCAGGTCCACCACCAGGGTCCGCTCGCTCTCCCCCACCTCGTGCAGCCCGCTCAGCGCGCCGTCGTACATCAGCCGCCCGTGGTCGATGACCATCACACGGCGGCACAACTGCTCGATGTCGGTGAGGTCGTGGGTGGTGAGCAGGACCGTCGTGCCGCGTTCGGCGTTCAGATCCCGCAGGAACTCCCGGACCCGCACCTTGCTCACGACGTCGAGCCCGATCGTCGGCTCGTCGAGGTAGAGCACCTCGGGGTCGTGCAGCAGGGCCGCCGCGATGTCGCCGCGCATCCGCTGCCCCAGCGACAACTGCCGCACCGGCACCTCCAACAGGGCCCCGAGTTCCAGGAGTTCGACACAGCGGTCGAGGTTCTCCCGGAACCGCGCGTCCGGCACCCGGTACATCCGGTGCATGAGCCGGTACGAGTCGATCAGCGGAAGGTCCCACCACAGCGTCGTACGCTGCCCGAACACGACCCCGATCCGGCGCGCCACCCGGGTGCGCTCGCGGGAGGGATCGAGACCGGCGACCCGCAGCCGGCCGCCGGACGGGGTGAGGATGCCGGTGAGCATCTTGATCGTGGTCGACTTCCCGGCGCCGTTCGGACCGATGTAGCCGACCATCTCCCCGCGCTCCACGGTGAACGAGATCGAGTCGACCGCCCGCACCTGCCGCCGCTCGCCGCGCAGGAACCCCGTCCTCCTGCGCACGTCGAAGACCTTCTCGACCCCGTCGAGCTCGATGAACCCGGTCCGCGCACCCGATTCCCGGCCCGGATCCGCCGGCTCCCTGTCCGCCACGATGGCCACGCCCGTTCCCCTAACTTCCCGTACTCCGGTAGGCGCGCAGCCCCGCGCGCCAGGCGATCCCGGCCAGCGCGCAGCACAGCGCCGCCACGGCCGGTGGTGCGAACGCGACCCACGCCGGCAGGTCGAGCGGATAGGGCCGCCCCAGCACGTACAGCGCGGGCAGCCAGTTGACGAAGGCGAGCGGGAGGACGAACGTCACCCCGCGCAGCAGGTCCTTGGCGAACACGGTCGGCGGGTACTGCAGGAGTGTGTTGCCGCCGTAGGTGAAGGAGTTCTGCACCTCGGAGGCGTCCTGCGCGACGAACTGGAACGCGCCGCCCGCCACGAACACCGCCGAGAAGATCGCCGCGCCGCTGAGCAGCATCATCGGCATCATCAGCACCTTGACCGGCGTCCAGTGGATGTCGAGGACGAGGAGGGCGTACCCGAGGACGAGGAGCCCCTGGGTGATCCGGCCGAGGCGGCGCAGCGCGAAACGGTCCGCGGCGACCTGCGCGAGCACCGGCGCCGGACGCACCAGCAGGGTGTCCAGCGTGCCGTCGCGCACCCGGCGCCCCAGCCGGTCCATCGAGCCGAGCGCGAGGTCCGCGAACCCGAACGCGGTACCGGAGACCCCGTAGAGCAGGGCGACCTCGGGCAGGCTGTAGCCGCCGAGCCGGTCGACCCGCGAGAACATGAGCAGGATCGCCACGAAGTCGAGGGCGGTCGCCGCGAAGTTCCCGAACGCGGTCATCGCGAAGGAGGCCCGGTAGGCCATCGTCGAACGGATCCACATCGCGGTGATCAGCCGGTAGGCCCGCAGCCCGTCCCGCAGTCGCGCGTACGCGCCCTGCCGCTCGAACGGCCGGAACTCCACCGCCCGCACCGCCGCCGCGCCGGCCTGCCCGGCCGCCCCCGGCTCGGACGCCACACCCGGCTCCCGTTCCCGCGCCGGGCCCGCCACGACCCCCGTCCCCCGCTCCACCGGATCAGCCACCCTGCACCACCACCCTCCGTGTCGCCACCGACTGCACCAGGCGCCCGGCCGCCAGCAGGACGACCGCCCAGGCACCCTGCACCGCGTACGTGCCCAGCGGATCCGCCGTGCCGAGCAGGACGTCCACGGGCGCCTGGATCAGCGACGACCAGGGCAGCGCCCGTACGACCTCGCCCAGCGCGCCCGGGAAGACGTTCAGCGGCAGCAGCATCCCCGAGCAGAAGATCCCCGCGATGGAGGTGAGCTGCGCCACCCCCGCCCCGTCCATCAGCCAGAACGCGGACAGCGCCACCAGGAAGCGGATCGCGAACCCGACGACCACCCCGAGCGCGACCGCGACCAGGAAGGCGAGCCAGGTCAGCGGATCCGAGGGCAGCGCCAGGTCGAAGACCAGCGCGCCGAACAGGAGGGGCACCACGCCGCGGCCCAGCAGATGGAACAGCGCCCGGCCCATGTCCTGGGCGAGCCACCACATCTGGAGGTCGGCCGGCCGGTACAGGTCGATCGCGATGTCACCCGTACGGATGCGCTCGATCAGTTCGTCCTCGAAGCCGCCGCCCATCATCGCGACCACCATCAGCAGCCCCTGGCTGAGCCAGACGTAGCTGAGCGCCTGCGCCTGGTCGTAGCCGCCGAGGTGCGGCTTGCTGTCCCACAGGGCGATGAACAGGTACGCCAGGATCAGCCCGAAGACGGTGTTGGTGAAGACCCCGGCGGCGGTCGCGACCCGATAGGTGGCGTACCGCCGGAACCCGCTGCCCGCGACAGCCGCGTACAACCGCGCCGTGCCCACAACCCGTCCCTTTCCCCAGCGTTGAGCCAAAGCGCAGGAGCCTAGTCCCGGCCCGGCGTGGGCCGCCAGGCATTTTCCGGCGCGACGCGTGCCGGGATCGGCGAACGGACACATGGTGCGAGAGGCTTCATACGGGGCGCACCAGGCGTACGAGGGCGTACGGCGACGTACGACGCGAAACAGGAGTCCGGCGAAGATGAGCGACGAGCCGCAGCAGCGCAGCCAGGGCTGGGCACCGAGGGAACCGGAAGCGGGCCCCCGCCCGAACCCGGCCCCCGCGGCGGGACCGCGGACGGGCCGACGGTCGGGACCGGGAACGGGAGCGGGCGCGCAGGGAGCGGGACCGGCCGGACCCGGACCGGGCGCGGCCGGGCCAGAAGCGAGCGGGCCGGGCGCGGGCGGGCCAGGAGCGAGCAGGCCGGGCGCGCGGCCGGATCAGGGGCGGACCGCGCCGCAGACGCCGAGACAGCAACCGAAGCGCAAGCAGCGGCCGAAGCGGACCGGCCTGCGCAGACTCGTCCCGACCTGGCGCATGGTGCTCGGCACCGTCCTCGGCACGGCCCTGCTCCTGGTCGGCCTCTTCGCGCTCGGCTACTTCCTCGTCCGGATCCCCTCCGCGAACGCCGCCGCGGTCAAGCAGAGCAACGTCTTCCTGTACGCCGACGGCAGCCAGCTCGCCCGCGACGGAGACGTCAACCGCGAGAACGTCGCACTCGAGCACATCTCCAAGGCCGCCCAGCACGCCACCCTCGCCGCCGAGGACCGCGACTTCTACAGCGAGTCCGCCATCGACCCGAAGGCGATGCTCCGCGCCGGCTGGAACACCGTCACCGGCAAGGGCCGCCAGTCCGGCTCGACCATCACGCAGCAGTACGTCAAGAACTACTACCTGGGCCAGGAACAGACCGTCACCCGGAAGGTGAAGGAGTTCTTCATCTCGGTCAAGCTCGACCGGGAGAAGAGCAAGGACGACATCCTGGAGGGCTACCTCAACACCAGCTACTACGGCCGCAACGCCTACGGCATCCAGGCCGCGGCCCAGGCCTACTACGGCGTGAACGCCCGGGACCTCACCGTCGGCCAGGGCGCCTACCTCGCCGCCCTGCTCAACGCGCCCAGCGAGTACGACGTGATCGCGCACCCCGAGAACAGGGCCGGGGCCCTCGCCCGCTGGAACTACGTCCTCGACGGCATGGTCAAGCAGAAGTGGCTGACCCGCGCCGCCCGCGACCGCGTCTCCTTCCCGGTCCCCCGGCAGGCCAGGGGCTCGGCGGGCCTGTCGGGCCAGCGCGGCTACCTCGTCCAGGCCGTGACCGCCTATCTGACCTCCAACGGCATCCTCGACGAGGACACCCTCACCCGCGGCGGCTACCGCATCACCACCACCCTCCAGAAGTCCAAGCAGAACGCCTTCGTGGAGGCCGTGAACGACCAGGTGACGGACCGGCTCGACAAGAAGAACCGCAAGGTGGACACCTACGTCCGCGCCGGCGGCGTCGCCATCGACCCCTCCAGCGGCAAGGTCCTCGCGATGTACGGCGGCATCGACTACACCAAGCAGTACGTCAACAACGCCACCCGCCGCGACTACCAGGTCGGCTCCACCTTCAAGCCGTTCGTCTTCGCCTCGGCCGTCCAGAACGGCGCACAGACCCAGGACGGCCGCGACATCACCCCGAACACCGTCTACGACGGCACCGACCAGCGCCCCGTACGGGGCTGGAACGGCACCGTGTACGCGCCGGAGAACGAGGACGGCGAGTCGTACGGGGACATCTCCGTGCGCACCGCCACCGACAGGTCGGTCAACTCCGTGTACGCGCAGATGGCCGTCGACGTCGGCCCCACGAACGTGCGGAAGACCGCCGTCGCCCTCGGCCTGCCCGCCGACACCCCCGACCTGACCGCCTCCCCCTCCATCGCGCTCGGCCCCGCCACCGCCAGCGTCCTCGACATGGCGGAGGCCTACGCCACGCTCGCCAACCACGGCAGGCACGGCGCGTACACCCTCGTGGAGAAGATCACCAAGGACGGATCGCAGGACGTGAGGCTGCCGGCCCGGGACGACGACCGGTCGGCCGAACGCCAGGCCGTGAGCCGCGAGGCCGCCGACACGACCACCTCCATGCTCCAGAGCGTCGTCGACGGCGGCACCGGACAGGCCGCGCAGAACGCCGGCCGGCCCGCCGCGGGCAAGACCGGCACGGCCGAGGAGGACACCGCCGCGTGGTTCGCGGGCTACACCCCCGACCTCGCCACCGTCGTCGCCGTCATGGGCCAGGACCCCGACACCGGCGCCCACAAGTCCCTCTACGGCGCCCTCGGACAGGCCCGCATCAACGGCGGCGGCTACCCCGCACAGATCTGGGCCCAGTTCACCCGGAACGCCCTGGAGGGGGACGAGGCCGCGGACTTCGACCTCGAACTCCAGCCGGGCGCCGAGGAGATGTACGACCCCGGCGACGACACCGAGGACCCGGACGCCACCGGCGGACAGAACGACGGCGGCACGGACGGCGGCGAGGAGGTGGGCGGGGCGGGCGGCAGCGCACCGGCCACGACGAACGGCCGGACCCCGGGACAGAGCCACACCCCCGGCCGGACCGACGGCCACACACCGGGCCACACCCCGGGCCACACCGACGGCGGCACCGGCACCTCGGGCGGGACCACCGGCGGCACCCCCACGGACGGAGGCACCACCGGAACCACCGCGACGGCCGGCACCACGGCCGGCACCACGACGGGCGGAGGCCCGACGGACACCGGCACCACGGGCTCGACGGCCGGCCAGGGACCGCTGAGCGGGCTCACGCCCAGGAGGGAGAGGCGCTGAGCGGGGCGGACGTGTCGCCGAGGGGGCCGGCCGTGTCAGGAACGGCGGTCAGATCCCCAGGTCCTTGATGATCTTCGCTACATGCCCGGTCGCCTTCACGTTGTACAGCGCCCGCTCGACCTTGCCCTCCTCGTCCACGACGATCGTGGAGCGGATGACACCGACGACCGTCTTGCCGTACAGCTTCTTCTCGCCGAACGCCCCGTACGCCTCCAGCACCGTCTTGTCGGGGTCCCCGACCAGGGTGACCTTCAGCGACTCCTTCTCACGGAACTTCGCCAGCTTCTCGGGCTTGTCCGGGGAGACACCGATCACGTCGTAACCGGCGCCCGCCAGCAGGTCCAGGTTGTCCGTGAAGTCGCAGGCCTGCTTCGTGCAGCCGGGGGTGAGCGCGGCCGGGTAGAAGTAGACGATGACCTTGCGGCCCTTGTGGTCGGCGAGGGAGACCTCGTTGCCGTCGGCGTCGGGCAGGGTGAAGGCGGGGGCGGTGTCGCCGGGCTGCAGTCGCTCGCTCATCGGAACCTCACATGGCCGGGGGAATGGATACGGAACGAGCGTAATGGGGGGTGCCGAGGGGTGCGGTCCGGTACGAACTGACAGACTGTCCGAATCAGGGAGTCACTACACGACCACGGAGGCAGCGCGGTGTCGGATACGTCGAGAACGCCGGATACCAGGACTCCGGCGCAGATCGAGGCGGACATCAAGCACCGCCGCACAACCCTCGCCGACACGCTCGACGAGATCGGCGTACGGGTGCACCCCAAGACCATCGTCGGAGACGCCAAGGCGAAGGTCGCCTCGAACATCGACCACACCCTCGGGCGCGCCTACGTCGGCGTCAACCGCGTCGTGGGCGATGTGAAGGGCCAGTTCGTCTCGGAGGACGGGGCGCCCCGGCTGGAGCGCATCGTGCCGGTGGCGCTGGTCGCGGTGGGGCTCGTCGGGCTGCTCGTCATGGGCACGCGGCGGCGCAAGGGCTGACCCGCCCGCGTACGAAACCGGCCGGGACAGGTAGGTTCAGGGCGTGAGCGCCAACCGTGAAACGCACAGCACCCATGACGACAAGCTGCCCATCCGGATGCTGCACGACCGCGTGCTGGTACGGCAGGACGCCGCCGAGGGCGAGCGGCGCTCCGGCGGCGGGATCCTGATCCCCGCGACGGCGGCCGTCGGCCGTCGTCTCGCCTGGGCCGACGTCGTCGCGGTCGGGCAGAACGTCCGGACGGTGGAGCCCGGCGACCGGGTCCTGTACGACCCCGAGGACCGGGCCGAGGTCGAGGTGCGCGGGATCGCGTACGTGCTGATGCGCGAGCGGGATCTGCACGCCGTGGCCGCGGACCGCTTCGAGGGGTCCGAGGACTCGACCGGCCTTTACTTGTAGGGCATACGCACCCCGGAGGGGCTGGTGACCATGGTCACCAGCCCCTTTCGCCATTCCTTGCTACGGTGGAGGGACCCCGACGAGACGCGCCGTACCGGGCTCAGCAAAGACGACGCAGCCCTGCCCGGCCGTCGTCTCCCGGAGGTACCCGTCATGGCCTGGATCCTGCTGATCATCGCCGGAATGCTCGAAGTCGGCTGGTCGATCGGGATGAAGTACACCGACGGCTTCACGCGCCCGG
Organism: Streptomyces sp. NPDC028298; assembly: GCF_055565895.1. Classification (NCBI taxonomy): domain Bacteria; kingdom Bacillati; phylum Actinomycetota; class Actinomycetes; order Kitasatosporales; family Streptomycetaceae; genus Streptomyces; species Streptomyces sp. NPDC028298. Next base: position 1,371,513 of record NZ_JBVHTL010000002.1, read on the forward strand.
TCCCGAGCGTCCTGACGGGCGCGGGAATCATCGCGAGCATGCTGCTCCTGTCCTACGCCGCCCGGTCCCTCCCCATCGGCACCGCCTACGGCGTCTGGGTCGGCATCGGCGCGGCCGGCGCCGCGATCCTGGGAATGACCCTCCTGGGCGAACCCGCGACAGCGGCCCGCATCTTCTTCATCTGCCTGCTCCTGGCCTCGGTGGTAGGCCTGAAGGCCACATCGGGCCACTGATCCCGACCAATCCCTCACAGGGCGTAACCGTCCGATAAGCGGTTCGTTGATCCGTTCGAGGTCGCGAACGCGCGATCGGATACGGAGGGGACGATGCCGGCCAGCCCGTACACCAAGGAGCGCCTGGCTGAGGCAGCTCGGACGTCGCGGACGTTGTCGGAGGCGTTGACCAAACTCGGTGTGGATCCGAGGAGTCCGACACGGCGGTACCTACAGGAACGCATGAAGAAGCTGGGTGTGGACATCACGCACTTCGAGCGCGAAGGGGTGCGGTGGACGAGGGATGTTCTCGCGGCAGCGGTTGCGGCCTCGACGAACATGTGTGAGGTGCTCCGCCATCTGGGGCTTGAGGTCATCGGTGGGCAGCACACGCACATCAGCCGTCGAGTCGACGCGTACGGCATCGACACTTCGCATTTCCGGGTGCCGAATCAGCGCGGGAAGACCAGACGGCCCCGGACGCCGGAGAACTTGCTCGTCGAGCAACCTGCTGGCCATGCCCGGCGCGTTCCGAGTGGCCTGCTCAAACAGGCGATGACAAGCCTGGGCGTGGCCGAGCGCTGCGCCCGCTGCGGCGTAGAGGCACTCTGGCTGGGACGACCACTCCCCCTGGAGGTTGACCACATCGACGGCAACTGGCGGAACAACCGCATCGGCAATCTCCGATTCCTCTGCCCCAACTGCCATTCTACGACCGACAGTTACCGCGGCCGCGCGAAGCGGCGTCGCAGGGGAAGCACCTCATGAGCAACGGGGTGCAGTACACCCGCGAGCGGATGGCAGAGGCCGCCGATCAGTGCTCGAACATCGACGAGGTCATCGCCTTCTTCGGCACCCGCCCGTACGGGAATCTCCGTCGGCACCTCTATCGACGCTTCGCCCACTTCGACATCGACATCTCACATTTTCCCCGCAAGGGCCGGCGCGGGGCACAGGGTCCGCCGGGCGAGGCCGAGTTGCGGCAGGCGGTCGCCCAGGCACTCTCCCTGGCAGGGGTGCTCCGGTTCCTGGGGCGCCCGGACAACTCGCGGCAGCGTGCGCTGATCTCCCGATCGGCCGCCTCTCATGGCATTGACACCTCGCATTTCCTGGGGCAGGCGCATCAGCGAGGTAAGCCGGGCCCGACACCGCTGAGGAGTCCGGCGGATCTGCTGGTCAAACACAGCGGCAACCGTCGCACACGGACGGCATTGCTTCGGCGGGCACTCCGCGCAATCGGCGTGCCGGAAGAGTGCGCCTCGTGCGGGACCGGCCCTGAATGGCTGGGAGCTCCGATGACCCTGGAGGTCGATCACATCAACGGGGACTGGAAGGACGACCGGCGTGAAAATCTGCGGTTGCTGTGCCCGAACTGTCACGCGGTCACCAGCACCTGGTGCCGCGGAGGTCGTCGCCACACCAGCTAGGCAACCTTCATCAGCCCGGTACGATGGCGGCGTACGCGGCCGTGGCGAAATTGGCAGCACGCGCGGGCCTTAGGAGCCCGTGGGCGAAAGCCCGTGTGGGTTCGAGTCCCACCGGCCGCACACACGGAGGGGCCGCCCAGTTGCGGCCCCTCCTCGCATCTCAGCCCAACAGCTCCCGCACCACCGGCACCAGTGCCCGGAACGCCTTGCCCCTGTGGCTGATCGCGTTCTTTTCTGCGGGGGTCAGTTCCGCGCAGGTTCGGGTGTCGCCCTCCGGCTGGAGGATCGGGTCGTAGCCGAAGCCGTTCGTGCCGGCGGGGGTGTGGCGGAGGGTGCCGAGCAACTGGCCCTCGACCACGCGTTCCGTGCCGTCCGGCAGGGCCAGGGCCGCCGCGCAGGCGAAGTGGGCGCCGCGGTGCGGGGCGTCGATGTCGGAGAGCTGGGCGAGGAGCAGGTCCAGGTTGGCCTGGTCGTCGCCGTGGCGGCCGGCCCAGCGGGCGGAGAAGATGCCGGGGGCGCCGTTGAGGACGTCGACGCACAGGCCCGAGTCGTCGGCGACGGCCGGCAGTCCGGTCGCCTGGGCCAGTGCGTGCGCCTTCAGCAGGGCGTTCTCGGCGAAGGTGACGCCGGTTTCCTTGACGTCGGGGATATCCGGGTAGGCGTCCGCGCCGACGAGGTCGTGGGTGAGTCCTGCGTCGGCGAGGATCGCCTTCAACTCGGTGAGCTTTCCGGCATTACGGGTGGCGAGGATCAGGCGGGTCATGCCCGCCAGTATCGCCGAGTCCGCCCTTCGAGCCGGGCTCGGGCCGCCCTTGAGCCGGGCCAGGGTCGGCGCGTGTGCCGGGCCCGGCGGGGGCGCTACGGCGTGCACACCTTCGTCAGTTCGCCCGCCGCGGCCGTGACGGGGCTGATGTCGGGGGTCGCGTCGCCGTTCTTGACGGCCGTGCGGACGTTCGCGACGGCCTTGTTCAGCTCGTCGACCGCCTTGTTGACGTCGGCGTTGTCGGTCTGGTCGCCGATCTTGTCGAGGTTGTTCTCGATGGCGTTGAGGGACGCGTCGGTCTGCGACGGGTCGTTCGCCGCGTTCTCGACCGCCTGTTGGAGGTCGGTGACGCTGTCGGCTATCGAGTCGGCGGTCTGCACACAGTCGAGCGCCTTGCTGACGGCGTCGCAGCCGACGGCCGCCGGCAGGACGACGAGTGCGGCGACGGCGGCGAGTGCGGCGGTACGGCGACGATTGCGGTGGCGCGCGGCCATGGAACGGTCCCTCCCCGTGGGCGTGGTGTGGTGCGGCCACACCGACCGCATCGCACCGGTCCGCTGCGCGGTCGGCCCGATCCGCCCGAGGGGGCCGGCGGGCGCACGGCAGGACCGTACGCCCGTACCCATAAGAACGCTAAGGGTTAACCCGCGGTTGCCTGTGAGGCCTCTTCGAGTACCGCGCGCTGGACGGCGGCGAGTTCGTCGCAGCCCGCGACGGCGAGGTCGAGGAGGGCGTTGAGTTCCTTGCGGTCGAAGGGCTCGGCCTCGGCGGTGCCCTGGACCTCGACGAAGCGGCCGTCCCCGGTGCACACGACGTTCATGTCGGTGTCGGCCCTGACGTCCTCCTCGTAGCAGAGGTCGAGGAGGGGGACGCCGCCGACGATGCCGACGGAGACGGCGGAGACGGTGCCGGTGAGGGGCTTGCGGCCGGGCTTGACGAGCTTCTTGCCCTGGGCCCAGGTGACGGCGTCGGCGAGGGCGACGTAGGCGCCGGTGATGGCGGCGGTGCGGGTGCCGCCGTCGGCCTGGAGGACGTCGCAGTCGAGGACGATGGTGTTCTCGCCGAGTGCCTTGTAGTCGATGACGGCGCGCAGGGAGCGGCCGATGAGGCGGCTGATCTCGTGGGTGCGGCCGCCGATCTTGCCGCGGACGGATTCGCGGTCGCCGCGGGTGTTGGTGGCGCGGGGGAGCATGGAGTATTCGGCGGTGACCCAGCCCTCGCCGCTGCCCTTGCGCCAGCGCGGGACGCCTTCGGTGACGGAGGCCGTGCAGAAGACCTTGGTGTCGCCGAAGGAGACGAGGACGGAGCCCTCGGCATGCTTGCTCCAGCCACGCTGGATGGTGATGGGGCGAAGCTGTTCGGGGGTGCGGCCGTCGATTCGAGACATGGTGTCGAGCCTATCCGCACGCGCGTGAGGGGCTGTCCGCCGGTGGCGGATTCAGCCCCTCACGGGTGAGCCGGTGCGGCTCCTGAAGCGGTGTGCGGCGCGCGCGTGGGGCCGGGTGGCTTCAGTGGGTCCCGGTGGTCACATCATGTCTTCGATCTCGGCGGCGATGGGGTCCGCGTCGGTGCCGATGACGACCTGGATGGCGGTGCCCATCTTGACGACGCCGTGGGCGCCCGCGGCCTTCAGGGCGGCCTCGTCGACGAGCGAGGCGTCGTTGACCTCGGTGCGCAGGCGGGTGATGCAGCCTTCGACCTCTTCGATGTTGTCGATGCCGCCCAGCCCGGCGACGATCTTCTCAGCCTTGGTGGCCATGTCCTTCTCCCTGATCCGAACCGCTTTGTCGCAGTAACCCACAGTTGGCCCAACTTCGCGAGCGGTCATGTCGTAGGTGCCGAAGGATGGCGATCACGACAGAGCGACCCGTCGCAACTGGTCTACACCAGTGGGCGGGCAGTCGCCAAACCGGCCCGCCCTAAGGACCGCCCATGAGTGCCGTAAGTGACGTTTCGCCAGCGCGCGTCCGTTGGCAGAAGGCCTTCCAGGGACTGCAGAAGATGGGCCGCAGCCTGCAGTTGCCGATCGCGGTGCTGCCGGCGGCCGGCATTCTCAACCGGCTCGGTCAGCCGGACGTGTTCGGCGCGGACGGGCTCGGCTGGGACAACCTGTCCAAGGTGATCGGCGCGGCGGGCGGCGCACTGCTGGACGGCAACCTCGGGCTGCCGATGCTGTTCTGCGTCGGTGTGGCCATCGGCATGGCGAAGAAGGCGGACGGCTCGACGGCGCTGGCGGCGGTCGCGGGCTTTCTCGTCTACTACAACGTGCTGCGCGCGTTCCCTGAGACGTGTCCGGGCGGGAGCGTCAAGATCAAGCTGGGCTGCCAACTGGAGGACAACTCGGTCGTCGAGTTCACGTACCAGAACCCCGGGGTGTTCGGCGGTATCGCCATCGGGCTGATGTCGGCGTACTTCTGGCAGCGTTACCACAGGACGAAGCTGGTGGACTGGCTCGGCTTCTTCAACGGGCGTCGTCTGGTGCCGATCATCATGGCGTTCGTGGCCATGCTGTTCGCCTCGCTGTGCCTGTGGGTGTGGCCGCCGATCGGTGACGCGCTGGAGAACTTCAGCGACTGGCTGGTGGGGCTGGGGGCGTGGGGCTCGGGTGTGTTCGGTCTGGCCAACCGGGCGCTGCTGGTGATCGGTCTGCACCAGTTCCTGAACGTGCCCATCTGGTTCCAGTTCGGCAGTTACACCAAGCCCGACGGTCAGGTCGTGCACGGGGACATCAACATGTTCCTGGCGGGCGACCCGAACGCGGGGCAGTTCCTCACGGGCTTCTTCCCGATCATGATGTTCGCGCTGCCGGCGGCCGCCCTGGCGATCACGCACACCGCGAAACCACATCGGCGCAAGGAGATCGGCGGCCTGATGCTCTCGGTGGCGCTGACCTCGTTCGTCACCGGCATCACCGAGCCGATCGAGTACTCGTTCCTGTTCATCGCACCCCTGCTGTACGCGGTGCACGCGGTGCTGACGGGTGTGTCGATGGCGGTGAGCTGGGGGCTCGGCGTGCACGACGGCTTCAGCTTCTCCGCGGGTCTGATCGACTACATCATCAACTGGAACCTGGCGACGAAACCGTGGCTGATCATTCCGATCGGGCTGTGTTTCGCCGCGGTCTACTACGCGATCTTCCGGTTCGCGATCACTAAGTTCGATCTGAAGACTCCGGGGCGCGAGCCGGAGGAGGACGTCGAGGACACCACGAAGGCGTAGCCCTCCGCGCCTCCCGCTCGCGACGAAGACCCCCTGACCTGCCGGTCCGGGGGTCTTCGGCATGAGCGGAACCGGTTGCTCCTGTTATGGCCGAGGCCACAAAATTCGCACCTTCCTTATCCGGCCTTCACCGTGCTAGAAACAGGTCTACACCACTGGTGGTGTAGACCACATGGTCGCTGCCGACCCCTGTCGTACCTTCCCGTCCCCCGGCAGCGCCCAGCGCATGGAGGAACTATGAGCACCGCCACCGTCTCGGCGGCACCCGCGAAGAAGCGGGGATCCGGCCTGTTCCAGGGCCTGCAGAAGGTCGGCCGCAGCCTGCAGCTGCCGATCGCCGTGCTTCCGGCGGCGGGCATCCTGCTGCGTCTGGGAGTACCGGACATCGCGCAGAAGCTGCACCTGCCCGACAAGGTCACCGAGGTGTTCGCCACCGCCGGTCACGCGATCTTCGACAACCTGCCGATGCTCTTCTGCATCGGTGTCGCGATCGGCTTCGCCAAGAAGGCGGACGGCTCCACCGCCCTCGCCGCCCTGGTCGGCTTCCTGGTCTACAGCAAGGTGCTCGAGGCCTTCCCCGTCACCGAGGCGAAGATCCAGAAGGGCGCGGACATAGCCGCGACCTACAACAACCCCGGTGTCCTCGGCGGCATCATCATGGGTCTGCTGTCCGCCGTGCTGTGGCAGCGCTACCACCGCAAGAAGCTGGTGGACTGGCTCGGCTTCTTCAACGGCCGCCGTCTGGTGCCGATCATCATGGCGTTCGTCGGCACGCTCATGGGCGTCTTCTTCGGCCTGGTGTGGGAGCCCATCGGCACCGGCATCTCCAACTTCGGTGAGTGGATCACCGGTCTCGGCACCGTCGGCGCGGGTCTCTTCGGTCTCATCAACCGCGCGCTCATCCCGGTCGGCATGCACCAGTTCGTGAACGCCGTCTCCTGGTTCCAGATCGGCGACTTCAAGGACGCCACGGGCGCCGTGGTCCACGGTGACCTCAACCGGTTCTTCGCCGGTGACCCGTCCGCCGGAATGTTCATGTCGGGCTTCTTCCCGATCATGATGTTCGGCCTCCCGGCCGCCGCGATCGCCATCGCGCACTCCGCCCGCCCCGAGCGCCGCAAGGCCGTGATGGGCATGATGATCTCGCTGGCGCTGACCTCGTTCGTGACGGGCGTGACCGAGCCGATCGAGTTCTCGTTCATGTTCATCGCCCCGCTGCTCTACGCGATCCACGCGGTGCTCACCGCCCTGTCCCTGGCGGTCACCTGGGCGCTCGGTGTCCACGCGGGCTTCACGTTCTCCGCGGGCTTCATCGACTACGCGCTCAACTGGAACCTGGCCACCAAGCCCTGGCTGATCATCCCGATCGGCCTGGTGTTCGCGGCCATCTACTACGTGGTCTTCCGCTTCGCCATCACCAAGTTCAACCTCCCCACCCCGGGCCGTGAGCCCGACGAGGAGATCGAGGACCTCACGAAGGCGTGAGCCCTCCCCCTACGACGAAGGCCCCCGGAACCGTCTGGTTCCGGGGGCCTTCGCGTACGCCGGGGCGTCAGATCTCGTACGTCGCCCCCGGTACCGCCAGGTCCACCGGGCCCCGGTACGCCGAGCGGGCGTCCGTCAGGTTGGTGGCGGCGTCCGTCCACGGGGGGATGTGGGTGAGGACCAGGCGGCGGGCGCCCGCGCGGGCGGCGGTCTCGCCGGCCTCGAGGCCGTTGAGGTGCAGGCCGGGGATGTTCTCCTTGCCGTGGGTGAACGCCGCCTCGCACAGGAACAGGTCCGTGTCGCGGGCGAGTTCGTCCAGGGCCTCGGTCACCCCGGTGTCACCGGAGTACGTCAACGAACGTCCACCGTGTTCCACCCGGATGCCGTACGCCTCCACGGGGTGCGCCACCCGTTCGGTGTGCACGGTGAAGGGGCCGATCTCGAACGTGGACGGCTTGACCGTGTGGAAGTCGAAGACCTCGCTCATCGACGAGGCGGTGGGGGTGTCGGCGTAGGCCGTGGTGAGCCGGTGCTCGGTGCCTTCGGGGCCGTAGACCGGGAGCGGGGCGCAGCGGCCGCCGTCGTGCCGGTAGTAGCGCGCGACGAAGTAGGCGCACATGTCGATGCAGTGGTCGGCGTGCAGATGGCTCAGGAAGATCGCGTCGAGGTCGTAGAGACCGCAGTGGCGCTGCAGCTCGCCCAGGGCACCGTTGCCCATGTCGAGAAGCAGCCGGAAGCCGTCGGCCTCTACGAGGTAGCTCGAACAGGCCGATTCCGCGGACGGGAACGACCCCGAGCAGCCGACGACGGTGAGCTTCATAAAGCAGAAACCTCCGCTGGCGGGTGACTACTGGAAGGGGGAGGACGGGGGTCGTGCGGTCCGTCGAGCGTAAGGCGCAAAAGGGTTGGTCGCTCCTCCGCCAGGGGCTGTTGTGGGCGAACTCACCTGTGGTGTCACCGGTTCGGATGGACGTGGGTGGGTGGTGTTTGGATCGGTTCGGACACTCCTCCGCGGGTGCCCGGGGTGCGGGCAGGGCGGGCGGGGGCGGCGGCGCGCCGGTACCTTCTGTGCTGTGGACACGTCCTGGTGGCTCGCGTTGGCGGCGGTGGTTCTGCTCGCGCTGGTCGCGACGCTGGTGGACGGCTGGGGGCGCCGCGGGCGCCGGCCGGCCGGTCGGACGCGTCCGCCGGGCCGGGGGCCCCGCCGGGGCGGCACGCTGCGCGGCGGGCCGTTGCCGCGGGCGGCGGAGATCTGGTGGGCGAACGTTCCCTACGAGGACGGGCCGGGGGCCAAGGACCGGCCGTGTCTGGTGCTGGTGGTGCGCGGCAAGCGGGTGACCGTCGCGAAGATCACCAGCAAGTACCACGACGAGCGGCCCGGGGTGATCCCGCTGCCCCCCGGGGCCGTCGGGGACTCGCAGGGGCGGCCGAGTTTCCTGGAGACGGACGAGTTGCGGGAGGTGCCGGTGGGGGACTTCCGGCGCCGGGTGGGTGTGGTGGATCCGGTCCTGTGGGACCAGGTCCGCTATCTGGCGGGGTGAGCCGCTTTCCGCATCCGGCGGGGTGAGTCGCTTTCCCGTGTCCGGCGCGCTGAGCCGCCTTCCCGTGTCCGGCGCGCTGAGCCGCCTTCCCGTGTCCGGCGCGCTGAGCCGCCTTCCGGTGTCCAGCGGGGCGAGCCGCTTTCCCGGTATCCGGCGCGGTGAGCCACTTTCCCGTGTCCGGCGCGGTGAGGCCGCTCCCCCGCAGGCCAGCAGGCCCGCAGGCGCACAGGCGCACAGGCGCACAGGCGCGGATACGCGGAAGGGCGCGGGAACCGTCGTCCGGTCCGCGCGCCCCTCGGTGATGCCGGTGCGTCGCTACGCCCAGAGCTGGCCCTGGAGCGTCTCGATGGCCTCTTCCGTCGTCGCCGCCGTGTAGACGCCCGTCGACAGATACTTCCAGCCGCCGTCCGCAACGACGAAGGCGATGTCGGCCGGCTCTCCGGCCTTGACGGCCTTGTTGCCGACGCCGATCGCGGCGTGCAGCGCGGCTCCCGTGGAGACGCCGGCGAAGATGCCCTCCTGCTGGAGGAGTTCCCGGGTACGGGTGACCGCGTCGGCCGAGCCCACGGAGAAGCGGGTGGTGAGGACGGAGGCGTCGTACAGCTCGGGTACGAAGCCCTCGTCCAGGTTCCTGAGGCCGTAGACCAGGTCGTCGTAGCGCGGCTCCGCGGCGACGATCTTGACGTCCGGCTTGTGTTCGCGCAGGAAGCGGCCGACGCCCATGAGGGTGCCGGTGGTGCCGAGGCCCGCCACGAAGTGGGTGATGGAGGGGAGGTCGGCGAGGATCTCCGGGCCCGTCGTGGCGTAGTGGGCGCCGGCGTTGTCCGGGTTGCCGTACTGGTAGAGCATCACCCAGTCCGGGTGCTGCGCGGAGAGTTCCTTGGCGACGCGCACGGCGGTGTTGGAGCCGCCGGCGGCCGGGCTGGGGATGATCTCGGCGCCCCACATGCCGAGCAGGTCACGGCGTTCCTGCGAGGTGTTCTCGGGCATCACGCAGACCATGCGGTAGCCCTTGAGTTTGGCCGCCATGGCCAGGGAGATGCCGGTGTTGCCGCTGGTGGGCTCCAGGATCGTGCAGCCCGGAGTCAGCCGGCCGTCCTTCTCCGCCTGCTCGATCATGTGGAGGGCCGGCCGGTCCTTGACGGATCCGGTCGGGTTGCGGTCCTCGAGCTTCGCCCAGATCCGGACGTCCGCGGACGGCGACAGCCGCGGCAGGCGCACCAGAGGGGTGTTGCCCACCGCGGCGAGCGGGGAGTCGTAGCGCATCGGGACCCGTGTCCGATCAGACCATGCCGCCGGCGACGGCCGGCAGGATGGTGACGTTGTCGCCGTCGGTGAGCTTGGTGTTGATGCCGTCGAGGAAGCGGACGTCCTCGTCGTTGAGGTAGACGTTGACGAAGCGGCGCAGCTCGCCGCCGTCCACGATCCGGGCCCGGATGCCCGCGTGACGGGTGTCGAGGTCGGTGAACAGCTCGGCAAGGGTCGCCCCGCCGCCCTCGACGGCCTTCTCGCCGTTCGTGTAGGTGCGGAGGATGGTGGGGATGCGGACCTCGATGGCCATGGTTGCGGGCTCCTGTCGGAAGGAAGTCAGGTCGGACGACGCGCGGCAGCGCGGGCGGGGCATGGGGTACGCGGGTCGCGGAGCCGCGGCCCTTCGGCCGTGCGGCGGCGGCAGGTCAGTGCGTACAGATGGCGCTCTGCAGCCTGCAGAGGTCGACGTGCAGGCGCGCCACGAGCAGCATGCCCGGCGTCTTGTCGCTCACGTCGTTCAGAACCATGGGCTCATCGTATCGATTCCCGGTACGGGCCCCGGAGTGTGATCTCGCATTCCGGACGCTTTTTGGTCGATGGGTGAGATCAGTAGCTCTCCACGACCTTGACCTCCTCCTCCGTGACCTCGCCGTCCACGATCCGGTAGGAGCGGAACTGGAAGGGGCCGGCGTTCTCGGTGTCCGCCGTGGAGACCAGGACGTAGTGGGCTCCGGGCTCGTTGGCGTAGGCGAGGTCGGTGCGGGAGGGGTAGGCCTCGGTCGCGGTGTGCGAGTGGTAGATGACGACGGGTTCCTCGTCGCGGTCGTCCATCTCGCGGTAGAGCTTGAGCAGATCGCCGGAGTCGAACTCGTAGAACGTGGGCGAGCGGGCCGCGTTGAGCATGGGGATGAAGCGCTCGGGGCGGCCGGTGCCGGCGGGGCCCGCGACGACGCCGCACGCCTCGTCGGGGTGGTCCTGGCGCGCGTGGGCGACGATCTGGTCGAACAGGGCCTCGGTGATGGTCAGCATGCTGGTCAGGATAGACAGAAGGGCCGTCCCGTACCGAGGCGTGGTACGGGACGGCCCGTATGCCGGACGTCCTGAGCGGTGGCCGGTGGGCCGGGCGTCCGTGGGGCGGTCAGCCGATCTTCTCGAGCTGCGGCTCGCGGCGTTCGGTGACCTGGGGGTTGCGTGCCTTGAGGATCGCCCAGCCGACGGCCAGGGCGGCGGCCCAGACGGCCATCACGTACAGGCAGATGCGGGAGTCGGCGTCGTACGCGATCAGGCCGGTGACGAAGAGGAGGAACGCGACGGCGACGTAGCTGCACTTGGCGCCGCCCGGGGCGGGGAAGGACGAGGCCGGGAGGCGGCCCGCCTCGACCGCGCGGCGGTAGAGGATGTGGCTGACCAGGATCATCAGCCAGGTCCAGATGCCGGCTCCGGTGGCCACCGAGGTGACGTACCCGAAGGCCTTCGCGGGGACGACGTAGTTGAGGACCACGCCGATGCCCATGAAGAGCACGGAGACGGTGATGCCGAGCGCGGGCGTCTTGGTCGAGGACAGCTTGGCGAAGACCTTCGGGGCCTCGCCGTTGTCGGCCAGGTTCCGCAGCATGCGGCCCGTTGAGTACATGCCCGAGTTGCAGGAGGACAGGGCGGCGGTGAGGACCACGAAGTTGACGATGCCGGCGCCTGCCGGGATGCCGATCACGGCGAACGCCTTCACGAAGGGGCTCACCCCCGGCACGAACTCGGTCCACTTCACGACGCAGAGGATGACGGTGAGGGCGCCGACGTAGAAGAGGGCGATGCGCCAGGGGAGGGTGTTGATGGCCTTCGGGAGGGTCTTCTCGGGGTTCTCGGACTCGCCCGCGGTGACGCCGACGAGCTCGACGGCGAGGTAGGCGAACATGACGCCCTGGAGGGTCATCAGGGAGGAGCCGATGCCGTTGGGGAAGAAGCCGTCGAACTGCCACAGGTTGCCGACGGAGGCGGTGTCACCGGCGGAGCTGAAGCCGAAGGTGAGGACGCCGAGGCCGATCACGATCATGCCGATCAGGGCGGTGACCTTGACCATCGAGGCCCAGAACTCGATCTCGCCGAAGACCTTCACGGAGATCAGGTTGGCCACGAAGAGGATGATCAGGAAGACCAGCGCCGACACCCATTGGTGGATCGACGGGAACCAGTAGTTGATGTAGATGGCGGCGGCGGTGAGCTCGGCCATGCCGGTGACCACCCACATCAGCCAGTACGTCCAGGCCGTGAAGTAGCCGAAGAAGGGGCCGAGGAACTCGCGGGAGTACTCCGCGAAGGAGCCCGAGACCGGGCGGTAGAGCAGGAGCTCGCCGAGCGCCCGCATGATGAAGAAGATGATCACGCCCGCGAGGGCGTACATCACGATGAGGCTGGGGCCGGCCTTGGCGATGTTCGCCCCGGCGTTCAGGAAGAGGCCGACGCCGATGGCGCCGCCGATCGCGATCATCTGGACCTGACGGCTGCCGAGCCCGCGCTCGTACCCCTCTTCGGGGGCGTCGCCGCCCACGGCCTCACTGCCGTCGTACTGCTTGCCGACCTGCGATGAGGTCATGTCTGGTGCGCCTTTCTCCATACCGGAACGAGCCAGTCCCTTGGCTTCGAATCGGCTTCCGATCCCCCCGGACAGGTGGAGCTTGTGCCTGGCCGGCGATCCGCCGGCTCGGTGGCGCACCCGGCGGGACATGGGTGGTGTCCTGCCGGGCGGTCGTGAAGATTTATCACGGGGGCGGCGTTGATCGGTTGAGGCCGATGTTGCGCAGACCACAGGAAGAACCGGACAAATCGTCGAACCGCGCCCCAAAGGACGCGGTTACGGTGACGTGATCGTTATCCGGATTTGAGCGTCCTCTGAGCGAACACTCACGGGAGCGTGCCGGGTGACAGGCCGGGACGGATCAGGGCATAAGGGTGGCGACCAGGGTCTCCTGGAGCCCGCCCAGCCAGAGGTACGCCATCACCATCGGCTTGCGCGGGTCCTCGTCGGGGAGGCGGTAGAGGAGGTCGGTGTCCTCCTCGTCGACGACGTCGAGCCGCGAACCGATGGCGAGGCGCAGGTCGTTCAGGGCGCGCAGCCACTGCTCGGACTGGGCGGCGGTCAGCTCCAGGACCGCTCCGCCGTCGCCGCCGGGCGTCAGCGCGTCCAGCGAGCGGATCACCGCGAGGGCGTTCTCGCGCTTGCCCGCGCGCAGGTCGTTCTCGGTGAAGCGGCGGAACTCGGCGGAGTGGGCGCGCTGCTCCTCGGCCTGCTCGGGGGTTCCGGCCTCGACGCCGGGTCCGCTGTAGGCGTCGGGGAACAGACGCAGGAGCACCGGGTCGCTCGGCGGCTCGCTGGGGCCCTCGGCGAACAGCTCGGCGAGCGGGTCGGCGGAGTCGTCCTCCGCGGGGCCGGGACCGATGAGCTCCAGGAGCTGGACGGCGAGGGAGCGGATGATGGAGATCTCGACCTCGTCGAGCGCGACGGCCGCGCCGCCGCCGGGGAGCGGTTCGAAGTGTCCGGGCATGGAGTGAGTTCGCTACTTCCGGTCCTGCGGGCGGTCGGTTGACAGGGGGCCGGCTACTTCCGGTCCTGCTGAAGGGTGGCCCACAGACCGTAGCCGTGCATGGCCTGCACGTCGCGTTCCATCTCCTCGCGCGTGCCGCTGGAGACGACGGCCCGGCCCTTGTGGTGGACGTCCATCATCAGCTTGGTGGCCTTGTCCTTGGAGTAGCCGAAGTACGTCTGGAAGACATACGTCACGTAGCTCATGAGGTTGACCGGGTCGTTGTGGACGATCGTGACCCAGGGGACGTCCGGCTCGGGTACGGCGAAGACCTCCTCCGCCGACTCGGTCTTCTCGATCTCTAGAGGTGCGGGAGCCGTCACATCGCCCATGCTCCCACCAGAGGGGGTCACCCGCATAAACGGGCCCCTGAACAGGGGTTCCAGGGCCCGGGAATCGCCGGTCGCGCGAGAAATCGTCAAACTGACGAAATGGGGGTACGATCCCTGCCATGAACACAGCGGACCTTGGGCTGCCGGTGGATGTTCCCTCTACGGCGCTCTTCACTGACCAGTACGAGCTGACGATGCTGCAGGCGGCGCTCGCGGCCGGGACCGCCGAGCGGCGCTCGGTCTTCGAGGTCTTCACCCGCCGGCTGCCGGAAGGCCGGCGCTACGGAGTCCTCGCGGGCACCGGACGCGTCCTGGACGCCGTCGAGAACTTCCGGTTCGACCCGGACGTCATCGGCTTCCTGCGCGAGCGCGGGATCGTGGACGAGCCGACCCTGGAGTGGCTCGCCTCCTACCGCTTCGGCGGGGACATCTGGGGCTACCCGGAGGGCGAGGTGTACTTCCCGGGCTCGCCCGTCCTGCGGGTCGAGGGCAGCTTCGCGGAGTGCGTGCTCCTGGAGACGGTGATCCTCTCGATCCTCAACCACGACTCCGCCATCGCGGCGGCCGCCTCCCGCATGTCCTCCGCGGCCGGAACCCGCCCGCTGATCGAGATGGGCGCCCGGCGCACCCACGAGCTGGCCGCGGTGGCCGCCTCGCGCGCCGCGTACGTCGGCGGGTTCACCAGCACCTCCGACCTGGCCGCCGGTTTCCGCTACGGCATCCCGACCGTGGGCACGTCCGCGCACGCCTTCACCCTGCTGCACGACCACGAACGGGACGCCTTCCGGGCCCAGGTGGACTCGCTGGGCCGCGGCACCACGCTGCTCGTGGACACCTACGACGTCGCCGAGGCCGTCCGCACGGCCGTCGAGGTCGCCGGGACCGGACTCGGCGCGGTGCGCATCGACTCCGGTGACCTGCTGCTCGTGGCCCACCGGGTGCGGCGCCAGCTCGACGAGCTGGGCGCGACGGAGACGAAGATCGTCGTGACCTCCGACCTCGACGAGTACGCCATCGCCTCGCTCGCGGCGGCACCCGTGGACGCGTACGGCGTCGGCACCCAGCTCGTGACGGGATCCGGCCATCCGACGTGCTCGATGGTCTACAAGCTCGTCGCCCGCGCCGAGTCGGCCGACCCGGAGGCGCCGCTGGAGCCGGTGGCCAAGAAGTCCACGGGCGGCAAGACGTCCATCGGCGGCCGCAAGTGGGCCGCGCGGCGCGTGGACGGACAGGGGGTCGCCGAAGCCGAGGTGATCGGCGTCGGGCCGGTGCCCGCCGAGCTGGCCGACCGGCAGCTCCTGGTCCAGTTGGTCAAGGGCGGACAGATCCTGTCCCGCGAGCCGCTCGACGTCGTACGCGACCGGCACGCGGCGGCCCGCGCCAGGCTGCCGCTGTCGGCGACCCAGCTCTCGCGCGGCGAGCCGGTGATCCCCACCGAATACGTCTGAGACGCCAGTGACGGGTGGTGCGGCCGTTACCGGGGTGACACCGCGCATGAACCCTCGGTGAGCGGGAATGCAACGGCAGTGTGCCCGCGCGGGCCGCAGAAGCCGAACGCCCCCTTCCCGCACCACCCCGGAACTCTCTAGGCTCGGAAGTTCAACGGCCGGGCCCGCACCCTTGTCTGCCGCCCCCATAGCCGAAGGACACAGCCCATGCGCCGCGCCTTGATCGTCGTAGACGTGCAGAACGACTTCTGCGAGGGAGGCAGCCTCGCCGTGGCCGGGGGCGCCGACGTGGCCGCCGCCGTCACGGAGCTGATCGGGCAGGCCCCCGCCGGCTACCGGCACGTGGTCGCCACCCGCGACCTGCACATCGCTCCCGGGGGCCACTTCGCCGACAACCCCGACTACGTGCACTCCTGGCCCGCGCACTGCGTGGCCGGCACCGAGGGGGTGGGCTTCCACCCCAACTTCGCCCCGGCCGTCGCCTCCGGAGCGATCGACGCGGTCTTCGACAAGGGCGCCTACGCGGCGGCCTACAGCGGCTTCGAGGGCGCCGACGAGAACGGGCTGCCGCTGGGCGACTGGCTGCGCGCCCGCGGGATCGGCGAGGTGGACGTGGTCGGCATCGCGACCGACCACTGCGTGAAGGCCACCGCGCTGGACGCGGCACGGCAGGGCTTCCGTACGACCGTCCTGCTGGACCTGACGGCCGGCGTGGCGGAGGAGACGACGCAGCGGGCGCTGGAGGAGATGGGCGCCGCCGGGATCGAGCTCACGGGCAAGCCGGTGGTCTAGGTCGCGGACACGGCCCAGGGCGCGTCCGTGCAGGTCAGGGCTGGGGTGCCGGGCGTCTGAGCAGGGTTCTGACCGGGTGCCACAGCTCCTGGGTGAGCTCCGTGCAGCCGGTCTCGGGGGCCGTGCGCCATATGAGCCCGTCGGGGTGGTGCAGGACCGCGGTGATCTCGTCGGGGGTCGGCGGGGCCGCGTTGCCCCGGAGGTAGACGGCACGCAGCCCCAGGTTGCGGAGCCTGGTCAGGGCACGGGCGCGGTTCGGCGCGACGACCAGGAAGCGCACGCAGCCGCCCGCCGGACCTGCCGGGCTGGGCAGGTTCAGCGCCACGACGACGCTGCCGTTCGGCAGTCTGCAGAAGCCTCCTGCGGCCATGCGGTCACACCCCCGTGCGAGTCGATGTCGATGTCGGTGTCAATAAGCCAGGCACAGGAGGCACCTAAACACGATCGGCGGCAACCCGCCAGGGGTTGCCGCCGATACGCTTCTGACCTGCAGAAATGCTGTTACTTCACCGCGGGGCCGACCTTGAGGGAGATCGTCGAGCCATCCTTGGCCTGCTTGACGATCTCGATCTTGGTGTTGGTGTCAGTGACCTTGACACCGCCGGTCGGGTTCCGGTTGTCGTAGTAGTCGCTGGTGTGGTCGTTGAAGACCGACACCCCCTTCGACGACGGAATCTTCGTGGCGACGTCCGCGCTGTGCAGCGTGATCCCACCCGTGCGGTACAGGCTGAACGGCGAGTCGTAGGCCTGGATGCGGTTGCGCATCAGCGTGCCGTTGTCCCACCACAGCGCCTTCGGGTGCGAGTCGACCGGAAGCGCGAGGCCGACACCCGGGTGCTGGCTGGTGTTGTTGTCCGCCTGCGAGGTGTCCCACTTCCAGATCAACAGGCCGGTCTGGTACGGGTAGTGCTCCACCCAGTCCGGACGGGTCGTCGAGAAGCCGAAGTTGTACGGGCCGACCTTGAGGGTCTTGTCGTACGACACGTACTGACGGTTCTCCGCGAGGTAGTACTGCGCGTAGTTCTTGGTGAACGAGGCGCCGATGCGGGAGAAGCCGGCGGCGGTCCAAGCGGCGTCCGCCGTCTCGGCGTTGTCCGAGAAGAGCGCGGTGCCGTCGGCGGTGACGCTGATCTCGTCGGCCGCGAAGCCCTTGAGGGCCACGCCGCCGTCGCTCTGGTAGCGGAAGCGGAGGTCGATCTTCTTGCCCGCGTAGGCGTCGAGCGGGTAGACGAGCTTCTTGTACGCGTCGACCGTGCCGGTGAGGGCGGGCTTGTCGCTGCCGTCGCGCGGGATGGCGGCGCCGTCCACCGTGCCGTCCAGGGCGGTCCAGTTGGCGCCGCCGTCGGTCGAGACCTCGGTGTAGAGGTAGTCGTAGTTCGCCTCGATGTCGTACCAGCCGTCGAGGGTCAGCTTCGCCGACGACTTGCCCGTGAGGTCCACGGACCGGGTCAGCGTGTTCTTCAGGTTGTCACCACTGCCGCTCCACCACTGGGACGAGCCCTGGGCGGGGTTGACGACCGTGGTCGTGACCGCCTTCTCCGGCAGCGAGACGACGAGCGCCTGCTTGTCGAAGGTGTTGTACTCGGCGACGCCCAGCTTGTGCGTGGACTGCTTGCCGGCCTTGGCGGTGTCGTAGTTCAGCCAGCCGAGCTGCAGCTTGTCCCAGGCGTTGAAGTCGCCGGGGAGGTCACCGATGGACTGCTTGCCGGTGCCGAGCCAGGAACCCGAGGACATCAGGGTCCAGAAACCGGTGGAGTTGTCGCCGCCGGCGGTGTCGTAGTGGTCCGGCAGACCGAGGTCGTGGCCGTACTCGTGGGCGAAGACGCCGAGTCCGCCGTTCTCCGGCTGGATGGTGTAGTCGCCGACCCAGATGCCGGTGTCACCGATCTGGGCGCCGCCGAGCTTGTTGTCCGCGGGACCCGTGGCACCCGCGTCGGTGCCGAAGGCGTACCAGCGGTGGGCCCAGATCGCGTCCTTGCCCTGGACGCCGCCACCGGCGGACTCGTCCTCACCGGCGTGCACGATCTGGAAGTGGTCGATGTAACCGTCGGGCTCGTTGAAGTTGCCGTCGCCGTCGTAGTCGTAGCGGTCCCACTGGTCGAACTGCGCCAGGTCCGCCTTGATGGCCGCGTCGGTCTTGCCGGCCGCCTTCTGCTGCGCGACCCAGGCGGTGACGCCGTCGCTGACGACGTTCCACACGCTCGGGCAGTTCGTGCTGCCGCAGGCGTTGTTGCCGTAACGGGCCTCGTTGTAGGGCACCTTGACCCAGTCGGCGACTTCGCCGTCCACCGAGTAGCGGCCCGAGGACTGCGTCTCGTAGAACTTCTTCATCGACTCGACGTTCTTGCCGGTGCCGAAGTAGAGGTTCTGGAAGTGCTTCTGGTTGTAGTCCGCCTGCCAGGCCGTGCTGTTGTCCTTCGCACGGTCCGGCGCGGCGATCTGGTTGTGCCCGGGTCCGGCGGTGCCGCCGAACTTGGGGTCCGTCTTGTCGCCGAACTCCACCAGGATCGTGAAGATCTTGTCGGTCTTCTCCCGGCCGAGCTCGACGTACTTGCTGTCGCCCTTCTTGCTCTTGAGCTGGACGACCTGCGAGCCGTTGCGCTTCTGCACCTTGGCGTCGCCGGATATCACCTGGTTCAGCGCCTCCTGGCGCTGGGCGTCCTGGGTCTTGCTCAGCGGGCCGTCGAGGTCGTGGTCGACCGTGTTCTTGACCGGCTGGGGGTCGTGGCGGTCCACGACCGGTGACGCGGCGGCCGAGTCGGCCTGCGCCACGGCGTACGTAGAGAACGTGGCGGTGGCCGCCGCGAGGGCCACTCCCACCGCGGCCGCTCTGAACGTCCATGGTCTGTTGGTCACTTGATGTCCTCCCCCGCGCACGTTCGCGCGGAGGGGGTTCCGGGTCATGGAGGTCCGCGCGCGCTACGCGATTCAAGTGACGACATTTGACCGGAGTTACCAAAGAAAAAACAGATCTTGACTTGAACCTGGCAAGTGCATTATGCGGAGCCCCCGTTCGGTATCCGGACGGCCTCGAACGCCTCCAACGGGCGCGCTTTCCGGCCCACTTGGAGGACGTGATGAATCCGTGCGCCCCCTGTGCACCGGCACCGTGGGTAAGGTCACGCTTACCGGACGTTCCCCTCGGGCATGCAGGCGAATAGAGTCGATTGGCGGCCGTCGGAAGCTGGCGGACAGCCACGTCGACACCGTTGTCCCACCCCCGACATCTATCCGCACCCTCCCCCATCGCGAGAGGCACCGGGGGGAGAACCCCCATCCGAGGACACGATTGCCATGCCTCGTCCGACCGCCGCACAGCTCGCCTACGGTTCCTGCACCGTGATCTTCTCGACCCTCGCCATGCTGCTGCTGTCACAGACGAGTTCGAGCCTGGGGATCGTGCTGATCACCCTCTCGGCGCTCGCTCTCGGACTGCTGGTGGCCATGACGGTCCCGCTGCCGAAGCCGGCGCCCGCCGCCTCGGCCGTCGTCCACGAGCGAGTACCGGCGCAGCGCGAGACGGCGTCCGTGTCCGCCTCCGCGTCCTCCGCGCCCGAGCCCGTGCGCGAACCCGCGGGGCCCTGAGACCGCGTACGCGCCGGCACCCCGGACGCCGCGAGCTCACACCGGAACGGCGGGCCCGTCGACCACGGGCCCGCCGTTCCGGTGTGTACTCCCGCCGCGCCACGCGTCGCCCGGCCCTTCGCCCGGCCGCCCGGTGCCGCGATGTCGCCGAGGGGCCTCAGCCCGTGTCGACCACCACCGTCTTGGCCGCCTTGTCGTGCAGGCCCTGCTTGTAGGGCTTGTCGAAGAAGCTCCAGCCGCCCGCGATCGCCGTCCAGATGCAGGCGCAGCAGAACGCGAACGGGATCCACAGCACCAGGGCGCGGACCAGGGAGGTCTGCACCGAGGGCGTGGAGCCGTTGTCGAGGTTGGCGACCCGGTGGTTGAACAGCCGCTTGCCGAGGGTCTGGCCCGTCCTGCTGATCATCACGGTGTCGTACGACACGTAGAGCACCGCGGCCACCAGGGACTGCCCGAGCGACTTGCTGTACTCGATCTTGTTCGAGTCCACGTCGTACTCGGTGACCCCGAACGCCCAGGACAGCAGCCACACCACGACGCCCACCAGGATCATGTCCAGGATCCTGGCCAGCACCCGCTTCCCGCTGTCCGCGAGCGGCGGCATGCCGGCCAGCGGGTCGCCGCCGTAGGGGCCGCCGCCTCCGTAGGGGTCGGCGCCGCCCGGGTGCGGACCCCCTCCGGGGTACGGGCCGCCGCCTCCCGGGTACGGGCCGCCGCCCTCGCCGTAGGGACCACCGCCGCCGTACGGCGGGGTCCGGTCGCCGGGAGGCGGCGGGTCGTACGGGGAGCCCGTGCCCTCACCGGGCGGGGGCTGCTTCTTGAACGGGTCCTCGTCCGGTGGCCGGCCGGAGTCCGGGGGCGGCGGTTCGCTGCTCATGGCCCGAGTCGACCGCGAACCCCCCGGCTCCGCATCCGGCGAAGGGCCGTCCGGGGGACGGGTTTACCGGGCCGGACCCGCCACGAACGTGTGCGCCGCCTTGTCGTGCCAGCACTGGCTCCAGGGCTTGTCGAACAGACCCCACACGACGCCCACGAGACCGACGACCAGCAGGGACGGCACGCTGAGGACGAGCCAGCGGCCAAGTGCCCTGCCGAAGGTGGGCGGTTCGTGACCCTCTATGTCGCGCACCTCGATGCCGCACAGCTTCTTGCCGAGGGTGCGGCCCCATTTCGCGGTGGGCAGGACCTCGTAGAGGACACCGAAGACGAGCAGGACGGCGAGGACGGCGCCGAGGCAGGAGGCGGTCGTGGCGTCGAGGAGCCAGACGGTGACCTTCTCGCCGGACAGCTTGGCCGCGTCGATCTTCTCGTCGATGTGGTCGGCCGCTCTGGTGCCCAGCGGGACGGCTGCCGCCGCGGTGACACCGGCGATGACGAGGGTGTCCAGCAGCCGTGCGGCCAGCCGTCGGCCGAGACCGGCCGGGCGGGCCGCCGCCTGGCGCCGGGCGGCCGCCTGGAACACGTCGTCGACCGGGGGCTTCCACGGCGCGACCCGCTGCCCCTCGTCGGCCGGGTCGCCCGCGAGCTGATGCACCTGCTGGGCCCAGGAGGGCTGTCCTCCGCCGGCCCCGGAGGCCATGGGGGTGGCCCCGACCGGCTGTTGCGGCACGCCGGGACCGGAGGCGACCTGCCCGGCGCCGGGGGCGACGGCACCCGGGGTGCCCGGGCCGAAGCCGCCTCCGGGCGCCGCGGACGTGCCGGACGCGGCCGTCGTGCCCGCCGCGGGGGCGGGCGCGGCGGGTGTGCCCGCCCCGACCGACCCGGCGGGGGCGGTTGCTGCGCCGGACGCGGCGGCCCCCGCGGCCGGCCCGGAGCCGGCGGCCGCCGGGAACTGCCCTGCCCCGGCAGGGGCGCTGGAGGTGCCGGACCCGGCAGGCACGGCCGCTGGGCCGGACCCGGCGGGAGCGGCGAGCGGCCCCGCACCGGCAGGGGCGCCGGACGGGGCGGACCCGGCCGATGCGGCGGCCGCATGGGCCTGCCCCGAGCCCGCGGGCGCCGTGAAGGGCCCTGCCCCGGCGGGGGCGCTGGAGGGAGCCGCCCCGGCAGGCGGGCCGAACCCCGCAGGCGCGGCCGACCCGGCAGGCGCGGTGGCCGGCCCGGAGCCGGCGGCCGCAGGGAACTGCCCTGCCCCGGCAGGGGCGCTGGAGGCGCCCGACGCGGCCGCCGGGCCGGAACCGGTGGGCACACCCGGCGCACTCGACGGTGGCGTGCCCCCGTCCTGCCGCTCCGTACGCGGGGAGGGCGCACGGTAGGCCGTGTCGCCCGCGGCGGGCACGGGGTCCGCGACGGCTCCGCCCGAACTCGCCGAGCCCGTACGGCTCGTACCACCCGCGCCCGGCTCGCCCTCCGGCCCCGTGGACGGCACCGGACCGGTGGGACGGCGGAAGACCACCGGGCTCGGGGACGCCGGAGTCCGCGTGGCGGCGCCGGAGTCGGCGGGCGGAATCGTCGTCGTGCCGTCCGTTCGGGCCGACGCCCCGTCGGGCCCGCTCACCGCGTCGGTGAACCCCGCGGAGCGCGGGTCGCGCGCGCCGGACGGCTTCGGCGCGCCCCAGGACACCCGGCGGTCCTGGCCGCCGCCGAAGCCGGACTGCTGCGAGCGGTCGGCACCCCACGAGGCGGCCGGCTCGGGCCGACTGCCGTGCTGGGACTCGGCGGAGGCGGCGCGACGGCCCTCGCCGGTGCCGACGCCGTGGGGCTGTTCGGGGACGGCACCGTGCGGCTCGGCGGGGACGGAGCCGTGCGGCTCGGCGGGGGCCGGGGAGGGCGGCTCCGGGTCCTCGTCGAAGAAGTGCGGGCCCGTCTCCTCCACCGCGGGAGCGCCCGACTGCCCGCGCGCGGCGGAGAATTCGGGCGACGACGCCGGAGCGGGCACCTGCGCGGGACGCGCGGCCGCCGGCGGGGAAAGCGCCTCGCCGCCCGACGGCGCCGGGCGGCTCGTGCCCGGCACCCAGGCGGCGCCGTTCCAGTACCGGACGTATCCAGGGATGGAGGGGTCCGGGTAATACCCTTCGCGGGGCCTGTCGTCACCGGGGGCCGGGGTTGGGGCGCTCATGTCCGTCGTCCCGTATCTGCTCGGGGGTCGTGTGGGACGTCCACATCTACCAGACCGGCGCACGCGTCACGGCCGGTCCCGCCGTACCCACTCCTTTAGGGCGAGGTTCCGCCCCATCCCGCGGCCGGGCCCCCGAGGCTGTGGACGGTGTGCCCGGACAGGGGCCGCGGCCGGCCCGAAAGTTTTCTCCGAACCCGCGTAATGGTCGCGGCGCCAGGCCCTCTCCACTCGTACGGGCCCGTCCGCAGGAGCCCGTACGACGAAAGGGAGGGCATCGACATGCACACCGTGGTGGAACGCGAGCTCGAGCTTCATCTCGTCCTGTCGCCGGAACACAGCATCCCGGTGCCGGCGCGCCTGAGTTACCGCGCCGACGACCCGTACGCCGTGCGCATCACCTTCCACATCGGCTCCGATCATCCCGTCAACTGGACATTCGCCCGTGAACTGCTGGTCGAGGGGGTGTTCCGGCCGTGCGGTCACGGCGATGTGCGGGTGTGGCCCACCAAGGTCGGCGGCCGGAGCGTCGTGCTGATGGCGCTGAGCTCGCCGGACGGCGACGCGCTGCTCGAAGCGCCCGCCGCGCAGATCACCGCCTGGCTGGAGCGCACGCTCAGGGCGGTTCCCCCGGGCACGGAGGCCGGGCAGCTCGGCCTGGACGCCGGTCTGGCCGAGCTGCTCGCGCCCTCCCCCAGGCTCTCGGCCTCACTCGACCCGGCGGGAGGGCCGTCCCCGGACGATCTGTGGCTGCGCGACCCCTGGCCGTCGGACGAGTCGGGTGAGGAAGACCCGTCCTGACGGGCCGACGGACGAAACCCGGTCCGCCGGGGCGACGGACGACGGTGCGCGGCGGTGACGGGCCGGCGGACGGCCGGTCCCGGATGTCAGAACAGCTTGCCCGGGTTGAGCAGGCCCAGCGGGTCGAACGCCGTCTTGATCGCCCGCTGCATCTCCACGCCCACCGGACCGATCTCGCGGGCCAGCCACTCCTTCTTCAGCACACCCACGCCGTGCTCGCCGGTGATCGTGCCGCCGAGCTCCAGTCCGAGGGCCATGATCTCGTCGAAGGACTCGCGGGCGCGCCGGGACTCGTCGGGATCGGTCGCGTCGAAGCAGACGGTGGGGTGTGTGTTGCCGTCGCCCGCGTGGGCGCAGACGCCGATGGTCAGGGCGTACTTCTCGGCGACGCGTTCGATGCCGTCGAGCATGTCGCCGAGCCGGGAGCGCGGCACGCACACGTCGTCGATCATCGTGGTGCCCTTGACCGCTTCGAGCGCGGTGAGCGACAACCGCCGCGCCTGGAGCAGGAGTTCGGACTCGGCGGCGTCCTCGGCGGGCACCACCTGGGTCGCTCCGGCGACCTCGCAGAGGGCGCCCACCAGGGCGAGGTCGGCCGCCGGGTCGTGGGTGTCGAAGGCGGCGAGCAGCAGCGCCTCGGTGGTCTCCGGGAGACCCATGTGCGCCAGGTCGTTGACGGCCTTGACGGTCGTACGGTCCATCAGTTCGAGCAGGGACGGGACATGGCCGCCCTCCATGATCCTGCAGACGGCGTCGCAGGCGGCCCGCGCCGACCCGAACTCGGCGGCCAGGACGAGCTGTCGGGGCGGCTGCGGCTTCAGCGCGAGGACGGCCCGTACGACGATGCCGAGCGAGCCCTCGGAGCCCACGAACAGGCGGGTGAGGTCGTACCCGGCGACGCCCTTGGCGGTCCTGCGCCCGGTGGACATCAGCCGTCCGTCGGCGAGGACGACGTCCAGGCCGAGGACGTACTCGGCCGTCACCCCGTACTTCACGCAGCACAGGCCGCCGGATGCCGTGCCGATGTTGCCGCCGATGGTGCAGGTCTCCCAGCTCGACGGGTCCGGCGGGTAGTACAGGCCGTGTTCGCCGACGGCGCGGGAGAGGGTGGCGTTGACGACACCGGGTTCGACGACGGCGATGCGGTCGACCGGGCTGATCTCCAGGATGCGGTCCATCTTCACCAGGGAGAGCACCACGCAGCCGTCGGTGGCGTTGGCCGCTCCGGACAGGCCGGTGCGGGCGCCCTGCGGGACGACGGGGACGCGCAGTTCGGTCGCGACGCGCATGACGTGCTGGACCTGCTCGACCGTGCGCGGCAGGACGACCACGGCGGGCGTGCCCGCCTCGCAGAAGCTCGCCATGTCGTTGGCGTAGGAGGCCGTGACGTCCGGGTCGGTGAGCACGGCCTCGGCCGGCAGACCGCTCAGCAGACGGTCGAGGAGGCCGCCGGTCGCCGTCGTGTCCTCATCGCGCGGGGCTTCGATACGGCTCATGATCACAGGGTCGCACCCGGGGCCATCGGTGTGAACCCCATTCGCGGGAGGCTTCGCATGCCGGGGTGCGGTCTTCGTATTGACGCACAGTGAACCGCATGGAGATCGAAGAGCGACAGCCGGTGCCCGCCGGGTCCGGGCGCGCGGTGCCCGCCGGACCGCGGTCCGGGGAGCCCGTCGGCGAGCGGTCCCCGGAGGCCTCCGCCGCGTCCTCCCCCGGGCCCTCCGGTCCGCGCCGGTCCCCGTTCACCCGGCGCGCGCTGATCGCGGGGGTGGCCGGCTGTGCCGTGCTAGGCGGGGTGGTGGTGCTGCTGCCCTCCCTGGACGGGCGCGAGGCGCCGCGGCCGGCCCCGGGTCCGGTGGCGCGGGCGGTGAGCGCGGTGGGTGCCGGGGTGCCCGCGGCGCTGCCCGATCTCACCGCGCTCATCCACGACCGTGAGGCCCGGGTGCGGGCCCGTCCGCGCGACGACGTGTCGTGGGCGGTGCTGGGCGCCGCGTACACGGAGCGGGCGCGGCGGACGGCGGCGGCCGCCTCCTACCCGAAGGCCGAGAAGGCGCTGCGCACGTCGCTGCACCTGCGGCCCGAGGACAACGTGGCGGCGCTGGAGGGACTCGCCTCCCTCGCGGACGCGCGGGGCGACTTCCGGGCCGCGCGCCAGTGGGGCGAGTCGGCGGCGGAGCTGGCGCCGAGGCGGTGGACCACGTATCCGGCGCTCATCGACGCGTACTCCGGGCTCGGGGACCACAAGGCCGTGGACGGGGCCCTCGACAAGCTGCTCGCGCTGCGGTCCGGGCCGGCGGCCCAGGCCGTCGCCGCGCGGGTGTACCGGGACCGCGGCCGGCGCGAGGACGCGGCGGCGGCGGTCTCGGACGCGGCGGCGGGTGCGGCCACCGGGCCCGAGCAGGCGGCCTTCCTCACGGATGCCGGGGACCTCGCCTGGGAACGCGGGGACCGCCAGGAGTCCCTGGACCACTACCGGGCCGCGGTGCGCACCGACGCCCACGCCTACGAGGCGCTGGCCGGGCAGGGGCGTGCGCTGGCGGCGCTGGGGCGCACGTCGGAGGCGCTGCGCGCGTACCGGGCGGCGCTCGCGGGGCGGCCCGTGCCGCGGTACGCGCTGGAGCTGGGCGAGCTGTACGACCAGCTCGGGCGCGGCGCGGAGGCGCGCACGCAGTACGACCTGCTGCGGGACCTGGTGCGGCGGGACGGCGCCGCGGGCGTGGACGACCAACCGGTCCTCGGGCTCTTCGAGGCGGACCACGGCGACCCGCAGGCCGCGGTGCGGGAACTGCGCGCCGAGTGGCGGCGGCAGCCGGCCATCGCGGTGGCGGACGCGCTGGGCTGGGCGCTGCACCGCGCCGGGAGCGACGAGGAGGCGCTCGGCTTCGCCGTGCGGGCCATGGACACGGAGCACGGGGGCGGGGTGCGCAGCGCGCTGTACGCGTACCACCGCGGGCAGATCGAGCGTGATCTGGGGCTGTCCGGTCCGGCCCGCCGGCACCTCACCGAGGCGTTGCGGATCAATCCGTACTTCTCGCCGCTGCTGGCACCGGCGGCCCGGGAGGCTCTGACGGCGCTGGGCGAGCCGCCGGCCGGGGGCCCGCCGGAGGAGTCGGGAGAGACGGCGGACGAGGAGCAGCCGGCCCCGCAGGCCGCCCCGGGAGCGCCCGCCGCACGCTGACACCGGACCGGAACCCGGAACCCCACCCGGGCGCCGCTGCCCGGCCGCCCAGGCACCGCCGCCCCGGCACCGCCGCCCCGGCACCGCCGCCCCGGCACCGCCGTCCAGGCACCGCCGTCCAGGCACCGCCGTCCAGGCACCGCCGTCCGGCCGCAGGGCGGCCGGACGCCCGGGCACCGGGCGGCCGGACACCGACCGCCGGACAACCGTCGCAGCCGGGCGGAAAGGCAGGAAAAAACCTGCCCGGCAGCCGCCGATTTGGGGCGTCCGCCGGGCAGATGGGGTCCGGGCGGCCCTCAAAAAGGGCCGGTTCCACGGATCAGAGGTTGCCGCGCTTCTCCTGCTCGCGCTCGATCGCCTCGAACAGGGCCTTGAAGTTGCCCTTGCCGAAGCCCATCGAGCCGTGCCGCTCGATCATCTCGAAGAAGACGGTCGGACGGTCCTGGACCGGCTTGGTGAAGATCTGGAGCAGGTAGCCGTCCTCGTCGCGGTCGACGAGGATCTTCAGCTCGCGCAGGGTGTCGACGGGGACGCGGGTGTCGCCGGCCCACTCGCCGAGCGTGTCGTAGTACGAGTCCGGGGTGTCGAGGAACTGGACACCGGCCGCCCGCATGGCCCGCACGGTCGCGACGATGTCGTTCGTGTTCAGCGCGATGTGCTGGACACCGGCACCGCCGTAGAACTCCAGGTACTCGTCGATCTGGGACTTCTTCTTGGCGATGGCGGGCTCGTTGATCGGGAACTTGACCTTGAGCGTGCCGTCGGCGACGACCTTCGACATCAGGGCGCTGTACTCGGTCGCGATGTCGTCGCCCACGAACTCCTTCATGTTCGTGAAGCCCATGACCTTGTTGTAGAAGGCGACCCATTCGTTCATCCGGCCGAGCTCGACGTTGCCGACGCAGTGGTCGATGGCCTGGAAGGTGCGCTTGGCGGGCGGCTCGACGATCGGCGCGGCGGCCACGTACCCGGGCAGGTAGGGGCCGTCGTAGCCGCGGCGCTCGACGAGCGTGTGGCGGGTCTTGCCGTACGTGGCGATGGCGGCGAGGACGACCGTGCCGTTCTCGTCCTTCATCTCGTACGGCTCGGCGATCGAGCGGGCGCCGTGCTCGACGGCGTACGCGTGGGCGGCGCGCGCGTCCGGGACCTCGATGGCGAGGTCGACGACGCCGTCGCCGTGCTCCGCCACGTGTTCGGCCAGGAAGTGGCCCCAGGTGGTGGCGGGCTTGATCACCGAGGTGAACACGAAGCGCGCCGAGCCGTTCTCGAGGACGTACGACGCCGTCTCGCGGCTGCCGTTCTCCGGTCCGGAGTACGCGACGAGCCGCATGCCGAAGGCCGTGGAGTAGTAGTGGGCGGCCTGCTTGGCGTTGCCGACGGCGAAGACGACCGCGTCCATTCCCTTGACCGGGAAGGGATCGGCCTGCCGGGCGGTGTCGGGAGTGTCGTGTGTGGTCTGCGTCATGGCCGCAGGCTCTCTCCGTTCCGCAAGGTGCGCAATAGTTCGCCTGTCGGCTGAGCAATATGTTCAGTGAAGGGTCCGTACCGTCGGGCTTTCTGTACATCATGACCATCTCGGAGGCACCCATGGCGATCGATCATCTTGACGGGCGGCTGCTCGTGCTGCTGGCCGAGGAGCCGCGCATCGGGGTCCTGGAGATGTCCCGGCGGCTGGGGGTCGCGCGGGGGACGGTGCAGGCCCGGCTGGACCGTCTTCAGTCGAACGGAGTCATCCGGGGTTTCGGTCCTCAGGTCGACCCGGCCGCGCTCGGCTATCCGGTCACGGCGTTCGCCACGCTCCAGATCCGGCAGGGACAAGGCGCGGACGTACGGGCCCACTTGACGACCGTGCCCGAGGTGCTGGAGCTGCACACGACGACCGGCAGCGGGGACATGCTGTGCCGGCTGGTGGCCCGCTCCAACGCCGATCTCCAACGTGTGATCGACCGGGTTGTCGGTTTTGATGGCATCGTCCGGGCCTCCACGGCGATCGTCATGGAGAACCCGGTCCCACTGCGGATCATCCCGCTCGTGGAGCAGGCGGCGACCGAGCGCTGAACCGAGGAGCGAGGTGATCCGGGGTGACCTTCTGGCAGTACCTGAGCAGCCGCCACGAACAGCTCCTCACCGACGCCTACCAACACGCCAGCGCGGTCTTCCAGTGCATGGTCGTGGCGACCGTCATCGGCGTGCTGATCGGTGTCGTCACCTATCGCAGCGACTGGGCGGGCAACCTCGCCACCACGACGACCTCCGCGATCCTCACGATCCCCTCGCTGGCGATGATCGGTCTGCTGATCCCGATCGTGGGCCTGGGCGTCCCGCCGACGGTGATCGCCCTGACGCTGTACGGGCTGCTGCCGATCGTGCGCAACTCGATCGTCGGTCTGCGCGGCGTCGATCCCTCCCTGGTGGACGCGGCCCGGGGTATCGGCATGTCGCGGACGACCCGCCTGATGCGGGTCGAACTGCCGCTGGCCTGGCCGCCGATCCTGACCGGCATCCGGATCTCCACCCAGATGCTGATGGGCATCGCGGCCATCGCCGCCTACGCCTCCGGGCCCGGCCTCGGCAACGAGATCTTCCGCGGCATCAGCTCGCTGGGCAGCAAGAACGCGCTCAACCAGGTACTCGCGGGCACGGTCGGGATCATCATCCTGGCGCTGCTCTTCGACGCGGCCTACGTCCTGCTGGGCCGGCTGACCATTCCGAGGGGGATCCGTGCCTGAGACAGCGGAGACCGCCGAAGGCCCCGCGGACGCCGAGGGTCCCACCGGTGCGACGGGCGGCGCGCGCGACGGGAGCGGCGCGGGCGGGGACGGCGGGGGCACGTCGTCCACCACGGGTGCCACGATCGAGCTGGAGAACCTCACCAAGCGCTACCCGGGCAGCAGGGACGCGGCCGTCGACAGCGTCAACATGGAGATCAAGGCGGGTGAGCTCGTCGTCTTCGTCGGCCCGTCCGGCTGCGGCAAGTCGACCACCCTGAAGATGATCAACCGGCTGATCGAGCCGAGCGGCGGCCGCATCCGGATCGGCGGCGAGGACGTCACCGACATGGACCCGGTGAAGCTGCGCCGCAAGGTCGGGTACGCGATCCAGTCGTCCGGGCTCTTCCCGCACATGACGGTCGCCCAGAACATCGCGCTCGTACCGAGGATGGTGGGCTGGCCGAAGGCGCGGATCAAGGCGCGGGTCGAGGAGATGCTGGACCTGGTGGGGCTGGACCCCGGCGAGTTCCAGGGCCGCTATCCGCGCCAGCTCTCCGGCGGCCAGCAGCAGCGCGTCGGTGTGGCGCGGGCCCTGGCGGCCGACCCGCCCGTCCTGCTCATGGACGAGCCGTTCGGGGCGGTGGACCCCATCACCCGCGACCACCTCCAGGACGAGCTGATCCGGCTCCAGTACGAGCTGCACAAGACGATCGTGTTCGTGACGCACGACTTCGACGAGGCCATCAAGCTGGGCGACCGGATCGCGGTGCTGCGCGAGCACTCGCACATCGCGCAGTTCGACACCCCCGAGGCGATCCTCACCAACCCGGCCGACGACTTCGTGTCGGGGTTCGTGGGCGCGGGCGCCGCGTTGAAGCGGCTCAATCTCAGCCGCGTACGGGATGTCGAGATCAGCGGCTGTCCGACGGTCACCGTGGACGATCCGCTCCAGGAGATCTTCGGCAAGCTGCGCTCCAGCGGTACGAACGAGATCCTGCTGCTCGACAAGCGGGGCCGCCCCTACAAGTGGCTGCGGCGCGGCGATCTGATGCGGGCCAAGGGCTCGCTCGCGCGGGCGGGCACGCTGATCCACGACACGGTGACCAGGGACGCCACCCTGCGCGACGCCCTGGAGGCGGTGCTCACGGACAACTCCGGCCGGGTCCCGGTGACCGGGCGGCGCGGCGAGTACACCGGGGTGGTCGACATGGAGACCCTGATGAACTCCGTGCACGAACTCCTGGAGGCCGACCGGCTGGAGGCCATGGAGCACCAGCACGAGCTGGAGGAGGCGCGCGCCCATCAGACCCAGTTCGAGCAGGAGGGTGTCGACGGCGGGGAGGCGAAGGCGTGAGCACACCGCCCACCGATCGGCGTCCCGAGGGCGAACACGAGGTCAAGGGCGTGGCCTTCCGCGACGACAGCGAGGGCGAGGGCACGGAGCGGGAGGTGCCACCACCGGCACCCACGGCCCCGAGGCGGCGGATCAGCTGGCAGAAGCTGACCTTCCTGCCCGCGGTGCTGATCGCCCTGCTGCTGGGCACCTGGATCTGGTTCCAGCAGGCGGACCTCGACGCGATCTCCCGGAACGCGCTGTCGAACGGCCAGGTGTCCAAAGCCCTCTGGCAGCACATCCAATTGACGGTGATCTCCACGTTCTTCGTGCTGATCATCGCGATCCCGCTGGGGATCCTGCTGACGCGCAAGGCGTTCCGCAAGCTGACCCCGGTCGCGATGACGGTCGCCAACATGGGGCAGGCGACCCCGGCGATCGGTCTGCTGGCCCTCCTCGTGATCTGGCTCGGCACCGGCGAGAAGTCCGCCCTGATCGGCATCACGATCTACGCGATCCTGCCCGTCCTGTCCAACACGATCACCGGTCTGAAGGGCAACGACCCGACCCTGCTGGAGGCGGCGCGCGGCATCGGCATGTCTCCGCCGGGGGTGCTCACCCGGGTCGAACTGCCGCTGGCCGTACCGCTGATCCTCGCCGGCGTCCGTACGGCGCTGGTCCTGAACGTGGGCACAGCGACGCTGGCCACGTTCGGCGGCGGCGGTGGTCTCGGTGTCCTGATCACCACGGGCATCACCACCCAGCGCATGCCGGTCCTGGTCCTGGGCGCCATCCTCACCGTCGCCCTCGCCCTCCTCGTCGACTGGCTGGCGTCGCTGGCGGAACTGCTGCTGCGGCCGCGCGGTCTCGAGGTGGGGGCATGAGGAGAGCGCGCGCCCACGCGGCCCTGGCCACCGTCCTCGTCCTGGCGTCCGCGTGCGGGCTGACCAGCGGCTCCCCCATGACCGACAACGTCCAGCCGGGGACCATCGGACGGGGCGAGCCGCTGAAGGGCGCGACCCTCACGGTGGCGTCGAAGGAGTTCACGGAGCAGTTGATCCTCGGCGCGATCATGGGCATCGCGTTCCAGGCGGCGGGCGCGAAGGTGATCGACCGCACGGGCATCCAGGGCTCGATCGGCGCGCGCGAGGCCATCAAGAACGGTGACGCGGACGCCATGTACGAGTACACGGGCACCGCGTGGATCACGTATCTCGGCAACAGCGAGCCGATCCCGGACCCGCAGAAGCAGTGGCAGGCCGTGCACGACGCCGACCCGAAGAACGGGGTCACGTGGCTGCCGCCGTCCGCCCTCAACAACACCTACGCGCTCGCCATGAATCAGGCCAACTTCAAGAAGTACGGCACGACCACGCTGTCCGACGTGGCGGCGCTGTCGAAATCCGACCCGAGCGCTGTCACGCTGTGCGTGGAGAGCGAGTTCGCCAACCGGGCCGACGGACTGCCGGGCATGGAGAAGGCGTACGGGATGCACATCCCCGCGAAGAACATCACCCAGATGGACACCGGGATCATCTACACCCAGGTGGAGAAGGGGAGTTGTACGTACGGGGAGGTGTTCACCACCGACGGGCGCATCAAGTCGATGAACCTGGTGGTGATGAAGGACGACAAGAAGTTCTTCCCCAACTACAACGCCGCTCCCGTGATCAACACCAAGGCCCTGAAGAAGTATCCGCAGATCGCCGAGGTCATCGAGCCGGTGACGAAGAGGCTGAACAACACGGTGGCCCAGGACCTGAACGCGAAGGTGGACGTCCAGGGCCAGGACCCGCACGAGGTGGCGCTGGACTGGATGACGTCGGAGGGATTCGTGAAGCAGGACTGAACAGGCTTACGGGGCCGACGACTTCGGGGATTCGGTCGGCGGGCGGGACCCGGCGGCAAAGTTACAAAGAACCCGTTGCAAGGACTTCTTTGCAACGCTATCTTTGTACACATGACGGAGCAGCCACCGCTTCCCCCGGAAGCACCCCTCCCCCCGCAGCCACCCCTGCCGCCCGAACCCCCGCAGCACCGCCGCCTTGACGCCCGCTCCCTGCGCGGGATCGCCCACCCCCTGCGCATGGAACTGCTGAGCAGCCTGCGCCAGAAGGGGCCGGCCACCGCGTCGATGCTCGCCGAGCGGCTGGGCGAGTCCAGCGGGGCCACCAGCTACCACCTGCGACAGCTCGCCGCGCACGGCTTCGTCGAGGACGCCCCCGAGCGGGGCAAGGGGCGCGAGCGGTGGTGGCAGGCGGTCCACCAGGGCCTGGACTTCGGCGAGGACCTGCTCAGCGACCCGGACCCGGCGGTGCGCGGAGCGGCCGACATGTTCCTGCACGAGGTCGCGAGCACGCACGCCCGTGAGCTGTCGACCTGGCTCGGCACCCGCGAGGACTGGGGGGACGAGTGGACCCCCGCCACGGACATGAGCGACTTCACGATGCGGCTGACCCCGGCGCAGTCCAAGGAGCTCATCAAGAAGATGCACGACCTGCTCGACAGCTACTGCGCCCTCGAACGACCCGAGGACGACCCCGAGGCGGAGCAGGTGCGCTTCCACACGCACGTCTTCCCTCAGGCCTCCGGCTGATCCACCCGGTCGGACACCGCGCACGACTCGATCACACCGACAGAGAGGACACTGCCATGCATCCCGAGACCCACCTCCAGTTGCAGCACGTGCGCGCCGCCGACCTGCGTGCCGAGGCGGACGCCTACCGGCTCACGACCGAGGCGAAGAACCCCGGCCGGCTGCGCGCCCGCGTCGGCTGGACGCTCGTGGAGGTCGGCCTGCGGCTGGCCTCCGCGCCGAAGGCGACCGTCGCCGTCGCCTGCTGACGGACCGCGCGCCGGGCCGGGACCGCGCGCCGGTCACCGTCGGGAGGCCGTCACGCCGGGCGGCGGTCACCGTCGAGAGGCGGTCACCGTCGGAAGGCTGTTCCTAGCAGCTCGGGACCGAGCCCTTGTTCTTCTCCAGGGCCACCAGGGAGTTCACCGCTCCGTCGAGGTCGGTCACCGGGATCAGCCGGAGCCCCTTCGGCAGCTCCGCCTTCGCGTCCGAGCACTCCGCCTTCGGAACCAGGAACACGGTCGCGCCGTCGCGGCGGGCCGCCTGGGTCTTGAGACTGACACCGCCGACCGCGCCGACCTTCCCGTCGGCGTCGATCGTCCCCGTACCCGCGACGACCCGGCCGCCCGTGAGGTCGCCGCCGCTGCCGTCGCCGTCCAGCTTGTCGATGATCCCGAGCGAGAAGAGCAGACCCGCGCTCGGTCCGCCGACATCGGCGAGCTTGAGCGTGACCTTCACATCGCCCTTCTCGTGCAGGTAGCCCAGGGCCGCCTCGGTGGCGCTGTCCTGGGACTCCTTCATCTCGTTCGCGTTGTGCTGCTCGATCTCCTTGACGCTGCCGCCGCTCGGGTAGACCGAGTCGCGGGGCATCACGGCCTTGTCCGTGGCGAACCAGGCGCTGAGCACGTCGC
Organism: Streptomyces sp. NPDC028298; assembly: GCF_055565895.1. Classification (NCBI taxonomy): domain Bacteria; kingdom Bacillati; phylum Actinomycetota; class Actinomycetes; order Kitasatosporales; family Streptomycetaceae; genus Streptomyces; species Streptomyces sp. NPDC028298. The sequence goes on from NZ_JBVHTL010000002.1 coordinate 1,405,707, forward strand.
CCAGGGAGACACTCGCGTCCGGGCCGGTGGCCTCGATCGTGGTCATCCGGAGCTGGCCGCTGGTCCTGCGGGTGGGCGCCCCGCTGATGGTGATCACCGGTTCGCCCTTGTTCTCGCCGAGGACGTTCGCCGTCAGACCGGGCTGCGCCAGGGAGAACGGCAGCGGCGCGAACACCGCCGTGGCGAGCAGGGCCACGACGGGAAGGGCGCAGACGGCGACGGCCTGGGGGCGCGTGAGGCGAGAGAGCACGGGGTCAATCTAACGTCACCACCCGGCACGCCGACCGCACAGGTCCCACGGTCCCGATCCCCCCGTACGGTCCCGATCCCCCGTACCCGCCCGCCGGTCCGCGCACGGGCCACGGTCCCTGCGGATCCCCCGGCGCGGTCAGCGCAGGGCGTCGGCCACCTCTCGGGCCGCGTCGACCACGCGCGGGCCGACCCGCTCCGGCACGGCGTCGGCCAGCATGACCACGCCCACACTGCCCTCGACCCCCGTCACCCCGATCAGCGGCGCCGCGGCCCCGCACGCGCCGGCCTCGAGCTCGCCGTGGGTGAGCGTGTAACCGGGCTCGCCCACCGGCGCCTGCCGGGCGGAGAGGATCGCGCGACCCGCGGCCCCCCGGTCCAGCGCGTGCCGGAAACCGGCGCGGTAGGCGACGTGATAGTCCGTCCAGGTCGGCTCGACGACCGCGACGGCGAGCGCCTCCGTCCCGTCGACCAGGGTCAGATGCGCCGTCGCGCCTATGTCCTCGGCCAGCGCCCGCAGCGCGGGCAGCGCGGCCTCCCGGACCAGCGGATGCACCTGGCGGCCCAGCCGCAGCACACCGAGTCCGACCCGGGCACGGCCGCCCAGATCACGGCGTACGAGTGCGTGCTGCTCCAGAGTGGCCAGCAACCGGTACACCACGGTCCGGTTGACGCCCAGTTTGTTCGAGAGCTCGGTGACGGTCAGCCCGTGATCCGTGTCGGCGAGCAGCTTGAGGACCCGCAGTCCCCGGTCGAGCGTCTGGGAGGTCTCCGCGGTCACGACGCCCACTCCTTAGTGGTGAGGTCGACGGCCCTCGTACGGCGGATGCGGCACCGAGTCCCGTCGGCGACGCGCTTCAGAGGCCGCCGGTCGGCCGGCGTCCCGGGCTGTTCCCGGGCCGCTGTCGCTTCACGGCTGCGCTCCGCGGCGGCGCTGCCACGGGGCGTGTGCGTAGCCGGACAGTAGCGAGCCGGTCCGCTGAGCGGAAGCCTCCGTCCAGAATCCGGGCATCCTCCGGTGCGAAGTGATTCCGTTTGTCCCGGAACGCGGGGCGCGCGCCACGCGGCGTGCACCGCTCGCGTACGCAGCGCACAGGCCGCCGTGCACGCCTCGCCCGACAGCACACGCCCCCTCGGTACCACCGCGGCAGCAGGTGTCACGGGTTCCGGTTACCGCCGTGTCCGGAGGTAACCGGTTCCCCATGTCCCCCCGGTCAGGGACGCCCCGGGCGTCACGCCGGTTCCCGGGGGACGTCACCGCATGCGGGTGGCCCACTCCTGGACCTTGGCGATGCGCTGCCGGAGCTGTCCGGCCGTCGCCTCCGCGCTCGGCGGACCGCCGCAGACGCGGCGCAGCTCGGTGTGGATCACGCCGTGCGGCTTGCCGCTCTGGTGGACGTACGCGCCGACCATGGTGTTGAGCTGCTTGCGCAGTTCCAGCATCTCCTTGTGGGAGACGACGGGGCGCCGCTCTGCGGGGATCTCCAGGAGGTCGGCCTCGGAGTCCGGCTTCTTGCGGCTGTGCGCGATCTGCCGGGCCTGCCGCTTCTGGAGCAGCAGTTGGACCTGGTCGGGTTCGAGGAGCCCGGGGATGCCGAGGTAGTCCTGCTCCTCCGCGCTGCCCGGGTGGGCCTGCATGCCGAACTCGGCGCCGTCGTAGAGGACCCGGTCGAAGACGGCCTCGGACTCCAGCGCCTCGAAGGAGAACTGCTCCTGCTCGCCGGTGTCCTCGTCCTGCTCCTTGTTCGCCTCCTCCATCTCCTTCTCGGACTCGGCGTACGGGTCCTCCTCGCCCTCCTTCTTCGGCTTGTCGAGGGCGTGGTCGCGCTCGACCTCCATCTCGTTGGCGAAGGTGAGGAGGTCGGGGACCGTCGGCAGGAACACGGACGCCGTCTCGCCGCGCCTGCGGGACCGTACGAAACGGCCGACGGCCTGGGCGAAGAAGAGGGGGGTCGAGATGGTGGTGGCGTACACGCCGACGGCCAGGCGGGGCACGTCGACGCCCTCGGACACCATGCGGACCGCGACCATCCACCGGTCGTCGCTCGCCGAGAAGTCGTCGATCCGCTTCGAGGCGCCGGTGTCGTCGGAGAGGACGAGGGTCGCCTTGGTGCCGGTGATCTCGCGGATCAGCTTGGCGTAGGCGCGCGCGGACTCCTGGTCCGAGGCGATGACGAGCGCCCCGGCGTCCGGGATGCCCTTGCGCACCTCGGTGAGGCGCTGGTCGGCGGCGCGCAGCACGCTCGGCATCCACTCGCCGCGCGGGTCGAGCGCGGTGCGCCAGGCCTGGCTGATGGCGTCCTTGGTCATCGGCTCGCCGAGCCGCGCGGCGATCTCGTCGCCCGCCTTGGTGCGCCAGCGCATGTTGCCGCTGTAGGAGAGGAAGATGACGGGCCGCACGACGTGGTCGGCCAGCGCGTTGCCGTAGCCGTAGGTGTAGTCGGCCGAGGACCGCCGGATCCCGTCGTTGCCCTCCTCGTACGTGACGAAGGGGATGGGGTTGGTGTCGGAGCGGAAGGGCGTACCCGTGAGGGCGAGCCGGCGGGTGGCGGGCTCGAACGCCTCCAGGCAGGCCTCGCCCCAGGACTTGCTGTCACCGGCGTGGTGGATCTCGTCGAGGATGACGAGGGTCTTGCGCTGCTCGGAGCGGTTGCGGTGGAGCATCGGCCGCACCCCGACACCGGCGTACGTGACGGCGACGCCCTGGTACTCCTTGCTGAGGGGTCCGGCGCTGTACTCGGGATCGAGCTTGATCCCTATCCGCGCGGCCGCCTCGGCCCACTGCTTCTTCAGGTGCTCGGTCGGCGCGACGACCGTCACCTGCTGCACCACGTGGTGGTGCAGCAGCCAGGACGCGAGCGTCAGCGCGAACGTCGTCTTGCCTGCACCGGGGGTGGCCACGGCGAGGAAGTCGCGCGGCTGCTCCTGGATGTACCGCTCCATCGCCCCCTGCTGCCAGGCACGCAGCTTGTTGGCTGTGCCCCAGGGGGCTCGTCCGGGGAAGGCGGGCGAGAGGTGGTGGGTGTGCGAGGAGGCGCTGGCGGCGGTGGTAGTCACGGTCTCCGGTCTGGGTGTCGATTGGGAGCGTCCGGGTCCGGGCGCGGCACGTCGGATGAGGCGTGACGGGAGGCGCGCGGACGGCTCGGCTACGTATGACAACCGGGCCACCCTACCGGCGCCCGCCGCGCGACGAGGTGCGGACGAGGCCGGGGCGGCGGTGGATGGGACTGACGTCACAGATCACCCGCCCGCACCACCGGCACCCCGGGCGGCCCTCCGCACCCGTCGCCGCGCGGGCCGTCTCCGCCGGTCCCCTCGGCCCGCCTTCGCCGTCCGGTCAGCCCGCTTTCGCCGGTTCCCGCAGGCGTGTGGTCACCCAGGCGCCCAGCAGCGCCACCCCGGCCATGGGCAGGAACACTGCGGCGAAGGCGGCCGGGTGGGAGGTGTGGGCGCCGGAGGTCGCGGCCGTGGCCGTGCCGGCGACCGCGCCGCCGCCCAGGGCCGCGAAGGCGGCTCCCCCGAGGGCGAGCAGCAGCACGTTGGACAGGGCGTCGGAGATCTGCAGGGCGGCCGAGTGGGCGCCGGCCTCCTCGGGGGCCGAGAGGTGGAGCAGCAGCACGCTGGTCGAGGCGATCACCAGGCCCATCCCGAAGCAGCCGAACGCCCAGGCGACGGCGACGGTCCACACCGGCACGGCGGGGATCAGCACGGCGGGCGCGGCGGCGACGGCCGCGGCGACCAGCAGCATGCCGAGGAACATCAGACGTTCCCGGTACGGCTCCACGCGGGGCCTCGCCTGTACCCAGGAGCCCAGCGCCCAGGTCCCGCCGCCGGCCGCGAGCGAGAGTCCGGCGAGCGTCGGCGACAGCCCCCGCTGGGTGACCAGCATCAGCGGCACGAAGGACTCGGCGGCGATGAAGGCGCCCGCGGACACTCCGCGCAGCAGCACCACGGACGGCAGTCCGCGGGCCGCCCGCCAGGTGCCGCGGGGCAGCAGGCCGCGCACGGCGGGGACGATCAGTGCGGCACCGGCCGCGGCGGGGAGCAGGGAGAGCGGGCGCAGATCCTGGGCGGCGTACTGGAACAGCCCGGCGCCCAGCGCGATCCCGAACGCGAGCCGGATGCGCCGCCGGTCCAGCGGCGCGCGGTCGGCGGTTCCGGCGGGCCCGGAGGCGCGCCGCCGTATCTGCGGCAGCGCGAGCGCGAGCGGGACGCCGACCAGCGCCGGAATCCCGATGAACACCCAGCGCCAGCCGAGGTGCTCGGTGACCGCGCCCGCGGCGAGCGGTCCGACCACGGAGGGCACCACCCAGGCCGCCGCGAACGCCGCCATGATCGCGGGCCGCAGCCGTTGCGGGTAGGCCCGCCCGACGACGACGTACAGGGCGACGATGACGAGCCCGCCGCCGAGTCCCTGGACGGCCCGTCCGAGGATGAACATCCACATCCCGCCGGCGGTCCCGGAGAGCAGCAGTCCCGCGGCGAAGGCGCCGATGCCCGAGGCCAGCGAGGCCAGCGGCCCGTCGCGGTCGGACCACTGGCCGGCGAGCACCATGCCGAACAGGCTCGTGGTGAAGTAGGCGGAGAACGCGAACGCGTACAGGGCGACCCCGTCGAGTTCCCGCGCGGCCACGGGCATCGCCGTCCCCACGGCCGTCGCCTCGAACGCGATCACCAGGACCACGGAGACGATCCCGATGGTGAGCGCCCGGTGGGCCCGGCCGAGCACTCCGCGGTCGTCCTCGCCCTCGCCCCCGGACGGAATCGTCGCGGACCCGCTCACTTCCACTGCTGTCATGCCGGTCAGCGTAAGGTGCGCAGCTTTGGGTGACTCCTGTCGGTGGTCGGTGATCAGGCAGGTCTTTGGACCTAGGACCACTCCCCCGGGCCGTGACGCGACCCCGTTCCCGGCGGGCCGCCCGCCGTTCGTGAACGGCGTGTGGCAGTCGCGTTGCAGCCGCCCCGGAACCCTTGAGCGCCCTCGGGCACCCCGCCTACGGTCTTCCCATCAGGTTCGGAACGAGTGAGCCGTGCCGCACCTGAGAACGACCGTGTGCCCGAGTGGTTCAGGGGCTCGACTGCAACTCGAGTTACGTGGGTTCGAATCCCGCCACGGTCTCCGCGCGGAGGTCGGCCGTCCCGTTCAGGGGCGGCCGTTCTGCTTTGGACAGCCACACTCCTTCGAGGCGGCCGTTCTCCTTCGAGGCGGCACGGTCCCTCCGGGCGGTCGGGACCGCACGGGTCTCCGAGGCCACCGCGGTCGCTGCGGCCGCCGGAGCCGTCAGGCGTACAGCATGCCGGCCGAGCGGTCCTCGAACATCTCCGGCCAGCGGCGGCGGCCGTCGTCGCCGGGGAGGGCCGGGGTCCGGTCGCAGGCGCCGGGATCGACGGTGGCGAGGGTCTCGGTCAGGGTGGCGGCGAGCTGTTCGTAGGAGTCGCTCAGGTGGTGGACCGCGTCCACCGTCTTCTCGCGGTGGAGGAGCCACAGGGTGAACGCCAGCGTGGAGATGTCCGCGTTGAGCGGGCGCAGGGTGAGGTCCGGCTCGCTCCAGGCGAGCACCGCGCCCGTGGTGCCGTCCAGCACCAGGCTCGTGTCCTCCAGGAGGTGGCCCAGGCGTATGAGGCTCCCGGCCGCGACCGGGAGCAGGGCGGCGGAGAACGCGTCCGGGCCCTCGTCCGCGTAGTACTCGCTGAGGGCCGCCAGGGGCATCTCGGTGTCGAGCTGGAACAGGAAGCCGTCCTCGGGCAGGCCCGACTCCCGCAGGAAGCGGCGGGTCGGCTCGTGCGTCAGGGCGGGCGGGAAGTCGACGTCCTCGAAGCGCATGATCCCGCCCGCGCCGAACTCCTCGTCCAGCAGCCGCTTCGGCAGGCCGAGGACGAGTCCGTCGCCGGGTCCGGCGATCCGGGCGAGCGGGCGGATCAGGGCGGCCATCCGCCAGTACGGCGGGACGTCCTCACCGGTGGCGTCCGCGAAGACGGCGCTCAGCCGGTCCGACACCTGCGCGACCGCCTTCGGGCCGAACGGGCCGGAACGGCCCCGCGACAGGGTCAGTTCCTCGGTGGCCGCCGCGAAGCGCAGCAGGGCGTCCAGGGAGGGCGCCAGGGGCGCGAGATCCAGGTGGGCGGGGTTCGGCCGGACGTACGCCGAGGACACCGCGCCCGTCGTCCCGTCGAGCAGGATCGACTCCAGGTCCCGGTCGAGGCTGCGCAGCGCTCCGACGACGAGCTGGTCGCGCAGTTCCTCCGCGAGTTTGTCGGCGTCGCCCGCGAGGTCCGCGACCGTGCGCAGGCCGTGCTCGCGAAGGGCGCCGAACGCGAGCAGCGCGTCGTCCCGCGGCAGTCCGGGGCCGGTGAGCCGGTCCCGGGTGGCCGCGTGCGTGACGAACGGATCCAGCTCGTCCTCGGACAGTGTGATCGTGCCGCCGACCTCGATGTCAGTCGTACTCATGGCTCCCCCGCGCATGTGAACGCTCCGTGCTTCCCCCGAGGGGAACGGCCGTTCGTGCCACGGCAGTTCCCCCACGAGCCAGAACGATACGCCGCCCCACTGACAACGCCAGGGACGCGCCGGGACGGACCGAAGCCGGTCGGGAAAACGTCGACGGGACGCCACGACGGACGGCTTGAGAAGCCGTGGCCGCAGGACGAAGCCCGTGGGCGCAGGATGAATCCTTGGCCGCAGATGAAGCCGTGGGCACGGGGTGAAGCCGTGGGCACGGGGTGAAGCCGTGGCCGCGGGGTGAAGCCCTGGGCGTCAGGTGAAGTAGACGCCGCCGAGGACGACGGCCAGGGCCGCCAGTACGAACAGCAGCACCCAGAGCAGCAGTTTGCCCACGCCGGGCGCGGGTTCATAGCGCGGCCCGGCGTCGGCGCCGGGGAGCGGCGGGGCGGAGCCGTCCGGCGAGGGCTCGCCGGACGCGTGCTCCCGCTCGGTCACGAGGCCGTCACCACGGCCGCCTGCGGGCGGATCGGCAGCCGGTTGACCGGCCGCCCGGTGGCCGCGCGGACGGCGGAGGCGATGGCCGCGGGCGAGGTCACGACCGGCACCGCGCTGGCCGCCTTGGCACCGAAGGGGGCGACGACGTCGCGCTCCTCCACGAGCTTGACGATGCGGATGTCGGGCGCGTCCAGGGCGGTCGGCAGGGCGTAGCCGGTGAGGTCGGGGTGGCGGACCAGACCGCGGTTGGTCCGGAGGTTCTCGGTCAGCGCCGCGCCCACGCCCTGGGTGACGCCGGCTTCGATGCGGGCCTTGAGCTGCGCCGGGTTGAGGATCCGGCCGACGTCCTGGGCGAGCGCCAGCTCCACGACCCGTACCGAGCCGAGCTCGATGTCGACGTCGACCACCGCGCGGACGGCGCAGAACGCGAGGCCCACGAAGGCGTCGCCCTGGCCGTTCTCGTCCAGCGGTTCGGTCGGGTGCGGGCGGCACTGCGCGGTCGCCCACAGCTCCTTGCCGTCCATCGCCTCGGTGACCGTGGTCGACAGCACCCCGTCGTACGAGGTGATCTTGCCGTCGGTGATCTGGAGCAGCTCGGTGGACATGCCGAACTTGTGCGCCAGGGGCTGCAGCAACTGCGTGCGGACCATCTTGGCCGCGCGCTCCACCGCTCCGCCGGACACCCAGGTGTGCCGGCCGCGGGAGCTCGGGCCGGCCGGGGGCTGGTCGGTGTCGACGGGAGCCACGTGCACCTCGTCGATGCCGAGGGTCTCCTGGACGATCTGGCGGGCCAGCGTGGTGAAGCCCTGGCCGGTCTCCACGGCCGCGCAGAGCACGGTGGCCACGCCGTCGTGGACCTTGACGGTGGCGGTCGAGACCTCGTCGGCGCCCTCGGCGCCGAGCATGTGCACCATGCCCAGTCCGTAGCCGACACCGCGGCGTACGGCACCGGGTTCGCCCGCGCCCTCGGGGCCGCCGGGCAGCAGCCACTCGTCCTCGGGCGTGTCCTTGGGCAGGGCGGGCAGCGGGTAGTCGCGTACGGCCTGGAGGAGCTCGGCGACGGGCGCGGGGCAGGTCACCGTCTGGCCGGTGGGCAGGACGTCGCCGGTGGCCAGGACGTTGCGCAGGCGCAGTTCGGCGGGGTCGACGCCGAGCTTCTTCGCCAGCTTGTCCATCTGGGCCTCGTAGGCGGCGCACACCTGGAGGGCGCCCTCGCCGCGGACGTGGCCCGAGGGCGGGTTGTTGGTGCGGACGGCCCAGCCCTCGATGAAGGCGTTCGGGACGACGTACGGGCCACAGGCGAAGGAGACGGCGGCGGCCAGCGACTCGCCGGAGGTGTCGGCGTAGGCGCCCGCGTCGAGCAGGATCTGCGCCTCGACCTTGACGAGGTTGCCCTCGGCGTCGGCGTGGTGGCGGTAGCGCAGCAGGGTCGGGTGACGGTGGGCGTGGCCGAGGAAGGACTCCTCGCGCGTGGCGGTGAGTTTCACCGGGCAGCCGGTCGCCAGGGCGAGGAGGCCGAGGGCGAGCTGGAAGCCCTGGTCCTCGCGGTCGGCGGTGGCCCCGGGGACACCGGTGACGACGACCTTCACGCGCGCGGGTTCGAGGCCGTAGCAGGCGGCGGCCGCGTCGCGGTCGCTGTGCGGGTCGGTGGAGGCGATGTAGAGCTCGACGCCGCCGTCGGGGCGGGGCACGGCGAGTCCGGCCTCGGCGCCGATGGGGGCGGGGTCCTGGCGGCCGATGCGGTACAGGCCCTCGACGACGACCTCGCCGACCGCGTCCGGGTCGCCGTGGCTCAGCGGGATGTGCCGGATCAGGTTGCCGTCGGGGTGCAGCGGTTCGGCCTCGAAGGCGTGCTCCGGGTCGGTGACCGGTTCGAGCACCTCGTACTCGACGATGACGGCGGCGGCGGCCATCCGGGCGGTGTCCGGGTGGTCGGCGGCGACGGCCGCGATGGGCTCGCCGTGGTGGCGTACGACGTCGGAGGCGAACACCGGGCGGTCGGCTCTGCCGCGGCCGTGGATCGGGGTGCCGGGCACGTCCTCGTGCGTGATGACCGCGCGCACGCCGGGCATCTCGCGCGCGTGGCTGGTGTCGATGGACAGGATGCGGGCGTGCGGGTGCGGCGAGCGGAGCACGGCGGCCCACAGCAGGCCCTCGGCCCACAGGTCGGCGGCGTAGGGGAACGTGCCCTCGGTCTTGGCGCGGTCGTCCGCGGCGGGCAGCGAGACGCCGAGCCCGTGCGGCACGGGCTCGGGGCCCGTCTCGGGCACCGCTGGTGTCGCGGTCGCGGCTTGGTTGGTCACGCCTGGCCTCCGTCCTGGCCGTACGGCTGGTCGTGCTGTGCCGGTACTCCGTAGGCGGCGCCGTCCTCGTAGGCGGAGGGGTGGATGCCGCCGGCGCCGGGGCCGGCCTGGTGCGGGATGCGGGCCTCGTCCGCCTCGGGGGCGGCCTCGGCCTCGGCCGCGGCGGCGGAGTGCGCCTCGCGTTCGGCGACGACCTCGCGCACGGCGTCCAGGACACCGCGGTAGCCGGAGCAGCGGCACAGGTTGCCGCACAGGGCCTGGCGGGTCTCCAGTTCGCTCGGCGCGGGGTTGCCCTCCAGCAGGTCGTGCAGGGTCATCGCCATGCCGGGGACGCAGAAGCCGCACTGCACGGCACCGCACCTGGCCAGCGCCCGCTGGACGTCGGAGGGCTGTCCGTCGGCGGCCAGGCCCTCGACGGTGCGCACCTCGCTGCCGGCGGCGGTGACGCCGGGCACCAGGCAGGAGGCGACGAGCCGGCCGTCCACCTGGACGTTGCAGGCACCGCACTCGCCCTGCGAGCAGCCGTCCTTGGCGCCCGCGAGGCCCAGCCGCTCGCGCAGCACGTAGAGCAGCGACTCGCCGACCCAGGCGTCGGTGACCGGCCGGTCGGCGCCGTTGACGCGCAGGACGTAGGAGGCCAGGGGGTGATCGTCGTGTCCGGTCGGGGCCGGGAGGTCCGCGTCCGGGGTCTCGTCGGCCGTCGCGGCGGCCTCGTGCGCCGGATCCGGCTCGGCCGCCTCGGGCGTCCCTGCGGTCACCGGACGGGGGTCGGCGGCGGGCTCGGCGGCCTCGTGAGCGGCCTGTGCGGCCTCCTGGGCGGCTCGCGCGGGCGATTCGACTCCGGGATGCCCCGCGGGTCCGGCGGGGGCCTCAGCGGCCGTTTCGTGGGCCTCGGCGGTCCAGGGCTGTCCGATCTCGCCGGCCCAGGGCGCGGCCGCGCCGCCGGGGAGCGTGGCGGGCGGGGTGCCGCCCCACTGCTCGACGAGTGCCGAGGTGGTGAACTCGCCCGATTCGTCCGGGAGGTCGCCTCCGGCCACCGGGATCGACCACTGCCCGGTCACGTCGTGCCCGGGTCCCTGCGCCTGGCCGGAGCCGTCGTCGAACTGCCACTGTCCGGTGGAACCGGGGTGGTACGTGAAGCGGTCGTCGTGGGCGCCGGCCTGCCGCGCGGTGTCGGGATCCGGCCACTGCTCGTCGCCGCCCCGACCGGCCCAGGTGCCGCCGGCGGCCGGGTCGGCGGACTCGGCGGGGGCGGGCGTCACGTCGATCTGCGGGGGCACGTAGCCGTGTCCGGGCGCGGCGAGGGGCTCCCGGCTGGCGAGCAGTGCCTCTATGCCGCCCTCGGGGAGCTTGACGAAGGCGGTGGCTCCGTCGTCGTAGTCGCCCTGGGGCAGCGGGTCCCAGCGGCTCCCGCCGCGCGAAGCGCCCTCTTCGTGCTGGTCGTCGGTCACGACAGTGCCCTTCCAAGTGCTCGTCGGGCCAGCGCGGCGACGGTGCGCCGCAGGTGCAGTACGGCGGGCGGAAGCGGTGTGAGGGTTCCGTCCTCGGCGGGGACGGGATCCGGGATGCAGGCCGCGGCCACGTACTCGCCGAACGCGCTCAGCGCCTCGGGGACGATCGCGCGGTTGTTGTCCCAGTCGATGAGCTGGGCGACCCAGGCCTCGGCGTCCAGCGGCCGCAGCGGCATCGGCGCTATGGCGCCGACGGCGCAGCGCACGCCGCGCCTGGCCGGGTCGAGGACGACGGCGACGGAGGCGATGGCGCGCCCGGGTCCGGTGCGGCCGGTGGCCTTCAGGAAGACCTGCGGCGCGTGCAGCAGCGGCACGCGGACGTAGCCGATGAGCTCTCCGCCGCGGAGCATGTCCACGCCGGCGAGCAGATGCGACACGGGGATCTCGCGCCGGGTGCCGCCCGGCCCCGCGATGATCAGCGTGGCTTCCAGTGCGGCCAGTACGGGCAGCGCGTCCCCGGTGGGGGCGGCCGTGGCGATGTTGCCGCCGAGGGTGCCGGCGTTGCGGATCTGCGGCGGTCCGGCCGCCCGCGCCGCGGCCGCGAGCGCCGGGATGAGGGCGGCGAAGTCGGGGCGGCCCATGCGGGCGTGCGTGAGGCCCGCGCCGAGCAGCGCGTGGCCGTCCTGGTACTGCCAGCCGCGGATCTCGGTGATCCGGCCGAGGCCGACGAGCGCGGCCGGCCTGAGCTGTCCGGAGTTGACCGCGGCCATGAGGTCCGTGCCGCCTGCCACCGGAACGGCCGTGGGCATGGCGGACAGCGCCGCCACCGCCTCGTCCAGCGAGACGGGCAGCGTCACGGCCTGCGCCGTCTGCGGTGCGTGCGTGGTCAAACCGGTTGCCCCTTCCCGCTGCCCCACCTGGTCCCACCTGTGCTGCCGTACGGTACGTGCTGACAGGGCGGACGTGGCAACTCTGGCACATCTTCCCGGGCCCTCGACGCGGGGGTCCGCTAGGAGGCATTCGCCCGTCTCACCAGGGAGATGGCCTGTTTTCGCACGGCATCACCGGTGGAAGCCGATTATCACTCTTCGGTGACCCTTGGGGGCCATTTTTCCTTGTGGTGCAACGGCTCCGGGACACGGGCACCGGAGCCGGGCGACCGTGAGCGGTCTCACACGTTCGGGGGCGCCCCCTCGATCGGGCGTCCGAGCACGCCCGGCCGCCGCTGCCAGGGCCGCGGACCCGAGGGCGCGCGGTAGGCCACGCCGAGGGCGTCGAGCCGCCCGTAGTGGGCGTTCATCCGCCGCTCGAAGCCGGCGAAGTCCCGATCCCCGGGGGCCGGCAGACGGCTCCAGGCGACCTCGGCGAAGGCGGCGAGCCGCGGGAACGCCTGGTAGTCCACGCGCGCGTGGTCCTCCATCACCTCGGTCCACACGTTGGCCTGCGTGCCCAGCACATGCCGCGCCTCGGCCTCGGTGAGCTGCGGCGGAACCGGCTCGAAGCGGTAGACGTCCTCCAGAGTGCGCACATAGGCGATCGGCACCGGTTCGTCCTCGCCCGCGGCCTGACGGTAGTCCAGATACACGTGCTGCTCAGGGCACATGACGACGTCGTGGCCCGCGCGCGCGGCCGTGACCCCGCCCTGGTAGCCGCGCCACGACGAGACCGCGGCGCCCGGCGCCAGACCGCCCTCCAGGATCTCGTCCCAGCCGATGAGCCGACGTCCGCGCGCGGACAGCCAGTTGTCGAAGTGCCGGATGAACCAGGCCTGCAACGCGTCCTCGTCGGCGAGTCCGAGTTCCCGGATGCGCGCCTGCGCCGTGGCCGACTCCCTCCACTGGTCCTTGGCGCACTCGTCGCCCCCGATGTGGAAGAAGCCGGAGAACTCCGGCAAGCGGTCCGGGTCCGCCGGGAACAGATCGAGAAGTTCCTCGAACACCCCCTCGTAGAAGCGCAGGGTGTTGTCGGTGGGGGCGAGTACGTTTTTGGAGACGCCCCAGTTGTCCCAGACGGTCAGGGAGGTCGTGTCGACGACGTCGGTGTTGCCCAGTTCCGGATACGCGGCGATGGCGGCCTGCGAGTGGCCGGGGATGTCGATTTCGGGGACGACGGCGATATGCCGCTCGGCCGCGTACGCGACGATCTCCCGGATGTCGTCCTGGGTGTAGAAGCCTCCGTGCGGCTTGTCGTCCCACAGCGGCGAGGCCCGGTGGCCGAATTTGGTGCGCGCCCGCCACGAGCCGATCTCCGTCAGCTTCGGATAGCGATTGATCTGAACACGCCATCCCTGATCGTCGGTGAGATGGAAGTGGAAGACGTTGAGTTTGTGCGCGGCCAGCAGATCGAGGTAGCGCAGGACGCCTTCCTTCGGCATGAAGTGCCGTGAGACGTCGAGCATCAGACCGCGCCAGCGGAATCGGGGCGCGTCCTCGATGACTCCGTGCCGGATTTCGTACGCCGTCCGCGGACGGACGGGGGCGCGGCGGAATGCGTCGGGGCCGAGCAGTTGACGCAGTGTCTGGGCGCCCCAGAAGACGCCGGCCGCGTCGCCGCCGCGGATCTCGACACCGTCGTCGCCGACGGCGAGCCGGTAGGCCTCCGGCCCCAGGGTGTCGTCGAGGAGCAGGCGTACGGCGCGCGGAGCGTCCCGCGGCCCAGGTCGCAGGGGCAGTCCGAGCGCGGCGCCGAGGGCCGAGCCGAGCCAGCGCGCGGTGGTGTCCGTGCCCGGCGCGGCCCACAGGACGGTGTCCGCGTCCAGCGTGAACCGTCCTTCCGCCGCGCCTTCGACGACGAGGGGAGCGGGAATCAGGCCCGTGTCCTTCATGTCCATCCGTCCTTCAGTCCTTTACCGCCGCCGGGGCCGGAGACGGGTCACTGGGTTCGCGTACGAAGAGGAGCCGTATGAGGAAGATCGGCGTGGGGAGGACCGGCACGTGAATGGCCGCCGGGAAGGCGGGCGCCATACCGTCCGGTCGGACTCCCGGACCCGTCCGGCGAGTTCGGGAAATCGCGCCGGAGGCCGTGGACCGGGGTGTGGCCGGGCGGGAAAGTGATCCGCCCGGGAAAATCGCGCGCGGCCCGCCCGGCCGGTTTCCCGAGGCCTTCCGCGCATCCGCGACGGGGCGGGTGAAACCGCGCGGCATCGGGGCCGTGCGGGGCCGCCCGACTTCGGTGGGCCGGAGTCGGGCGGCAAGGGGAAGAGGGGTCCGCCGGAGCCGTGCGGGGCATCGTCCGGACCGCCCGGAAGACGACCGGTGAGCCGCTCCGGAATCGGAACCGGAATGGTCGCGGTGGCGGCGCCGGGGGAAATCCGCCGTGCGCGCCGACGACGGCGGCGCGGTCCGCCCGAAGAAGACGCCCGGGGAACTGACAGACGAATTCCCGCCGCCCCAGGAGCCCGGGGAAAGCCCTCCCCGAAGGACACCGCCCGGACGCGAGACGCGGGTCCACCGGAGGGCGCCGGTCCGCCCGAGAGCGCCCGTCTGCCGGAGGGCACCGTCCGGCCCCGAGCCACCGGCCCGCCGAAGGGCACCAGCCCGCGAGAGAGCGCCCGTCTGCCGGAGGGCACCGTCCGGCCGCGAACCACTGGCCCACCGGAGGGCACCGGCCGGCCGCGAGCCTGCCGGAGGGTGCCTGCCTGCCGAAGGGCACCGTCCGACCCCGAGCCACCGGCCCGCCGGAGAGTGCCGTGCCGTCGGAGGGCGTCTGTCTGCCGGAGGGCGGCGCCGCTCGGTTGCGAGGAACGGTCGGCCGCAACGGGTCCGGTGTCGGCCGGAGGCGGGGTGGTCACCGTTCGCGCCACGGCGATCCGGGAGCACTGGGCTTCAACGGGCGTCCTCCAGCCAGAGCGTGTTGCAGCATGCGCAATGACGGCTTCGCATCGCACAACACTCCGGAGGCTAAGGAGTACCGGGACCCGCCCACAAGAGGTCTACACCACTCTGTGATCGCGCACCGCTGTGAAAAACAGCCCACCCCCGCAGGAGACGGCCGCTCCGGGAGCGCCCCGCGCACGACACGGCCGCGCCGCCCCTCGCCGGGGGCGTCGCGGCCGTGGTCGGTCTGCGCGGCGTACCGCGCCGGGGCCGGAGCCCGGCGCTACTTCTTGTCGCCGCCCTTGCCCTGGTCGCCGCCACCGGCGCCCATGGACTCGAAGATCTCCTTGCACATGGGACACACGGGGTACTTCTTCGGGTCGCGGCCCGGCACCCACACCTTGCCGCACAGCGCCACCACGGGCGTGCCGTCCAGCGCGCTCGCCATGATCTTGTCCTTCTGGACGTAATGGGCGAAGCGCTCGTGGTCCCCGTCGCCGTGCGACACCTGCGGCGTCGGCTCTACGAGGGTCCCCGTCCCCGTGCCTCGCTGGGGCTGGGTCTCAGGCTCAAGAGTGCTCATGAAGCCAAGGGTACTGGGGCTCGCACCCATCAGTTGAGGGAAGGGCCGCGCACGAACGGCGGAAGACACCGGGGCCGGTGCGCCGGTCAGTTGAGGGAGGCATCGTCGGGGTACGTCGCGACCATCGCCAGCTCGCTGCGCTGGCGGCGCAGGACCTCGCGCCACAGGCGTTCGGGCGCCGGGGAGGAGACGTCGCCGGGTTCGGACTCGACGACGTACCAGGCGCCGTCGACCAGTTCGTTCTCCAGTTGGCCCGGTCCCCAGCCCGCGTATCCGGCGAAGATGCGCAGGGAGCCGAGGGCGGACGCCAGCAGTTCGGGCGGGGCCTCCAGGTCCACGAGACCGATCGCGCCGTGCACCCGCCGCCAGCCGAGGGGCGCGCGCTCCCCCGCCATGCCGCCCGGGATGACCGCCACCCCCAGCGCGGAGTCCAGCGAGACGGGGCCGCCCTGGAAGACGACCCCCGGTTCCCCGGCCAGTCCGGCCCAGTTCTCCAGGATGTCCCCGACACCGACCGGCGTCGGACGGTTGAGGACGACACCGAGGGAGCCCTCCTCGTCGTGGTCGAGGAGCAGCACCACCGCGCGGTCGAAGTTCGGGTCCGCCAGGGCGGGCGTGGCCACGAGCAGCCGCCCTGTGAGCGAGGACACCTCGGTCATGCCAGACATGATCCCGCACATTCCCTTCATGTGGGGAGCCAATGCGCGTACGGGAGTGAATGCAGCTCAGGGCGCAACGAAGCGTCGCCCGCGCACGGCGGCGCCGGTGACCCCCCGTGCCCGGCCAAGGACGGCTCGTGTTGTGGCCAAGCTATGACAGAGCTGAGTCCTCCTCGGGCTTACTGCGCCGGGGCGGGCGCCCATTACCCTTGCTGTTCGGCTCCCGTACGACCGGCCTGCCGACGACCCACACCTGCCCAACTCATCGGAACGCGAGATACATGACCGTCAACGACGATGTCCTGCTTGTCCATGGCGGAACCCCGCTTGAGGGCGAGATCCGTGTCCGCGGTGCGAAGAACCTCGTACCGAAGGCCATGGTCGCCGCCCTGCTGGGCAGCGGGCCGAGCCGGCTGCGCAATGTCCCCGACATCCGCGACGTCCGTGTCGTACGCGGGCTGCTGCAGTTGCACGGTGTGACCGTCCGTCCGGGTGAGGAGCCCGGTGAGCTGATCCTCGATCCCTCGCACGTCGAGAGCGCGAACGTCGCCGACATCGATGCCCACGCGGGCTCGTCGCGCATCCCGATCCTCTTCTGCGGCCCGCTGCTGCACCGGCTGGGCCACGCGTTCATCCCGGGTCTCGGCGGCTGCGACATCGGCGGCCGGCCGATCGACTTCCACTTCGAGGTGCTGCGGCAGTTCGGCGCGAAGATCGAGAAGCGGGAGGACGGCCAGTACCTGGAGGCCCCGCAGCGGCTGCGCGGCACCAAGATCCAGCTTCCGTACCCGTCCGTGGGCGCGACCGAGCAGGTCCTGCTGACCGCGGTCCTCGCGGAGGGTGTCACGGAGCTCTCGAACGCGGCCGTGGAGCCGGAGATCGAGGACCTGATCTGCGTCCTGCAGAAGATGGGCGCCATCATCGCGATGGACACCGACCGGACGATCCGCATCACCGGTGTGGACTCGCTCGGCGGTTACACCCACGCGGCCCTCCCGGACCGCCTGGAGGCCGCCTCGTGGGCTTCCGCGGCGCTGGCGACCGAGGGCAACATCTACGTCCGCGGCGCCCAGCAGCGGTCGATGATGACGTTCCTGAACACCTACCGCAAGGTGGGCGGCGCCTTCGAGATCGACGACGAGGGCATCCGCTTCTGGCACCCGGGCTCGCAGCTCAAGTCCATCGCGCTGGAGACGGACGTCCACCCCGGCTTCCAGACCGACTGGCAGCAGCCGCTGGTCGTGGCCCTGACGCAGGCCACCGGCCTGTCGATCATCCACGAGACGGTGTACGAGTCCCGGCTGGGCTTCACGTCCGCGCTGAACCAGATGGGCGCGCACATCCAGCTCTACCGCGAGTGCCTCGGCGGCTCCGTCTGCCGCTTCGGCCAGCGCAACTTCCTGCACTCCGCCGTCGTTTCGGGCCCGACGAAGCTGCAGGGCGCCGACCTGGTCATCCCCGACCTGCGCGGCGGCTTCTCGTACCTGATCGCGGCGCTGGCGGCCCAGGGCACGTCCCGCGTCCACGGCATCGACCTGATCAACCGCGGCTACGAGAACTTCATGGACAAGCTCATCGCCCTCGGCGCAAAGGTCGAACTGCCGGGCAAGGCGCTCGGCTAGCACTCCGGCGGGCTCGCCCGCGTACGCCGATGGGGCGGCCCCCTGAAAGGGCCGCCCCATTGGCGTTGCTGGGCTTCGTACGTCTCCCGCGTCCCGCGTCCGAGGGGAACGTACGGGCGCCGGGACTAGTTGCCCTTGGCGGCTTCCTTGAGCTTGCTGCCCGCGGAGACCTTCACGCTGAAGCCGGCCGGGATCTGGATCGGGTCGCCGGTCTGCGGGTTGCGCGCGGTGCGAGCGGCACGGTGGGTGCGCTCGAAGGTCAGGAAGCCGGGGATGGTCACCTTCTCGTCGCCCTTGGCGACGATCTCGCCGACGGTCTCGGCGAAAGCGGCCAGAACGGCGTCGGCGTCCTTGCGGGTCACCTCGGCACGGTCGGCCAGCGCGGCCACCAGCTCACTGCGGTTCATGTTGTTACTCCCGTGTTCTTCTTGCTGTTGAGGCGTGCCAGGCGGCGGAGCCGCATATCGGGCACAGTGAAGCCGATGCTGCCAGGGTCCTCGGTCGGCTCCCGGACCCGGGTCCGTGGCCAGACCGTCGCGCCCGAAGACGCATCCTGCCCCCACCTGCGGCGGGAAAGCCAATCCGGCACCCCTGGGAGTCACACGAACACCCCTGGGGGTCACACGAAGAGGCCCCTGCGAGGCCTGAGCCTGGCCGCCACCCTAGAGGCGGCCACTGGCCCCGCGTTCCGCGACGCGCCGGGTTCCGGGCGGTCGTGGCGCCCGTCACAGACGGGACATCGGCCGGTACGGCACGGGCTCGCGGCCCGGCTCGACCCGTGCTACGCGCTCGTGTTGGCCGCGTCCGTCGCCCCCGCCGCCTTCGCCGCGTCACGCACGGCCCCGGCGACCGCGCCCGCGACCTTGTCGTTGAAGACGCTGGGGATGATGTAGTTCGGGTTGAGCTCGTCCTCGGTCACCACGTTCGCGAGCGCGGCCGCGGCGGCGAGCATCATGTCCGTGTTGACGGTACGCGACTGGGCGTCCAGGAGGCCACGGAAGACACCCGGGAACACCAGGACGTTGTTGATCTGGTTGGGGAAGTCGGAGCGGCCGGTGGCCACAACTGCCGCGGTCTGGCGGGCGATTGCCGGGTCGACCTCGGGGTCGGGGTTCGCAAGCGCGAACACGATGGCGTTCTCCGCCATCGAGGCCACGTCGTCCCCGTCGATCACGTTCGGGGCGGAGACACCGATGAAGACGTCGGCGTCGCGCACGGCCTCCTTCAACGTGCCCGTGAGGCCTTCGAGGTTGGTGTTGTCGGCGATCCAGCGCAGCGGGGAGTCCGGGGCGGCGTCGACGAGGTCGCCGCGGCCGGCGTGGACGACGCCGTGGATGTCGGCGACGACGGCGTTCTTCACCCCGGCGGCGATGAGCAGCTTGAGGATGGCCGTACCGGCCGCTCCCGCGCCGGACATGACGACCCGGATGTCGCCGATCGCCTTGCCCGCGACGCGAAGCGCGTTGGTCAGGGCGGCGAGGACGACGATGGCCGTGCCGTGCTGGTCGTCGTGGAAGACGGGGATGTCGAGGGCCTCGCGCAGCCGGGCCTCGATCTCGAAGCAGCGCGGCGCGGAGATGTCCTCCAGGTTGATGCCCGCGAAGCCGGGGGCGATCGCCTTGACGATCTCGACGATCGCGTCGGTGTCCTGGGTGTCCAGGCACAGCGGCCAGGCGTCGATGCCGGCGAAGCGCTTGAAGAGGGCCGCCTTGCCCTCCATGACGGGCAGCGCGGCCTTCGGGCCGATGTTGCCGAGGCCCAGCACCGCGGAGCCGTCCGTCACGACCGCAACGGAATTGCGCTTGATGGTGAGGCGGCGGGCGTCCTCGGGGTTCTCGGCGATCGCCATGCACACCCGGGCCACACCCGGGGTGTAGATCATGGAGAGGTCGTCACGGTTGCGGATCGGGTGCTTGGACTGCATCTCGATCTTGCCGCCGAGGTGCATGAGGAACGTACGGTCGGAGACCTTGCCGAGCGTCACGCCCTCGATCCGGCGGAGCTGCTCGACGATCTCGTCGGCGTGCGAGGTGGAGCTCGCCGCGATGGTGACGTCGATCCGGAGCTTCTCGTGGCCGGACGCGGTCACGTCGAGGCCGGTCACCGAGCCTCCGCTGGACTCCACGGCCGTCGTGAGCTGGGAGACCGCGGTTCCGCTCGCGGGCACCTCCAGCCGGACCGTCATCGAGTAGGAGACGCTGGGCGCCGTTGCCATGGCCGACTTCCTCTGCTTTCACCGAGTCACTGCTTTGTGCCGTCCGATCGTCGCACCTACCACCGAGTACGCGGTAGTCGCCCCGGATTGCGAACGTTTTGTTCGCCGGGGGTTCGCTCTTCGGAAAGCGGATTCCACTGTACGAGAGAGGGGCGGCCGCCGCGCGGGAGGGTCGGGGGACCGGCCGGGGGACGAAAGAGGCCCACGTCACGGATGACGTGGGCCTCTCCAGGTCCTTCGGTGAAGGACGACGTTCAATGACACCGACCCGCCATGCTCGCCTCGCGGCAAGTGGTCGCTCGTAGCGACGAAGGTTGGGCCCGGGGGCTTGGATCGGGCCGGTGTCACGTCAAAGGTAACAAAGGATTCCCGTGGAGCAATTCCCGTCCCGGGAGTTCTTTTCGGCGCGGGGGCCGTCAGTCCCGCAGGAGGTCGGGCACCCCGTCCGCGTCGGGCTCGTCGCGGTCGCTGGAGACCACGGTGAGCTGCTGCGTGGCCCGGGTCAGGGCGACGTACAGGACCCGCAGTCCGGCGGGCGACTCGTCGGCGATCTCCGCGGGCGAGACGACCACGGTCGCGTCGTACTCCAGGCCCTTGGCCTCCAGGCTTCCCAGGGCCACCACGCGGTCCCCGAGCCCGGTGAGCCAGCGGGCGGCCTCCTCGCGCCGGTTCATGGCGACGACGACGCCCACGGTGCCGTCGACCCGGTCGAGGAGATGGGCGGCCTCGGCCCGCACGGTCTGCGCGAGGGAGTCCCGTACGACCGCGAAGCGGGGCTCGACGCCCGTGGACCGTACGGCGGACGGGGACTCGGAGCCCGGCATGGCGAGCGCGAGGACCTTGGCGGCCAGCTCGGCGATCTCCGCCGGGTTGCGGTAGTTGACGGTGAGGGTGAAGCGGCGCCGGGGGCGGGTGCCGAGCGCCTCGTCCCGGGCCTCGGCCGCCTCGTCGGGGTCGGACCACGAGGACTGGGCCGGGTCGCCCACGACCGTCCAGGTGGCGTGCCGGCCGCGCCGGCCGACCATCCGCCACTGCATGGGCGTGAGGTCCTGCGCCTCGTCGACGATCACGTGCGCGTACTCGGTCCGCTCCTGCGCCAGCCGCTCGGCGCGCTCGCGCTGGGTCTCCTCGCGCACCGGCATGAGCTCCTCCAGGCCGGTGAGCTGGTCCAGCGGGTCCAGATCGCGGCGCTTCCTGGGCCGTGCGGGTGTCCCGACGATGGCCTCCAGCTCGTCGAGCATCGCCACGTCGTGCACGGAGAACCCGTCCCGCTTGAGCGAGCGGGCCACCCGGCGGACCTCCCCCGGGTTGAGGATCCGGCGCGCCCAGCGCCCGAGGCGCCGCTCGTCGGCCATCGCGGCCAGCACCCCGCGCGGGGTCAGCTCCGGCCACCAGGCGTCCAGGAACGCCAGGAAACTGTCCTCGGAGGTGACGTCCTCGTCGAACGAGGACCGCAGCTCGGCGGCCAGCTCCGGGTCCGAGTGCCGGGTCCCGGCGCCCGACTTCGCCCACAGCGCGTCCAGCAGGAGTCTGCGGGCGCGCGGGCGCAGCAGGTTGACCGGCGCGGTCCCGCCGAGCGCGTTGTGCTTGATCCGGTCCAGTTCGGCGGACTCCAGCTCCAGACGGCGCCCGAAGGCGACGACCCGCAGCCGGGTGGGGGTGCCGGCGGGGGCCTGTTCCGGCTCGCCGAAGGTGAGCTGGCCGTTGTCGGCGCCGCGTGCCGGGCCGGCCGGGTTCTCCAGCGCGCCGCGCGCCGCCTTCCGCAGCACCTTCAGCATCCGGTACGAGCCCTTGGCGCGGGCCACCGCCGGGGAGTCGTACAGCGTCGCGGCCACGCCGTCGACGAGCGAGCCGATCGCGCGGATCGCGACCTGGCCCTCCTCGCCGAGCGAGGGCAGCACGCCTTCGGTGTAGGCGACGAGCAGCGGGGTCGGCGAGACGATCAGGATGCCGCCCGCGTACCGCCGGCGGTCCTGGTAGAGCAGGTAGGCGGCCCGGTGCAGGGCGACGGCCGTCTTGCCGGTGCCGGGGCCGCCCTCGACGTAGGTCACGGACGCGGCGGGCGCGCGGATCACCATGTCCTGCTCGGCCTGGATGGACGCCACGATGTCGCGCATGGTGTGGCTGCGGGCCTGCCCGAGCGCGGCCATGAGCGCTCCGTCGCCGATGACGGGCAGCTCACGGCCGTCGAGGGAGGCCTTGACCTGCGGGCGCATGAGGTCGTCCTCGACCCCGAGGACCCGGCGGCCCTTGGAGCGGATGACCCGGCGGCGCACGACCCGGCCGGGGTCGACCGGGGTGGAGCGGTAGAACGGGGCGGCGGCCGGTGCCCGCCAGTCGATCACCAGCGGCGCGTACTCGGCGTCCAGGACGCCGATACGGCCGATGTGGAGCGTCTCCGCGATGTCGGCGGTGTTGTCCTCGCGGACCGCGCCCTCGGCGGGCTCCACCGCGGTGTACGCGCCGTCGGGCCCCTTCACGCCGTCCTTGCCGCGGAGCAGGTCGATCCGGCCGAAGAGGAAGTCCTCGAACTCGTTGTTGAGACGGTTGAGGTGGATTCCCGCGCGGAACACCTGGGCGTCCCGCTCCGCGAGCGCCCCCGGTGTGCCGACGTGACCGCGCTGGGCGGCGTCGTGCATGAGGAACTCGGCCTCGTGGATCTTCTCCTCGAGGCGCCGGTAGACCCGGTCCAGATGTTCCTGTTCGACGGCGATCTCACGGTCCCGTACGGAGTCGTCCTTGACGGATTCCTCCGGTACGGATGTGCGGACCGAGCCGAGCGCGGTTTCCTGCTGAGCCTGAGCGGCCACCGGGCGCCCCCTTCTGACGTGCTGGGCAGCCGTCAACCGTACGCGAAGGGAGGCCCGCCGGGCTACGTCCGCGCCCGGAGTCCGCTCACGCCTTCACCTCCACGAGGCGCTTCCCCCCGAACGTCATGACCTCGAAGTGGTCGATCTGGTTCGGTTCGAAGGCCGCGCCGCCGTGGACGTAGAGGGGCTCCTTGGCCTGCTCCGTCTTGGCGTTGGGCGTGCCGTAGCCCCACTCCGGGACCGACCAGGAGGTGACCGTCTCGCGCTCGCCGTTCTTGCCGACGGCGATCAGGGAGCACTTCTCGGGGCCCGTGACGTTCTTGAGCTGGAGGACCGCGTGGGTGCCCCAGTCCTTCGGCTCGATCGCGACGACGGCGCTGACCTTGGTCTTCGGGTCCGTGGCCGACGACTTGTCGGTCATGACCTGGAAGGCGGCCTTGGCCGGGCTGGTGGCGTGCGCCTGCGGCATGTTCGTGCCGGTGTCGTTGCCGCCGTTGACCGCCATGACGGTCAGCGGTCCGCCGATGATCAGCGCGGCCGCGGCGGCGACCAGGTACATGCCCCGGCGGCGCTTCTGGGCCCGGCGTGCCGCGACCTCGTCCACGAGCCGTTCCGCGAGCCGTGGGCTCGGGCGGGCCGAGAGGGACTCCGCGATGGCCGGGCTGCCCTGCGAGGCGGGCAGGTCGGCGAGGGCCGCGAGCATCGGTTCCATCCCGGCGAGCTCGTCGAGCTGCTGGGCGCACCACTCGCAGGAGGCGAGATGCTCCTCGAAGGCCGTGGCCTCGATGTCGTCGAGGATGCCGAGCGCGTAGGCGCCGACAGTCTCGTGAATGTTGTCCCCGGACCCTTGCTGCCCTCGTGGACCTTGCATGGCTCCCGGACCACCTGTTCCGTAACCCCCGTACGTGTTCATGCCGTCACCCCCCGCTCCTCAAGAGCCAGCTTCATCGACCGAAGGGCGTAGAAAACCCGTGAGCGCACAGTGCCGCTGGGAATGCCGAGCGTTTCGGCCGCCTCATTGACGGTACGCCCTTTGAAGTATGTTTCGACCAATACTTCCCTGTGAGCAGGGGTCAGGTCGTCCAGCGCGTCCGACAGTGTCATCAGCCACAACGCCTTGTCGATCTCGTCCTCCGCGGGGATGACCTCCAGCGGCGACGGGTCGACCTCCTGAGGCCGGGCCTGCCGGCTGCGGTGGCCGTCGATGACGATGCGCCGGGCGACCGTCACCAGCCAGGGGCGTACCGAACCGGTCGCTCGATTGAGCTGGCCGGCGTTCTTCCAGGCACGGATGAGTGTTTCCTGCACGACGTCCTCGGCGCGCTGCCGGTCTCCGGCCACCAGGCGCAGCACGTAGGCCAGCAGGGGCCCCGCGTGTTCCCGGTACAGCGCACGCATCAGCTCCTCGTCGGGTTCGGTCGACGAGGACTGCTGAGACATGCGATGTCGGGCCCTTGGCTTGTGTTCATCAGCCACGGCTGAATCCTTGCGCACGCCTACCTCCGGTGTCCGGGGGTTCCCCCAGTCGGTCGCTCATCACCGGGTACGTGTGCTGGTACGCGGGTGTTCAAAGTGTTCAGGATTTTTTCTGGGGAAGATGTGTAGACAGCGAAAAGAATGCATATCGATCACCTCACGTCACTGGAACATCACGGACGGGTGTGATCAGGCGCGTGCCAGAGCCGCCCGCCGCCGGTGCCGGGCCACCCTCTCCCGATTGCCGCACACCTCGCTGGAGCACCACCGGCGGCGCCGGCCGCGCGAGGTGTCGAGGTAGACGATCGGGCAGTTGTCACCCTCGCACTGCCGCAGACTCGCTCTCGCGAGCGGGTCGGTGAGCAGATCGAGGGCGTCCCGGGCCACCACAGACAGTAGTTCACCGCAGTACGGCGGGGTGCGGAGCCCCCTGCGCAGTGAACCGTCGTCGGCGCGCACGGCCCAGGGAGCGGGCGGAGCCGCGAGGGCGACGGCGTTGACGCGGGCGAGGGCGCCGTCCGCGGGCCGCCCGTCCAGCTCGCCGCGTACCAACTGGGCGACATGTCCGCGCAGTTCCCGGAAGCCGAGCAGCCACGAGGTGTCCACGTCGGCCAGCACGGTACTCACCGGGACCAGCCCGGAGGCGAGGACCCAGGCGCTCAACCGGGCGGCCGAGTCGAGGCGTTCCTCGGGATGGGTGGTCGCCGTCAGGTCCAGGCAGATCCGCCCGGAGTCGAACCGCAGCTCGTACGAGGCCGTGGCCATGCCCGATGCCATGTGCCTGTCACCGCCTTGGGGTCACCTGCCGCTGTACCCCCTACAGTGCATGCCCCGGCGCCCCGCCGGAAGACTCGGCACCGGTCCCGTACCGGATGCCCGCCGGATGCTTACCGGGCGCGGGGCGGCGGCCCGCCGGGCGCGTGACGGAGGGCGCCGTGGACGCCCGCTTATGCGGCCGCGATCCTCGGCCATGTCCCCCGCCGCGGCCCGCCGGTTGACTGAGGGACATGACGGACGACAGCTTGGAGCGGCGTGACGCCGCCGCGGGTGTACTGGGAGCGGCCACGGTCGCGACGGGCCTGATCGCGGGGGCCTTCTACGTCTTCGCCTGCGCGGTGATGCCGGCGCTGGCGCGCAGCGACGACCGCGTCTTCATCGAGGTGATGCGGAACATCAACGAGGTGATCCAGAACCCGGTCTTCTTCCTGGGCTTCCTGGGCGCGCTCGCCCTGACGGCGGTCGCCGCCTGGCAGTCGCGCGGCACCCCGGACCGGTGGTGGGTGCTGGCCGGGTTCGCCGCGTACGCGCTCGCGTTCCTGGTCACCGTGACCGTCAACGTGCCGCTCAACAACGGCCTCGCGGACGCGGGCGACCCCGCGCGGATCGCCGATCCGGCCGCGGTGCGCGACCGGTTCGAGGACTCCTGGGTGGCCTGGAACGCCGTACGGGCCCTGCTGTCGACGCTCGCGCTGGCCTGCCTCGCCGGTGCCCTGCTGCGGCACCGACGGCCTCAGGCGTCGGCGTACTTGGCGTCCGCGGCCGGGTCGAGCGCGAGGCGGTAGCCGCGCTTGACGACCGTCTGGATCAGCTTGGGCGCGCCGAGTGCCGTACGCAGCCGGGCCATCGCGGTCTCCACGGCGTGCTCGTCCCGGCCGGATCCCGGCAGCGCGCGCAGCAGTTCGGCCCGCGCCACCACCCAGCCGGGCCGCCGCGCGAGGGACCGCAGCAGGGACATCCCGGCGGGCGGGACGGGCCGCAGCGCCCCGTCGACCAGCACCGCGTGTCCCCGGATCTCCACGTGGTGCCCGGCGATCGGCAACGTCCGCGCGCGGCCGGGCAGTTCCTGGCAGAGCAGTTGCACGAGGGGCCCGAGCCGGAAGCGTTCGGGCTGGACGGTGTCGATGCCGAGGGCCTGCAACGGCAGCGCGGTGACCGGGCCGACGCAGGCGGGCAGGACGTCGTGGTGGAGCGCGGCGAGGAACTCCGCGCGCACACCGCGCTCCTCGGCCCGGGACAGCAGGGAGGCCGCGGCGGGGGCACTGGTGAAGGTGAGCGCGTCAAGGCCGCGGGTGAGGGCCGCGTCGAGCAGCCGGTCGACCGGCGCGATGTCCTCGGGCGGCATCCACCGGTACACCGGCACGAGGACGACCTCGGCCCCGGCGGCGCGCAGCGACTCGACGAACCCGGGCAGCGGTTCCCCGTGCAGTTGTACGGCGATACGGCGGCCGTCCACGCCCTCTTCGAGCAGCCGGTCGAGCACCTCGGCCATCGACTCGGAGGACGGCGACCACTCCTCCGTCAGCCCCTGGGCCCGGACCGCGCCCTTGACCTTGGGCCCGCGGGCGAGCAGCTCCACGCTCCGCAGCCGGGCGAGCAGTTCCTCACCCAGGCCCCAGCCGTCGGCGGCCTCGACCCAGCCGCGGAATCCGATGGCGGTGGTGGCCACCACCACGTCGGGGGCGTCGTCGATCAACTCCTTGGTCGCGGTGAGCAGTTCGCTGTCGTCGGCGAGGGGCACGATCCGCAGGGCCGGCGCGTGCACGACGCTGGCCCCGCGCCGCTGGAGCAGCGCGCCCAGTTCGTCGGCGCGGCGCGCTGCGGTCACCCCCACGGTGAACCCGGAGAGAGGCCCGTGATCGGGTCGCTGCTGTTCGTCGTCCATGGGTTCTCGTCTCGCGCTCGTCGAGTCGTCGTACGGGGCTGTGCTGTCTGTCGTACGTCGCGGCTGGTCCGAGCCTGTCAACGGACCGTGACAGGCTCGGATCAAGGTGATGTCGGGCGTGTTACGTCACACCTCGGCATAGCTGAGCTGGGGCTTCGCCGCTGCGGTGGCGCTCGCCTCCGCCGCGGCGGCCGGGCGCCGAAGGTATACGGCCCAGGTGACCGCGAAGGCGGCGGCGTAGAAGACGAGGAAGGTGACGAAGGCGCCGGTGCCGGAGCCGGAGCTGAGGAAGGACTGGCGGAAGGCGAGGTTGATGCCGACACCGCCGAGCGCGCCCACGGCGCCGATCAGCCCCATCGCGGCGCCGGAGAGACGCCGTCCGTGGCGGGCGGCCTCCTCCCCTTCGAGCCCCGCTTCCAGGGCCTTGCGCTGGAAGATGCCGGGGATCATCTTGTACGTCGACCCGTTGCCGAGCCCGCTGAGCACGAAGAGCACCACGAAGACCGAGACGAACAGCGCCAGCGACTTCTCACTGCTGGCGAACACCAGGACCCCGGTGGCGGCGGCCATGGCGACGAAGTTCCACAGGGTGATCCTGGCGCCGCCGTAGCGGTCGGCGAGCCATCCCCCGACGGGGCGGATCAGCGAGCCGAGCAGCGGGCCGATGAAGGTGAGGTAGGCGGCCTGGAGCGGGGTCCGCCCGAACTCGACCTGGAGCACCTGGCCGAAGGCGAAGGCGTAGCCGATGAACGATCCGAAGGTCCCGATGTAGAGGAACGCCATGATCCAGGTGTGCGCGTCCTTGGCGGCGTCCAGGGCCGCGCCGGTGTCGTTCTTCACGGTCGTGAGGTTGTCCATGAACAGGCCGGCGAGGACGGCGGCCACGACGACGAGCGGGATGTAGATCCCGAGGAGCACCCTGGGCCCGCCGGCGGCCCCGATGACGGCGAGCGCCACGAGCTGGATGACGGGGACGCCGATGTTGCCGCCGCCCGCGTTGAGGCCGAGTGCCCATCCTTTCTTCCGCAGCGGGAAGAAGGCGTTGATGTTGGTCATGCTGGAGGCGAAGTTGCCGCCGCCGACCCCGGCCAGCAGTCCGATCACGAGGAACGTGCCGAACGAGGTGCCCGGCTCCATCACGACGAACGCGGCGACGGTCGGCACGAGCAGCAGACTCGCGGACACGATGGTCCAGTTCCGGCCGCCGAAGAGCGCGACGGCGAAGGTGTAGGGCACCCGCACCACCGCGCCGACGAGCGTCACCATCGAGGTGAGCAGGAACTTGTCGGCCGGGGTGAGCCCGTACTCCGGTCCCATGAACAGGACCAGCACCGACCACATCGTCCAGACGGAGAACCCGATGTGCTCGGACAGCACGGAGAAGACCAGGTTGCGCCGGGCGGTCTTCTCCCCCTTGTCGGCCCAGAAGACCTCGTCCTCCGGATCCCATTCCTCGATCCAGCGACCGCCCCGCGCAGGGGCCGTACTCGTGGCTGGGGCAGTCATCTCACGCCTCCATTGGTTCTCCGGGCTTACTGGCCTGCTGTTTCCCGAAGGTAGGGAGGGCGCGTTTCCGCGCTGTGGCTGTGAGTGACCTGAAGGGAACGTTGCTCTCACCCGGTCCCGGACCACGCCGTGAGGACGGGTCCGGGATCGGGTCCGGGATGGGGTCCGGGATCGGGGTCGGGTCCAGGTCCCCGGTCCGGCGGCTCGGGCCCGGGTGGCGGCTCGGTCGGAGTGCCGCGTTGTGGTCAGAGTGCTGCTTTGTGGTCAGAGTGTCGCGTTGTGGTCAGAGTGCCGCGTTGTGGTACGAGGTGATGGCCCAGGTCCCGGCGGCGGGATCGCGGACGAGCACCCAGGTCGCCCGCCGCTGCCGGTCGGCGGGAACCTCGCTCTCCCCGGCCAGGAGGATCCCGGCCTCACTGACGACGACGGCGGTGCCGGGCCGCGGGAACCGGATCCGCCGGGGTTCGTCGAGCGGCCGGGAGGCCTTCAGCGGCCCCTCGAACGCGGCCGCGATGTAGGCGCGGATCTCCTCCCGCCCGTCGTTGAAGACGCCCGGCATCACGACGGTCGCGTCCTCGGTGTAGAGCGCGGCGAAGGCGTCGGCGTCGTAGTCGGCCCAGGCGGAGTAGAGACGGTCGAGAACACCGCGGACGTCCTGGCCGTCGTCGGTGTTGGTGCCGGTAACGATGTCCGTGCTGGTGCTGGTGCTGGTGCTGGTGCCGTTCATGATGCTTCCTTCCCTCGAACGAGTTCGACGCCGGTATGTACTTCGGCGCCGTCCGGAAGTCATCGGTGCCGGGACGATGAGTTCGGGCGGGCCCGGAGGTAGATACCGGTGAGCGACGTGACGCGGCCGAGGAGCGGATGATGGGGAAACGGGACGACGAGGGTCTGTCCGGGGACGAGGGGCGCGACGACGTCGAGGCCCACGACCACGGCGGGCGCGACGACGGCCTCGGCCGGCACGGGGACTTCGGGGCGCGCGACGGCATCGGCGCGCTCGGGGACTACAACGCTCACGGGGACTTCGAGGCGCGGACGGCGCCCTATCGCCGCGAGCTGCTGACGCACTGCTACCGGATGGTCGGGTCGGTGCACGAGGCCGAGGACCTGGTGCAGGAGACGATGCTCAGGGCCTGGCTCGCGTTCGACCGTTACGACGCCGACCGCGCGTCCCTGCGCACCTGGCTGTACCGCATCGCCACCAACAGATGCCTGACCGCGCTGCGCGGCCGCACCCGCAGACCGCTGCCGTCGGGTCTGGTCGGCGCGCTGGACGATCCGGGCGCGCCGATGACGCTGGGCGCGGAGGTGCCGTGGCTCGAACCGTTCCCTGACCGGGGCGCCGGGGTCGGCTCCGCCGCCGGGACCGGTGATCCGGCGGGAGTGGTGGTCGCCCGGGGCAGTCTGCGGCTCGCGCTGATCGCCGCGATGCAGTTGCTGCCTCCGCGCCAGCGGGCCGTCCTCATCCTGCGTGACGTACTGGCGTGGCCGGCGACCGAGGTGGCCGAGGCCCTCGGCACGTCGACGGCGTCAGTGAACAGCGCGCTCCAGCGGGCCCGGGCACGACTCGGGGAGGCCGGCCTGACCGAGGACGAGGTGACGGAGCCGCCGGACCATGAGCAGCGCGCGGTGATCGACCGCTACCAGCGCGCCTTCGAGGACGCCGACCTCGACGCCCTGCGCACCCTGCTCACCCAGGACGTCGTGCTGGAGATGCCCCCGGTCCTCAACTGGTACGTCGGCCCCGATGCCTACGTCGCTTTCATCGCCCGTGTCTTCGCGATGCGCGGCAAGGACTGGCGCCTGCGCCCCACCTCGGCCAACGGCCAGCCCGCCCTCGCGGCCTACGTCCGCACCCCCGACGACCCCACCCACCGCCTGCACACCCTCCAGGTCTTCACCACGACCCGCACAGCGGTGAGCCACACGGTGGTCTTCCAACTCCCGACGGTCTTCACGGCGTTCGGGTTGGCGGAGGTGTGGGAGGAGTAGACGTGCCCGGACCAACTGTTCAGCGGTTGATGGACTGGATCTCCTGGACGACGACGTCCTGATCGGCCCCGAAGGTGCCGTCCGGCAGATTCCGGGCGTCCGGCACACCGGTACCCGTCCAGTGGATCTTCCAGGTGATGGTGGCCCTCAGCTTGTACGAGCCGTCACCCGAGGAGCGCAGATACTTCACCCCGCACGGAGGCGTCTCTCCGGCCTTGCCCTTCGCGTACGCCTCACCGATACGGTCACCCGAGATCGCGCACACACCCGACGCCGGATACGTCTGCGCATCCGCCGTACCAGGCTCGATCTTCAAGGCGACCGGCTCGGCCGTCGTCGTTGCGGTCACGTTCAGCAGCGGCACCGACGCCGTCACCGACACCGGCTTGAACTTCGCCGTGTCCAGCCACGCCCACGTCGGCAGATTCACCTTCGTCGTCCCCGCCGGAGCCAGATCCACCTTCGTCGACGGCACCCGTATCTCCGCATAGGCGAGCTGCGCCAGCATCTCCGGCGTGATCGCCTCCGGAACATCCGCCGGCGGAGCGTCACCCGTGTCCACCCAGAAGATGCCCTTCGTGCACTTCAACGCACCGGGGTCGCCTTCACGACCCGGCGTGACATACGAATCCCACCAATACCCCTTGCCGGTCTTGGCCTTGTTGAAGTCCTTGGCCTCACCGCCGTTGACGTACTTGTCACGCTGCTCCTGGTCCCACTGAGAACCCGTGGACTCGGCGTTCCAGATGGGCTCCAAGTACTTCTGCAACTCATCCGGCGTGTACTTAGGAGCGTAATAGCAGGCAGGCGGAGTCCAGTCCCCGGACGAAGACGTCACCGGCCCGGAAGAATCCCCCGACCCGTTCTTGGACCGATCGAACACAACAGCACCGGCTGTGGCGGTGAGGTTTCCCTTGCCGTCGGTGTTGCCCGAGGAATGGGTGTCGCCCGGCTTCTGACTGCCGTTGCCGAAGTCGTCGTCGGCTGCGGCCGGATTGGCGTTGACCAAGAGAAGTATCGCTATCGCGGAGCCACTCAAAGCCCCGCGCCATATCACGGCTGACATTTGGCGCTGCCCCTCTCCGAGAGCATGTCCTGCGTCACCCAGACGCCATCCGAATTCCTCTTCAACGTCGTGTTGTAGAAGATGTAGCTGTTCTTCGTGACCGGGGTCTTGTCGACCTTTCCGGTCTTGACGTACTTGTTGTACGCCTTGCCCTGGTCCTCGCAGTACGTGAGCGCCGCCGCTCCGTCGCCCTGAAGGGTCACGGTCTCGCCGTAGAAGCGGTAAGTGCCGGTGGTGCGGGCCTTGTGGTCCACGAATCGCTGTACGTATTTCTGCGTCGCGGCCGCGAGCTCCTCCGCCGAGTAGAAGCGGTAGGCGGGGTCGAGTACGTTCTGGTTGGCGATCGCCTGGTCCGTGGCCTTGATGAACAGCTCACCGTCGGCCAGGACGGCGTCCTTGTCCTTGTTGCCGGTCTTGCGCCACTCGAAGGTGTAGTGAAGGTCGGCGGGCAGCTCGATCTTGGGCCGATCCGCCGACTGCGTCGCGCTCGCGCTGGGTGAGGCCGACTTCTTGTCACCGGTGTCCGCGCCGGCGATCTTGTCGTTGGCCTTCGGCTTGTCACCACCCCCACCGCACGCCGTCAAAAGCAGCGCGGCTGACGCTCCGGCAGCAACTGTGGCAAGCAGGCGGGAACGGCGGTTCACGGCAGACTCCTGAGCGGCATGAGGTGACGGAAGGGCACCAACACGCTAACCGTGGCCTGTGCGACGACACCAGCGCGAACGGTGCCAACCCCGTAACAGTGGCCGACCATAGAGGCCCAAAACCAGACCAACTGGCCGACTGGCAGCGTCGGTTGAGTAGGAGCCGCCATGACCGCCGATCACCCAGTTGCTGTCCGCAAAGCCCCCGGCCCATCGAAGCCGACCCTCGTCGCGACCTGACGGAGAGTCGCTCTGGCTGAGAGCGGCAGTCGACTGCTACCGGTTCCGATGCCTCAAGACTGGCATGCGCTGCTCCCCCGCTGCGATGTCAGCTTCTCCGTGACCCAGACACCCTGCTTGTTGACCCGAAGAAGGGCGCTGTAGAGGACGTAGTTGTCCTTCGACTTCGGAGTCACCTCCGTCTTGCCCGTCTTCAAGCTCTTGTTGTACGCCGTGTTCTGGTCTTCGCAGTAGACAAGGCCTGCCGTCCCATCAGAGTTGATCGCCACCTTGGAGTCGTAGTAGCGCTTCGCCCCGGTGATGCGGTCCTTGTAGTCCACGAACTCCTGAATGAACTTCTGACTCCCGGCTGCCGCCGCGCCCCCGGAATAGAAGCGGTAGGCCTTGTGGAGCGGGTTCTGCAGGGCGATCGCCATGTCCACGGCCTTGATGAACTGCTCGCTGTCGCCCAGCACCGCGTCCTTGTCCTTGTCGCCCGTCCTGGGCCACTCGAACGTGTAGGTGAGATCCGACGGCAGCTCGATCTTGGGTCGGCCGGTCGCCGGCGAGGCGCCGGCGCTGGGCGTGGCCGACTTCTTGCCCCCGGCGTCCGCCCCGGAGATCTTGTCGTTGGCCTTCGGCTTGTCACCGCCCCCACCGCACGCGGACAAGAGCAGGGCGACTGACGCTCCGACAGCAACTGTGGCAAGCAGGCGGAAACGGCGGTTCACGGCAGACTCCTGTGCGGCATCGGGGTGCGGAAGGGAACCAACACGCTAACGGTGACCTGCGGGACGACACCAATGCGTACCTCGGGGGTGATCGCTTGCGGAATATCCGCCGGCGGGGCCTCGCCTCCTTGTCGACCTAGGCGATCCCGGGAGCCAGGGCCGCAACGGCCATCACCGTCGCGGCCGTCACCAGCCTGGATGCTTGCTTCACGGCTGGCACGCTTTGGCCCCCCGGTCCGAGATGATGTCCGTCGTCTGCCACACTCCCCGACCGTTCTTCACGAGCTTGGCGTTGTAGAGCACGTAGCTGTCGGCTGTCGTGGGGGTGTTCTGGATCTTCTTGGTCTTGCGGTTCTTGAGGAACGACTTGCTCTCGTCCGAGCAGTAGACGACCGACGCCGCCGTGTCACCGGACAAGGTCACGCGCCGGTTGAAGTAACGCGTGGTGCCGACCCACGTGTCTCCCTTGTCGAGGTACCCCTGGACGTAGGTGATCGCAGCGTTGAGCGCCTTGCCTGAGTTGTAGAAGCCCAACGCCTTGGCGTTGACGCTCCCCTGGAAGATCGCGTCATCCATGGAGTTGACGCTGAGGGCGCTGTCCGCGAGGACGGCGTCCTTCGTCGGGTCGCCGGTCTTCTCGTCCTCGAACACGTTCTTGACGCCGGCGGGGATAGCGATCTCGGGGCGCCCGGAGTCCGCCGCCGAAGCGGTCGCGCTCGGTGACGGAGACTTAGTGGTACCGGTGTCCGCCCCGGCGATCTTGTCGTTGGCCTTCGGCTTGCCCCCACCCCCGCCGCACGCGGTCAAAAGCAGCGCGGCTGACGCTCCGACAGCAACTGTGGCAAGCAGACGGGAACGGCGGTTCACGGCAGACTCCTGAGCGGCATGAGGTGACGGAAGGGCACCAACACGCTAACCGTGGCCTGTGCGACGACACCAGCGCGAACGGTGCCAACCCAGGAACAGTGGCCACCCAACGCGACTCATAACGTACGCAACTGGCCTACCGTCAGGCTGGATTGGGTGCACGCTGCCCGGCCGACGGTTCACCTTGTTGCTGTCCGCAAAGCCCTCGGCCCGTCACAACCGCGGCGAGCCGTCAGAGCGCCCGCCGACAGAGCGGCACGAACGGTGTTCATCGCTACGGCTGGCACCGAGCCGCCCCCCTGGTGGAAATGATCTGCGATGTCTGCCACACACCTTCTGAGCTCTTGTCCAAGCGGGTGTTGTAAAGGACGTAGCTGTTCTTGGTGGCCGGGGTCTTGTCGACCTTGTTGGTCTTCTTGTCCTTGGCGTAGCCCTTGCTCTCGTCCGCGCAGAACGTGAGCGAGGCGGAGGTCTTGCCGTCGAGCGTCACGGTCCGGTCGTAGTACCGCGCCTCACCCGTGAGGGTGGAGCCCGCCTCCTTGAACTGATTGACCCAGGTCAGCGCCGCTTCGAGAGCCTTGCCGGTGTTGTAGTACCCGATCGCCTCACCCTTGGGGTCCGTCCCGGTGATCGCCGCGTCCACGGCACGCATGCGCTCCGCGCTGTCGGCAAGGACAGCGTCCTTGATGTCGTTGCCGGTCTTCGCCCCTTCGAAGGTCAGAGTCAGATCCGACGGCAGCTCGATCTTCGGTCGGCCCGGCGTCTGCGTCGCGCTCGCACTCGCACTGGGTGAGGCCGACCTCTTGTCCCCGGTGTCCGCCCCCGCGACCTTGTCGTTGGCCTTCGGCTTGTCACCACCACCGCCACACGCGGTCAAAAGCAGCGCGGCTGACGCTCCGACAGCGGCGTTGGCAAGCAGGCGGTAACGGCGGTTCACGGAGGACTCCTGAGAGGCATGGGATGCAGAAGGAAACCGACACGCTAACCGGGGCCCGTGCGACGACACCAACCCGAACGGTGCCAGGCGGGTACGAGCCGTCACCCGACGGGCGGAGATGGACCAGTTCACACCTGACACCGGTCCGCGCCTCGAGTGGAGTTGATTTTCACGAGTTCCCACACCCCCCGCTCGTTCTTCTCCACCTGGATCCCATAGGCGACATAGCTGTTCTTGGTGGTCTTCGTCTTCTTCACCTCACCGGTCTCTATGACCTTGCTGTAGCCCTTGCTTTCGTCCGCGCAGTAGGTGAGCGAGGCAGTGTCCTTGGACCTGACGGTCACCTGCCGGTCGAAGTAGCGCACCGTGCCGGTGACCGTCCACTTGGCGGACTTGAAGGACTGGACCCACTGTTGAGCCGCCGCCGCACCCTCGCCCTCCGTGTAGTACTCGAGGGCGGGAAGACGAGGGTTCTGCGCATCGATGGCCGCGTTGAGCGCACGGATGAGTTCCGCGTTGTCCTTGAGGATCGCGTCCTGGACTGCGTCGCCCGAGGTCTCAGGAGTGAAGGTGAGGGTCAGATCCGACGGCAGCTCGATCTTCGGCCGACCCGTCGACTGCGTCGCGCTCGCACTCGCACTGGGTGAGGCCGCCTTCTTGTCTCCGGTGTTCGCGCCGGCGACCTTGTCGTTGGCCTTCGGCTTGTCACCGCCCCCGCCACACCCGGACAAGAGCAGCACCGCTGACGCTCCGACAGTGGCTGTGGCAAGCAGGCGGTTCACGGAGGACTCCTGTGTGGCGTGGGGTGCGGAAGGGCACCAACACGCTAACCGGTTGCTGTCCGCAAGGCTCCCGGCCCCTCGAAGCCGGTCATCGTCGCGATCCGGCGGAGGATCGCCCTGTACTGCTCACACCGTCCGACAGCGGTCGTGCTCAGCGTGAGCACGGCCAGCCGCCTGCAATCCGGATGCGGCAGGTGGGCGCGGAACTGGACCAAGGGTGTCCGAGGAAGCCCTTCGACCGCGCCGGGGGTGTGGACGCTCTCGCTGAACGTGACTGGTCCGCAGGGCAGTTCGGCGTACTCGATGTTCGCCCGTGCATCGAGTTCGCTCACCGCACGAGCCGCCGTGACGGCTCTCGGCGCCACCGCCGTGGTCCGCCAGGAGACGGTGAAGAACGACAACAACGGCCCGCCACCGGTCCCGGCCCCCTCGTCCACGTCGTCCCTGTGCAACCCGACCGAGCAGTGAACGGTTCCCGCCTCCCTCAACGCACCCAGCAGTCGCTGCCCTTGGGCGAACTGGGCGATGAACCGCTGCCGTACCGCCTCGTCGGGAGCCGCCTGGAGGAACGGCGCGAGGGCGATACGTAGATCGTGTGCCGCCGAGGAGTCCGGCTCGGGAAGCAGCGCGTCGAGCGGCACCGCGGTGAAGCCGGCCGGCTCCGCGAACCAGATGTCAGCGTCGGGGTCCTCCGCCGAATCGTCGACGGTGACGTGAGGGGCCGTGGTGGTCATCCGATCCTGCCTGCCCGGTGCGAATCAGTGGGGATGCGAGTGGGGGCGCACCGCGTCGGGGACATGGGCTCCAGAACGGCGGGCCCGTTCGAGGGCGTCCGGGCTCGCGTTCCAGTCGGTCGGTTCGATGCCCCGCCGGCCCGTGGCCGTGCGCTGGTAGAGCAGGTGCAGCCGCTTGGGGGCCTCGCCCTTGCGCCGGGAAGCCGCGATGACGGCGATGAAACGGGGGTCACCGGCGAACCAGAGCGGTTCGATCTCCGCCTTGAGCTCCGGCTTCGTCCGAGCGGTACCGAACCTTCGCATCCACCAGAAGGTGCGCATCCCGGAAAGGAACAGCAGCGGAATCTGCTCGCCGGGCTCCTCGGGATTGGGCAGCTCCAGCCACATCTCGTCCTCTTCGACCGCCGGATGCCGGTTCCGCCCTCGGGGCACGTCCGAGAGAAACTGCCAGGGGTACTGCCAGAGGACGCGCTGAATGTAGATGGAGGGCCGGATGTAGGCGAGTTGGAGGACGGCTCGGAACGCCGCATACCCCAGAAGGGGGACGAAGAGCAGGGTGAACCCCGGCGACAGAAAGACCACCAGGACAGCCAACGAGCCGATCCAAACCGCGATCCAGCCCACCAAACGCAGAACGATCAAGATGAAGTGCTGAACGAATGCCCTTCTGGTCGCAGGGTGATCCCATGCGGTCGGGTAGTCGGTGGGAGC
The DNA here is from genome assembly GCF_055565895.1 of Streptomyces sp. NPDC028298. Classification (NCBI taxonomy): domain Bacteria; kingdom Bacillati; phylum Actinomycetota; class Actinomycetes; order Kitasatosporales; family Streptomycetaceae; genus Streptomyces; species Streptomyces sp. NPDC028298. The sequence goes on from NZ_JBVHTL010000002.1 coordinate 1,442,681, forward strand.
CATGCGGCGCCTGCTCTCTGGTCGGGAATCAAAAGACGTGACGGGCGATATCGACAAGGCCTCCGACGTCGAGGCCGAGCCTGGCGCCGTCGATGGTCGCCACCGAGCCGTCCTTGATCCCGTCGTCGTCGGTGTCCACCGCGGTCATGGCGAGGCCGACGCCCGCGGTGCCGACGCCCACAGAAGCCGAGGTGACCTCAATCCCTTTCGTGATCTGCGCCGCTCTGGCGCCGCGAACCGTGAAGCCGAGCAGCGCATTGTCCAAGCTCGAAATGGCCTTCGCGTGCTCCATGGTGCTGCTCCCCATTCGGACGGCCCGTTGCCCCAGGGAAAGGGCGTCACCCGTCTCACTCGCAGCCCGAAGCCCAACCGCAGCGCCTTTACCCACGGCGGCAATGCCGGGAATCATGCCCAGAGCATCACCCCCGACCGTCACGAGATTGCTCCAGAAGTCGGTGTCGAGCTCTCCCTTGGCAAAACCGTCTCGCAGGGACGCCCACACCGTTGGGTGCTCAGATACTCGGATGGTCAACGACGTCGCACTCAAAGCCGACGCAGCCAGCAGCAGCACCGCAGCCAACGTCCCACCCGACACCACGAACAACGCGACCAGACCGATCACAGCCCCCAGCGTGCTCAGGATGTCCGGCAGGTTTTCCAGGACCCAGTCGAGGGCCGAGTCGAACCAACCCGGCTCATGAGGGGTCAGCTTCTTCGTGGCGTCGCGGATCTTTCCGGCGCGCAGCCGGGCCCGGTGCTCGTGTTCCCCGGCGAGTTCGCGTGCCTTTCCGCGAATCCCGGTCAGCGCGTCCTCAGCGTCGGCCACCGCCGATTTCGCCCTGGTCAGGGCCTTGTGCGCCTCGTCGTGCGCGGCGCCCTTGCCCTCCAGGTCGGGGCTGTCACCCGCCTTGGTGGCGTGGCCCTTCGCCCGGTCCAGGGCGGCCTGGGCGTCCTTCGCCTCGTCTTCGAGTCGCTTCGCCCGCCGCTGGAAGTCGTCGAGTTCGCCTTCCCATCGGCCGAGTTGTCCGGCCGCCTTGCGGATGGAGTGCGCCGCGTTCTTCAGGTTCAGGGGAAGCGGTCCGCCGTCCAACTGCTCTCGGAAGGCGACGGCCGCGTCGCCCTTCCAGTAGCTGCCGTCCATCAGCCTGGTGACGAGTCCGTGCGTCTCCTCGAGCACCTTCGCGCACCCCGTGAGCTTCTTGCGGAGGCCGCTCACGGTCTCCGTACGGCCCGGCGCCGGATCGAACCCGAGATGCGGATAGCGGGAGGCGGGGTCGGGGGCGTGCGGGTCGGGCACCGGCCTCGTGTCCTCGTGCGCGTACGTCACCTCGTACCGCCGCCCCCGCCGTGCCCGGCCTTCCGCAGAGCCTGCTCCAAGGCCCTGTCCACCTCGCGGTAGCTGTCCCGGCTCTTCCCGATGATCTTGGCCAGGTCCTCGGTCTGCTCACCGATCTGGTCGGCTCCGTACTTCCAGTTGTCCTGGAACTCCTCGCAGGCGCCGTCGAGATCGTCCGTCCCCAGGCCGGAGACCGTGGTGTCCCGCAACGCCCTGCGCAGGCCCCGCAACGACTCCGTCGACTTGCCGAGCATCCTCATGAAGTGCGACAGCTCGTCGCCGTCGACAGCCAACCGCTCCGCCACGCCCTCTGCTCTTTCCGGATCTCAGGGAGTCCGTGGAGCCGGACTCAGCGGTTGATGGACTGGATCTCCTGCACCACGACGTCCTGACCGGCCCCGAAGGTGCCGTCCGGCAGGTTCCGCGGCTCGGCTATGCCGGTGCCCGTCCAGTGGATCCGCCAGGTGAGGACGGCTTGCAGCCGGTACGAGCCGGCGCCCGAGGAACGCAGGTACCGCAGCCCGCACGGGGGCGTCTCCCCGGCCCTGCCCCTCGCGTACGCCTCGCCGATCCGGCCGCCCACGATCTCGCAGACGCCCGACGCCGGATACGTCTGCGCGTCCGCCGTTCCGGGCTCGATCCTCAGCGAAACCGGCTCCGCCGTCGTCGTCGCGCTCACGTTCAGCAGCGGCACCGACGCGGTCACCGACACCGGCTTGAAGCTCGCCGTGTCCAACCACGCCCACGTCGGCAGATTCACCTTCGTCGTCCCCGCCGGAGCCAGGTCCACCCTCGTCGAGGGCACCCGCACCTCCGCGTACGCGAGCTGCGCCAGCATCTCCGGGGTGATCGCCTCCGGAACATCCGCCGGCGGGGGCGCGCCCTTGTCGACCCAGAAGGTGTCCTTGGTGCACGTGGAGGCGGCGGGGTCACCCTCGTGGCCCGGCGTGACGTACGCGTCCCACCAGTAGCCCTTGCCGGTCCTGGCCTTGTTGAAGTCCTTGTACGGGTGCCCGTTCACGTAGGTGTCGCGCTGCTCCGCGTCCCACTGGTACCCCGTCGATTCGACGGCCCAGATCGACTCCTTGTACGTCTGCATCTGGGCCGGGGTGTATTTCGGGGCGTAGTAGCAGGCGGGCGGGGCCCACCCACCCGACACCGAGGTCACCGGCCCGGCGGATTCCCCGCCCCCGTTCCTCGAACGGTCGAACACCACAACACCCGCGGTGGCGTACAGGGTGCCTTCGCCCGTGGCACTCCCGCTCGCCTTCGGCGTGGTGTTCTCGTGGCCCTCGCCGCCACGGCCACCGGCGTTCGCGGCCTGGGAGCCGAGCGTGCCAAGGCAGAGGAGCGCCATGAGCGTCACGGAACCGGTGGAACGCATCACGGCTGACACTGGGCAGCGCCGCGCTTCGAGATGACCTTGGTGGTCTGCCAGACACCGTCCTGATTTTCGACCAGCCTGGTGTTGTACAACACGTAACTGTCCGCCGAGGTCGGCACGTTCTCGGGCTTGTTCGTCTTCCGGTTCTTGAGGAAGGACTTGCTCTCGTCCGAGCAATAGACGACAGCGGCACTGCCATCGGACTGGAAAGTGACCTGGCGGTCGAAGTAGCGGGTGGTCCCCGTCCACGAACGATCGTCGTCCAGATAGCCCTTGATGAACAACCGCGCGCTGCCCAGGGCGCCTTCCGAGCTGTAGAAGCCGAGAGCCTCGGTGTGCACCGTGCCCTGGAAGATGGCGTCGTCGATGGAGTTGATGCGCTGGGCGTTGTCCGCCAGCACCGCGTCCTTCCTGGCATCCCCGCTCTTCTGGCCCTCGAACACGTTGCGCGCGTCGGAAGGGAACGTGATCGTGGGCCGTCGCCCGGAGGCCGGCGCGCTCGCCGTCGGCGAAGCCGAATACGTACTCCCGGCCCCCGCGATCCCCCGCTCCTCCCCACCCCCACCACAAGCCGTCAACAGAAACAATGCGGCTGCGGCTGTGGAGAGCAGGCGGGCGTGGGGGGTCACAGGTGCTCCTGGCGGCGTGGGGTGCGGGAGGGGCGGCGGCACGTCACGCTAGCGGGGCCCCTGCCCACGGCACCAGGACGAAGGGCGCCGAGCAGGTGGATATAGAGGTTCATAGCGTGACCAAACGGCCACCCAGAACCTTCGATTGAGTGACATCGCGGGACGAACAGGGACGAGGGTGCCCGTGAGCCGGGGCAGTCAGGCACCGGCTCACGGCTCACGGCTCAGGGCTCAGGGCTCAGGGCTCAGGGCTCAGGGCTCAGGGCTCACGGGAACCCTCGCCGCTCGGCGGCCGTCAGGCCTTCGCCCGGTGACCCCGGGCCGACGAACGCCCGCCTCCCCCGCGACCCCCGCGGCTCTTGGCCCCGTTCGGCCAGAGCCGCGGGCTCCGCTGGGCGGCGATGTCCTCGATCCAGCCGAAGGCCAGGATGGTCAGGCCTATCAGCGGCCACACCAGGACGAACATCCACAGGGTGTACGTGGAGTCGAGGGCCGCCGTCGCCCCGTCGTTGTCCATGAACGGGAGGTTGTAGAGCTGGTCGAGGATCGGGACCGTGGCCATGATGAGCGTGTTGTGCCACAGGTAGATCGTGACCGCGCGGTTGTTGGACAGCGTCACCAGCTTGTCCCACCGGGCGAGGCGGCCCGGCAACTCCTTCCAGGACGGGCTGTACTGGAGCAGGATCACCACGAATCCGAAGGACCACAGCGCGTCGGCCAGCGGGATGTCGTTCAGGTCCCAGCCGTCGGGGCCCAGATGACCCGAGGCCCACCACAGGGCGAAGCCCATCATCAGGGCCGAGCACGAGATGGCGATGTAGCGCGGGACCTTGACGAGCATCCCCTCGTGGTGGGCGAAGCCCAGGATCCAGCAGCCTCCGTAGACGGTGAAGTCGGTGACGGCGTTGCCGGTCTCACCGGGGATGGTGACCAGCCCGGTGCCGAGCACGGCCGTCAGGGCGAGGGGCGCCAGCGCGGTCATCCACGGCGCGCGACGGAACGCCCACAGCAGGAACGGGGAGGCGACCACGAACCACAGATACGCGCGCAGGTACCAGAGCACACCCGCGGCCTCGACCGCCCAGGTGTCCTCGAACAGTCCCGACCGGGAGCCCAGGTGCCAGGGGAACGGAGGGGCGCCGATCGGGACGACGTAGTCGAGCAGCTCCACCACGTGCCAGCCGCCACCGAGGTCGGGGTCCTTCGCCGGGTTCCAGCCGCCCAGGAACATCATGGCCAGCACCACGGCGCCGAACGCCCAGAGCGGAGGCAGCAGACGCCTGAGGCGTCCCCGGATCACGCTGAGCGGCGGCCGGCTCAGCGAGCGCGCCATGAGGGAGCCCGCCAGCGCGAACATCACGCCCATGGAGGGGAAGAGGATCGTCAGCCAGGCCCAGCCGAACAGGTGGTACACGACCACACGGACCAGGGCCATGGACCGGAGCAGGTCCAGATAGCGATCGCGGCCGGGGCGGCGCGCGGCCGGTTTCGCGCCCGGTTCCGCACCCGGGTTCGCACCGGGTTCCGTACCCACGCCCGCGCCCGGGCCGGCGTCCAAGCCCGCGCCCGGGCCGGCGTCCAAGCCCGTACCCAGGCCGGCGCCCGAGCCCGTACCCGGGTCCGTACCCAAGCCCGCGCCCGGTTCCGCACCCGCCCACGTCTGCGTCTCCTGCTGCCGGCGCAGCCACTCGTCCGCGGGCGGTGCCCCCGGGTGCGTACGCGGCTGCGGGACCGCCGGTTTCGGGGTGCCCAGCGGCGGGGTCGCCCCCACCGGGTACTCGTGCGTGGTCATCCGACCGGCCTCCGTTCGTTCCCGCCGTGCGACGCCGGCTGCGGCGGGATCGGTTCCGTTCCCGGAACGGATCCCGGAACGGATCCCGGAACCGATCCCGGTGCCGCGCCCACGACGCCGGTGCGGCGCAGCTTCTGCCAGCGCAGCCGGCCGCCGGTGAGGGCGGTGATCCAGGACTGCAGCAGGACGACGTACATCAACTGCCGGTAGAGGATCTGCTGCAGGGGCAGCGAGATCAGATGGGTCATGCGTTCCTTGTCCAGCCGGAACGCGTACGCCGCGCACACCGCCTGGATGGTGAGGACGCCGAGCCAGGCGACGATCGTCCTCTGGGTCGGGCCGAAGACGACCCCGTACAGGAGGAAGACGTCGATCAGCGGCGCGAGGAGCGGGGCCAGGACCATGAACAGGGAGACCAGGGGCAGGCCGATCCGGCCGAAGCGGCCCGAGGGGCCCCGTTCGATCAGGGCGCGGCGGTGCTTCCAGATCGCCTGCATGGTGCCGTAGCACCAGCGGTAGCGCTGGGACCACAGTTGCTGGACGGACTCGGGGGCCTCGGTCCAGGCGCGCGCGTCCTCCGCGTAGACGACCCGCCAGCCGTCACGGTGGAGGGCCATCGTGATGTCGGTGTCCTCCGCGAGCGTGTCGTCGCTCATGCCGCCGACGCGTTCGAGCGCGGTGCGGCGGAAGGCTCCGACGGCGCCGGGGATGGTCGGCATGCAGCGCAGCAGGTCGTACATGCGGCGGTCGAGGTTGAAGCCCATCACGTACTCGATGTGCTGCCAGGCGCCGATGAGGGACTGCCGGTTGCCGACCTTGGCGTTGCCCGCGACCGCGCCGACCCTGCGGTCGGCGAAGGGCTGGACGAGTTCGCGGACGGTCGCCGGTTCGAAGACCGTGTCGCCGTCCATCATCACGACGATGGCGTGACTGGCGTTCGCCAGGCCCCGGTTGAGGGCCGCGGGCTTGCCTGCGTTGACCTGGCGCACGACGCGTACGTTCGGCAGCCGCATGTCCTCGACGATGCGGGCGGTGCCGTCGCTCGACCCGTCGTCGATCACGATGATCTCGATGGGGTGTTCGCTCGCCATGAGGGAGTTGACGGTGTTCTCGATGCACTTGGCCTCGTTGTACGCCGGGACCAGCACCGTCACCGGCTCGGTGACCGGCGCAGCGCCCCAGCGGAAGTCCTTGCGGCGGACCCGGCGGGCGTGCAGCGCGGAGAGCAGGAGCATCATCCCGAAGCGGGTGAAGACCAGTACGCCGATGATCGCGATCCCGACGACCAGGACGTCGGTGGTCTTCTCCGAGGCCTGCACCAGGAAGATCCAGGCCCTGCCCTTCCAGAGGTCGACGCCGGTGACCGGGATGTTCGCGCTCGGCGCGTCCAGTGCTTCGGTGAGGTTCTGGAACTCGTAGCCCTCGGCCTGGAGGCGGGGCAGGAACTCGGCCAGGGCCTGCACGGTCTGGTGGCGGTCGCCGCCCGAGTCGTGCATCAGGACGATGGCGCCCTTGCCGCCCTTGGGCGTGGCCCGGCGGATGATCTCGTCGACGCCCGGCTTCTGCCAGTCCTCGCTGTCGGTGTTGTTGACGACGGTGATGTAGCCGCGGGTTCCGACATACTGCGTCACGGGCCAGGACCTGTCGTCCATCGCGTCGGCGAACGAGGAGTACGGGGGACGGAACAGGGAGCTGCGGATGCCCGCCGCACCCTCCAGGGCCAGTTGGTTCTGCGACAGCTCCCAGTCGATACGGCTCTTGGACTGGTACGACAGGTCGGGGTGGTTGAAGGTGTGCAGGCCGACCTCGTGGCCCTCCTTCACCATCCGTTCGACGAGGCCCGGGTAGCGCGAGGCCATGGTGCCGGTGACGAAGAAGACCGCGTGGGCGTGGTGCGCCTTGAGGACGTCCAGGACCTTGGGGGTCCAGGTCGGGTCCGGGCCGTCGTCGAAGGTGAGGACGAGACGGTGGTCCGGGACGCTGAGGCTGGTGGTGCGGCCGCTGCGGGTGTCGATGACCGGGCCGCCGTCGAGGATCTTCTGCGGCACCTTGTCCGTGGCCGCCTCGGGCCGGACGCGGTGGTCGGCGAGGATCTCGCTGTGCACGTAGCCGCGCAGCATCAGCATCGCCATCATCGCGAGCAGGAGGACCAGGGGCAGCAGGAAGCGCATGGGAAGACGGCGGCGCGGGGCGTCGCGGTCCTGGCGCAGTGTGGTGGGTCCGGCGGGTGCGCGTCGGCGAAGGCCGCTCATGGGGTTCCGGCCCCCGCTCCGGTGGAGCCCGTGGTGCCTGTGGTCTCCGTGGGGGCGGGCGTGCCGGCGGGGGTGGTCTCCGGGGCGGAGGCCGTGGGCTGGCCGTCCGCCGAGACGGACGGTCTGGGCTCGGGGTCCGGGTCCTTGGGAGTGACGCCGGGGTTCGGCTTCTTGCTCGCCGACGTGCTGGGCTTCGGGTCGCCGGACGCGCCCGTCGCGGAGGCGGAGGCCGAGGCGGAGGGTGAGGCGCTCGAACCGGGTGAGGGGGTCGTGCCGTCGGAGGCCGTGGCCCGCGCGCCGGGCGCGGTGGCGGCGCCCCGGCCGGGGTTCACCGACTGCGTGGGCAGGGGTGAGGTCTCGACCTTGCCCGCGGGTGTGTCCTCCTCCTGGCCGGGGACCGGGAGCCAGGGAGCGTTCGAGTTGCCCGAGAGGAGCGTGGCGACGATCACGACGGCGTAGACCGCGCAGGCCACGGCGACGAGCATGCCGAGGCGGCGGAAGCGGCGGCTGCGGCGGCCGGAGGCGTCGACGAAGACGGGGCCGTCGGAGGCCTCCGCGCTTCCCGGGACGTCCTTGCCCGGGGCGCCCGGCCGGTCGCCTGCCGTACGACCGGGCTCGGCGCCCGTCTCACGGCTCGCGCTGTCGAGCTGGATGGTGACCTCGTGCGGGTCGTGACCGTCCGCCGGGTCGGCGGAGTTCTCCCGGGAAGCGGACGGCAGGAAGCCGAAGTCCGGTGCGTCCGCGGCGTCGGGAAGCAGCCCGGCCACCGGGCCGTCGTCGAAGGTGGGTCCGTCGGTGAAGAAGGGCCGTACCTGGGTGGTACGGGCCGGGGTCGACGGTTCCGCCGCGGCCGTGGCTCCTACGGCGGACCACGCCTCCGGATCCCGCTCGGACGCCGCTCCCGGCCCGGACCGGCGGCCGATCGACAGCTCGGCCTCCGGCCCACCGCCGACGAGCAGTTCGGCCTCCGGCCCACCGCCGACGAGCAGTTCGGCCTGCGGCACGCGACCGACGAGCAGTTCGGTCCCCGGTTCCGGGATTCGCTCGGGACGTCCGCCGGCCGCTCGCTCGGCGCGTTCCCCACGCTCGGGAATGATGCCAACCCCCATATCCGGCCACGAAAGGGTTCTGCCGGCTCGCGGCCGGGCGGTCGGCCCCGCGGCCTCCCGCACAGGTGACGGATCCACATGAAGCCCGTCACGCCGATCGATGTCCCGGTCGGCCGGTTGGGCGTCTTTCCGCCAGTTCTCAACGCGCACGTACATCCCCCCATGGGACTGCTCACGGGGTGCGCGACGACTCCGGGCAGATGCCGTCCTTGTCGTCCGGACCGAGCCCCCACCCGACCCAAAAGCGCCCCCAATATCACAATGCGCCCGGAGGCAGGAATGTAGCGCAGGGCGGGACTCGTACGGTTACGTCTCATGCATCTCTCAGGAAATGAGGGCGTCGGTGGCCGGAATCCACCCTCCCTGGGGACTCAGTAGCCAACTTTCTTCGCTCGCGAGTTCGCCTGCGGCTCGTACGAGCGCATCGATCCCCGGGTGAACCAGTCCCTTGCGCCACACGAGTGACACCGGTGACAGCGGTACGGGATCGACCAGGGGCCTCGACACCGAACCGGGCATGGCCGGAAACTCCACCACGGCGAGCACCGGATTCCGCCACTTGGCCATGACCCGTCCGAATTCCTCCGGCCCGACGGCCACCGGTGCGGGTGACGCGAGTCTGATGCCTCGTCCCTCGAACAGGTGATGTGCCAGGTCGGTCCACTCCAGCGTCCGGGGGTTCCCCGCCCCCGCGTACACGGTCTCGCCCGCGAGCGCGGCGAGCGGTACCGCGTCCAGGGCGGCGAGGTGATGGTCCTCGGGCAGGACGACGGCCATCGGCTCGTAGCGCACCACCCGGTGCTCCAGCCGGGCCCGCACGGCGGGGTCGAGTCCCGCGAAGCGGCCGAACGACACGTCCAGACGGCCGGCGAGCAGATCCGCCGCGGCGCCGGTGAGCCCGGTCTCGTAGCGGGCCATCAGCTCGCTGCCCGGGGCGAGGTCGCGGGCCCGGTCGAGGATGCGGGTGGAGACCAGGCCGGGTGTGTTCACGTCGACGAGCAGCGGCCGTTCCTCACCGCCGGGCCGTGCGAAGGCGTCCAGCAGCGCGTCGTGCGCCTCCAGCACGCGGCGCGCGTACGGCAGCAGCCGCTGGGCCTCCAGCGTCGGTGTCACCTGCCGGGTGGTCCGCACGAACAGCTCCGCCCCGAGCTCCCGTTCCAGCCGGCGGATGTCACGGCTCAGGGACTGCTGGGCCACGTACAGGCGGGCGGCGGCACGGGTGAAGTGCAGCTCCTCGGCGACGGTGAGGAAGGCGCGCAGCAGACGGAGGTCCAGGTGACCGGGAAAGGGGCGTTGACCAGGCATCACGCGAACCTACAACCCAAGTGCGTGAATCGCTACGGAGTAAGTGTTGGACCGCCCTCGCGACGCCGGGCGAGGGTTCGTGCATGTCACCGCTCACCCCGTACCGCCGTCTGTTCGCGCTGCCCGGTACCCGCGCCTTCACCCTCGGGAACCTCGTCGCCCGGCTGCCCATGGGCATGTTCAGCGTGAGCGCGGTCATCATGATCGCCGGGGCACGGGGCTCGTACGCGCTCGCCGGCGCCGTCACGGCGACCGGTCTCGCGACGACGGCGGTGGTCGCTCCCTGGATCGCGCGGCTGGTCGACCGGCACGGGCAGGCCCGGGTGGCCGTGCCCGCCACGGCCTTCGCGCTGCTCGGCGGGACGGGGCTGGTGGCCTGCGTGCGCTTCGGCGCCCCCGACTGGACCCTCTTCGCCGCGTACGCCGCCACCGCCACGACCCCCAACACGGGCGGGATGTCCCGCGCCCGCTGGGCCCACCTCCTGAAGGGCGACGCGGCGGCGCTGCACACCGCGAACTCCTTCGAGCAGGCCGTGGACGAGCTGTGCTTCATGCTGGGCCCGGTGCTCGCGGCCTTCCTGTGCGGGGCCGTCGCCCCGGAGGCGGGCATGCTCGTGGGGGGCGCGCTGCTGATGACGGGCGTCCTGCTGTTCACCGCGCAGCGTTCGACGCAGCCTCCGCTCCGGCCGGCCACGGCGTCCGGGTCGCCCGCGCTCGCCCCCGGCATGCCCGCGCTGCTGCTCTCCTTCCTCGCCACCGGCGCGGTGTTCGGCGCGATGGAGGTGGCCACGATCGCGTTCGCGGACGAGCGGGGACACAGCTCCGCCGCGGGTGTGGTGCTCGCCCTCCAGGCGGCGGGGTCGTGCGTGGCGGGCCTGCTGTTCGGCGTGCTGCTGCGGGGGACGCCGTCGGCCTCCGGACACTCCGCGCGCCCCGACGCCGACGCGCTCGCCGCTCGGCGCTACGCCGTGTGTGTCGGGGCCATGGCCGTTCTGCTGACGCTGCCGCTCCTGGCCGTCCGGCTCACCGGCTCGCTTCCGGTTCTCGCGGGCGCGCTGCTCGTGGCGGGCATGGCGACCGCTCCGACCATGGTCACCGGCATGACCCTGGTCCAGCGGCGCACGCCCGAGGGGCGGCTGAACGAGGGCATGACGCTCGCGGTGACCGGCCTGCTGGGCGGGATAGCCGGCGGCTCGGCGGCGGGCGGATGGATGGTGGAGCAGTGGTCGCCGGCCGCGGGATTCACGGTCCCGGTCGCGGCGGCGACGACCGCCCTGGTGATCGCCACCCTGGCCGCATGGACGAGCGCCGCCCGCACCCGGAAGACCAGCCCCGAATCCACCCCGGCCCCCACCCCACAGCCCCGGCAGCACCGCCCCGAACCCGCCCCGGCCCACACCCCACAGCCCCGGGAACACCACCCCGAACCCGACCTGGTGGACACCCCGTAGACCGGGCGGTACTCGAACTCGCCCCGGCCCACACCCCGCAGACGCGGAGCACCACCCCGAACCCCGACCCCGCTGACACCCCGTAGACCGGAGCACCGCCCCGACACCCCACAGCCCGAGCCCCGCCCGTCCGACCCGTCGAACCCCTGCCCCAATTCCGGTTCAGCCCATTGACGTGCCCACGGCCGCCACCTACCTTCCCCCGTCGAAGCGCTTCGACGTCATGCATCGAAACGATTCGACGACGGTGCATGGCAGCCCGATACTCATCCAACTCCTCTGGAGGCAGTGGATGTCGACGACACGGCGGCGAGTGGCGGCGGCGGTGGCGGTGACCTTGACAGGTGCCCTGCTGGCGACGGCATGCGGCGGCTCGGACAGTGGCTCCTCGGACGGCAAGACACTCAGACTGTGGCACTACGAAGGGCCCGACAGCGCGATGGGCGCGGCCTGGAACGAGGCCATCAAGGAATTCGAAGCGCAACACCCCGGCGTGAAGGTGAAGTTCGAGGAGAAAGGTTTCGAGCAGATCCAGAAGACCGCGCCCATGGTCCTCAACTCGAACGACGCCCCCGACCTCATGGAGTACAACAAGGGCAACGCGACCGCGGGCCTGCTCTCCAAGCAGGGGCTGCTGACCGACCTCACGGCCGAGGCGGCCAAGCGCGGCTGGGACAAGAAGCTCAGCGCCGGCGTGAGGACCACGAGCCAGTACGACGCGAACGGCGTCATGGGCTCCGGCAAGTGGTACGGCGTGCCCAACTACGCCGAGTACACGATGGTCTTCTACAACAAGGACCTCTTCAAGAAGTACGGGATCGCGGAGCCGACCTCGTACGACGAACTGGTCTCCGCGATGGACACGTTCGTGGCGAAGGGCGTCACCCCGCTCGCCAACGCGGGCGCCGAGTACGTCGCCCAGCAGTACCTCTACCAGCTCGCCCTCTCCAAGGCCGACCGCTCCTGGGTCGACACCTACGAGCTGTACAAGGGCAGGACCGACTTCCACGACACCGCCTGGAGCTACGCGGCGGACACCTTCGCCGACTGGGTGAAGAAGGGGTACATCTCCAAGAAGTCCAGCGGCACGAAGGCCGAGGACGCCGGCGTGTCCTGGATCCAGGGCAAGTCGCCGATCCTCTTCTCCGGAAGCTGGTGGTACGGCCGCTTCGAGTCGGAGGCGAAGTTCGACTGGGACTCCGGACTGTTCCCGGGCTCGAACCTCACCCTGGGCTCCGGCGGCAACCTGTGGGTGGTCCCCAAGGGCGCGAAGAACAAGGAACTGGCCTACGACTTCATCGACATCACCATGTCGAAGAAGATCCAGAACATGCTGGGCAACAAGGGCGGCGTCCCGGTGGCCGCGGACGCCGCCGCGATCACCGATCCCAGGACCAAGACCCTGATAGCCGACTACAACACCCTCTCGGGGCGCGACGGGCTCGCCTTCTACCCGGACTGGCCGGTGGCGGGCTTCTACGACACCCTCGTCTCCGAGACGCAGAAGCTGATCACGGGCAGCGAGAAGCCCGACGCCTACCTGGACAACCTCCAGAAGGCGTACGACAAGGGCGTGCCGCAGCGATGACGGCGACCGCCGAACGCGGCGGGCGGGTGACCGGCCTGAAGGCCCGGGCCGGTCACCCGAGCCGCCCGCGCACCTCGTACGCGCTGTTCCTGCTGCCCGGCGTGCTCGCCTTCACGGCCGTGGTCGTCGTGCCGTTCCTGATGAACACCTGGATCGGCTTCACCGACTGGCAGGGGGTCGGGACCCCTTCGTGGACCGGACTCGCCAACTACCGCGCCCTGATGGACGACAGCGAGTTCTGGGCGTCGTTCCGGCACAGCCTGTTCATGGTGCTGGCGATGGCCCTCGTGCCGACGGCCGTCGGACTCGTCCTGGCCGCCGCCCTGTTCGACTACGTCGGCAAGCACTTCGGCAGCAGGATCGTGGCCGTGCTGCGGGCCTGCTACTACCTGCCCCAGGTGCTGCCGATCGCGGTCGCGGGCATCGTCTGGAGCTGGATCCTCGCCCCCGACGACGGCTCGCTCAACGCGCTCCTCGACGCCGTCGGGCTCGGCTCCTGGCAGCAGGACTGGCTCGGCGACCCGGACCTCGCGCTGTACAGCGTGATGGGGGTGATGGTCTGGGTGCAGCTCGGCTTCCCGCTGGTGGTCTTCATGGCGGGACTGCAACGCGTCGACCCGGGGCTGCACGAGGCGGCCGAGCTGGACGGCGCCGGCTGGTGGCGGCGGTTCTGGCACATCACGCTGCCGCAGATCCGCCCGGAGATCTCGGTCGTCCTGCTGTGGTGCACGATCGCCGCGCTGAAGGTGTTCGGGGCGGTCTACGTCCTGACGAAGGGCGGTCCGGGCGGCGCCACGGACGTGCCGTCGTACTTCTCCTTCGCCACCTTCTTCGAGAAGACCCAGGTCGGCTACGGCGCCGCGATCTCCACCGTCCTGACCGTGATCGTCCTGGCGCTCGCGCTGATCGGGCTGAGGTTCCAGACCCGCGCCGAGGACGCCGAGGAAGGGGTCCGCGTATGAGCGCGCTCCGCCGCTCCCCCGTGCTCGCGGCTCTCGTGATCGGCGCGCTGTTCATGGTGCTGCCGTTCGCCGTGGTCGCCCTCAACGCGGTCAAGTCGCCCGCCGAGTACTCCGCGCACGGCCCTCTGAGCCTGCCGCACGGTCTCTACCTCGACGGTCTGGAGGACTTCTGGCAGCGCGTCGACTTCGGGCGGAAACTCCTCAACTCGGTGCTGATCTCCGGCTCGGTGGCGATCGGGGCCGCGGTGCTGTCCGTGCTGAACGCGTACGCGATCGGCATCGGCCGGATCAGGGGCCGCGCCTGGGTGCTCGCCTTCTTCGTCCTCGCCAACACGCTGCCGCAGGAGGCGCTGGTCTATCCGCTCTATTACCTGAGCAAGCAGGCCGGTCTCTACGACACCAGGCTCAGCGTGATCATCGTGTTCACGGTGCTCCAGACGGCCTTCGGCACCTATCTCCTCTCCGCCGTCCTCGGGCGGTTCCCGCGCGAGATCATCGAGGCCGCGCGGATCGACGGGGCGAACCAGTGGCAGGTGCTGTGGCGGATCGTGGTCCCGGTCAGCCGCCCCACGATCGGCGTGCTCCTCGTCTTCTTCTTCATCTGGACGTGGAACGAGTTCCTGCTGCCGCTGGTCATGCTGATCTCCAACGACAACCAGACCGTGTCGGTGGCCCTCGGCGTCCTCCAGGGACAGCGTCTGATGGACGCCACGATGACGAACGCGGCCGCCCTCCTCGGCGTGCTGCCCGCCCTCGTCTTCTTCCTCGTCTTCCAGCGGACCCTCACCCGCGGCATCGCCGTCGGCGCAGTGAAGTAAGGGGTACGACAGTGAAGTTCACGGACGGCTACTGGCTGCTGCGCGACGGCGTCACCGCGGCCCACCCGGTCGAGGTCCTCGACGTGACCTCGGGCCCCGGAGGCCTGGAGATCCACGCGCCGACGCAGCCCATACGGCACCGCGGCGACCTGCTGAAGGGACCGGTCGTGACGATCAGCGCCCACGCGCCGATGCCCGACGTCATCGGCGTCACGTTCACCCACTTCCAGGGCGAGGAGCCCCGGGGCCCCCGGTTCGAGCTGCGCGGAACCGGGTTCACCCCGCACACCGAGTACGACGACGACCACGCCACCCTGACCTCGGGCGCCCTGTCCGTCCGGGTCGCCCGCACCACCCCCTGGCACATCGACTTCCTCGCGCACGGCCGGACCCTGACCAGCAGCGGCCCCAAGGGCATGGGCATCATGCGGGACGCGGACGGGGCCCACTACCTGCGCGAACAGCTCGACCTCGGTGTCGGCACCCAGGTCTTCGGCCTCGGCGAGCGGTTCGGGCCGCTGGTCAAGAACGGCCAGGTCGTGGACATGTGGAACGCGGACGGCGGCACCGCCACCGAGCAGGCCTACAAGAACGTGCCGTTCTATCTGACGGACGCGGGCTACGGCGTCTTCGTCGACCATCCGGGCCGGGTGTCCTTCGAGGTCGGCTCGGAGGCGGTCTCCCGGGTCCAGTTCAGCGCCGAGACGCAGGAGTTGACGTACTACGTCATCCACGGCCCCACCCCGAAGGACATCCTGCGCAAGTACACGGAGCTCACCGGGCGTCCGGCCCTGCCGCCGGCGTGGTCGTTCGGCCTGTGGCTGTCGACGTCCTTCACGACCTCCTACGACGAGGACACCGTCACGTCCTTCATCGACGGCATGCGGGACCGTGAACTCCCGCTGTCCGTCTTCCACTTCGACTGCTTCTGGATGCGCGAGTTCAACTGGTGCGACTTCCGGTGGGACCCGCGGGTGTTCCCCGATCCGGAGGGCATGCTGACGCGGCTGAAGGACAAGGGGCTCAGGATCTGCGTCTGGATCAACCCGTACATCGCGCAGCGCTCACCGCTGTTCGCGGAGGGGCGGGCGCTCGGGCATCTGCTGAGGCGCCCCGACGGCAGCGTGTGGCAGTGGGATCTGTGGCAGCCGGGGATGGCCCTGGTCGACTTCACCAGCCCGGCGGCCCGGGACTGGTACGCCGCGAAGCTGGAGGCGCTGCTGGAGCAGGGGGTCGACTGCTTCAAGACCGACTTCGGCGAGCGGGTCCCGGTGGACGTGGCGTACGCCGACGGCGCCGACCCGGAGCGGATGCACAACTACTACACGTACCTCTACAACCAGACCGTGTTCGACGTGCTCCGCAAACACCGGGGCGAGGAGGAGGCCGTCGTCTTCGCCCGCTCGGCGACCGCGGGGAGCCAGCGGTTCCCGGTGCACTGGGGCGGCGACTGCGAGGCGACGTACGCGTCGATGGCGGAGTCGCTGCGCGGCGGGCTCAGCCTCGGCATGTCGGGGTTCGGGTTCTGGAGCCACGACATCGGCGGCTTCGAGGGCACGCCGACGCCCGCGCTGTTCAAACGGTGGATCGCCTTCGGGCTGCTGTCCTCGCACAGCCGGCTGCACGGCTCGTCCTCGTACCGCGTGCCCTGGCTGTTCGACGAGGAGGCCGTGGACGTCCTGCGGCTGTTCACCCGGCTCAAGCTCCGCCTCATGCCGTATCTGTACGAGGCCGCCCGCACCGCCCACGCGGAGGGGGTGCCGATGATGCGGGCGATGGTCCTGGAGTTCCCGGACGATCCGGGGTGCGCGCATCTGGAGCGGCAGTACATGCTGGGCCCGGATCTCCTGGTCGCGCCGGTCTTCAGCGACGAGGGGGACGTCTCGTACTACGTGCCCGAGGGCACGTGGACCCCCTATCTGGGCGGGCCGCCGGTGACCGGACCGCGCTGGGTGCGCGAGCGGCACGGCTTCCTGAGCGTGCCGCTGCTGGTGCGGCCGGGCGCGGTGATCCCGGTCGGCGCGGTGGAGGACGGTCCCGAGTACGACTACGCCGACGGGGTCACCCTGCGCGCGTACGGGCTGGAGCGCGGCGCCCAGGTGTCGGTGCGGGTCGGCCCGGTGACCTTCACCGTCGTGCGCGAGGGGAACACCCTGCGCGCGGCCTGCAGCGACCCGTCCGCGCCCTGGGGGCTGGCCGCGGGCGGACGCGAGGTACGGGCCCGCGCCGGGACGGGCTTCCTGTCCCTCGACCTGGAGGCGGAGTGATGGTCAAGATCACCGATGTCGCGCGGCACGCCGGGGTGTCCCCGAGCACCGTCTCCTACGCCCTCAGCGGCAAGCGGCCGATCTCCGAGGAGACCCGGCTGCGCGTCGAGGAGAGCATCCGCCGGCTCGGCTACCGCCCGCACGCGGGGGCGAGGGCGCTGGCCAGCAGCCGGTCGAACGTCCTGGCGCTGGTCGTGCCGCTGCGGGCGGGCATCCATGTGCCGGTGGTGATGCAGTTCGCGGTGTCGGTGGTGACGGCGGCGCGGCTGCACGACCACGACGTCCTGCTGCTCACCCAGGAGGAGGGAGAGGAGGGGCTGCGCCGGGTCGCGGACACCGCGTTGGTGGACGCGCTGATCGTGATGGACGTCCAGCTCCACGATCCCCGGCTGCCGTTGCTGCGGGCGCTGGAGCGGCCGTCGGTGCTCATCGGCTTCCCGGCCGCCCCGGACGCGCTCACCTGCATCGACCTGGACTTCAAGGCGGCCGGTGAGCTGTGTGTGGAGCGGCTCGCGGGGCTCGGGCACCGGGTCGTCGCGCTGGTCGGGTCGCCGCCCGAGGTGTATGTGCGGGGCACGGCGTTCGCGCAGCGGGTGGTGCAGGGGTTCACGGCCGCCGCCGACCGGAACGGTCTGGCCTCGTCCGTGCACCCCTGTGAGGCCTCGCCGGCCGCCGCGCGCCGGGTCGCCGAGCAACTTCTGCGCGAGCAGCCCGCGTTGACCGGTGTCGTCGTCCACAACGAGCCGGTCCTGGAACCGTTGATCGACGCGTTCGAGCAGCTCGGTCTGCGGGTTCCGGCGGATCTGTCCGTCACCGCGATCTGTCCGGACGAGCTCGCCGGGAGTCTGCGGGTCCCGGTCACCTCCATCGCGCTTCCGTCGGCCGAAGTGGGCGGACGGGCGGTCGACCTGCTGATGAGAAAGCTGAACGGCACGTCCTGTCCCGAGGCGACCCTGCTCACGCCCACGATGACGGAGCGGGCCAGTACGGCTCCCCGGGCGCTGCATCCCTGAGGGCGGGCCGCATTCCCGGGAGGGCAAGACGAAGGCCCCGCTACCTGAGCCGCGGGGCCTTCGTCACGCTATTCGATTGTGCGTATTCAATTAAAACATGGGATGAGTGGAGATGGCGGGAATCGAACCCGCGTCCAACGGTGCAAAATCAGGGCTTCTCCGTGTGCAGTTCGCTGCGATTTTCTCAGCCCCGGCGATCACGCGAACAAGTCGCCGACGGGCTCAGCCACTGTTTGATTTCCCATCGAACCCCGTGACCGGGCTCGATGGTTTAGTCCCCTAGATTATGCCAGGGTCCGGGTCGGGAACACTCCCGGGCTGACACCCATTAAGGGTCCTTCACTCACTGCTTATTAGGCAGCGAGGGCGAAGGACTGGGAATCGCTCTTGGAATTGGCGATTATTTTTTGCGACATATGGTTTACGAGATCATTGCCGCTTCCTCGACACGCTTCCCCTGCTTCAACAGCCGCTGTCGAAACCGATCATCCCCATGTTGATTTTTCAAAGCTCGGCCCCTCCGGGGAGGAACCCGCGCCCTCGATGGGGTGCGTTGCCATCCTACGTGACCAGCGCACGGGCGTGCCAGCATATTCCCGCGGGCCGGCCCACCGGCCGCGTCGGCGCCCGTCCTACTCGCCGCGCTGCTTGCGCTTGGCCGCCGCGATGGCCCGGTCGGACTCGCGCCGGTCCTGCTTCTCGCGCAGGGTCTGCCGCTTGTCGTACTCCTTCTTGCCGCGTGCGAGCGCGATCTCCGCCTTCGCCCGGCCGTCCTTGAAGTACAGGACGAGCGGCACGATCGTGTGACCCGTCTCCTCGGACTTCACGGACAGCTTCTCGATCTCCTCGCGGTGCAGCAGCAGCTTGCGCTTGCGGCGGGCGGAGTGGTTGGTCCAGCTTCCCTGGTTGTACTCCGGGATGTGGGCGTTGTGCAGCCAGGCCTCGCCGCCCTCGATCTGGACGAACCCGTCGGCCAGCGAGCTCCGGCCCTGGCGCAGCGACTTGACCTCGGTACCGGTCAGGACGAGCCCGGCCTCGTAGGTGTCGATGATCGCGTAGTCGTGGCGGGCCTTCTTGTTCTGCGCGACGATCTTGCGCTTGCCGCCCTTCTCGCCGTCCCTGGACTTGGCGGCAGTCCCGCCCTGCTTGGGCTGGGACTCCTTCGGTACGTACATTCCCTTGCTCATAGTGCTGGCCATTTTCGCACTACAGGGGGGCTCGGGGGAAAGCCGATTACCGGAGCCGCCGTCAGCGGGTCAGGGAAGGTCCCCGAGACCGCTCAGCACGGTCTCGGCCCGCTGCAGCGACTGCTTGTCCGCCTCCAGGTCGGGGGTGATGCCCCGGCCGTCGACGGAGCGGCCCGCGGGGGTGCGGTAGTGGCCGACGGTCAGCTCGGCGACGGAGCCGTCGGGCAGCCTGCTCGGCATCTGGACCGAGCCCTTGCCGAAGGTGCGGGTTCCCACGACGACCGCGCGTCCACGGTCCTGGAGCGCCCCGGTGAGCAGCTCGGCCGCGCTCATCGTGCCGCCGTCCACGAGCGTGACCAGGGGTCTCGCGGTGTCGCCGCCCGGGTCCGCGTGCAGGGCGCGCTCGGCGCCGTTCACGTCGTACGTGGCGACGAGGCCGCCGTCCAGGAAGGCGGAGGCGGTGGTGACGGCCTCGGTGACCAGGCCGCCGGAGTTGCCGCGCAGGTCGAGGACGATCCCGGCCCGGCCGGGAGCCCGCCCGACGGCGGTGCGTACGGCGTCGCCGACGCCCTTGGTGAAGGCGTCGACCTTGATCAGGGTGACCCGGCCGGGAAGGCTGCTGACGGTCACGGAGTCCGTGGAGAGCCGGGCGCGGCGCAGGGTCCTGCTCCACGACTGCGTGCCGCGCTCCAGGCCGAGGGAGACCTTCGTGCCGGCGGTCGCGTCGTCCGCGTCGCCGCGCAGTAAGGCGACCACCTCGGTGACGGGCCGGCCGTCCACCCGCTCGCCGTCGACGGTGCGCAGGAGGTCGCCCTTGCGGATGCCCGCGGCGGCCGCGGGCGAGCCTGCGCTGACCCGGGTGACCTCGATGCGTCCGTCGCTCTCGCGGCGGGCCCAGAGGCCGACGCCGGTGTACTGGCCGTCGAGTGCTTCCTCGAACTCCTCGTACTCGCCCTGGGAGTAGACGGCGCCCCAGCGGTCTCCGCTGCGGCTCACGGCCCGTTCGGCGGCCTCCATGGGCGACTTGCCGTCGGCCATCGCCTGGGCGGCGGCCCGGGTGACCTCGTCGTGCCGGCGCGCCGAGGCCGAACCGGGCGTGCCGTCCCCGGTCTTCCGGGCGGTGTCGGAGAACGATCCGGTGGCCGCGCCGGCGACGAGGACGGTCGCGAACACCAATGTCAGGGCCGCCCCGCGGCGGATGCGGCGGGGCTCGCAGAACAGGTCACGGCCTGACATGCCGGTGAGTCTAGGACAACGCGAAGGGCCGCACCGCCGGTTGACGGTACGGCCCTGTTGGGATGCGTCACACCTTCAGGTACTTGCGCAATGCGAAGAAAGCGGCCAGGGCGGGCATCAGCAGGCTCGTCGCGAGGATGAGCGGGAGCTTGGTCAACACGGCGTCCCAGCCGATGAAGTTGATCAAGTTGAGCTTCTCGGACAGCGCCAGACCGTGGTCGATGATGAAGTACCGCGCGATCAGCAGGAATCCGCAGGCCACACCGCCGCCGATGAGTCCGGCGACCGCGGCCTCGGCGATGAACGGCGCCTGGATGTAGAAGCCGGAGGCGCCGACGAGGCGCATGATGCCGGTCTCGCGCCGCCGGCTGAACGCCGAGACACGCACCGTGTTGACGATCAGCATCAGGGCGACGACGAGCATCATCGCCATCACCGCGCGCGCGGCCCAGTTCATGCCGTTGAGCAGCCCGAACAGGTTGTCCAGGATGCCCTTCTGGTCCTGGACCGACTGCACGCCGTCACGGCCGTCGAAGGCGGTCGCGATGACCTGGTACTTCTCCGGGTCCTTCAGCTTGATCCGGTACGACTCCTGCATCTGGTCCGGCGTGAGGGAGCTGGCCAGCGGCGAGTCGCCGAACTGCTCCTTGTAGTGCTTGTACGCCTGGTCCGAGGACTCGTAGGTGACCTTCTGCACGACCGTGGACATCTTGTCCAGGTCGGCGACGATCTGCTTCTTCTGGTCGCTGGTCACCGCGCCCCTGGCGCAGTGCGGGTCGGACTCGGCGTCACTCTTGTTGCAGAGGAAGATCGAGACGTTGACCTTGTCGTACCAGTAGCCCTTCATGGTGTTCACCTGGTCGCTCATCAGGAGCGAGCCGCCGAACAGGGCGAGCGAGAGGGCGACCGAGACGACGACCGCGAAGGTCATGGTCAGGTTGCGGCGGAGACCGACACCGATCTCCGACAGAACGAACTGCGCGCGCATGGCGTCTTCCTCAGACCTTTCCGTGGACGATGATCAGTGCTGGTAGCCGTAGACGCCGCGCGCCTGGTCGCGGACGAGACGGCCCTGCTCCAGCTCGATGACGCGCTTGCGCATCTGGTCCACGATGTTCTGGTCGTGCGTGGCCATCAGGACCGTGGTGCCCGTCCGGTTGATCCGGTCGAGCAGTTTCATGATGCCCACCGAGGTCTGTGGGTCGAGGTTTCCGGTCGGCTCGTCGGCGATGAGGAGCTTGGGCCGGTTCACGAAGGCTCTCGCGATGGCCACACGCTGCTGCTCACCACCGGACAGCTCGCCGGGCATCCGGTCCTCCTTGCCGCCCAGGCCGACGAGGTCGAGCACCTGGGGCACGGACTTGCGGATCTCGCCGCGGGACTTGCCGATGACCTCCTGGGCGAAGGCCACGTTCTCGGCGACCGTCTTGTTGGGCAGGAGACGGAAGTCCTGGAAGACCGTCCCGAGCTGGCGGCGCATCTGCGGCACCTTCCAGTTCGAGAGGCGCGCGAGGTCCTTGCCCAGGACGTGCACCTGGCCTTGGCTGGTCCGCTCCTCGCGGAGGATCAGCCGCAGGAAGGTGGACTTTCCGGAGCCGGAGGACCCCACGAGGAACACGAATTCTCCGCGCTCGACCTCCAGGGAGACATCCCTGAGAGCGGGGCGGGTCTGCTTGGGGTAGACCTTGGAGACATTGTCGAATCGGATCACGGGTGCACCACGGGTCGCCGGGGGTAGGTGTGCGTGACCATACGCGAACCGGGTGTGCAAGCGCAGTCGGCGTACGGGGTTGCGCGCGGCTTGCACGATTTGTCACGGATATGAGGCGCGATTCACACCCGATCCGAGGGGCTGGGGCAGCTCGGGGCGGGGCAGGAAAACGGGGGGCCGCGCCGAAAGCCGCGGAACCTGGCACAGTGGTAGGGGAACGGTTGCGTTCGCCGCAGCGTTAAGAGAGCGATGTGTACGTGAGAGTGCTGCGTACGCGGAGACGTCGCAAGGAGGGCCGGCGCATGACGTACGACCGACTGGTATGCGCTAACTGCGCGGCACCCGTCAGCGAGGGCCGCTGCCCCGTCTGCCGCGCGAACCGGCAGCGACTCCAGCAGGAGAGCCCCTTCGCGGGACTCAACCCCATGGCACTGATCGCGCTTCTGGCGGTCCTGATAGCGGCACTGGCGCTGGTGGCCCACCAGACGGTGTGAGCGCCGCGGGGACGGTCGGCACGGCCGTCGCCGCCCAGGAACACGGGCAGGGCCCGGAGCGAGCTGCTCCGGGCCCTTCGTCGTACGTGGGGAACGTCAGGCGGCGGCACCGCCGCGGCCGCCCGCGAGGCGGGGCAGCAGGCGGAAGCCGACACCGCCGGCGATCATCGTGGCGGCACCGATGATCAGGAACGTGGTCTGGCCGGCACCGGTCTCGGCCAGCGCGCCGTCCTTGCCCTGGGCCTGGGTGTCGGAGCCGGTGTCGGTGAGGGCCGAGGAGCCCTCCTCCTGGGCGGAGGAGCCACCGTTGGGGTCGGCGTCGTTGCCGCCGGTGCCGGTGCCGCTCGTGCTGCCGTCGGAGGGGGCGGTGGTGCTGCCGCCCGAGGTGGGTTCGTCGGTCGGGTCGGCCGGGTCGGTCGGGTCCGGGTCCTCGGTCGGCTCCGTCACGGTCGGCGCCGGCTCCGTGGGCTCGGTCTCCGTGGGGGCCGGCTCGGTGGGCTCGGTCTCCGTGGGAGTCGGCTCGGCGGTGGTGGTCGGGATGCCCGTGTCGGTGGGCGTCGGGGTCGGGTCGTCGGCGGTGGTCGCCGTGAGGCCGACATTGAGGTCGAGCGCCGAGGCGGCACCCGCCGCGGTGAGTGAAGCACCGGCGGCAATCACCGCGCCGGCGGCTATCCGCGCCACGCGGATCCGCGTCTTCTTGGTCATCTGCCTGCTACCCCCAGTAGCTGATCGTCAATGGAGCAGCGTCCGGAGCCACGGCGTCACAGGGGATTTCGTTCGACCCCCCGGTTCACATGCGCCCCGGTGATACGCATGCCACACGTCACCCTTCCCAGTTTTCAAAGCAGCGTCAAGGTCGTTGCGTACGCGATGTCCGGAACAGCATCGTTTGCCTGGCCTGGGGACATGTGACTGTGACGGAAAACCCATACGGCCCCTACAAACAAAGGCAACTGCCGCCCGGTGGACGGCAGTTGCCTTGTCGACAAAGAGGTTCAGCGGGGGCGGAGAACGCCCGCCCGCACCGCTTCCGTCGTGTGTTTACTTCTCCTGCTGCTTGCGCCAGCGAATTCCGGCCTCGAGGAAGCCGTCGATCTCGCCACCGAACACGGCCTCGGGGTTGCCGACTTCGAACTCCGTGCGCAGGTCCTTGACCATCTGGTACGGGTGCAGGACGTACGAACGCATCTGGTTGCCCCAGGAGTTGCCGCCGTCGCCCTTGAGGGCGTCCATCGCGGCCTGCTCCTCCTGCCGGCGCCGCTCGAGGAGCTTGGCCTGGAGGACGTTCATGGCCGAGGCCTTGTTCTGGATCTGCGACCGCTCGTTCTGGCAGGAGACCACGATGCCGGTGGGCAGGTGGGTCAGACGCACCGCGGAGTCGGTGGTGTTGACGCCCTGGCCGCCGGGACCGGACGAGCGGTACACGTCGATCCGCAGCTCGGACTCGTCGATCTCGATGTGGTCGGTCTGCTCGACCACCGGCAGGATCTCGACACCGGCGAAGGAGGTCTGGCGGCGCCCCTGGTTGTCGAACGGCGAGATGCGCACCAGCCGGTGCGTGCCCTGCTCGACGGAGAGCGTGCCGTACGCGTACGGCGAGTGGACGGCGAAGGTGGTGGACTTGATGCCCGCCTCTTCCGCGTACGAGGTCTCGTACAGCTCCGTCTTGTAGCCGTGGCGCTCGGCCCAGCGCAGGTACATGCGCTGGAGCTTCTCGGCGAAGTCGGAGGCGTCGACGCCGCCGGCCTCGGCGCGGATGGTGACGACGGCCTCACGGGAGTCGTACTCGCCGGACAGGAGGGTGCGGACCTCCATCTCGTCCAGCGCCTTCTTGACGGCGACGAGCTCGGCGTCGGCCTCGGCGCGGGTGTCCGGGTCGTCCTCCTCCTCGGCCATCTCGAAGAGCACGCTCAGATCGTCGATGCGCCCGCGGAGCGCCTCGGCCTTCCTGACCTCCGCCTGGAGGTGGCTCAGCTTGCTGGTGATCTTCTGCGCCTCGTCCGGGTCGTCCCACAGGGACGGCGCGGCCGCCTGCTCCTCGAGCACGGCGACATCTGCCCTCAGCTTGTCGAGGTCCAGGACGGCCTCGATCGACTCCATGGTCGAGGAGAGGGACTTGAGCTCTTCGGAAACATCGACGACTGCCACGCCTCCAGCGTAACGGCTACGGCAACCGGGCCTCGCCTCTCACCCCCGAGGGGCCCCGCCGACCCCCTGCCCCGGGCACAAGCGTGTCTCGCCCCCTCCGCCCCTACCCGTCCCGTCACGGGGGCGCTGCCCCCGGCCCCCCGCTCCTCAATCGCCGGAGGGGCTGATTCTCAGCCCGTCCGGCGATTGAGGACGAGGCCGTTCAGGCCGAAGCGGGGGTCCGGGGGCGGCAGCCCCCAGGGACGGGTCGGGTAGGGGCGGAGGGGGCGAAAGAGGCCTTTTCCCGGGTGGCGGCCGTGGTCACGGCGAGGCCGGGGCCGAGTTCTTCGTGTCCTGGGGAGGCGCGTCGTCGCCGCCGGAGGTGGCGAGCCAGGTGCCGACCCCGGCCGCGGCGACCAGGACGACGGCCGCCACCCCCAGGGTGATCCGCCGCCGCCGCGCGGAGGCACGATGCCGGGCGGACCCGGGCCGAGGCGCCCCCGCGGCCCGGGGCGCACGCGCCGTCCCCCGTGCCCCACCGGCCAGCTCGTCGGGCGCCGGCACCCGCATCGAGGTGTGCGTGTCCCGGTTCGAGTCGGTCGCACCCCCCGGCACCAGCGGCACGGCCCCACGCCGCTCCCGCGCGGCGGCGGGCGCCGACGGCTCGGTGCTCTCCTCCTGCTCCTCGTCCCCGTCCGCGGAGTCCGCGTCCGGGGAGTCCACGTCCAGCGGCGGCATCCCGGCCAGCAGCGGAAGCTGCTCCCGCAGCCGCGCCCCCAGCTCGGAGGCCCGCAGCCGGGACGCGGGCGCCTTGGCCAGACACTGCACGATGAGCTGCCACAGCTCGTCCGGGATGCCCGGCAGCGGCACGACGGTCTCGGTGACATGGCGGCGCAGGACCGCGCCGGGGTGTCCGCCCCCGAACGGCGTGAAACCGGCGAGCAGCTCGTAGAGCACGGTCGCCAGGGCGTAGATGTCGACGGCGGCACGCGGCGGCAGGCCCTCGATGATCTCGGGCGCGAGATAGTCGGGCGTACCGATGATCTTCGTGACCCGGGTCCGGCGGGGCGAGTCGATGAGCTTGGCCACGCCGAAGTCGGTCAGGAGGGCCGGGTGGGAGCCGCCGGGGCCGAGCGGGCCCTGCATGTCGAGCAGGACGTTCTCGGGCTTCACGTCGCGGTGGACGACGCCGGCGGCGTGCGCGGCGGCGAGCCCGTCCGCCACGTCGGCGACGATCGCGACCGCGGCCTCCGGGGCGAGCCGGCGTTCCCGGTCGAGCCGGGTGCGCAGGTCGGTGCCCCGCACGAGGTCCATCACGAGGGCGAGGTCGTTGCCGTCCACCACCAGGTCGCGCACCGCCACCACGTGCGGGTGGTCGAGGCCGAGCAGCGCGGTGCGCTCCTGCACGAAGCGCCCCACCAGTTCCTGGTCGGAGGCGAGGTCCTCGCGCAACAGCTTGATGGCGACGGGGCCCTCGGGCCCCTCGCCGAGCCACACCGTGCCGGCGCTCCCCCGCCCCAGGATCTGGTGCGCGGTGTACCTGCTGCCGATCTTGCGTGCCAAGACTGCTCCTACAGACGCGTGTTGCCGCTTAAAGTACGCGCCCGCGGAGCCAACCTTCACGCCCGGGACCGAAATCACCCATCAGATGTCGACAAATCCCCAGAGTCGGCTGCCCGAGGGGCAGGGATCGGCCGTCCGAGGGACAGGAATCGGTCGCCCGGGGGCCAAGGGATCGGTCGCCCAGGGACCGGGAATCGGTCGCCCGGGGGTCAGGAATCGGTCCGCCCGGGGGCCAGGAATCGGTCCGCCCGGGGGTCAGGGATCGGTCGCCCGAGGACCCCGGATCTCTCATCCGTGGGCCCCCGGACCGGTCGCCCGGGGCTCCCCGGATCAGTTGCCCGAGCCGCCCGAGGGGTCCTTCGAGCCGAGATCGCCGATCCAGCCGCTGACCTGGTCGTACCAGTGCGTGAGCTGGCCCCAGAAGCTCCGGGTCGAACCGATCCAGTCCTGGAGGGGGCTGAACTCCCAGACCAGCCAGCCGGCCACGAACAGGATGACGATCGTGAACAGGCAGCCCTTGAGGCAGCCGAGTCCCGGGATCTTCATCGGGTTGGCGCTGCCCTGACGGGGCTCGCGCTGACGGGGGGCGGGCTGCTGGGGCCGCTGCGGCTCGGGCGCGTACCGCTGCGGCTGGGGCTGCTGCTGGGGCGCCGGGGCGTACCGCTGCGGCTGCTGGTGCTGCGGCGCGTACTGCTGCTGGGGCTGCTGCTGCGGATAGCCGTATCCGGGCGGCGGCTGCTGGCCGCGCTGCGGACGCTGCTGCTGGGGCTGCCCCTGGGGCCGCGCGACCTGGCGCTGCGGGCGTCGGCGCAGCGGGTCCTCGTTCGGGTCGAGGTACTGGACCTGCGTCTGTTCGTTGCGGTCACGGGCCGCGCGCATCTGGTTCTGCCAGGGGTGCGGGTCGTCGCTCTGGCCGGGCTGTCCGCCCGGCTGGTTCTGCGGCACCGGCGGCAGCACGGCGGTCGGGTCGGCCGCTCCCGAGGTGTGCGGCAGCACGCTGGTGGCGCCGTACGGGTCGTAGGAGGCCGCGCCCTGCGGGAGCACCTGGGTCGGGTCGGCCGAGCCGGGCAGGTCCGGGACGTGCGCCGGGGCCGGGTCGGGAGCGAGCAGGGCGCCCACGCCCTCGGCGGCCGCGATCTGCGCGGGCGAGGCGTGCACCCCGACGCCCGCGGCGACGGCACGCAGTCCGCGGGCGAGGTTCTCGGCACTGGGCCGTTCGTCCGGGTTCTTGCGCAGGCAGCGCTCTATGACGGTCCACAGCGGGTCCGGGACGGTCGAGGGGCGGCGCGGTTCGGCGCTCAGGTGCTGGTGGAGCACTTCGAGGGCGGAGCTGCCGGCGAACGGCGGGCGCCCGGTGATCAGCTCGTACATCAGGATGCCGGCGCCGTAGATGTCGACGGCGGACGTCTGCGGGCGTCCCTCGGCGGACTCCGGGGCGACGTACGCGGGCGTGCCGACGAATTCGTGGGTCCGGGTGAGGCCGGGGGAGTCGGCGAGCCGCGCGATGCCGAAGTCGGTCAGCATCGGGTGCATCTGGCCGGCGTCCTGCTTGAGCAGGACGTTCGCGGGCTTCAGGTCGCGGTGCACGACGCCGTCGGCGTGGCTGGCGGCGAGCGCGTCGGCGATCTGGGCGGTGAGCAGGGCGGCCGCGACGGGCGAGAACGGTCCGTTCTCGCGCAGGTAGCGGTGCAGGTCGGGACCGTCGATCAGGTCCATGACCAGGGCGAGGAGGTCTCCCTCGACGACGAGGTCGCGGACCCGCACGATGTTCGGGTGGGTCAGGCGCAGCAGCACCGACCGCTCCCGCAGGAAGCGCATCACGATGTCGGCGTCACCGGCGAGCTCTTCCTTCAGGACCTTGATCGCCACGGTCTCGCCGGGCTGTCCCGCGACGGCCGCCTCGGCGCCGGCGGTCTCCCGCTGACGGGCGCGCCAGACCGTGCCTGTGGCGCCGCGCCCCAGCGGCTCCTCAAGGAGGTACTTGCTCCCTACCGGCCGCACGTCATGCGCTCCCTGTTGCTTGCTTGCCTGGTCCGTCCACCGTGATCACCGTGGTACAGGAGATTCCGACCCACTCTAGTGCCGCCCTGCCCGGCAACGGGCTGTCCTGCCCGTGTGCTTTCCCATAGGTCCCGTGCGCACCTGTGGTTCGCATAAGCGCTTACGTGGGCGTCCCCGTCCATGTTCGACGAAAAGCCGCTCGCGTGTGTTCGACGGAAAGACGCTCACTTCGGTCGCTTGGTTGCCCGGACCGGGCGTGAGCGATCTCAAGCCGACATCGGGCGGGCACTGGTCAGGAACTTTTACGGGCAGAGCCGACCAATCAAGATCACTTACGGGTGGGGGGCGGGCGTGTTGTCGGTGGCAGGTGCGAGGATGCCTCCAGTTACTGGCCGACGTGCCCGTGTGCGGTGGGGGGATCTGCGGTGGGGGACCGCAGCGCAGCCTCGCCCTCGCCGCGGCGCCTGTGCTGAAGGGACCCCTGACGGCGATGCAGATCCGGCTGACCGTCGTAGACCCGCTGGGCCCGCCCTCGGAACCGCGGGGGCGAGCCACGGCCTGCGATGTGCTGGTCACCGCGCCGGCCGGGACGGCGTTGGCCGCGGTCGCCTCGGGACTGGCCGCGGCGGTCGGGGGAAGCGGGGGCCCCTCCCAGGGCGAGCGGGGCCGCGAGTCCGGCGGGGGCCAGATCGTGCTCTACGCGGGCGCGGAGCGGCTGGACGCCCAGCGCTGCACGCTCGGCGAGCCGCCGCTGACCGACGGCGCCGTGCTCAGTCTGGGCGCGCCCGCCGAGCCCGGCCCCGACCTGGACGACGTGTCGGCCCAGCTGCACGTGGTCGCGGGACCGGACGCCGGCGGTGTGCACCTGCTGCACGGCGGCCAGATCCGCATCGGCCGCTCCGCGGACGCCGACGTGCCCCTGGACGACCCGGACGTGTCCCGCCTGCACTGCGCGGTCACGGTCACCCCCGAGGGCCGCGTCTCGGTCGCGGACCTCGGGTCCACGAACGGCACGACACTGGACGGCTCCCGCGTCGGCGGCCGTCCCGTCCCCTTCACCGCGGGCGCGCTGCTGCGCGTCGGCGAGTCCGCCCTGCGGCTCGCCCCGCCGGGAGGCCCGGGCCTCGTGGAGACGGCTCCGGACGGCGAGGGCCATGTGCGCGTCCGAACCGGCTCCGCCGAGGACACCCCGCCCCGTTCCGGCGGGGACACCGCGAGCCGCTCCGGGGACACCGCGAGCCGCTCCGGCAGGTCCGCCGAAGGCGCCCTGAACCGATCCGGCGAGTACGCCGGTGACACCTTGAGCCGTCATGGCAGGTCCGCCGAAGACGCTCCCGACCGCTCCGGCGGGTACGCGGGGAACACCCCGAGCCGTCCTGGTGGGTACGGGGACGACACCCCCGACCGATCCGGCAGGCCTGCCGGGCGCGTTCCCGCGCAGGCCGGCGGCACCGTCGGCCACGGCGTCCCGGCGGGCGCCCCCGCGGCAGACCGGCCCGGCGGGTCCCACGTTCGGCCCGGCTCGGCCTCCCCCGGTTCCACGCCCCCCGCGGCCGGCGGCCTCCCGGAGGACGGCTCACCGGGCGCCACCGCCCCCGGACCGGACGCCACGCAGCCGCGCGGTGCCGTGCCCCACGCGCGTGGGGAGAGCGCCTCCCTCACCCAGGGCGGCGGTCTGCCGCCTGCGGGCGAGACGCATCACGCCTACGGGACCGCCGAGTGGGGCGCGTCCGCGGGCGGTGTCCCCGGAGCGCAGGAGCACGGACGGGCGGTGCCCCTCGCCGTACCGGAACAGGGCCGGGCACCCCGGACCGAGCGCGGCCCCCGGGACGCGACGACGGAGGGCCGCGGCCCGGGCCCGTCCGCGCGCGAGACGGGCGGCCCCGCGGGCTCCGACGAGCCGGACGGTGCGGGTCGGGCCGACACGGCGGCCTTCGGCCCCGGCGCGGCCGACCCGTCCGACACCCCCGGCTCCGGCATCCCCTCCGCCCGCACGGGCACACCCACGCATGGCACGGACGTTCCGCCGGGCGTGCGCAAGCGGGGCGGCATCGGCGCGTGGGCCCGGCGTCTGGCGGGCGGCCGCGGCGGACCGTCCCCGGCACGGGAGACGTACGAGGACGGCGCGGTCGCGGTGGAGGAGCTCCTCCCCGAGGTACGGCGCTCGCCCGAGAGCTGGCCCGATCCGGCGACCCTGCTGCTCACCGCGATGGGCCCCGGTGCCCGGCTGTGGGAGCGCGGCCCGGGCCACCCCGAGGCACTGACGGTACGGCTGGGCACGGCCGACCGGGCGGCCCCCGACGGCTCGGGCCTGCTGCCCGCGGTGCCGGTGACCGCCGGGCTGCGGGAGGCCGGCTCCCTGGGCCTGGCCGGACCGCGGGCGCGGCTGTCGGGGCTGGCCCGCGCGGTCGTCGCGCAGCTCGCCGCGCTGCACTCCCCCGACACCCTGGAGATCGTCCTCATCAGCACCGACCGGACCCGCCCGGTCGAGGAGCGCACCGCCGAGTGGTCCTGGCTCGGCTGGCTCCCCCATCTGCGTCCCGCCCACGGCCAGGACTGCCGTCTGCTCCTCGCGTACGACCGCGAGCAGGCGGCGGCGCGCGCGGACGAGCTCCTGCGCCGCCTGGAGGACCACCTCGCGGAGGCGCGGGAGGCACCGCGCGTACGCCGTCCGCACCCCGGCGGCGCCGGTGCCGCGGTTCCGGCCGCCCGGTCCGGGACGCACGACACGGACGCCGGACGCGCCGGACACGTCACCCCGCCCGGCGACGACGGCTCGCGGAACGCGGCACGAAGGCCGTCCTGGGCGCGGGCCGACGACATGGACGAGGGGTACGACGGCCCGTACACGGTGGTGATCGTGGACGGGGACCCCGGCGGCGCCGACGTACGGGAGGGCCTGACGCGCCTCGCGCACGAGGGCTCGCGGGCCGGAATCCATCTGGTGTGCCTCGCCGAGACGGTCGCCGCCTCGCCCGCGTCGCCGGTGACGGAGACCTACGAGGCGGCGTGCGCGGTGTCGTCGGCGTTCCGCGAGTGCGGGGCGGTGGCGCTGCTGAGCGGGGACGTGGCCACGGCGCTGCGGCTCATGCGGGTGGCACCGGGCGGCAGTGGCGGGCCCGCCCCCGAGGCGGCACCGCACGGCGGACCCGACGGCGGCGGGCGGGGTGCCTCCGGCGCCGGGAACGGCTCGTCGGCGCACTCCGGTCCCCGGCACGGGGGAGCCACCCACGCGGGCATCCCGCGCCCGGCGTCCGGACGGCACGACGGTTCCGGCACGGCCCGCACGGGCCGTACGTCCTCCGGCGCCGCGGGCCAGTTCCAGCGTGGCCCCGTGGGGCACGGCACCGTCGCCGCCGTGGACGCCGTGTCGCTCGCCTGGGCCGAGCGGTTCGCCCGCTCCCTGGCGCCGCTGCGGACGGACGGCACGGCAGGGGACCGGCACACGCGCGTGTCGGCGCCCCTGCCCCAGATGGCCCGTCTGCTCGACGAGTTGGGGCTGGCGCGGGCCACCCCCGCCTCCCTGATGGCGCGTTGGGCGGACGCCGCGGACGACAGCGAGGCGTTCGGCGGTCGGGCGCGGACGGTGCTGGGAGCCGGTCCGCGCGGACCCGTCGCCGTGGACCTGCCCGTCGAGGGCCCGCATCTGCTGATCGAGGGCCCGCCCGGCAGCGGCCGTACGGAACTGCTGCGCTCGGTCGCCGCGTCCCTGGCCGCCGCCGAACGGCCCGACCGGCTCGGGATCGTCCTGATGGACGGACGCGACGGAACCGCGGCCCACGGCGGCGCGGGCGCCGGGGAAGGCCTCCAGGTCTGCACCGACCTGCCGCACGTCACCACCCACCTCACGGCCAACGACCCCGTGCGGATGCGGGAGTTCGCCCAGTCGCTGAGCGCCGAACTGAAGCGGCGGTCCGAGCTGCTGGGCCGGCTCGGCTTCGCGGAGTGGCACGCCGGGCGGACGGTCCCCGGTCGGATCGTGGCCCAGCGCTCGGGCGGAAGCTCGCCCGGCGGGTCCTCCTCCTCCCTGGGTGCCTCGGACCTCGACACCCCGTCCAGCTCGACGCTGCGGCTGCGCCCCGCCGCCGCGCGCCGGCAGACCGAGCCGGGGCCCCCGCTGGCCCGGCTGGTCGTGGTCGTCGACGATCTGGACGCCCTGCTGACACCCCCGCTGGGCTCCCCCGGACGTCCGGCGGCCGGTTCCGTCGTACGGGCTCTGGAGGCCGTCGTCCGGGAGGGCGACCGGCTCGGGGTGCACCTCGTGGCGGCGTTCGGCGCCGACGGCCGTACGGCCGCGTCGGAGCTGACGCGTTCCGCCGCGCTGCGCGTCACCCTGGACGCGCCGTCGCCCGGACCGGAGGAACCCGCCCCCGGGCGGGGCCGGTTGCGGCTCCCGGACGGCCGGGAGATCCCGTTCCAGGGCGGGCGGGTCACGGGGCGCATTCCGCGGACGGCGACCCTGCGCCCCACGGTCGTCCCCCTGGAGTGGCACCGCATGGGCGACCCGCCGGCCCGCCGCCCGGTCCGTGAGCTGGGCAACGGCCCGACCGACCTGGCCCTGCTCGCCAGCGCCCTGGAACGAGCCGCGCGCTCCGTCTCCGCGACGGAGATGCCCTCCCTCCTGTGACCCACGCCGGAGACACCCCGCCCCCGGCGGCCGACCACCGACAGCCCTGACCGCGACGCCCCGCGGCACCGACAACCCGCCCACAGCGACCGACCACCGGCAGCCCCCACCGCGACGCCCCGGGACCCCGGCACCCTGATCACCGCGACCGGCGGCCGGGACGCCCGACCGCCGGGCCTCGCGACCGGAACCCCCGCGGGGCGGGAATGCGTCACCGGTGTCGGTCAGCGGTGCCCGCAGCCGCGCACGTCACAGCGTCGGCGCCGCTCCCGTCCCGGTGCGGGTGGGCGGCTTCGGCGGACTTCCGCGCCATGACGCGACGTCACGACCCCGTCACGATCGTCCACTTGACACCACCGGCGGTCTTGCCGCCCCCGAGTGGGCAGGCGTAGACCGGAGTGATCCGGGCAGCAGCCGCTTTGACGTTCGACGAAGAACGAAGAACGGGGCAGTGATGCGCAGCATTCCTCAGATACGCAGGTCGCCCGATCACTCCACCCGCCGCGCGCGCAGAGCCGCACAGGCCGCGGCGGCCGCCGTCGCCGCGGGCGCGCTCACCCTGACGGCGTGCGGTGGCGGCGGCGGTGACGACAAGGGAAGCGACGGCGGCAAGGCCACGGAGAGCGGCGGCGCGGGCTCCGTCTCCCTGCCCAAGCTCGACGGCGCCACCCTGGAGGTCGCCGCCGTGTGGACCGGGGCGGAACAGGCCAACTTCAAGAAGGTGCTCGCGGAGTTCGAGAAGCGCACCGGCGCGAAGGTCACCTTCGTCCCGGCGCAGGACCCGATCATCAACTTCCTCGGTTCGAAGATCGCGGGCGGCGCGCCCCCGGACGTGGCGCTGCTCCCCCAGGTCGGCGCGGTGAAGCAGGCCGTCGACAAGGGGTGGGCCAAGCCCGTCGGCCCGGACGCGCAGGCCCAGTTGACGAAGAACTACGCGCAGGGCTGGCAGGACCTCGGCAAGGTCGGCGGCAAGCAGTACGCCGTGTACTACAAGGCCGCCAACAAGTCCCTGGTCTGGTACAACACCAAGGTCTTCGAGAACGCGGGGGCCAAGGAGCCCAAGACCTGGAAGGAGTTCCTGGCCACCGCGCACACGATCTACGACTCCGGCGTCACCCCGGTCTCGGTCGGCGGCGCCGACGGCTGGACGCTCACCGACTGGTTCGAGAACATCTACCTCTCCCAGGCGGGGCCCGAGAAGTACGACCAGCTCGCCCAGCACAAGATCAAGTGGACGGATCCGTCCGTGAAGGACGCGCTGACCACGCTGGCCCAGTTGTGGGGCGACAAGAACCTCATCGCGGGCGGCCCGGACGGCGCGCTCCAGACGGAGTTCCCGGCCTCGGTCACCCAGACGTTCACCGGCGGCGACCAGCCCAAGGCGGGCATGGTCTTCGAGGGCGACTTCGTGGGCGTCAACATCGCGGAGACCAAGGCGAAGATCGGGACGGACGCGAAGGTGTTCCCGTTCCCGGCGGTCGGCGACAAGGCGCCGGTGGTCAGCGGCGGTGACGCGGCCGTCGTCCTGAAGGACTCGAAGGCGGCCCAGGCGCTGCTAACGTTCCTCGCCTCGCCGGACGCGGCGACCGTCCAGGCCAAGCTCGGCGGCTACCTCTCCCCCAACAAGAACGTGGCCGGGTCGGCCTATCCGAACGCGGTCCAGCAGGCCATGGCCAAGGCGCTGATCGCGGCGGGCGACGACTTCCGCTTCGACATGTCCGACCAGGCCCCGCAGGCCTTCGGCGGCACGCCCGGCAAGGGCGAGTGGAAGGACCTGCAGGACTTCCTGAAGAACCCGAAGGACGTGGCGGGGGCACAGGCGAAGCTCGAATCGGACGCCGCAGCGGCCTACAAGGGCTGATCCGGTCATGACGTCGGCGACGGCCGGGGGCACCGCACCGGTGCCCCCGGCCCGTACACGCAAGAGCGTGACCGGGACCCGCAGGACGGTGGCGGTGCTCTTCCTGCTGCCCGCCCTGGTGCTGCTCGGCGCGCTCGTGGTCTACCCGATCGGGTACTCGGTCGTGCGCAGCTTCTACGACCAACAGGGCGACGGCTTCGCCGGGTTCGACAACTACAAGGCGCTGTTCACCGACGACGGGATCCGCACGGCGCTCAAGAACAACGTCATCTGGGTGGTGTTCGCCCCGACGGTCGCGACCGCGCTCGGGCTGATCTTCGCGGTGCTCACCGAACGGGTGCGCTGGGGAACGGCGTTCAAGCTGGTCGTCTTCATGCCGATGGCCATCTCGATGCTCGCCGCCGGCATCATCTTCCGGCTGGTGTACGACCAGGACCCGGACAAGGGCGTCGCGAACGCGGTGTGGGTGGGGGTGCACGACACCTTCGCCCCGGCGTCGGCGTTCCCGAAGGCCCACCCCGGCCGGGAGTCGCCCCTGACGCCCGACGCGGGCGGATTCGTCACCCGGGACACCGTGCACACCGGGCAGTCCGTCGCCCTGCCGCTGGTCGGCGTCGCCCCGGACCAGATGCCGGGCAGCGCGAGGAAGGCGGTGCGGGCGGCCGCGGACCCGGGCCGGGTCACCGGCACGGCCTGGCAGGACTTCACCCGCGGTAAGGGCGTCGGCAGGCTCGGCCAGGTCGACCCGAGCGAGCTGGGCTACGCCGGGATGAGGATCGAGGCGGTCAAGGACGGCGAGGTCGTCGACTCGGCGAAGGTGGGCGACGACGGCACGTTCTCGCTCTCGGGCAAGGCGGACGGCGCACGGCTGCGGCTTCCGGCGAGCAACTTCGCGGAGCCGTACAACGGGGTCGACTGGCTGGGCCCGTCCCTGGTCACCCCGGCCATCATCGGCAGTTACGTCTGGATGTGGGCGGGCTTCGCGATGGTGCTGATCGCGGCGGGCCTGGCGGGTGTGCCGCGCGAACTCCTGGAAGCCGCACGGGTCGACGGGGCGAACGAGTGGCAGGTGTTCCGCCGGATCACCGTGCCGCTGCTGGCGCCGGTGCTCGCGGTCGTCGCCGTGACCTTGATGATCAATGTGCTGAAGGTCTTCGACCTGGTGTTCATCATCGCGCCCGGCTCCTCCCAGGACGACGCGAACGTGCTGGCCCTGGAGCTGTACCGCAAGGGCTTCTCGGAGGGCAGGCCGGGCGTGGCGAGCGCCATCGCGGTGTTCCTGCTCCTGCTGGTGATCCCGGTGATGGCCTTCAACGTCCGCAGGCTCAGGCGGGAGGTGCGGCGATGAGCACGCATGCCGGACAGTTGACGAAGACGGTGACCGCCACCGCCGTGGACAGGGCGCGTCCCTCGCTCGGTTCACGGATCACGAGCGGGCTGGGCAGCGGCGTCGTACGCGTCTTCCTGCTGCTCGTCGGCCTGTTCTGGCTGGTGCCGACGATCGGGCTGCTGCTGTCCTCGCTGCGCAGCCCCGAGGACATGAGCGGCAGCGGCTGGTGGAAGGTGTTCACCGCGCCCTCGCAGCTCACCGTGGACAACTACCAGAAGCTCCTGGAGAACAGCGACATCACCAACTCGCTGCTCAACACGGTGCTGATCACGGTTCCGGCGACCGTGCTGGTCGTCGTGATCGGTTCGCTCGCGGGCTACGCCTTCGCCTGGATGGAGTTCCCGGGCCGCGACTGGTGGTTCCTCGGCGTGGTCGGTCTGCTGGTCGTGCCGGTGCAGGTGGCGCTGATCCCGATCGCCGAACTCTTCGGGAAGATCGGCGTCTTCGGGTCGGTCACCGGCGTGGTCCTCTTCCACGTCGGCTACGGACTGCCCTTCGCGGTGTTCCTGCTGCGGAACTTCTTCGCGGAGATACCGCGGGAGCTGCTGGAGGCGGCCCGGCTGGACGGCGCGGGTGAACTGCGCCTGTTCACCCGGGTCGTGATGCCGCTCGGCGGTCCCGCGATCGCCTCGCTGGGGATCTTCCAGTTCCTGTGGGTGTGGAACGACATGCTGGTCGCGCTGGTGTTCTCCGACTCGGGGAGCCAGCCCATCACGGTCGCCCTCCAGACACAGGTACGCCAGTTCGGCAACAACATCGACGTGCTGGCGCCGGGCGCGTTCATCTCGATGGTGATCCCGCTGGCCGTGTTCTTCGCGTTCCAGCGGCAGTTCGTCTCCGGAGTGATGGCGGGCGCGGTCAAGTAGGCAGGTCGCGAGGGGTGTTCGAGGGGCGGGCCGGTCACCGGCCCGCCCCTCGCCGTTCACCCGGCGTCCCCCGGATGCCACATCTGGCGTAACCAAGTCACCCCTTCGGCCGTTCCCGGGCAGGTATGCCCGCGCCGACCCATGGATGTCCCCGTGCCCAGGTTCAGTGTCATCGTCCCCGTGTACAAGGTTCAGGCGTACCTGCACGAGTGCCTCGAATCCGTCCTCGGACAGTCCTGCCCGGATCTCGAACTCATCGCGGTCGACGACTGTTCACCCGACGCCTGCGGGGCGGTCATCGACGAGTTCGCGGCCCGCGACTCCCGCGTTCTCGCCGTGCACCTGCCCGAGAACGTGGGCCTCGGCCGCGCCCGCAACGCCGGTATCGACCGCGCCACCGGGGACTACCTGATCTTCCTGGACAGCGACGACACACTCACCCCGGACGCGCTGCGGGCCATCGCCGGCCGGCTGGAGGAGACGGGCGACCCGGACGTCCTGGTGTACGACTACGCGCGTACGTACTGGTCGGGCGAGGCCGTCCGGAACCAGGCCGCGGCGCAGCTCACCGAGGAGGGTCCGGCCCCGTTCCGGCTGGACGAACGGCCCGGACTGCTGCGGCTGCTGATGGTGGTCTGGAACAAGGCGTACCGCCGGGACTTCGTCGAGCGCGCGGGCCTGCGGTTCCCGCCCGGCTACTACGAGGACACGCCCTGGACGTATCCGGCGCTGATGTCCGCCGGGACGATCGCGACCCTCGACCGGGTCTGCGTGCACTACCGCCAGCGGCGCCACGGCAGCATCCTCGGCACCAGCAGCCGCAAGCACTTCGACGTCTTCGAGCAGTACGACCGGGTCTTCGCGCATGTCGCCGCGCACCCGGAGCTGGACCGGTGGCGACCCGTGCTGTTCCGGCGCATGATCGACCATTTCGCCACCGTGTTCGTGAAGCGGGGCCGGCTGCCGCGCGAGGCCCGGGCCGAGTTCCTGCGCAAGGCCCGTGGGCACCACCGCCGTTACCGCGTCCCCGGTGTGCCGGCCGCTCCGGGCAGCCGGCTGCGCCACGCGCTGGTCGGCCTCGGCACCCATCGCGCGTACCGGCTGCTGTCCTTCCTGTCGCGGGTCAGGACGAGAGCCGTGCGGCCGATCGCCGGGCTGCGGCGCGCGGTGCGCGG
Organism: Streptomyces sp. NPDC028298; assembly: GCF_055565895.1. Classification (NCBI taxonomy): domain Bacteria; kingdom Bacillati; phylum Actinomycetota; class Actinomycetes; order Kitasatosporales; family Streptomycetaceae; genus Streptomyces; species Streptomyces sp. NPDC028298. Next base: position 1,480,825 of record NZ_JBVHTL010000002.1, read on the forward strand.
CGCCGCGCTCCGGTTCCACTACCGCGTGCAGCTCCGTCTCCCGCTGCGCGCCGACCGTGCCGTGTTCTCCAGCCACGGGGGCCGGGGCCACGGCTGCAACCCGGGGGCCCTGGAGTCCGCGTTCCGCAGCTTCGCGCCGCACATCCGCACCGCGTGGATCGCGGACCCCGAGCACCACCACACGATCCCGGACCGGACGCGGCGGCTGCGTCCGGGCACGGCGGCGTACTGGACGGCGCTCGCCCGCTCCAAGTACCTGGTGAGCAACGTCGACTTCGACCGGCGGATGGTCAAGCGGCCCGGCCAGATCATGATCCAGACGCAGCACGGGACCCCGCTCAAGCGGATGGGACTCGATCTCCAGGACCGCCCGGCCGCCGCGCGCGGCACCGACTTCGCCGAGCTGCTGCGCGGTGCCGACAAGTGGGACTACTGCCTGTCCGGCAACCGCCACTCCACGCTGGTCTGGGAGCGGGTCTTCCCCTCCTCGTACACGACACTGGAGTACGGGCTGCCCCGCAACGACGTGTTCCAGCACGCGACGCCGGCGGACGTGGAACGGCTGCGCGCCTCGCTCGGCATCCCCGCGGGCACGGTCGCCGTGCTGTACGCGCCCACGTACCGGGACTACCGGCACAGCCGGCCGCGCACCCCGGACCTGGAGCGGGTGCTGCGCGAGCTGGGCCCGCGCTTCGTCGTGCTGGCCCGCGCCCACCCCGCCTACGGGGCGCCGCTCACGGAGACGGCGGGCGGCCGGGTCATCGACGTGTCCGGACATCCGAGCGTCGAGTCGCTGTGCCTCGCCTCGGACGCGCTGGTCACCGACTACTCGTCGCTGATGTTCGACTACGCGGTCCTGGACCGGCCGATCGTCGTCCTCGCGGACGACTGGGAGGCGTACGAGGCGGCCCGCGGCACCTACTTCGACGTGCGCGCCTCCCCGCCGGGCGCCCTCGCGCGCGACGAGGACGAGCTGATCGACGTCTTCGCGACCGGGCGGTGGCGCGGCCCGGACGCGGCCCGGCTGCGGGCCGCGTTCCGTGAGCGGTTCTGCCCCTACGACGACGGGCGGGCCGCCGAACGGGTCGTGCGGCACGTGGTGCTCGGCGAGAGCGCCGGACTGCCCCCGTTCGTCCCCCTCGCGGAACGCCGGCCGGTCCCCTCGGCCCAGGCGGCCCCGGCACGTGTCCCGGCCACCGACCGACCGCTCGCGGGCGTCCCGGCTCCGGGGGGCGTCGTTCCGCTGACCGAGACCCTCTGAACCGGAGTCCGCGTGCCCTCCAGTCCCTCGCGGCCCACGCCCACCCGGCCCTCCACCTGGCGGCCGGCCGGGCGCCCCGGGCGATGAACCCCCCGTCCGGCGCCCCTTGAGAGAAAGAGCAGAATGCCCCGCTTCAGTGTCATCGTGCCCACCTTCGAAGTCGCCGGGCACCTGGCCCGCGCGCTGGACTCGGTCCTGTCCCAGTCCTTCGGCGACTTCGAGCTGATCCCGGTCTGCGACGAGCCGGACGCCCCGGCCGCCGGGGTCGCCGCCGCGTACGCGGACCGGGACTCCCGGGTGGTCCCGGTCCATACGCCGCCGTCCCCCGGACTGGGCGCGGCGCGCAACGCCGGGATCGCGGCGGCGAAGGGCGCGTACCTGCTCTTCCTCGACGGCGACGACGAGCTGGTGCCGGGCGCCCTGGCCGCCCTGGACGCGGGTCTCGCGGCCGGCGTGGACGTCCTCTACTTCGGGCATCAGCGGGTGCACTGGTGGGAGGGCGAGCCGAGCACGCCCCCGCTCGACAAGGCCCCGGAGGTGCTCGGCGTACACGTCCCGGCGTGGAGCGCCGTGTACCGCCGCGGCTTCGTGGCCGAGCACGAACTCGCCTTTCCCGAGGGGCATCACACGGACACGGGCTGGGGCGGCCTGGTGACCGTGGCGGCCGAGCGGCCGGCGGTGCTGCGGACGGTCTGCGTACGGCATCGTCTGCGCCGCCAGGGCAGCCGGCTCAACGCCCCGGGCGAGCACCACTTCGACCTCCTCGACCAGGTCGAGCGGGTCCTCGTCCACGCCTCGCGGCGGACGCTGCCCGCGGCCCGGTCGAAGGCGCTGTTCGGCCAGCTCTTCTCGCTGGTCCTGAAGACGGCCGCGCATCCGGTCCGGGTGCCCGCGCGCCGCCGCCGCGCCTTCTTCCGCCGGGCGGGCAAGCTCTACCGGCGGCACCGCCCGGCCGGGTTCCGGGCTCCGGCGGGCAGCCTCGGGGTGCAGCACCTGCTGCTCGCGGCGGGCGCGTACAGCGCGTTCCGCGCGCTGCGCGGCACGAACCGGGCCGTCTCCGGTGTGCTGCGCCGGGTGCCGCGGGGCCGGACCCTGCGCACCCGGGCGCGCTACGCCCTCCAGCTCCGCCGCCCGCTCGACGAGAACCTCGCCGTGTACTGCGCCTACTGGGGCCGGGGTTACGCCTGCAATCCGGCGGCGATCCACGCCAAGGCCCGCGAACTGGCCCCGCACATCCGGTCGGTGTTCCTGGTCGAGCCGGAGGCCGTGGACGCGCTGCCGAAGGACGTCGAGCACGCGGTGATCGGCAGCCGGCGCGCCTGGGAGGTGCTGGCCCGCGCCAAGTACCTGGTCAACAACGCCAACTTCGCCGACGGCGTGGTCAAACGGCCCGGGAGCGTGCACCTCCAGACCCAGCACGGCACACCGCTGAAGAGGATGGGCGTCGACCAGTCGACGTTCCCGGTGGTGGCCGCCGCGACCGGCAGCTTCACCAAGCTGCTGGCCCGGGTGGACCGCTGGGACTACAACCTCTCCTCGAACCGCCACTCCACCCAGATGTGGGAGCGGGCCTTCCCGGGCGGCTACGAGGCGCTGGAGTACGGCTATCCGCGCAACGACGTCTACTGCACGGCGAGCGCCGAGGACGTGGCCCGGGTCCGCGAACGGCTCGGGGTGCCCGAGGGCCGCACGGCGCTGCTGTACGCGCCGACGCACCGCGACCACAGCACCGGCTTCGAGTCCCGGCTGGACCTGGAGGCGTTCTGCGAGGCGATCGGCGACCGGTTCGTGGTCCTGCTGCGCGCCCACTACTTCTACGACGAGGGCCGCGGGCGCGGCAGCGGGCGGATCATCGACGTGACCGGACACCGGTCCTCCGAGGACGTGTGCCTGGCCGCCGACGCGCTGATCACGGACTACTCGTCGATCATGTTCGACTACGCCAACCTCGACCGGCCCGTCGTCGTGTACGCGGACGACTGGGAGGTCTACCGGGAGACCCGGGGCGTCTACTTCGACGTGCTGGAGGAGCCGCCGGGCCGGGTGGCGCGCACCCCGGACGAACTGGCCGCGCTGTTCGCCGACGGCTCCTACGCGGATCCGGGCGCCGCCGCGCTGCGGGCCCGCTTCCGTGAGCGCTTCTGCCAGTTCGACGACGGCAGGGCCGCCGAGCGGGTGGTGCGCAGGGTGCTGCTGGGCGAGTCCCCGGAGACGATCCCGCCCGTCCTGCCGCTCGCCGAACGCGTCCCGGCTCCGGCCGCGTCCACCCTCGTAAGGAGCTGACGTGCCCCGCTTCAGCATCATCGTCCCCGTCTTCAAGGTGCAGGGCTTCCTGCGCGAGTGTCTCGACTCGGTCCTGGAGCAGTCGTACACGGACATCGAGGTCATCGCCGTCGACGACTGTTCCCCGGACGGCTGCGGCGCGATCCTCGACGAGTACGCGGCCCGCGATCCCCGGGTACGGGTGCTGCACCTGCCGGAGAACGTGGGGCTCGGCCGTGCCCGCAACGCCGGGATGCCGCTCGCCGGCGGCGACTACCTCTTGTTCCTCGACAGCGACGACACCCTGACACCGGGCGCGCTGGGTGCCGTCGCCGACCGCCTGGACGAGACCGCCGATCCGGATGTGCTGGTCTTCGACTACGCGCGCACCTATTGGTGGGGCGGCACCCGCAGGAACGTGCTGGCGCGGGTCCTCGCGGAGGCCGGCCCCGGCACCTTCTCCGCGGCCGAACACCCGGAGATCCTGGATCTGCTGATGGTGGTGTGGAACAAGGTCTACCGCCGGGCGTTCGTGGAGCGGGAGGGCTTCGCCTTCCCGCCGGGGTACTACGAGGACACGCCCTGGACCTTCCCGGTGATGCTCAGCGCGGAGCGGATCGCGGCCCTGGACCGGATCTGTCTGGCCTACCGCCAGCGCAGGCAGGGCAACATCCTGTCCACCACCAGCCGCAAGCACTTCGACATCCACGACCAGTACGAGCGGGTCTTCGCGTTCGTCGCCTCCCGGCCGGAGCTCGCGCACTGGCGCCCGTATCTGCACCACAAGATGGGTGAGCACTGCCTCGACATCCTCTCCAAGGAGGACCGGCTGCCCGAGGAGGACAAGGCGGAGTTCTTCCGGCTGACGGCGGCGCTGTTCCGCAAGCACCGGAGCGGTCCCGTGCCGCCCGAACTGCGGTTCCTGGAGGGCGGTTTCACCCGCTACCGGGTACGGCGGCAGGCGGACCGCGCGGGCCGGGAACTGGGCCGGCGCGGACAGCAGGTCCGCCGGGCCGTCGCCGCGCGGGTCAAGCACGGCTGGTCCGCGGCGCACGGACACCGGCCGCTGGACCCGCATCTGGCGGTGTACTCGGCGTTCTCCCACCGGGGCGTGCTCGGCGATCCGGCGGCGGTGTACGCCGCGGCGCGTGAACTCGCCCCGCACGTGAGGGGGGTGTGGGTGGTGCGCGACGAGGAGCAGGCGGCGCTGCTGCCGCCGGACACCGAGCACGTCCTGCTCGACTCCCTGGCCTACCGCCGTATCACCGCGCGGGCCACGTACTTCGTGAACAACGTCAACTGGCCCGGCTCGCTGGTCAAGCGCCCCGGCAGCGTTCACGTCCACACCCATCAGGGCACCCCGCTGAAGTACATGGCCGCGGACCTGCTGCACAAGCCGGGGGCACGGCACGGCGTCGACGTGCCGCAGATGCTGCGCCGCGCCGACCGCTGGGACTTCAGTCTGGTCGCCAACCGGCACTCGGAGCTGGTCTGGGGCCGCGCCTACCCCTGCCACTTCACCTCGCTGCGCAGCGGCAGCCCCCGCAACGACGTCCTGGTGCGGGCCCGGCCCGAGGACGGGCGGGCGGCCCGGGCGCGCCTGGGGATCCCGGCCGGGAACCGGGTGCTGCTGTACGCGCCGACGCGCCGCGAGTACGTCCGCGGCGGGCATGCCGAGCGGCTCGACCTGGCCGCGTTCGCGGACGGCCTCGGCGCGGACCACACCCTGGTCGTACGGCTGCATCCCTCGCTCGCGGACGGTCCGGCGCGCGGGATGGGGCTGGCCGAGCTGCACCGGCGCGGGGTCGTGGTCGACGCCACGGACGAACCGCGGGTCGAGGACGTGATGCTGGCCGCGGACGCCCTGGTGACCGACTACTCGGCCCTCATGTTCGACTACGCCAACCTCGACCGGCCGATCGTGCTCCTCGCCGACGACTGGGGCGCGTACGCGGCGAGCCGGGGCGCCTACTTCGACATCACGGCCGATGCGCCGGGCCATGTCGCCCGTACGCAAAGGGAGTTGGCGGAGCTGTTCGCCACGGGGGCCTGGCGGGACGGGGAGTCGGAGCGGCTGCGGGCCGGATTCCGTTCACGGTTCTGCGAGTTCGACGACGGCCGGGCCGCCGAGCGGGTGGTGCGCACCCTGATGCTCGGCGAGCCGCCGGTACCGCCGCCGGTGACCGCCGCCCTGCCCGCCCAGGCGGGCCACGACGTCCTCGCGTCGTCATGAGCGCCGCCTCGAACCGCCCCGCCGCCGGCCCCGCGAACGGCACGGCGGCCGGTGCGGCCTCCGGCGTCCCGGACGGCTGCGGCGGTGCGCCCGGGTCGGCGCGGTCCCGCCGGCTCCGGGCGCGGGTCCCGCGTTCGGCCCGTGGCCGGGTGATCCTGATCGCCGTCGTCTTCGCGGTCCTCCAGCTCGCCAACGTCACCAACCGGGACACCCCGGACACCAAGAACTATCTGACGTACGCGCTGGACCTGAGCGGCTACAGCAAGCAGGAGGCCGCCGCGCTGACCATCGACTACGTGTGCGCGGGCAAGGCGTCCGTGGCCCGGCGCAACCAGGCCGTCGACGTGGTGCGCTTCCACCGCCCGAGTCCGACCCGGCGGGTCGTCGCCGAGTGCCGGCGCGAGCAGTGGCGGGGGGTGTCCGCGCGGCTGGCGGCCGGGCCGACGACGGGGCACACCGTGCCGTTCATGCCGCCCCGCTTCATGCGGATCTTCGAGGCACGGCCAGGATATCCGGTGCTGCTGGTGCCGTTCGTGACGGTGCTCGGAGTGACCTGGGGCCTGTGGGCCTCGGCCGTGGCCGTGACGGTGGCCGGGGGCGTCCTCGTCTTCCTCCTGCTGCGCACCCTGCGCACCTCCACCGGCGCGGCCCTGACCGGGCAGGCCCTCTACTACGTCCTGCCGTGCGGCACGACGGCGATGCGCCCCATGACCGAGGGCCTGATGATGGCCCTGACCCTCGCGGCCCTGTGGGGCTGCGCGCTGGTCCTGGAGGGCCACCGCGCGCGGGCCGGGATCGGGCTGGTCGGCGGCTGTCTGGCGGTCCTGTTCACGGTGAAGCATTCGCAGGCGCTGTTCCTCGGGCTGTGCCTGGGCGCCGCCTGCGCGGTGCTGATGGCGCGGCGACGGCGGTGGGGCGGGCCGCTGCGGACGCTGGGTGTGGTGGCGGGCTGCGGTGTGCTGGCCACCGTGCTGCTCGCGAAGGTCCTGCACTATCCGTCGCAGTCGGAGAGCGTGCAGGATCTGCTCACGGGGCATTACGCGCGTCCCGACCGCGTCCATCCGTGGCCGGAGTTCCTCCATCTGGAGGCGGCCTTCTGGATCGAGTGGACGCGCCGCCAGTTGTGGGAGCCGCTGTTCCTGGCGGCCGTGGTGGCGGCCGGGTGGGGGGCGCTGCGCAGGCATCGGGCCTTCGCCGTGTTCCTGCTGGCGGCGGCTGGCACCGGGGTGCTCAACCAGGCCGCGCATCCCGACATCAACGTCTGGGGCGACCGGCTGATCGTGCTGCTGTGGCTGCTGCCGGCGGTGGGCCTGCCCCTGCTGCTGGACACGGTCGCCCGCCCCGGCACGCGGCTGTCCGGCGGTCTGGTCCCGGGGCCCCAGAGGAGGGAGTCCGAGGTCGCCCGATGAGGTGATCAAGGGCTAGGCCGCCGATCGCGGCGGGCATATAGGGCAGATGCCGGAAACCGCCGTTCCCCGTTCCCCCGCCGCCCGATGAGCGCCGACGTCGTCACCCGGCGGGAGGCCGTCCGCGGCGCGACCGCGCTGCGCAAGCGGGGCCGCCCGCGCGCGACTCCGTATCAGGTCTGGGGCGGCCTGTTCTGGCTGGTGATGACGCTCGTGTACTGGCGGATCCCGTTGTGCTGCGACGCGGGCCAGCACGCGGCGGTCGTCGAACGGCTGCGGGCGGACCTGCTGCACCCGCGCCATCCGATGGCGGACCTGCCGGGCGCGGGCAGCCCGTACTACTCGCCGTACGCGGTGGCCGAGGGCGCCTTCGCCCGGCTGACCGGACTCGGCGGCTGGGTGGTGGTGCGGCTCGCCGGGCCCGTCAACCTGCTGGTGCTGCTGACCGGCATCGGCCGCTTCACCCGGGTGCTGACACCCCGTCGCGCGGCGCCGGTCCTGTGCCTGTTCGCGATGGTGCTGCTGTGGGGCACGGAGCGGGCCTGGTGGAGCGGCTACCTCGGGCTGATGTCGATGACCGGCAACCTGGGCTACCCCTCGACGTTCGCGATCGGGCTGGCCTTCTGGGCCTGGGCGCTCACCGCCCGGCGCGCGGCGGGCACGGGGGGCCTCGTCCGGTTCGTCGGCCCGGGCGGCCTGGGGAGCTGGTGGGGGTACGCGGGGCTCGGCGTCCTGTACGGACTGATCCTGCTCGTGCATCCGATCACGTCGATCGCGGCGGTGCTGGGCGGGGTGGCGTTCGTGGCGGCCCGGCAGCGCGGCCGGCGTCCTGCGGTGGTGTGCCGGTGGCTGCTCGCGGGCGCGGTGGCGCTCCTCGTCGCGTACGCGTGGCCGTACTTCGACGTGTTCGCGCTGACCGGGGACCGCAGCGTCGACGCCATGCACGAGCAGTTGTACGACCGGATGCCCGGACACTTCTGGCTGGCGCTGACCGGGTTGCCCGCGCTGTGGCTGCGGGGCCTGCGCGCCCGGCGGGGCGAGGGGCACGGGTGGCGCGATCCGCTGGTGCTGATGTTCGCGCTGGAGTGCGCGGTGGTGGCGTACGGCTGGGTGAGCGGGCACTACACGTACGGCAGGATCCTCGGGCTCACGCTGGTGCCGCTGCAGTTCGCGCTCGGGGTGGAGCTGGCCGAGCCGCGGCCGTGGGGGCCGTGGCGGCGGCTGCTGGGCGGAGTCGCGGCCGCGGGCGCGCTGACCGGGTTCCTGACCGTGCAGGCGGGGGCGGTGGTGCCGCGCTCGCTCGACCCGGTCGGCTTCGCCCAGCCGCCGCGCTGGCCGACGTACGACTGGGCGGCCCGGTACATCCGGCCCGGCGAGGCGGTGATCGCGGACGGGTACTACTCGGTCCATCTGCTCGCGGGCTACGGCCCGGATCTCGCGGCGCCCGCCTGGCCCGACCCCGCTCTCGCCGAGAGCGAGCGGCTGCGCCGGCTCACGGCGGTGCGCGCCTATCTCGCCCCGACGTCGACCCGGGCCGAACGCGTGGCGATCGCGAGCCGGTACCACGCCCGCTGGCTGCTGCTGACGCGCTGGCGGCCGGTGCCCGAGGAGGCGACGGTGGTGGCGTGGAGCCGGGAGACCGGGGAGGTGCTGGCCCGGATCGGGCCGGGAGCCGGTTCCCGCACCGGCGCGGCGGCCGGCACGGGTGCCGGCGCCAAGGGCGCTGCGGGTGCCGGGTCGCGTCCGTGACGGCGCGTCAGGCGCGCTTCCACGGACACGACCCGAGGCCGGTGCGGCGGTTCCGTGCCGCTCGATGACGGACCCTCCGGCACCGGCCCGCTCGGTGCCGGCTACTCGATGACGAGCTCGACCGGGATGTTGCCGCGGGTGGCGTTGGAGTAGGGGCAGACCTGGTGGGCCTGCTCGACCAGCTTGCGGCCGGTCTCCTCGTCCACGGTGTCGGGCAGCTCGACGCGGAGCGTGACGGCCAGGCCGAAGCCCTCGCCCTGCTTGCCGATGCCCACCTCGCCGGTCACGGCGGCCTGCGTGACGTCGACCTTCGCGGCGCGGCCGACCAGGCCGAGGGCGCTCGCGAAGCAGGCCGCGTACCCGGCGGCGAAGAGCTGCTCGGGGTTGGTCCCCTTGCCGCTGCCGCCCATCTCCACCGGAATGCCGAGCTCGAGGTCGAGCGTGCCGTCGGAGCTGACGGCACGGCCCTCGCGGCCGTGGGTGGCGGTGGCGACGGCGGTGTAGAGCGCGTCCATGCGGACCATCCCTCTCAGGTCGGAATCGTGGCGGGGGCTGCCGGTCCGGCGACCCCACGACCAGAATTAGAGCACGCAATTCAGTTGTGCACAACTTAATTGCTCGCTAGAGCTATCCTGAGGACATGACCGCAACACCCGCCCCGAGCGCCGGGGCCCCCGTCGCGGGGGACTTCCTCCGCCTCGACGAGCAGATCTGCTTCTCGCTGAACGCCGCCTCGCGCGCCTTCGGCGGTGTCTACCGGGTCCTGCTGAAGGACCTCGGGCTCACCTACCCGCAGTACCTGGTCATGCTGGTGCTGTGGGAGCACGGCGAACTGCCCGTGAAGAGGGTCGGCGAGCATCTGCGGCTCGACTCGGGGACCCTGTCGCCGCTGCTGAAGCGGCTGGAGGCGGCGGGCCTCGTACGGCGGGAGCGCAGCGCGCGCGACGAGCGGTCCGTGCAGGTGGGACTCACCGAAGAGGGGGCGGCGCTGCGGGAGCGGGCGCTGGACGTGCCGCGCCGCATCGCGGCCGCCACCGGGGCGGACCTGGAGGAGATCCGAGAGCTCCGGGCCCGGCTGGACCGGCTGACCGCGGCGCTGGACGAGGCGGCCCTGTCCGAGGCTCCGGGATGCACGTAGGCTGGCGCACGTAGAGGCGCAGCGTCACGCCCCGGCTCGCGATCCGCTCCACGGACTCGAACTGCTCCCCGACCACGGCGAGCTTGAGGCGCTCGGTCGCCTCCGCCGGGGACCAGGCCCGGCGCGTCGCGAAGGGCGCGGCAAAGACCCACACCCGGTCGAGCCGGTCCAGCCTGCGGCGCAGTTCGGCGGGGTCCGCCTCACGGCCGTACAGGGTTCCGGACGCGGGCGCGGGGACGCTCAGCGCGATGTCGCGGATCCCTCGGAAGCCCCTGGGGTAGGCCAGGGCCGCTCGCCGCGCGAGGGACGGCAGGAACAGCACCGGGTCGCCGGGGCGCAGTTCGCGGTGGGCGACGGCGGCGACGGCGGCCAGGTCGTCGGGGCGGCGGTCGGGGACGCGGTCCGCGCGCAGCAGCGGGAGCTGGACGGCGAGGACGAGGGCCACCGCGAGGACGCCGGTGGGGACGGCGTGGGGCAGCAGCCGCGGGAGTCTCGTGGCGAGGTGGTCGGCTCCGGCGGCCGCGAGCAGCGGGGCTCCGGCCAGGGCGTACAGGACGTAGCGCTCGTCGTAGAGCGGCCGCCAGTGGGACACGGTCAGCAGCACGGCCGGGGGCACGGCCGCCAGGGGCAGGGCGACGGCCGTGAGCGAGAGGGTGCCGCGCGGGGTCCGCTCGGGCCGGAACGCGAGGGCGGCGAGGACGAGGTAGGGCACGATGACGAGCCGGGCCGGGCCGGTGAACAGCCCGAGCAGCCGTCTCGCGCTGGCGAGTCCGGTGCGCGGCAGCCAGGCGACCTGCGCGGACTGGCCGTGGGAGACCAGGAGGAGGGGCGCGAGCACCAGGGCCGTGGCCGCGGCGGCGAGGGCCCAGCCCCGCCACACCCGCGCCGGCACCCGGGCGAGCGCCAGTGTCGTGGCGTGGGCGAGGAGCAGGAGCAGGGCCATCTCGTGCAGCAGGCAGGTGACGGCGGCCGTCGCTCCGTAGGCGATCCAGGGGCCGGGCCGGGTGGAGCGGGCGGCCCCGACCAGCAGCAGGGTCGCTCCGGCCGCCCCGGCCGCGACGAGTGCGTAGGAGCGGCCCTCCTGGGCGAAGTGGCCGGTCATGGGTGTGACGGCGTACAGCAGGCCCGCCCACAGACCGACGCGCGGGCGGCCCAGCCGGACGCCGAGCGCGGCCACGAGTCCGGCGGTCGCGGCGGCGCCGCAGACGGAGGGCAGGCGCAGGGCGACCTCGCCGGGGTGCGGGGCGAGGACGGGGTGCATGAGGAGGTAGTACAGGCCGTGCACGGCGTCCACGGAGTGCAGCAGGTGCCAGATCTGGGGCACCGAGCGCTGGGCGACCTGGAACGTGACGGCCTCGTCGCGCCACATGCCGCCGCGGTCGAGCCCCCACAGGCCGATCGCGAGCATGGCCAGGACGGGCGCGAGGACGGCCAGGACGACGGCCGCCCTGTGCCGGCGCCGGGACGGGCGGCACCGGTCCCGGCCACGGGACGACGCGCCACCCCGGGCGGCCGGAGGCCGAAGGGCCGGGGGCCGGGCCGCCGGACGCCTCGCCGTCGGCGGCCTCATCCACGCATACACCATGAGGGCGATTTTTTGCTATTAAACAACGTTTAGCCGGTATTGACGGCGTATCGCACGATACGACCCATCCATGCGGCTTACGATCCCGACTTGATGAGCCCCTCCCGAAAGCACCGCACGCTCGCCCTCGCCGCCGCCTGGCTCGCCACCCGCGCCCTGATGCTGTGGCTCCTCGCCCACGACCGGCTCGCCCCGCTGGGCCGGGGCGGGGTGTCGCGCGAGGTGGGCCATCTCTACTTCCATTGGTACGGCGTGCTGTCCCAGGGCGCGTTCCCGGTCGGCGACCGGCTGTGGCAGTACCCGCCGGGGGCCGGCCCGGTGCTGCTCGCACCGGGGCTGCTGCCGGGACTGACGTACTTCACCGCGTTCGTGGCCTGCACGCTCGCCGCCGACGCGGTGATCGCCGCCGCCCTCACCCGCGCCGGGCTGCGGCCCGGACGCAGTCCGCGCGGCGCCTGGCTGTGGGTGCTGGGCCTGCCCCTGCTGCTGCACATCCCGCTGGCCCGGTACGACGTGCAGGTCACCGCCTTCGCCGTCGTCTCGCTGCTGGCGCTCTCCCGCGGCCCGCGCGTGTGCGGCGCGTTCGCCGCGATGGGCGCCCTGGTGAAGGTCTGGCCCGCGCTGGCGCTGATCGGGACCCCACGGGGCCGCAGCACGCGCGAGGTGTGGACCTCGGCGGTGATCACCGCGGCCGCGCTGCTCGCCGTTCTCGCGGCCCTCTTCAGCGGCCCGTTCGACTTCCTGCGCCAGCAGAGCGGCCGGGGTGTGCAGATCGAGTCCCTCGGCGGCACGGTCCTGGGCCTCGCGCGCCACGCCGGCTGGCCGGGCACCGCCCGCTACCAGTACGGCGCGATGGAGTTCGTCGGTCCCTACACCGGCGCGGTCGCGGCCTGCTCGCTCGCCCTGACCGTCGCCGCGTTCGGGCTCGTGCTGCTGTGGCGCGTCCGCGCACGGCGCTGGACGGAGGCCACCCCGTACGACGCGGCGCTCACGGCCGTCCTGCTGTTCACCGTGACCAGCCGGGTGATCAGCCCCCAGTACATGGTGTGGCTGCTGGGCCTCTGCGCCGTGTGCCTGACCTCGCGGCACACCACGCAGCGCCCGGTCGCCGTGCTGGTCCTGGTGGCGACGGCGGTCAGTTCGGTGGCCTATCCGGGGCTGTACGGCGAGGTGGTGCGCAGCACGTGGACGGGCTGTCTGCTGATGCTCGTACGCAACGGCCTGCTGGCGGCCGCGGCGGGAGTGTCCTTCGTACGGCTGTGGCGGTCGGGGCTTCCCCCGGCCGCCCCGCGCCGCCGTGTGCCGGCGGGGCGGGAGCGCGGTCCTCACCGGGTTCCCACCGGGCTCCGAACGCGACACTGACCGCCTCTTGACGGAGAATTACCCGCAATCCCTACGATTCCGGCCCGTGGATCACATGAACCCTCATCAGGCGAAGGTCAGCGTCGTCGTCATCGGGTACGACGACGCCGCCCATGTGGCGGACGCGGTGCGCTCGGCGCTCGCGCAGGGTCCCGCCGTGGCCGAGGTGATCGCCGTGGACGACCGCTCGACGGACGGCAGCGCCGCCCTCCTCGACGACCTCGCCGCGGGGGAGCCGCGCCTGAGGGTGATCCACCGGCCGGTCAACAGCGGCGGCTGCGGCAGTCCGCGCAACGACGGCATCGACGCGGCCGCCGCCCCGTACGTGATGTTCCTGGACAGCGACGACGTCCTGCCGGCCGGCGCGGTGGACGCGCTGCTCGGCGCCGCCGAGGAACACGACGTCGAGGTCGCCGCCGGGCTCTGCGTACGCCGGGAACTGCCCTCGGGCCGCGAGGTCCCCTGGGAACGAGCCCTCTACGCGCGGCCCGCCCTGATATCCCGACCCGCGCGCCGCCTCCGCCTCGCCCACGACACCCTCTGCGTCAACAAGCTGTACCGCACCGGCTTCCTGCGCGAGCACGGCATCCGCTTCCCCGAAGGCCACTACCCCTACGAGGACTTCGTGTTCACCGCGCGAGTGCTGGCCGCCGCGCCGCGCATCGCGCTGATCCCCGACACGGTCTACGTCTGGCACGTACGGCGCACCGCGGAGCGCCTGTCCATCTCGCTCGACCGCTCCGGCATCGACAACTGGCGGGCCCGCACCGAGGCGAACCGGGCCGCGTACGAGATCCTCCTGGGCGCCGGGGAGAAAGGGCTCGCGCGGGCCGTGCGGGCCAAGTTCCTCGACCACGAACTGCGCATGTACACGCGCGAACTGGAACAGCGCTCCCCCGGCTACCGCGGCGCCTGGTGGGACCACACCCGGGCCTATCTGGCGACGTTCGACGCGGCCGACCTCGGCGTCAATCCCTCGGCCCCCGGCCGTCTCGTCGCCCGTGTGATCCTCGCCTGCCCCGCCCCGCGCGACCTGCCCCGCCTGAGGGAACTCGCCGCCCGTCCGGCCCGGCTGCTCCCGCCCTACCCCCGCGGCAGCGACGGCGTCCCCGTATGGTCCGCGGATCTCCCCGAGGTGACCCTGGAGCACTTCCTGGACCGGCCCGCCCATCTGCTGCCCGCCGCCGTCGACGCGGAACTGCGCCCCCGTGCTCGGGGCACCCGGCTGCGGCTGCGCCTGCACGAGATGTACGGGCGGATGGCCGCGGCCGGTCCCGCCTCGGTGGAACTCGCGTTCGTCCACCGGGAGGAGGGGCGGGTGGGCCTGAGCGGCAGGGCGCACCTGGTGGCCGACCGGTACGGAGACTCCTGGTGCGCGGAGACGCCGGTGAAGCTGTCCGCCCTGGGCGCGGGCGTGTGGGATCTGCGCCTGGTCGTGCGCTTTCACGACGGTACGAGCCGGGAGGTGTCCGCGCACGCGCTCGGCGGCCCGGGGCTGCTGCGCCGCCGCGCGGTCGCCGACCCCCACCACGGTGTTCTCCTCGTACAGCCCTACCGGACGCACGCGGGGGCGCTGGGGCTGCGGACGGCGTCCGGCGTGCGGGGCGTGACCGCGGTGGTGTCCCGCAGGCTCCGCCGCCTGCTTCACTGATACGCGGACGCGGAGACGCGAGGCGCGGACGCGGACACCGTCCCGCGCGCCCGCCCCTCCCCGGCCGCAGACGCACGGTCCGGCACCACGGACTCACTCACGAGGGGAACGGCCGCACATGACCTGGCTGATCACCGGCGGCGCCGGCTACATCGGAGCGCACGTCGTCCGCGCGCTGCGCGAGGCGGGCGAACAGGCCGTGGTCTACGACGACCTGTCCACGGGGATCGCGGAGCGGGTGCCGTCGGACGTTCCGCTGGTGGTCGGCTCGACCCTGGACGGCGACCTGCTGGCCCGGACGCTCACGGAGCACTCGGTCACCGGTGTCGTCCACCTGGCGGCGAAGAAGCAGGTCGGCGAGTCGGTGGACCTGCCCCTGCACTACTACCGGGAGAACGTCGAGGGCCTGCGCGTCCTGCTGGAGGCCGTGACCGCGGCCTCCGTGACGGCGTTCGTCTTCTCGTCCTCGGCCGCGGTGTACGGCATGCCGGACGTGGACCTGGTGACGGAGGAGACACCCTGCGCGCCGATGAGCCCCTACGGTGAGACGAAGCTGGCGGGCGAGTGGCTGGTGCGCGCCACCGGCCGCGCGACGGGTCTGTCGACGGCCTGTCTGCGCTACTTCAACGTGGCGGGCTCGGCGGCTCCGGAGCTGGCCGACGTGGGCGTCTTCAACCTCGTCCCCATGGTCTTCGAGAAGCTGACGGACGACGCGGCGCCGCGCGTCTTCGGCGACGACTACCCGACCCCGGACGGCACCTGCGTGCGCGACTACATCCACGTGGTCGACCTGGCCGAGGCGCACGTGGCCGCGGCCCGCGCCCTGACGGCCTCCCCCGGGACCTCCCTGACCCTCAACATCGGCCGCGGCGAGGGGGTTTCGGTGCGCGAGATGATCGACCGCATCAACGCGCTCACCGGCTACGACCGCCCCCCGGTCACCACCCCGCGCCGCCCCGGCGACCCGGCCCGCGTCGTCGCCTCCGCCGACCGCGCCGCCGACGAACTGGGCTGGAAGGCCCGCCACGACGTCGACGACATGATCACCTCAGCCTGGACAGGCTGGCTCCACCACCACCCGAACGCGAGCCGGATCTGACCCCGCCCGCGCTCCGCACCGAGTTCCCCGGCCGCCCTCTCGAGGGCGGCCTTTCTCAGAGCGCCTTCAGGGCTGCCGCTGTCGCTCGGGCCAGGCTGGCCAGGTAGCCCTTCGGGACCTTCGGGCCGCGGACGACGACCGCGCGCCAGTACAGCGGGCCCGACATCAGGTCCAGGGCGAGTTCGACGTCGACGCCCCCGCGGATCTCGCCCCGCTCGACGGCCGACGCGACGATCCCGCTCGCCACCGACTGCTGGCCCTCCCGCAGCGCCGCCTGCATCGCGTCCGCGATCTCGGGGTTGCGGGCCGCCTCGGCCTGGAGGTCGGGGATGATCTGGCCGGCCACCGGGTGCCGCAGGGCGCGCGAGGTGACCTCGTACAGCAGCCGCAGGTCTCCCTCCAGGGAGCCGGTGTCCGGCGCGGGCAGTCCCTGGACCGCGATCGCCGAGACCAGGTCGAGCACGAGATGGAGCTTGGAGCGCCAGCGCCGGTACACCGCGGTCTTGCCCACGCCCGCGCGGCGGGCGATGCCCTCGATGGACATCCGGGCGTAGCCGACGGAGGCGAGCTCCTCGAAGACGGCGGCGCGGATCGCCTCGGTCACGTCCTCGCGGAGGACGGCCGCACCGGCGGGAGCCCGGCGGCGCCTGGGCTTTCCGTCGGCAGGCGCGGGCGTGGCGGCACTCGCGGCTGTGTCGGCGTTCGTCGTCATACGGACCAGCATAGGGCGTTACGACGAAACGGTTGCGTTCCGACGTCGACTGGGCCTACTCTCGCGTTACGACGATACGGTCCCGTCCCGACGCAAGAAAACGGCAAGAAACACCGTCGGAAACATCCGGGACCGACCGCGCGCCCCCACCCCCCGAGCGAAAGCAACGGATGTGAGCCAGGTCCTCAACACACCGCCCCCGACAGCGTCACCGGTCTCCCCCACCGACGACGCCGCGGCCATCGCCGCCCGGTACGGCCTCACCGTCAGCGGCGCGCGCCCGAGCCTGCCCGCGTACGTCCGCCAGCTCTGGGCGCGACGCCACTTCATCACCGCGTTCGCCACCGCCAAGCTCACCTCGCAGTACAGCCAGGCCAAGCTGGGCCAGGTGTGGCAGGTGATGACCCCGCTGCTGAACGCGGCGGTCTACTACTTCATCTTCGGCGTGCTGCTCGGCACCAAGCACGGTGTGCCGGACTACATCCCGTTCCTGGTCACCGGCGTCTTCATCTGGACCTTCACGCAGAGCTCGATCATGGCGGGCACCCGGGCGATCTCCGGCAGCCTCGGCCTGGTCCGCGCCCTGCACTTCCCGCGTGCCGCGCTCCCGGTGTCGTACGCGATCCAGCAGCTCCAGCAGCTCCTGTTCTCGATGGCCGCGCTGGTCGTCATCCTGCTCTGCTTCGGCGTTCCGGTCTCGGCCTCGTGGCTGCTGGCGGTCCCCGTGCTGGTGCTCCAGTTCACGTTCAACGCGGGCGTCGCGATGATCATGGCCCGGATGGGCGCCAAGACCCCCGACATCGCGCAGCTCATGCCGTTCGTCCTGCGCACCTGGATGTACGTCTCGGGCGTCATGTGGAGCATCGACAAGGTGCTCAGCCACAACAGCCTCCCCCACTGGGCGACGGTCGCGCTGGAGAGCAACCCGGCGGCCGTCTACATCGACCTGATGCGCTTCTCGCTGATCGACAGCTTCCACGCGCACCAGCTCCCGCACCACGTCTGGGCACTGGCGGTGGGCTGGGCACTGGTGGCGGGCGTCGGCGGCTTCATCTACTTCTGGAAGGCTGAGGAGACGTACGGCCGTGGCTGACATCATCACGCAGGACACCGAGCCGCAGGACGCCGTGAGCACGGCGGCGGCCGCCCCCGCGGCCGACGCGGAGCGCATCCCGACCGTCATCGCCGACCGCGTCGACATCGTGTACCGCGTCAACGGCACCGGTGCCGGACGGGGCAGCGCCACCGCCGCGCTCAACCGCATCCTGCGCCGCAAGCAGTCCGAGAAGGCGTCGGGCGTCCGCAAGGTCCACGCGGTCAAGTGCGTGTCCTTCACCGCCTACCGCGGCGAGGCCATCGGCCTGATCGGCACCAACGGCTCCGGCAAGTCCACGCTGCTCAAGGCGGTCGCGGGCCTGCTCCCGGTGGAGAACGGCAGGATCTACACCGACGGCCAGCCCTCGCTGCTCGGTGTGAACGCGGCCCTCATGAACGACCTCACCGGCGAGCGGAACGTCTACCTCGGCGGCCTCGCCATGGGCATGTCCCGCGAGCAGGTCAAGGAGCGCTACCAGGAGATCGTCGACTTCTCCGGCATCAACGAGAAGGGCGACTTCATCACCCTGCCGATGCGGACGTACTCCTCCGGCATGTCGGCCCGGCTGCGCTTCTCCATCGCGGCGGCCAAGGACCACGACGTCCTGATGATCGACGAGGCCCTCGCGACCGGCGACCGCTCCTTCCAGAAGCGCTCCGAGGCCCGTATCCGCGAGCTGCGCAAGACCGCGGGCACGGTGTTCCTGGTCAGCCACAACAACAAGTCCATCCGCGACACCTGCGACCGCGTGCTGTGGCTGGAGCGCGGCGAGCTGCGCATGGACGGACCGACCGCGGACGTCCTCAAGGAGTACGAGAAGTTCACGGGCAAGTAGGCACGTGCGGTACACCGGGGCGGGGCCGTCGACGGCTCCGCCCCGGGCTCGTCCCGGCTCGTTCCCGCTCGCCGCGGCTGGTCGCGGCTCGTTCCCGCTCGTCGCGGCTCGCTCCGGCCCGTGCCCGTCCGTTCAGCGCTCCAGGAACGTGAACAGCTCCTCCCAGCGGCGGACGACCTCCTGCGTCGTGAAGCGCTGCACGTTCGCGCGCGCCGCGTCGCCCATGGAGTCCCGCAGCGCCTTGTCGGACATCAGCGTGTCCAGCCGGCGGGCCAGCTCACCGGTGTTGCCGAGGGTGGCCAGCAGTCCGTCCTCGCCGTCCCGGACGATCTCGTGGACGCCGGGCGCGCAGTCGAAGGCGGCGCACGGCAGCCCGGCGGCCATCGCCTCCATGAGGGCGAGCGGGAAGCCCTCGCCGCGCGAGGAGAGCACGAAGACCGAGCCGCCGCGCAGCGCGCCCGGCACGTCACTCGTCCGGCCCATCCAGTCGACCGACTCGTCGAGCCCGAGCGCGGTGCACTGCTTCCTCAGGATCTCCTCGTCCTCGCCCGAACCGTAGATCCGCAGCCGCCAGTCGGGGTGGAGCGGGGCCGTCTCGGCCCAGGCGTCGAGGAGCATGTCGATGCCCTTCTGGTCGGTCAGCCGCCCCACGCTGACGACGGCGTTCCCGGTGCGCGGCGAGGGCACCTCGGGCATGAACGGAAGGGGGTTCGGCATGAAGGACGCGTTGTTCATACCCTGCCCGATCCACAGGTCGGCGTCCTCACGGGTGAGCGCGAGCATCCGGTCCACGTCCTTGTAGTGCTTGAGGACCCGGCGGAACCGCGAGGTCGTCCGCGAGTACTCGTACGACTCGTGGCTCATCCCGATGACGGTCATGCCGCCGGTGTCGGCGAGCTCCACCCATTCCATGGCCCACACCTGGGTGACGATCACGACGGCACCCGGGCGCGCGGCCCGGAACAGCGCGGTCAGCTCGGCGGCCTTCTCGCGCATACCCGCCGCCCGCTCGGCGCGCAGCCTCCGCTCCGCGAGGTCGAGCCGCCCCCTCAGGCCGCGCGCCGGTCCGATCCGGGGCGGGTGGACGTCGTACAACGTCGTGGTGGGGTACGGGAGTTCGCCCAGCTCCTGCGGGACGGCGGGCTCGGTGACGCCCACGACGTGCACGCGGTGACCGCGTTCGGTGAAGAGCCGGGCCATCTGGTGCGACCAGCTCGTCACCCCGCCCAGTTCGTCGACGCTGTTGGAGACGAAGAAGATGTCCCGCCGCGGGTCGGTCATCCGTGCCTCCAGTGCGTGAAGAACTGGTCGACGACGCTGCGGGCCGCCGTCCCCTTGTCGTACTCGCCGAAGTCGGCGAGGAACTGCTCGCGCCGCGGCGCGTACTTGACGCGCTGTTCCTCCAGCGAACCGAGGACGGCGTGCAGTTCGTCCTCGGTCCGCACCACCGGCCCCGGCGCCCGCTCCAGCAGGTCGAAGTAGGTTCCGCGGTCCTCGTGCACGTACGCGTCGTAGTCGTAGGCGAAGAAGAACATCGGACGGTCGAGGAGCGCGTAGTCGAACATCACCGACGAGTAGTCGGTGATCAGCCCGTCGGCGAGGGCGAGCAGCGGGGTCATGTCGTGGTGGGCCGTGACGTCGACGACCCGGCCGCGCACGGACGGCGGGAGCACGACGTGGTTCAGGTAGTGGGAGCGGATCAGCAGGACGTAGCGGTCGCCGAAAGTGTCGGCGAAGCGCTCGACGTCGAAGGGCAGCTCGAACCGCTTCTTCCCGTTGCCGCGGCTGCGGAACGTGGGCGCGTACAGGAGGATCTGCCGGTCGTCGGGGATGCCCAGCTCCGCCGCCAGCGGGCCGCGCTCGCGCCCGGCGCCGGCCGCCTCCCGCTGCCTGGCCCGCACGAGCGCGTCGTTGCGCGGGTATCCGACCCGCAGCAGGGTCCGCTCCTTCAGCCGGAACGCCCGCGCGAGGGTGCGCACGTCGTGCTCGGAGCGGATGAGGAAGCGGTCGAAGCGGTCCAGCACCTTCTGCTGTTCGGCCTGCGCCTCACGGGACTTCAGTTTCCATTCGGCCTCGTCGAAGCCCATCCGCTTGAGCGCGGAGCCGTGCCACGTCTGGAGGTACGTCGTGCCGGGCCGTTTGGTCAGTTTCAGCGGGTAGCTCTGGTTGTCGACCCAGAACTCGGCCTGCGCGAGCGCCCGGAGGTAGGGCAGCGACCAGCGGCGTACGAGGGTGGCGTCGTCCGGGAATCCGGCCGGGCTGTCGGTGTACGACCAGACGGGCTCGAACTCCAGCCCCTGGCGGCGCATCTCCTCGTAGATCGCCCGGGGGCTGTCGCTGTACTGCCGGCCCAGATGGCTCTCGAAGACGACGAGCCCCTTACGGACGGGCAGCCGGCTGAACACCTCGTGGTAGATACGGATCTTGGTCTCGCCGGAGGTGAGGTCCTTGCGCAGGGAACGGGCCTTGCGGTAGCCGCTCTTGGCGAGGGTGACGGCCCGGCCGTGCACGCCGCGCTGCACGACGAGGTTCGCCTTCTTGTCGGGGACCAGCCGGAAGGACAGGTGTCCGCGTGAGGACACGACCGGCTCCATGCGGTCCGCGACCAGCCGGGTGAGCCGCGGTCGGACGGGCAACCGCCCGGCGGCCAGGCCGGGTTCGGCCGCGGTGAGCCGTGTGGTGGTGCGCACACCGTCGACGTCGAGGTGGAGCCGTACGTCCCACACGGCGTCCACGATGCCCAGCGGCCGTACGGCCAGGAGGTTCGCCGCCCCCTCCCAGGCGACGGTCTCACCCGCGTGCCACACGTGGGCCACCGGGAAGCGGAAGGTCTGGAAGCGCACTCCGCGGCGCCGGGCGTAGAACTCCAGCTCGCTGGTGAGCCGGGCGCCGGGCGGGATCACCCCGAGCGGGTTGGTGACGCGCCCGGCGAGCCGGACCGTGCCGCCGGTGCTCTCGTACGAGGTCAGCGTGTTGCGCAGGAACATCCGGTCGACCGGCTTGATGTGGTGGCCGAGGTCGGTGACGTCCAGGACATGCCGGCCGAAGGGGTCGTCGAGGTGCTCGGCGCACCAGTACACGCGGCCGTCGCGCTCGACGAGCGGCGAGGAGATCTTGTCGCGGTTGGTGAGCGTGTCCACGGCGGGCAGCAGGTTGTCCCAGTCGCTCACCTGGAGGAGATAGGCGCAGATGGCCTGGATGGGTTCGGTCTCGTCGAAGGCGGCGCGGTCGATCGACTCCAGGTACCGCCGGGCGATCGCCGCGAACTCCTCGCGGAAGGCCGCGTCGCGGAAGGGCAGTTCCCGCAGGTGCAGGACGAGGTCGTGCTTGAGGAACTTGACGTCCTTGGCGAACTTCAGCTCCAGGAGGCCCTTTTCCGCGAGGAGTTGGTCGACCCTGCGGTGGATCTCCATGCGGTGCGTGAAGTTGGCGATCTCGTCACGCCGGTTGCTGATGGACTTCGCGGCCGCCTTGTCCGCGACCCTCCAGTCGTAGACCCGGTTGGGGATGAGGGTGATGCGGCGGGCGGTGGCGTAGGCCTGGGCGGAGAACAGCAGGTCCTCGTAGTGGATGCCGACCGGGAAGCGCAGGCCCTCGTCGAGCAGGAACCGTCTGCGGTAGCACTTGTTGGTCGACAGGGTGTCGAAGACCAGCAGGTCGGGCAGTTCGGAGATCGACTCCAGGGTGCGGGTGCGCTGGTACAGCCAGGGGTACCACTTGACCTCCTTGCGCGTGCGCGCGTCGACGTGCACGCGTACGCACAGGCCGGAGACCAGGTCGGCGCCGGTGGACTCCGCGGCCTCCAGCATGTTGCGGCAGGCGTTGCGTTCCAGGACGTCGTCGCTGTCGAGGAAGACGACGTAGGTGCCGCGGGCCTCGGTGATGCCGCGGTTGCGGGGGGCGCCGCAGCCGCCGCTGTTCTCAGGCAGCCGGCAGGCGCGGACCCGGTCGGGGTGCGCCGCGGCCAGCCCGCGCGCCACCTCGTACGAGCCGTCGGTGCTCCGGTCGTCGACGACGATCACCTCGACGTCGCGCAGCGTCTGGTCCAGGACGGAACGCACGGCCGTGGGCAGCCGGGCGGCGTCGTTGTAGACGATGACGACCACGGAGACGGCAGGTCTCCTGGGCGCGGACCCGGTGGACGCGCGGTGCTCGGCGGACGTGCGGCGCTCGGCGGACGCGCGAGGCTGATCCTCATTCATCCTATTAATCGTAGTGAGTGCGGACCGTTTTGGGGCGCTATCGCCCGTTCTTCGCGTGTTGGAACACCCACGTCCGGTACACCACGAAGCGGAACGCCGAGGCCAGGACGATCGACAGCGCCTTGGCGATGTTCGAGCCGAGCGGGCCGCTCATGCCGAGCCCCTGATAGCCGGCATAGAACAGGACGCTCTCCATGGCGACGCCGAGCCCGCTGAACGCGAAGAAGAGGACGATCTGGCGCCGGGTGCGCGAGGCCCGGTCCCGGTAGGCGAAGTAGCGGAAGCCGAGGTAGTTCGTCCCCATGGCGACACAGCTCGCGACCACCGTGGCGGCCATCGGGGCCCACCTGAGGCCGTGCAGCGCAAGATTGAAGAAGAGGATGTTGACGGCGACCCCGCTGCCGCCGACGACGGCGAACCGGGCGACCTCCAGGGCGAGCCGGCGGGCCCTCGGGACACTCGGGACGGAGCGGGGGCGGACGACGGGGGCGGGCAGGGTCGCGAGGGGAGCCCGGCCCTCGGAGAGATGCACTGTCACGGGTCCGGATCCTCCACAGGTCTGTCCGTCGGTCGAGGCCACCTTAAGCTAAATGTCCTATTTACCAGGTATAGGTAAATCGCGAGCCGGAGTTTCTTCGGAGAATCACCGGAAACGGGCAAGAACCCCGCCTCCCGCGCACACGGAACGGGGGCGCCCCGAGCCATGACCGGCTCGGGGCGCCCCCGTTCACGTACCGCTCAGGAATGCGAGCGCAGCAGCGTCCGCATCGTCCGCATCGCCACCGACAGGTTGGCGAGGTCGAACGAGTCCGAGCCCTGGATCTCCTCCAGGGTCGTGCGGGCCCGGCCGAGGATCGCCGTGTTCTTCTCCTGCCAGGCCTCGAAGCGCTGCTCGGGAGTGGAGGTACCGTCGCCCGCCGCCAGGACGTCGGCGGTCAGGGCCGCGTGGGCCGCGTACAGGTCCTCGCGGATCGACGCGCGGGCCATGGACTGCCAGCGGTCGGCGCGCGGCAGCTCGATGATGCGGTCCATCAGCTGCGTGATGCCGAGACGGTCGGCGAGGTCGTAGTAGACCTCGGCGACGGCCATCGGGTCCTGGCCCGTGCGGTCGGCCACCGAGACGATGTCCAGCGCCGGGAAGGCGGAGGAGAACCCGGCCACGCGGGTGGCGAGTTCGTCCGGCACACCGGCGTCCGACAGCTCGTCGTAGATCTGCTGGTACCACTCCAGATCCGCGCCGCGGACCAGCTTGGGCAGCTCCGACCAGACCTGCTCCACACGGTCGCTGAAGAAGCTGATCGTCTCGGCGAGCTGGAGCGGCTGCGGCCGGTTGTTGAGCAGCCAGCGCGTGCCGCGCTCCACGAGGCGGCGCGAGTGCAGCCGGATCCGGGTCTGCACGTCGGCGGCGACGGAGTTGTCGAGCGCCTCCACCGCGTCCCACACCGCGCTGGAGTTGAAGATCGCGCGGGCCGCGGTCTGGGCCCGGACGATCTCCTCCAGCGAGGCGCCCGTCTCCTCGCGCAGACGGTGCAGGAAGCTCGTACCGCCCGTGTTGACCGTGTCGTTGACCAGGACGGTCGTCACGATCTCCCGGCTCAGCGCGTGCCCCTCGATCTGCTCGCGGAACTGGTCGCGCAGCGCCGTCGGGAAGTACGCGAGCAGCAGGCTCTGCAGATACGGGTCGTCGGGCAGCGAGGTGGCGAGCAGCTCGACGGAGACCGTGATCTTCGTGTACGCGAGCAGGACCGCCGTCTCGGGACCGGTCAGGCCCTGGCCGGCGTTGAGCCGCTCGCGGATCTGGCGCTCGGTGGGCAGGAACTCCAGGGCCCGGTCGAGGTGCCCCTCGCGGACCAGGTGGCGCAGGAAGCGCTGCTGGGCGTGGAGCATGCTCGGGGACTGGGCCAGCGCGTTGGAGATCGCCACGTTCTGCGCGTAGTTGTTGCGCAGCACCAGGGCGCCGACCTCGTCGGTCATCTCGGCGAGCAGCTTGTTGCGCTGCTTGACGGTCAGATCGCCGTTGGCCACCACCGCGTTGAGCAGGATCTTGATGTTCACCTCGTGGTCGGAGGTGTCCACACCGGCGCTGTTGTCGATGGCGTCGGTGTTGATCCTGCCGCCGTGCTGGGCGAACTCGATCCGGCCGAGCTGGGTCAGACCCAGGTTGCCGCCCTCGCCGACGACCTTGACGCGCAGGTCGGCGCCGTCGACACGGATCGCGTCGTTGGCCTTGTCGCCGACCTCGGCGTGCGACTCGGCGGACGACTTCACGTACGTGCCGATGCCGCCGTTCCACAGCAGGTCGACGGGCGCCTGGAGGATCGCCCGCATCAGGTCGGCCGGCGTCATCTTCACGACGTTCGACTCGATGCCGAGGACCTCGCGGATGTGCGCGTTGACCGGGATGGCCTTGGCGCTGCGCGGGAAGACGCCGCCACCGGCCGAGATCAGCTCGGTGTCGTAGTCCGCCCACGAGGAGCGCGGCAGCTCGAACAGACGGCGGCGCTCGGCGTACGAGGTGGCCGCGTCCGGGGTCGGGTCGATGAAGATGTGCCGGTGGTCGAACGCGGCGACCAGGCGGATGTGCTCGGAGAGCAGCATGCCGTTGCCGAACACGTCGCCGGACATGTCGCCGACGCCGACCACGGTGAAGTCCTGCGTCTGGGTGTTGACGCCGAGCTCCCGGAAGTGCCGCTTCACGGACTCCCAGGCACCGCGGGCGGTGATGCCCATCTTCTTGTGGTCGTATCCGGCCGAGCCGCCGGAGGCGAACGCGTCGCCGAGCCAGAAGTCGTACGACTGGGCGACCTCGTTGGCGATGTCCGAGAACGTCGCCGTGCCCTTGTCGGCGGCGACCACGAGGTAGGTGTCGTCCTCGTCGTGCCGGACGACGTCGGCGGGCGGGACGATCTCGCCGGCCACCATGTTGTCGGTGATGTCGAGCAGCGCGGAGATGAAGGTCCGGTAGCTGCGGATGCCCTCGGCCAGCCACGCGTCGCGGTCCACGGACGGGTCGGGGAGCTGCTTGGCGACGAAGCCGCCCTTGGCGCCGACCGGCACGATGACGGTGTTCTTGACCATCTGCGCCTTGACCAGGCCGAGGATCTCCGTACGGAAGTCCTCACGCCGGTCGGACCAGCGCAGACCGCCGCGCGCGACCTTGCCGAAGCGCAGGTGCACGCCCTCGACGCGGGGCGAGTACACCCAGATCTCGAACGCCGGGCGCGGCGCCGGGAGGTCGGGGATGGCCGTCGGGTCGAACTTCATCGAGACGTACTCGTGCGGCTTGCCGTCGGCAGCCTGCTGGAAGAAGTTCGTGCGCAGGGTGGCCTTGATCAGGTGGAGGAAGGACCGCAGGATCCGGTCCTCGTCCAGCGAGGCGACCTGGTCGAGGGCCGCGTCCAGCTCCTCGAGCAGCGCGTCGGTGAGTTCGACCCCGGCGCGCTGGCGCTCCGGCGACATCCGCGCCTCGAACAGCGAGACGAGCAGCCGGGTGGTGTGGACGTTGTTGCGGAGGGTGTCCTCCATGTAGTCCTGGCTGAACGTGGAGCCGGCCTGGCGCAGGTACTTCGCGTAGGCGCGCAGCACCATCGACTGCCGCCAGTTCAGCCCGGCGCTCAGCACGAGGGCGTTGAAGCCGTCGTTCTCGGCCTGGCCGGTCCAGGTGGCGGCGAACGCCTCCTGGAACCGCTCGCGGCCGTCGTCGCCGAGGTAGTCGCCGTTGCCGTTCAGGGACTTGGGCAGGCGCAGCCCGAAGTCGTAGATCCACGCGGTCGTACGGTCCGAGCAGCGCAGTTCGTAGGGCCGCTCGTCGGTGACCTCGACGCCCATGCGGTTCAGGGCGGGCAGGACCGCGGAGAGCGAGACCTGCTCGCCGGTGCGGTAGATCTTGAAGCGGCGCTCGCCGGGCGCCGCGCCCACCGGCTCGTACAGGCTGAGCGCGAAGTCCTTGCGGGGCTCATCGCCGAGCGCCTGGAGGTGGACCAGGTCCGCGACGGCGGAACGCGGGGAGTGGTCGGCCTTGTAGCCCTCGGGGAAGGCGTTGCCGTACCGGCGCAGCAGTTCCGCGGCGCGCTCCTCGCCGCACTCGGCGGTCAGCGCCTCCGCGAAGCCGTCCGCCCAGGAACGGGCGGCCTCGACGAGGCGGGCCTCGATGCGCTCCTTGTCGGAGTCGGAGAGCTGCGGCAGCTCGGTGCCGGGCTCGACCCGGACCACGAAGTGCAGCCGGGACAGGATCGACTCGGTGTTCCAGGCCGTGAAGTCGACGCTGGTGCCGTTGAGCTCTTCCTTGAGGATGTCGATGATCCGCAGGCGCACACCGGTGGTGTAGCGGTCGCGCGGGAGGTAGACGAGGGCCGAGTAGTAGCGGCCGTACTCGTCCTGGCGCAGGTAGAGCCGCAGCCGGCGGCGCTCCTGGAGGTACAGGACGGAGGTGACGATCGCGCGGAGCTCGTCGGCGGGCGTCTGGAACAGCTCGTCGCGCGGGTACGTCTCCAGGATCTGGAGCAGATCGCGTCCGTCGTGGCTGTTGGGCGAGAACCCGGCACCGCGCAGGACCTCGTCGACCTTGCGGCGGACGACGGGCACCCGGCGCACGGACTCGGTGTACGCGGCGGAGGAGAACAGGCCCAGGAAGCGGCGCTCCCCGATGACCTCACCGTTCTCGTCGAACTTCTTGACGCCGACGTAGTCCAGGTACGAGGGCCGGTGCACGGTGGCGCGGCTGTTCGCCTTGGTCAGGACCAGCAGCT
This sequence comes from Streptomyces sp. NPDC028298, assembly GCF_055565895.1. NCBI lineage: Bacteria > Bacillati > Actinomycetota > Actinomycetes > Kitasatosporales > Streptomycetaceae > Streptomyces > Streptomyces sp. NPDC028298. The sequence continues at coordinate 1,508,164 of NZ_JBVHTL010000002.1, forward strand.
TGTGCTCGCGGGCCTTGGCCCGGGCGTCGGCGGGCAGCCGCTCGAAGGACGGGCTGACCGGGTGGCTGTCCTCGCCGTGCTGCGGGTCGGAGCGCAGGATGCCGAGCCCGGTGCCGGGGACGGCGGCCAGCGAGTCGTCGTCGCGGAGCTGGTACTCGCGGTAGCCGAGGAAGGTGAAGTGGTCGCCGGCGAGCCAGCGCAGCAGCTCACGGGCCTCCTCGACCTCCTGGTCGCGCAGATCGTCGGCGGTGGGCTCGGTGGGGAGCTCCTCGGCCATCCGCAGCGCCGCGTCGCGCATCTTCTCCCAGTCCTCGACGGCCTCACGGACGTCGGACAGGACGCGCAGCAGGTCGGCGGTGATCTGCTTCAGGTCGGCGCGGTCGGTCTCCCGGTCGATCTCGACGTGGATCCAGGACTCGACGTGCGCGTCGTGCGGCAGGTCCTCGGCGGAGGGCCGCGCGGGCAGCACCTCGATGAGCTTGCCGGTGAGGTCGCGCCGGACGACGAACTGCGGGTGGATGACGACGTGGATGCCGCGTCCCTGGCGGGACAGCTCGTTGGTCACCGAGTCCACGAGGAAGGGCATGTCGTCCGTGACCACCTCGACGACGGAGTGGCTGGAGGTCCAGCCGTTCTCCTCGACGGTGGGTGTGTGCACGCGCACGTTGGCCGTGCCCTGAGGGCGTGTCTCGGCCAGTCTGTAGTGGGAGAAGGCCGTTCCGAAGACATCGACCGGGTCGCGGTCGGTGAGGTCCTCCGGGGCCGTGTGCAGGTAGTAGCGCTGGAGGAACGCGAGCACGGTGTCCCGGTCGGGGGTGCCCTCGCCCGTCGTCCCAGTCGGTAGGTGCCCCCCGACCGGGCTGTTCTCAGCTACCCGGGCAGCCCTCTCGAGCAGCTCGGCCTTGGCTTCGTCCAGCTTGGTCTGCATTGTCCTCTGGCTCCTGTCGCGCGCCGTTGCGTGACGTTGAAGGAAATACGGTCTCGTCGCTTCCGACGCAACGCCGTGACGCGGGGTGTCCGGTCTGGTTCGACGCTATGCCGCAAGGGGAGACGAGCGGGGCGGTATCGGCCATTCTGGGCCGTCCCGGGGAGTGTGACGCCGCTCTCGCCGACGTCCGTTCCCCGGGTGCCGTCGGCGTACGGATCGCGTTGCCGTGGGCGCTCGCCGCGTTTCCGCTCGCGCACACGGCCGTCGCCGTGGTCCCGTCCCGTCCGTGAAGATCAGCGATCGACGCCCGGTCACGGATGTCGTCCGTGCGCTCCGGGCGCGGGGCAGGGGCGACGATGCCCCCGCGAGATATCGCGCTGATCACGCCACCAGGCTATCGCCCCCGACCGGGGGGTCGTCATGAGCCGTATGTGTACAAAACCGGGGGTGGAACTTTGACACTATGCACAGGGACGAACAGGGCGACGGCATGCAGTACGGGCCGACTGCGGGCTACCGTCGTCCTACGGACCGTGTTCCGCCCCTTGGCAAGAACCTCCCCCGGAGGCAGGTTGACGGGGACGGTGAACGCGACGCGCAAGGACGGCCGACGGGAGCGCAGCACCATGGCACCGAAGATCCTCATTGTCACCGGCGACGCGGCGGAGTCGCTGGAGGTCCTCTACCCCTACCAGCGTCTGCTCGAAGAGGGGTACGAGGTCCACATCGCGGCCCCGACCCGCAAGAAGCTGCAGTTCGTGGTCCACGACTTCGAACCCGGCTTCGACACCTACACCGAGAAGCCCGGCTACACCTGGCCCGCGGACCTGGCGTTCGCGGAGGTCGACCCCGGAGCGTACGTCGCCCTGGTCATCCCCGGCGGGCGCGCCCCGGAGTACCTCCGCAACGACCTGGAGCTCCGCAAGATCCTGAAGTCCTTCTTCGACGCGGACAAGCCGGTGGCCCAGATCTGTCACGGGCCGCTGCTGACCGCGGCCGTGGACAGCCTGAGCGGGCGCCGCGTCACGGCCTATCCCGCGCTGGAGCTCGACATGCAGGCGGCGGGCGCGACCTTCCAGGACGCGGAGGCCGTCGTCGACGGGACACTGGTCTCCGCCCGCGCCTGGCCGGACCACTCCGCCTGGATGCGCGAGTTCCTCAAGGTTCTGCGCTCGAAGGCCCCGGTGAGCTGACCGGGGGCGGCGCCTTTCGGGCCGTCCGGGAGAGCCCTCGGTGGGCCGAGGGCTCTCCGTGTCCTGTCCGGGAGGCGGGCGGAGGCCTCAGGCCGCCAGTCTGCCGGCCTCCTCGACGGCCTCCTCCAGGCTGTCCACCACGGGAACGCCCGCCTCCTCCAGGCTGACGCGGCTGTGGGAGCCACCGGTGTAGAGGACGGCCCCGGCACCGACGTGCCGCGCGGCCGTCGCGTCGTCCACCGCGTCGCCGATGACCACCACGCGGCCCGGTTCGACACCGGCGAGGGCGGCGAGGTGGCGCACCATGTGCTCGGCCTTGCTGCCGCCGGAGGGCCCGGTCCGCCCGTCGACCCGCAGGAAGTGCGGCTCGATGCCGAAGCCCCGCACCAGCGGGACCAGCTCCTCGTGCCCGTACATGCTCAGGAGGGACTGGCTGCGGCCCGCCGCCTCCCATCCGGCGAGCAGCGCGGGCACGCCGTCGGTGAGCCCGCACGCCCTGCGGTGCTCGGCGTAGTACCGGTGGAAGGTGTCGTCCATGATCTGCCACTCGGCGTCCGTCGGCAGCCGGCCCATCAGCCGCTCGTAGAACCTGGGCACGGGCACGCAGTACATCGCCCGGTACCGCTCCAAGGTGATCGGCTCGAGCCCCAGCTCGGCGAACGCGGCGTTCGTCGCCCCGATGATCGCGTCATTGTCGTGGAACAGCGTGCCGTTCCAGTCCCACACAATGTGCGCGTTTCCTTGCTTCCCCATACGGAAAAAGTACCCGCCGCCACCGACAACGCGTCGTCCCGGGCGGGAACGGGGCGGCTACTCCCCGAGTCCGACCAGGCCCGGGATCTCCTGGGTGGCGAACCACAGCAGCTCGTGGTCCTCGGCACCGTCCACCACGAACTGGGCGTCGTCGTCGCCCGCGTCCGCCGCGCCGAGCGCCGCCGCGGCCGCGGTCACGTCCGTCTCGGCGTCGTCCGCGTCGACGTGCACGGCGGCCGCCTTCGCCAGGGTCACGTCCTGGGAGACCCGCACCTCGCCGAGCGCCGCGGGGTCGAGTCCCCGGTCGGGGTCGGCCGCCGCCACCCGGTCCGGGACGTCGACCGCGACGACGACCCGGCGCCGCACGGCCTCCTGGTCGATGGCCAGCAGCCGCAGCGAGGCCAGTGCCGCGCGGCTCAGCGCCGCGTACTCCAGTTCCTCGATGTCGTCGGAGACGTACCACTCGCGCAGGGCGGGCGTGACGGCGTACGCGGTGAACGGTCCCGTCTGCAGCTCTCCCGTCTTGTACGCCTCGGCGAGACCGGAGAGGGTCAGGGGGACGTAGACGCGCATGGCTGGCCGCTTTCGTAGTCGGGGCTCCGAGGGTCACGCGGTGCGAGCACTCCGGGGAGGGCCGTCCCGCGCCTCCGGGGAGGGTCTTCAGGATACGTGCGGGCGTCCCCTTTCGAGGCCCCGGCCGCACCCGTCGCGGCGTCCACCCGAGGCCCGCGATTCACCCGGTACTCCCCCTCGCCGCCAAGGGCTCCGCGCCTCCGGGCCACCCTGATAGGTGATCTTTCCTGCGGCCGTGGCGCGCGCCCGCCGTCCTTGCGCCGGCCTCCTCCCGGCTCGTACAAGATCCCCGACACGAAAGTTACCGGCGGGTATCGCCGGTCCGGACGACGAGCGGGGACGACGCATGAACAAGGTGATGACGAGGACCAGGCGCCACCCGGGCACCCGTCCGCCCGGCCGTCAGGACTCCCGCCGCCCCGGCGGCGCCCCACCGCGCACCCCGGGCACGGGCACCCCCGCCCGACGCCCGACCGGCACCCCGCCCCAGGACACGACCCCGGCTCCCGCCCCCTCCGCGGGCCCACCGCACGGAGAAGCCCGGACGGGCACGCCACGGCTGAGGGAGGCGGCCGGGACCGGCCGGGAGGGCAGGACCGGCGGAGAAGCCCGGACGGGCGTCCTGGCGGCGGGAGCGGCCGGGACGCCCGCCACGGCGGCGGCCGGGGCTCCCGTACGCCCCGCTCCGGGGCCCCGTCCCACCGACGTCTTCGCCGAGCGGCTGCTGGCCGTGCTGAGCGGCGCCCGCCCCGTCCACTGCATGCTGCGCCACACCGCGGGCCGGGCCTACGACGAACTGGTCCGGCTCGCCGAGCGCGGCCCGCTGCGCACCCGCGGCGCCCGCCCCGTCGTCCGGGACATCGGCTACTACGTCGCCCGCCCGGACGCCGTCGAGGCCTTCGCCCGCATCGGCGCCGGCGACCAGCTCCGCGCCATGGCCTTCCGGCTGGAGCAGGGCCCCGACCTCCGCTGGCGCTGCACGGCGATCGAACTCGGCATCCCCCGCACACCCCACCCCCACGACTGATCGAAGTCCGCCCCAGCCCGGCCCACGCCCCCGGGGACGTCCGCACACGGCCCGGCGACGTCCGCACCACGGCCCCGGGACGTCCGCACCATGGCCCCGGAAACGTCCGCAGGGTCCGGGCCGGAGGTCTCCGGACGCGGGAAGGGCCGGACACCAGGTGTCCGGCCCTTCCCGCGTCATCCGGTCGCCTGCGGCGGCACTGCCCGCCGCACGCGACCCTCACTCACTTCTTGCGGCGGCGCACGCCACCCTTCTGGGCCTTGCGGCGCTCCGCGCGCGTGAGGCCGTCCGCCTCGGACCGCACCGGCTCGTCGCTGGCGAAGTCGCCCTCGACGATGCCGCCCTCGCCGTCCACGGTCGGCGCGGAGAAGTGCAGCCGGTCCGGCCGCTGCGGGGCGTCGAGGCCCTTGGCGCGGATCTCGGGGCGCGCCGCGCCCGCACCCGCGGGGACCGCCTCCTGCTTGGCCAGGGACGGCGCCGAGTCCTCGACCGGGACCTCCTCGACCTGCTGCTCGACCTGGACCTCCAGGTTGAACAGGTAGCCGACGGACTCCTCCTTGATGCCGTCCATCATGGCGCTGAACATGTCGAAGCCCTCGCGCTGGTACTCGACCAGCGGGTCCTTCTGGGCCATCGCACGCAGGCCGATGCCCTCCTGGAGGTAGTCCATCTCGTAGAGGTGCTCACGCCACTTGCGGTCCAGGACCGACAGCACGACCCGGCGCTCCAGCTCACGCATGATCTCGGAGCCGAGCTGCTCCTCGCGGGCCGCGTACTGGTCGTGGATGTCGTCCTTGATGGACTCGGAGATGAACTCGGCGGTCAGACCGGCACGGTCGCCCGCCTCCTCCTCCATCTCGTCGACGGTGACCTTCACCGGGTAGAGCTGCCGGAAGGCGCCCCACAGCCGGTCGAGGTCCCACTCCTCGGCGAAGCCCTCGGCGGTCTCGGCCGCGATGTAGGCGTCGATGGTGTCGTCCATGAAGTGCAGGATCTGCTCCTGCAGGTCCTCGCCCTCCAGGACGCGGCGGCGCTCGCCGTAGATGACCTCGCGCTGCCGGTTGAGCACCTCGTCGTACTTCAGGACGTTCTTGCGGGTCTCGAAGTTCTGCTGCTCGACCTGCGACTGCGCGGACGCGATGGCGCGGGTGACCATCTTGTTCTCGATCGGCACGTCGTCCGGCACGTTGGCCATCGACATGACGCGCTCGACCATCTGCGCCTTGAACAGACGCATCAGGTCGTCGCCCAGGGAGAGGTAGAAGCGGGACTCGCCCGGGTCGCCCTGACGGCCGGAACGACCGCGGAGCTGGTTGTCGATACGCCGCGACTCGTGGCGCTCGGTGCCGAGCACGTAGAGACCACCGAGGTCGTGGACCTCGTCCTTCTCGGTCCTCACGGCCGCCTCGGCCCGCTCCAGGGCGGCGGGCAGGGCGTGCGCCCACTCCTCGATGTGCTCCTCGGGGTCGAGGCCGCGCTGGCGCAGCTCCGCCTCGGCGAGGTCCTCGGGGTTGCCGCCGAGCTTGATGTCCGTACCGCGGCCGGCCATGTTCGTGGCGACGGTGACGGCACCCTTGCGGCCGGCCTGGGCGACGATCGTCGCCTCCCGGTCGTGCTGCTTGGCGTTCAGCACCTCGTGCTGGACGCCGCGCTTGGAGAGCTGCTGCGAGAGGTACTCGGACTTCTCGACCGACGTCGTACCGACGAGGATCGGCTGGCCCTTCTCGTGCTTCTCGACGATGTCGTCGACGACCGCCTCGAACTTCGCGATCTCGGTGCGGTAGATCAGGTCGGACTGGTCCTTGCGGACCATCGGCCGGTTGGTCGGGATCGGGACGACACCGAGCTTGTAGATCTGGTGGAACTCGGCGGCCTCGGTCATCGCGGTACCGGTCATGCCGGAGAGACCGGGCACTTCCTTGCCGTTGTGGTCGTGGCGCTTGTAGAGGCGGAAGAAGTTCTGGAGGGTGATCGTGGCGAGGGTCTGGTTCTCGTCCTTGATGTCCACCCCTTCCTTCGCCTCGATCGCCTGGTGCATGCCCTCGTTGTAGCGGCGGCCGGCGAGGATACGGCCGGTGTGCTCGTCGACGATCATGACTTCGCCGTCGATGACGACGTAGTCCTTGTCCAGCTTGAACAGTTCCTTGGCCTTGATGGCGTTGTTCAGGTAACCGACGAGCGGGGTGTTCACCGACTCGTAGAGGTTGTCGATGCCCAGCCAGTCCTCGACCTTGGCGACGCCGGGCTCGTGGATGGCGACGGTGCGCTTCTTCTCGTCGACCTCGTAGTCGCCGGTCTCCTCGATGCCCTTCAGGGGGTTGCCGGGCTCGCCCTTCTTCAGGCGGGTGACCAGCTTGGCGAAGTCGCCGTACCACTTGGTGGCCTGGTCGGCCGGGCCGGAGATGATCAGCGGCGTACGGGCCTCGTCGACGAGGATCGAGTCGACCTCGTCGACGATCGCGAAGTTGTGGCCGCGCTGGACGAGCTCGTCCTGGGACCACGCCATGTTGTCGCGCAGGTAGTCGAAGCCGAACTCGTTGTTCGTGCCGTACGTGATGTCGCACGCGTACTGCTCGCGGCGCTGGGCCGGAGTCATGTTGGCGAGGATGCAGCCGACCTCGAGGCCGAGGAACTTGTGGACGCGGCCCATCATCTCGGAGTCGCGCTCGGCCAGGTAGTCGTTGACCGTGATGAGGTGGACGCCGGCTCCGGAGAGGGCGTTCAGATAAGCGGGCAGGGTGCCGACGAGGGTCTTGCCCTCACCGGTCTTCATCTCCGCGACATAGCCGAGGTGGAGCGCGGCGCCACCCATGATCTGGACGTCGTAGTGACGCTGGCCAAGGGCGCGCTTGGCCGCCTCGCGGACGGTCGCGAAGGCCTCGGGCATCAGGTCGTCGAGGCTCTCGCCGTCGGCGTACCGCTGCTTGTACTCATCGGTGAGGGCCCTCAGCTCGGCGTCGGAGAGGTCGACGAAGTCCTCTTCGATGGAGTTGACCTGGTCCGCGATGCGGTGCAGTTTGCGCAGGATCTTGCCTTCGCCTGCACGCATGATCTTCGAGAGGACGGACACGGGGGTTTGTCTCCTTGCCGGTCGGGCCTGGGACGGTCGGTTTCAATGACAGTTTCAAATCACAGCTTGAGCAACGGCCATCGTAAGCGAGGACCACACCGCGCCGGGAGGTCTGCCGGTGACAGCCACCAGGACAACGGACAGGGGTCGCCGAAGGTGCCGCGTTCGCTCAGCGAAAAGTAGCGAACCGGTCACGCAGGGCAAAGGAATGGCATCCTTCCGGTTGCCCGAGCAGAATCGCCCGATGGACCCCGTCACGCTGACCACCGACCGTCTCGTCCTGCGCCCCGTGGACGTGGACGACACCGACGCCGTCTTCGAGGCCGCCCAGGATCTCGACATCCAGCGCTGGACCACCATCCCCTCCCCTTATCTGCGCGAGCACGCGTCGGGCTTCACGGACCAGATCGTGCCCGAGGGCTGGGCGGACGGCTCGGCCTTCGCCTTCGGGGTCTTCCTTCCCTCCGGGGAACTGGTCGGGATGCTCTCCATCACGATGCGCTCCCTGGGCGTCGGCGAAGTCGGGTACTGGGCGACCAAGGAGCACCGCGGCAACGGCTACACCGCCGAGGCCACCGTCGCCGCCTCCCGCTGGGCCTTCACCGACCTGTCCGTCGACCGCGTCGAGTGGCGCGCCGAGGTCGGCAACGCCGGATCCCGCGCGGTCGCCGAACGCGCCGGCTTCACCATCGAGGGAACCCTGCGCTCGGCCCTCAACAACAAGGGCGTACGCCGGGACTGCTGGGTGGGCTCGCTGCTCCCGTCGGACCTGGGCCTGCCGTCGACGGCTCCGTACCTGCCGGCCAGGTGAGCGCGGGTCCGGCTCCCGGCGCGCGACCACGAGCCGCCGCGGTCCGTCCGTGCGCGCCCCGGTTGTCAGTGGCACCGCCTAACGTGTGGGCATGACGAGTCTTCCGCGTCCCACCACCGAACTCTCCGCGGACGAAGCCCGCCGAATCGCTCTGCGGGCGCAGGGTTTCCTGGGCGCCCCGGACCGCCGGGCGGGCGTCCGGGGAGTCCTGCGGCACCTCGGCGCGGTGCAGCTCGACACGATCTCCGTCCTCGCCCGGTCGCACGAGCTCATTCCGTACGCCCGGCTCGGCGCCGTCGGCCGCAAGACCGTGGAGCAGGCGTACTGGACCTCCGCGCCCTCCGACGGGACACCCCCGGCGCCGCACGCCTTCGAGTACTGGTCCCACGCGGCCTGCATCCTGCCCGTGGAGGAGTGGCCGCACTTCGCGTTCCGCCGCCGCGCCTACCGCGCCCGCCCGCACTGGAACCACGACCTGCCGGACGGCGCCTACGACCAGGTCGTCAAGCAGCTCCGCGCCGAAGGCCCGCTGACGGCCACGGACTTGGGCGGGGCGAAGAAGACCAGCGAGTGGTGGGACTGGTCGGGCACGAAGGTGGCCGTCGAACGCGCGCTGATGTACGGCGAAGTGGTGTGCGTCGAGCGGCGCGGCTGGAAGCGGGTCTACGACCTCGCGGAGCGGGCCGTCCCGAAGGCCCTGCTGCACGACGAACTGGACGACCGGGAGTGCCTGCGCCGTCTGGTGCGCCTGGCCGGACAGTCCCTCGGTGTCGGCACCCGAGCGGACATCGCCGACTACCACCGTCTCAAGCTGGAACAGGTCGACGCGGTGATCGCGGACTCGGGTCTGGTCGCGGTGACGGTGGAGGGCTGGGGCAAGGCCCCGGGCGGCAAGGGCGGGGCGGGAGGCGCCGGCGCGAGAGCGGCCGGAAGCGCTTGGGCGGACCCCGCGGCGCTGGAGACGGTCCCGCGCGGCCGTCACCGCACGACGCTCCTGTCGCCGTTCGACTCCCTCATCTGGGAGCGGGCGCGCACGGAGCGGATCTTCGATTTCACCCACCGCCTGGAGGCGTACACGCCCAAGCCGAAGCGGGTCCACGGCTACTTCGCGATGCCGGTGCTCGCCGGCGGCCGGCTGGTCGGCCGGGTCGACCCGGCGCGGGAGGGCCGCACGCTGATCGCCCGGCAGGTCACCCTGGACGGCGCGAAGGCGGTCCCCGCGGTGGCCCAGGCCCTGGCGGAGGCCGCGGACTGGGTGGACTGCACGTCGGTGCGGGTCGAGCGGGTGGACGCCCCGGACCTGCGCGAACCGCTGACCGCGGAACTCGCGCGCATCCTGGGCTGACACCCGGCGGAGCCGTCGGACAGCGTCCGGGGGTGACGCCTAGCGGATCTCGAGGATCTTCTCCCGCATCGCGTAGACCACGGCCTCCATCCTGGAGTGCAGTTGCAGCTTCTCCAGGATGTTGCGGACGTGGTTCTTCACGGTGTTCTCGGAGATGAACAGCTCCTTGGCGATGTCACGGTTGTTCATCCCCGTGGCCACCAGCTTGAGGACCTCCAGCTCACGGTCGGTGAGCCGGGGCGCGGGCACCAGCCGGCGCTCGTCCGTGCGCTGGATCATCGACTTGAACTCGGTGAGGAGCTTCGAGGCCATCGACGGACTGATCTGCGACTGCCCGTCGGCGACAGCGCGGATGGCCGTGGCCACCTCGTCCGTGGAGATCTCCTTGAGGAGGTAACCGGTCGCCCCCGCCTTGATCGCGTCGTAGAGGTCGGCCTCCTCGTCGCTGATCGTCAGCATGATGATCTTCGCGCTGGGGGCCACCTCCTTGATGGAGGTGCACGCCTCGATACCGCCGCGCTTGGGCATCCGTACGTCCATCAGCACGATGTCGGGCAGCAGGTCGGCGGCCTTGTCGACCGCCTCCGCCCCGTCCCCCGCCTCACCGACGACCTGGATGTCCTCCTCGGCCGCGAGCACGATCTCCAGACCGCGGCGGAAGAGGGCGTGGTCGTCGACGACGAGAACCCTGATGGGCTCCTCGCGTGAAGGACCCCCGCTCAGGCCGGAGGCGACGACTCCGTCGCCGGTGCCGCCGGCACGCATCGGTCCGAAGCTGTCCGCCATCGTTCCTCCCCCTGAAGGCCGTGGCCTGTGTTTCCGTGGCATCGCCAACCCAAGGCAACGACCCACCGGTTGGGCCGGTGCGGCCATGATTCCACGTCCGGACGGCGGCGGGGTGACGGAGCGGGGCGTGAAGTGGTCGCACACCGGTGCCCCTGGGGGCGCACTCGCGCTCCAGGGGCACCGGCTCATCCGTCACCGGAGACGGTCAGCCGCCGAGCGCGCCACCCGGCGCGTCCGCTCCGCCCTGGGTGACCATCGGGTCCGTGCTGAGGTGGATGACCCCGTAGTCGTACGCGTGGCGCCGGTAGACGACGCTGGGCTCCTTCGTCTCGGAGTCGACGAAGAGGTAGAAGTCGTGCCCGACCAGCTCCATCTCGTAGAGCGCCTGGTCGAGCGTCATGGGTGCGGCCACGTGGGTCTTCTCCCGGACGACACAGGGGCCTTCCCCCATGATCTCGAGAGAGCCGATCTTCTTGGTGGGTACGGCGTCCGGCTCCTCGTCGTGGACGACGTCACCGCTGCCGTTCAGGGTCGCGGCCCCCGGGACGACGTCGGCGACCTCGGCCGCCGAGATCCTGCCGTTGCCACGGCGGGTGTAGCGCTTGTCGTGCTGCTTGCGCAGCCGGGCCTCGAGCTTGTCCGCGGCCAGGTCGAGTGCTGCATACGCGTCGCTTGCCGCTGCCTCCGCCCGGATCACAGGCCCGCGGGAGTGGAGCGTGATCTCCACCCGGTCACTGCGGTCGGCCTGTCGGGGGTTGGGCTCCTTGGACACCTCGACGTCGAGGCTGATCACCTTGCCATCGAGCTTCTGGATCTTCTCCAGCTTCAGCTTCTCGGCCACGTGCTTGCGGAACCGCTCAGGCACCTCGGTCTTGCGGCCCTTGACGACGATGTCCACGCAGAACTCCGTTCCCGGATAGCCCCGCTCCACTGGCGGAGCATCTCCCTTTTGCACCAGGCTCCGGTGAGCCCCGGAACCTCGGACTCGGTGACTTTCACCTCCTCCTCCCCCAAGGACAAGATCTCCACCCCACCGATGCGGGTGATTGCCGGAAAGTCACGCTTCGGCACTCGGATGCGCGAGGTACGGCCTGCGCCATTGCCTCACAACCGAACATATCTCGCCCGGACGGATGTCGTCACCCTCTACTGATACGTACCTCCGTTCAGGTGAATTGACCCTCTCGTTACCTGCAACGATGCAAGTTCTCGGTCAGTTCCGGTTTATTTCGAAGGCGTCCGGCGGCGCCGCGATCACGGCCGAGCAGACCATGTCGCCGCTCCTTCCTTCGGCGTGCTCCCTACCCCCGATCCGCCCGAACACCTCCGCACCTACCGTCCTCTCACCCGTCCATCCCAGCGCCCGCACACCCGACTGCGCCGTGCGCACCGCCCGGGCCGCCTCCGCCAGCGAGGCCCCCGTCGTCATCAGGTCGTCCACCAGCACGACCCGCCCGCCCTCGGCCAGCAGCCGCCCGCCCCCGGCGACGACCTCCAGGGCGCCGGCCAGATTCGCCGCCCGCTGACGGGAGTTCAGCCCCGACTGGTCGGCCACGGCACGCCGCTGCCGCAGCACACCGAGCACCCGGGCCGGTGTTCCGGAGCGCCGCAGCTCCCGCGCCGCCGCGAGCGCGATCCGCCGCACCGGATCATGACCCCGCGCCCGGACCGCCCACCGAGCCGACGGCACCGGCACCAGCAGCACGGGCCCGCGCCCCGCCCCGGCCTCCCGGACCGCCGCACCGCCGGTACCGGCTCCGGTCTCCCGGACCGCCACACCGCCGGTACCGGCTCCGGTCTCCCGTATCCGCGTACCGCAGCCGCCCGGACCGGCCCGCTCTCCCCGCACGTCCCTCCTCCCGGACCCCAGCTCTCCCCACACGTCCCCCTTCCCGAACCTCTGTGGTGCCTGCGGAGCCACGGGCCGCCCTCCCGGACCAAGTGGTCCAGGACGCCCCGCGGGCCCCAGACCTGCCCGCACAGCCCCCGCGAGGGCCGCGCCCAGGGGTGCCGCCAGCGCCAGCGCACCCCGTTCCTTGTGGGCGAGGAGCATGGCCCGCACCTCGTCCCCGTAGGGAGCTGCCGCGTGCACCACGGACAGCCCCGCCGGCTCGGGCACCGGTCGCACCCGGCACGGTGCGGCCCCCGTCAGGGCGGCACGGCACTCGGGACAGAGCACCGTGCGAGGCGTCCCGCAGCCTCCGCACTCGGCCGGCAGCACCAGATCCGTGAGGTCCCGCCACCACCCCCGCATGGCCACCACTGTGCCAACGCCCGGCCCCCTCGGCCACCCCTGTGGAAAACCGCGGAGAAGGGCGGAGAACCGCCTGTGGACGGCTGTACCCGACCGCTCCCGAAACGGCGGTGGGCCCGCCCGGAAAACCGGACGGGCCCACCTGAGCGGCACGGACGCACACGGCACTACCCCGGATAGACCGGCGCCGTCCCGTCCTGGACCACCTTCTGCCACTGCTCTCCCGCCGACAGCCGCACGATCCCGTCCGCCTCCGAGTGCGCCACCAGCGGCAACTGCTCGTCCTCCGACGCGGCGATCTCCTTGACGTTGGCCAGCGCGGAGGGCGAGGTCCCCAGCGGGGTGGAGCCGTCGACCTGGACGTACTGCATCTGCTGCACGCCACCCTTCTCGCTGCCGACCACCACCAGGCGGCTGTCCCCGGCCCAGGACATGGCCGTGACCTCCTCGAGCTGGGGCGCCACGGAACCCAGTCCGACGATGAACGCGCCGTCGGGATCGTCGCCGCCGCCCCGCTCGATCCGTCCGATCTGCAGCGAGCTCTTGCCGTCCTTCTCGACGATCAGCGCGACGCGCACACCGTCGGCGGCCACCCGCACCGCCTCGATGCGCCCGTCGAGCTCCGGCGCCTGCACGACGACGGGCTCGCCCGCGCCCTTGCGCAGCAGAAGCAGCCTGGGGTTCTTCGGGTCCCGGTCGGCCACCCACAGATCACCGTGCGTGTCCCAGCTCGGCGTCGTCAGCCGGTCGTCGGCCGTCCTGCCCTGGCTGCGCACCACCGGCTCGGCGAGCGAACCGCCCGGCACCAGCGACCCGACGTACAGGTTCCGGCCGTCGGCCGACACTCCGGCGGCGGTGTCCTCGTCCCGCGAGACCGCGGCCGCCCGCAGCTTCTTGTCGCCCTCGCCCAGCGCACCGGGCACCGGCTCGGGCTTCTTGTCGCGGTTGCCGCCGGGCATCCGTACGAGCCGCTGCTCGTGATCGATGAAGTACTGGTACTCCGGGTGCTCGCCCGTGCCGTGCGAGGCGACGCTCTCGGCCTTGGCCTTGGTCAGCGCGCAGAGCTGCGAGCCGTCGGACCGCTGGAGCTCCACCTCGTCGACACCGGTGGGGGTCAGATCCCGCAGGGTGAGGAGGATCTGCGCGGCCATCTCCCGGCACTTGGCGCTTCCGACCCGGTCGGCCCGCTTGTTCAGCGGCACCGTGACGCTGTTGCGGTCGTCGGGCGACAGCGACACGGCGCTGTTCTTCAGCTCGGTGCCCGAAGGGAAACTCGACCTGGCCACCGGGTCCAGCCACGTCGTGGGCCCCTTCAGCAGGGCGCGCACGATCTGCGTCATCGGGTCCACCTGCGCGCGCACGTAGACCGGGTCGGCGACGACTCCCAGGGGGCGGTCGGCCCCGGAGGGTCCGTTCGACGCGTAGTAGTACTTGTTGACGGACACGTAGTTGCGCTGGAAGTCCGACGCACCCATCACGACGCCCTGCGGCAGCCCGTCGATACGCCACTGCTTGTTGCTCTTGAGCTTCGTCAGATGCACCGATCCGCTGTACTGGCCGGCGTCCGGCCCGTACGCGTGCCAGGCGTCCACGGTGGCGACCTTGGACCCGTTCAGCCGGAACAGGACGTCGCGGCTGCCCTCCTTGGTCCCGGAGGGCGCTCCCACCGGCTCCGGCGCGTCCGCGAGGACCGTCGTCGAACGGTAGGGGTCCCACGTCTTGCGCGCGCTGTCGGTGAGGTACTTGCCGGCCGTCTCGTACTTGGCGTCGTCACTGGTCAGCGCCTCCAGGAAGCCCTGGACGATCTCCGCCGCCGAGGCACCGGGATGCGGCGGCATCGCGTAGACGCGGACCTGCGAGTCCTGGCGCGGGGTGGACTCCACCCCGCGCAGATCCCCGCTGTCCGGCATCGAGGCGCACCCCGCCAGCAGCAGGGCGCCACACCCGGCGTACACCATGACGCTTGCCGAACGGCGTCCGCGGATGCCGTTCCCCCCGCGGTCAGCGCCCACGAAATGCCTCCCCATGTCCGAGCTCCTCCGGCGTCTCGCCGTCCCGCCCCCGCTCCTGCGCGGTCCGTTCCCGGCCGGTGCCGGATGTCTCCTCCTGGCGCCGCAGCGCCCCGGCGGGCCGGGGCACCACGCGGGCGCCGTTGCCGGGCAGCGCCGTCGGATCGGCCGTGGGCGAGGCCCCGGCCAGCCGGGGGGCCATGGCCCCGCGCGGCGGTATCGGATCCGCCGCGGACCCGGCCTGCTGTACGGGAACCGTGGCGCGCTTCGTGGCGCCGCCGTGCGGCAGCCCGGCGTCGTCGAGTCCGCGGTTGCGCCGGGAGTCCTTGGGTTCCAGGGGTATCGGTGATCCCCTGAGCGGCTCATCGGCGGTGCGCGGCAGGGTCAGCCGGAACTGCGAACCGCCGCCCGGCTCGCCCCAGGCCTGCAGCCAGCCGCCGTGCAGCCGTGCGTCCTCCAGGGCGATGGACAGGCCGAGACCCGTTCCGCCGGTGGTACGCGCGCGTGCCGGGTCGGCCCGCCAGAAGCGGCTGAACACGCGGGTCGCCTCGCCGGGCTTGAGCCCGACGCCGTAGTCGCGGACCGCGATCGCGACCGCTCCGCCCGCCGCGGCGAGCTTGACGACGACGTCCTTGCCCTCGCCGTGCTCCACGGCGTTGACGACCAGGTTGCGCAGCACCCGCTCGACCCGCCGGGCGTCCGCCTCGGCGATCAGCGGCTGCTGGTCGCCGACGACACGTATGTGGGTGCCCTTGCGCTCGGCGAGCGGCTCGGCTCCGCCGACCACCCGTCGTACGACCTCCCTGAGGTCGATCGCGTCGGCCTCCAGGGCCGCCGCGCCCGCGTCGAACCGGCTGATCTCCAGCAGGTCGGCGAGCAGCGTCTCGAAGCGGTCCAACTGGTCGGCGAGGAGTTCAGCCGACCGCGCGGTCACCGGGTCGAAGTCCACGCGCGCGTCGTGGATGACGTCGGCGGCCATCCGCACGGTGGTCAGGGGAGTACGCAGTTCGTGCGACACGTCGGAGACGAACCGCCGCTGCATGCGCGACAGATCCTCGAGCTGCTGAATCTTGAGCTGGAGGTTCTGCGCCATCTTGTTGAAGGCTTCGCCCAGACGAGCGATGTCGTCCTCGCCGGTGACCTTCATACGTTCCTGGAGGCGTCCGGCGGAGAGCCGCTCGGCGATCCCGGCCGCCATGCGCACCGGTGTCACGACCTGGCGCACCACGAGCCAGGCGATGGCCCCGAGGAGCACCACGACGAACAGTCCGGCCGTCGCGAGGGTGCCCTTGACCAGGCTCAGCGACTTCTCCTCCTGCGTGAGCGGGAAGAGGTAGTAGAGCTGGTACGCGTCCCCGTTGGGGTCGCTGACCTGCTTGCCGATGACCAGCGCCGGCTGGGACTCCCGGCCGTCCTTGTAGACCACACGGGTGTAGCTCTGCGCCGCCGCGGTGCTCTTGTCGACCCGGGCGCGCAGGTTCTCGGGGACGCTCACGGTCGGGTCCACCTGGCCCGAGTACCGGGGTGCGAGACCGCCGCTGCCGTCGCCCGAGGCGGTGGAGTTGAGGGTGACCACGTCGAACGCGCCCTGTCCGCCACTGGACAGGGACACGACGAGGTCGGTCATCCACTGGCTGACGTTCTTCGACCGTCCGTCCGTGGCGGCGCCGTCGTCGCCGTTCGCCGTCGCCGCGGAGTCCGCCTTCTGCTTGGCCACCGAGAAGCCGCCGGTGGCCTGGCTCTGGGAGGCCCGCACCTTGGCGTCCAGCAGGCCGTTGCGGACCTGCCCGATCACGACGAAGCCGAGCAGCAGGACGACGCCCATCGACATCAGCAGCGTCGTCGCTACGATCTTGAGCTGGATGTTGCGCCGCCACAGCCGCATCACGGGCAGCAGCGGACGGCGCACCCAGCGTATGAGCAGCCGGAGAACCGGACTGCCCTGGACCCCGCCCTGGAGCAGTCCTCCTTCGAAGAACCGCTCCCAGCGGGAGCCCCTCATCTTCCGGCCGACAGGCCGCCCCGAACGATCCCCCAGCTCAGCGGACGCCGAAGCGGCACTGTCCCATGACATGTCAGCTCGGTCCTGCCTTGTATCCGACGCCTCGGACGGTCACCACGATCTCCGGGCGCTCCGGGTCCTTCTCGACCTTGGAGCGCAGTCGCTGGACGTGCACGTTGACGAGACGGGTGTCCGCCGCGTGCCGGTAGCCCCACACCTGCTCGAGCAGGACCTCACGGGTGAAGACCTGCCACGGCTTGCGCGCCAGAGCGACCAGCAGGTCGAACTCCAGCGGCGTCAGCGCGATCGACATGCCTTCCCGCTTCACAGAGTGACCGGCGACGTCGATGACGAGATCGCCGATCGAGAGCTGCTCGGGTGCCGGTTCCTCCGAACGGCGCAGCCGCGCCCTGATCCGCGCCACCAGTTCTTTTGGCTTGAACGGCTTCACGATGTAGTCGTCGGCGCCCGACTCGAGGCCGACCACGACGTCGACGGTGTCGCTCTTCGCCGTGAGCATCACGATCGGCACCCCGGACTCCGCCCTGATCAGGCGACACACCTCGATGCCGTCCCGTCCGGGCAGCATGAGGTCCAGGAGCACCAGGTCGGGCTTGGCGTCACGGAAGGCGGCCAGCGCCTTGTCGCCGTCGGCTACGAAAGACGGCTCAAAACCTTCACCACGCAACACGATGCCGAGCATCTCGGCCAGTGCGGTGTCGTCATCGACGACAAGGACTCGTCCCTTCATAAACGACATCATCCCATTAACTAAATCGTTACCTGGCGTGACAAGTCACACAGCTCGGCGAGAGCCTCAGCCGTCACGGGCGAAACAACGCCCTCTTCGGTGACGATCGCCGTGATCAACTCCGGCGGCGTCACGTCGAACGCCGGGTTGTACGCCTGGGTCCCCAGGGGTGCCACAGGTATACCCCCTCCCGGCTCCGCCCCCGCCACCGGGACCTGCGGAGCTGCGATCTCCGTCACTTCATGACCCGCGCGCTGCTCGACTTCGATGGACGCGCCGTCGGGCGTGTCCTGGTCGATCGTCGTCACCGGCGCCACCACGATGAACGGCACGTGGTGGTACCTGGCCAGCACCGCGAGCGGATAGCTCCCCACCTTGTTCGCCACCGAACCGTCGGCCGCGATGCGGTCCGCGCCGATCAGCACGGCGTCCACCTCCCCGGCCGCGAACAGCGAGCCCGCCGCGTTGTCGGTGAGCAGGGTGTACGCCATGCCGCTGCGCGCGGCCTCGTAGGCGGTCAGACGGGCGCCCTGCAGCAGGGGCCGCGTCTCGTCCACCCAGAGCCGCCGCAACTGTCCGGCCCGGTGCGCGGCGAGCGCCACGGCGAACGCGGTGCCCTCGCCGCCGGAGACCAGCGCCCCGGTGTTGCAGTGCGTGAGGATCCGGTGGCTGCCGCCCGGCAGCAGCTCGTCGAGCAGCGCGAGGCCGTGCTCGGCCATGCGCGCGCTCGCCTCCGCGTCCTCGCGGTGCAGCGTCCGCGCCGCGTTCAGCGCGGCCGCCGCGGCCACCGTCTCGTCGCCGCCCGCGGAGAGCGCCGCCCGGTGGGCCGCCTGCGCCCGGCGCACACCGACCGCGAGGTTCACGGCCGTCGGCCGGGCACCGGCCAGGGCGTGGGCGGCCTCTTCCACGTCGAAGCCGCGTACGGCCGCGAGCGCGACGCCGTACGCACCGGCGATCCCGAGCAGCGGCGCACCGCGCACCGCGAGCGTACGGATCGCCTCCACCAGGGCCGGCGCGTCCGTGCACACCAGCTCGACCTCCTCCGCGGGGAGCCGCGTCTGGTCGAGAAGGACCACCACGGGACCTTCGGGCGGCTCGTGCCAGCGGATCGCGGGTATCTCCGTCGGTCCACTGTCCTCGCGGGGTTGCGCGTAGTGATCGGCCATTCGCCCAGTCTGCCCCGTACCCGGCGGACTATTGAAGGTGTGCAGCCCATACGGGGCCCCGTACTCTGCCGGGCACGCCGTGACACGATGGCTGCCAACCTGCCGCCGCGACCGCGGGACGGGCACCGTGAAGGAGCGACGATGAACGACACTCCGGGCTGGGCGTCGCCCGGATCCGCCCCCTCCGGCGAAGAGACGCCGGACTCGTCCGGCACCCCGGGGCCCGCGGACCAGGACGGAGCGAACCCGCCCGAGCAGCCGTCGAAGTGGTCCAAGGAGCAGCCCCCGCCCGGCCAGTGGTCCGCGCCCGCCCCGCAGGGGCCCGCGCAGGCCCCGCCGCCCCCCGCGCCCGGCCGGGGCTGGGCCGGCCGTCCGCCGGGCGGTCAGAACGGTGGACACGGCGGCTGGGGAGGCCCCGGACAGGGCACCCCGGGAGGCCCCGGCGGCTGGGGCAGCGGCTGGGGCGCGCAACCGCCCGCCGCCAAGCCCGGCGTGATCCCGCTGCGCCCCCTCGGCGTCGGCGAGATCCTGGACGGCGCCGTGTCGACCATGCGCGCCTACTGGCGCACGGTCCTCGGCATCTCGCTGGCCGTCGCCGTCGTCACGCAGGTCGCCGTCATCCTGCTCCAGGGCTTCGTCCTGGACAGCACCGACACGGACGCGCTCGACGACCCCAGCGCCACCCTCGGCGAGCTGAGCCGGGCCATGGGCGACGCCCTCCTCGGCTCCGGTCTCGTCCTGCTCGTCACCCTGCTCGGCACCATCGTCGCGACGGCCCTGCTCACCTCGGTGACCAGCCGTGCCGTGATCGGCAAGCCGGTGACCACCGGCGAGGCGTGGCGCGACGCCCGTCCCCAGCTCGCCAGGCTGCTCGGCCTGACCCTGCTGCTCCCGCTCATCGCCGTCGCGATCCTCACCGCGGGCGCGCTGCCCGGTCTGCTCGTGGTGGCGGGCGGCTCGACGGACGCCGGCCTCACGCTCGCCGTCCTCGGCGCCCTCGCCGCGGGTGTCGTCGCCCTCTGGCTGATGATCCGCTTCTCGCTCGCCTCCCCCGCCCTGATGCTGGAGAAGCAGAGCATCACGAAGTCGATGCGCCGCTCCGCGAAACTCGTCCGCGGCTCTTGGTGGCGGGTGTTCGGCATCCAGCTCCTCGCCACGATCATCGCCAACATCGTGGCGTCGATCGTCGTGATCCCCTTCGCCGTCCTCGCTGCCGCGCTGAGCGGCGACGGGTTCACCGGCTTCCTCGACAGCTCCGGCGGCGACCTCGGCTGGACCTACCTCATCGTCAGCGGCATCGGCTCGGTGATCGGATCCATGATCACCTTCCCGATCACCGCGGGCGTCACGGTCCTCCTGTACATCGACCGGCGCATCCGCCGCGAGGCCCTCGACCTCGATCTGGCCCGGGCCGCCGGCCTCCAGGGATACGGCACCACCGGCACCACACCAGGGAGTTGATGCGGTGAACGGGGCGGGGGGAGTTCTCACGGCGGTGCTCGCGGGGCCGCACACCGGTGCGATCACGGTCCTCGCGTCGGCCCGCGACGACACACCACCGGTGACCACACCGCGCGAGGCCGCACGGGAGGCGGCCAGACGCGAACTGTCCAAGCGGATGTACCACGAGAACGACCCCAGCCTCGTCCAGCGTGCCCTCAACGCCTTCTGGGACTGGGTCGACCGACTGTTCGGCGCCGCCTCGTCCGCGACGCCCGGCGGAACACTCGGACTCGTGGTCATCGTCCTCGCCGTCGTGGCGGTCGTGGCCGCCCTGTGGTGGCGCCTGGGCACCCCGCACCGCGCCCCCGCCTCGTCCGCCGCCCTCTTCGACGACCGCCCCAGGAGCGCCGCCGAACACCGCGCCGCCGCCGAGGCGCACGCCGCCCAGGGCCACTGGAACCAGGCGGTCCAGGAACGGATGCGGGCCGTCGTACGGTCCCTGGAGGAACGCGCCCTGCTCGATCCGCGCCCCGGCCGCACGGCCGACGAGGCCGCCGCGGAGGCGAGCCGCTCCCTGCCCTCCCACGACGGCCGACTGCGCGCCGCGGCACGCGACTTCGACGACATCACGTACGGCGGCCGCCCCGGCGACCCACGCGCGTACCAGCACCTCACGGACCTCGACCGCGACCTGGAACGCACCAGGCCCGTCCTCACGGACAGCGCCGCCGGCCCGCACCCGAAGACGGACCGCAAGGGCCACCAGGGGGCCGCGTCATGACCGAGGCCACCCTCACCCCCACCTCGTCCTCGCCCACCACCTCGTCCTCGGCCACCACCCGCCAGATCTGGACCCGAACGCGCGGAATCGCCCTCGCGCTCGTCCTCCTGCTGGCGGCCGCCGTCGCGATAGCCGCGGTCCGCTCGGACGCCCGGCACGGCCGCCTCGACCCGCGCTCCGCCGACCCCTCCGGCAGCAAGGCCGTCGCCCGGCTCCTCGCCGACCGGGGAGTGTCCACGCGCGTGGTCACCACCCTCGGCGAGGCGCGCTCGGCGGCCGGCCCCGACACCACCCTGCTGATCACGTCCCCCGACCTGCTGACCAGGCATCAGCAGACCGACCTGCGCACGGCGACGGAACAATCGGGCGGCCGTACGATCCTGATCTCCCCCGGACCGCCCTCCCTCGGCACCCTCGCCCCCGGCGTCACCGCCGACCCCGCGGTCAGCTTCGACTCGACGCTCTCCCCCCGCTGCGATCTGCCCGCCGCGCGCCGAGCGGGCAGCGCCGACACCGGCGGCATCCGCTACAGCACCACCGACCAGGACGCCGACACCTGCTACCCGAGCGAGGGACTGCCCACGCTCGTACGCGTGCCGGCCCGCGCGGGAGGCGGCGACACCGTCGTGCTCGGCGCCCCCGACATCCTCTACAACGACCGCCTCGACGAGCAGGGCAACGCCTCGCTCGCGCTCCAACTCCTCGGCTCCCGCACCCATCTGGTCTGGTACCTCCCCTCGCTCTCCGACGACTCGGCCACCGACACGGGCAGCCGGAGCTTCTTCGACCTGCTCCCCTCGGGCTGGCTCTGGGGCACCCTGCAGCTCCTCATCGCGGCCGTCGTGGCAGCACTGTGGCGGGCCCGCCGCATGGGCCCCCTCGTACCCGAACGGCTTCCCGTCGCGATCCGCGCCTCCGAGACCGCCGAAGGCCGCGCCCGCCTCTACCGCAAGGCCGCCGCCCGTGACCGCGCGTCCGCCGCTCTCCGCTCCGCCACCCGCACCCGCCTCGCCCCCCTCATCGGCGTACCCCCGGCCCAGGCGCACGCGCCCGAGACCCTGCTCCCCGCCCTGGCCACCCACGTCGACGGCGACCCGGGCGCCCTGCTCCCGCTCCTCTTCGGGCCGCCGCCCCGCGACGACGCGGCCCTCGTCTCCCTCGCCGACCAACTCGACGCCCTCGAAAGAGAGGTACGCATTTCATGATGGACCCGACCACTGACAACGCCGGGTACACCGGGTACACCAAGGACGCGGACACCGCCCGCTCCTCCCTGGAAGCCCTGCGCACCGAGATCGCCAAAGCCGTGGTCGGCCAGGACCCCGCTGTGACCGGCCTCGTCGTCGCCCTCCTGTGCCGCGGACACGTTCTCCTCGAAGGAGTCCCCGGCGTCGCCAAGACGCTGCTCGTCCGCGCACTGGCGTCCGCCCTGGAACTCGACACCAAGCGCGTCCAGTTCACCCCCGACCTCATGCCGAGCGATGTCACCGGCTCGCTCGTCTACGACGCCCGCACCGCGGAGTTCTCCTTCCAGCCCGGCCCGGTCTTCACCAACCTCCTGCTCGCCGACGAGATCAACCGCACGCCTCCCAAGACCCAGTCGTCGCTCCTGGAGGCGATGGAGGAACGCCAGGTCACCGTCGACGGCACACCCCGGCCGCTGCCCGAGCCCTTCCTGGTCGCCGCGACCCAGAACCCGGTCGAGTACGAGGGAACGTATCCGCTCCCCGAGGCCCAACTGGACCGCTTCCTCCTCAAACTGACGATCCCGCTGCCCTCCCGCCAGGACGAGATCGACGTCCTCACCCGCCACTCCGAGGGCTTCAACCCGCGCGACCTGCGCGCCGCGGGCCTGCGTCCCGTCGCCGGCCCCGCCGACCTCGAAGCCGCCCGCGCCGCGGTCGCCAAGACGACGGTCTCTCCCGAGATCACCGGCTACGTCGTCGACCTGTGCCGCGCGACCCGCCAGTCGCCCTCGCTCACGCTCGGCGTCTCCCCGCGCGGCGCGACGGCCCTGCTCGCCACCGCCCGCGCCTGGGCCTGGCTGACCGGCCGCGACTACGTCATCCCCGACGACGTGAAGGCCCTGGCCCTGCCGACCCTCCGCCACCGCGTTCAACTCCGCCCCGAGGCCGAGATGGAGGGCGTGACGGCCGACTCCGTCATCAACGCGATCCTCGCCCACGTCCCCGTCCCCCGCTGATGGCACTCACCGGACGCGCCGCTCTCCTGGCGGCCCTGGGCGCGCTCCCCGTCGGCATCTGGGGGCCGAGTTGGACAGGCGTCCTCGCCGTGAACGTCCCCCTCGCCCTGGCCTGCGCCTGCGACGCCGCCCTCGCGGCCCCCGTACGACGCCTGGGCCTGACCCGCTCCGGGGACACCTCGGTGCGCCTCGGTGAGGCCGCCGACGTCACCCTCACGGTCACCAATCCCTCCGGCCGCCTTCTGCGCTCCCACGTCAGGGATGCCTGGCCGCCCAGCAGTTGGGAACCCGGCACGGAGGTCGAGGCCTCCCGCCACCGTATGACGGTCCCGGCGGGCGAACGCCGCCGTGTGACGACCCGTCTGCGCCCCACCCGCCGCGGCGACCGCCGGGCCGACCGTGTCACGATCCGCTCGTTCGGCCCGCTCGGTCTGTTCTCCCGTCAGGGCAGCCACGAAGTCCCCTGGGCCGTACGGGTCCTGCCCCCCTTCACCAGCCGGAAGCACCTCCCGTCCAAGCTGGCCCGGCTCCGTGAACTCGACGGCCGCACCAGTGTGCTGACGCGCGGTGAGGGAACGGAGTTCGACAGTCTGCGCGAGTACGTTCCCGGCGACGACACCCGCTCCATCGACTGGCGCGCCACGGCCCGCCGGACGACGGTCGCCGTACGGACCTGGCGTCCCGAGCGCGACCGTCACATCCTTCTGGTCCTCGACACCGGCCGCACCTCCGCGGGCCGTGTCGGCGACGCGCCCCGCCTCGACGCCTCCATGGACGCGGCCCTGCTCCTCGCCGCCCTGGCCTCCCGCGCCGGCGACCGCGTGGACCTCCTCGCCTACGACCGCCGGGTACGCGCCCTGGTCCAGGGCCGTGCGGCAGGCGACGTCCTTCCGTCCCTGGTCAACGCGATGGCGGGGCTCGAACCTGAGCTCGTCGAGACGGACGCCCGCGGCCTGACCGCCACAGCTCTGCGTACGACCTCGCGCCGGTCCTTGATCGTGCTCCTGACGACCCTCGACGCCGCTCCGGTCGAGGAGGGCCTGCTCCCGGTGCTCTCCAGCCTCACCCAGCGCCATACGGTGCTGCTGGCATCGGTCGCGGACCCGCACGTCGCGCGGATGGCGAAGGCCCGGGGCGACATCGACGCCGTGTACGAGGCAGCGGCGGCGGCCCAGGCCGAGGCGGGACGTCAGCGCACCGCCGAGACGCTACGACGTCACGGGGTCACCGTCGTGGACGCGACTCCGGACGATCTCGCGCCGGCCCTGGCGGACGCCTACCTGGCGCTGAAGTCCGCGGGTCGCCTGTAAAAACGCCACCAGTAAAACCGGCACCGGCCAGGAAGCCGAAAGCCGGCCCACAACCCGGCATTGACGGAGAGTGGAAAAACCGGCCCTGAACGCAGAAAACCCCCGGACCGGTATCCCCGGTCCGGGGGTCTTCTCACAATTTGTTCGGCGGCGTCCTACTCTCCCACAGGGTCCCCCCTGC
>NZ_JBVHTL010000003.1:0-59018 GCF_055565895.1 Streptomyces sp. NPDC028298
TACATTCCGAACCCGGAAGCTAAGCCTCACAGCGCCGATGGTACTGCAGGGGGGACCCTGTGGGAGAGTAGGACGCCGCCGAACTAAATTTAGAGCTCCGGCTCTCGGGATTCATCCCGAGAGCCGGAGCTTTTTTGTTTTCCGGCAGAAATTCCGGAAGACGTTTCGCCTCTGCCTGCCCCCTCTGCGCCGACCCGTCCGGGCTGCGGGTAAGGTCAGGGAGCATCGTTGGCTCGTTTCCCACAGGAGGCCCCCGGGTGGAGGTCCAGGAGACCCGCGTTCAGACGAACCGGGTCCTCACCATCCCGAACATCCTCAGCATGGCGCGTCTCGCCGGCGTGCCCCTCTTCCTGTGGTTGATCCTCAGGCCGGAGTTCGGCGGCCCCAACAGCGACGGCTGGGCGCTGCTCGTCCTCATGCTGAGCGGTATCAGCGACTATCTGGACGGCAAGCTCGCCCGGCGCTGGAACCAGATCAGCAGCCTCGGCCGGCTGCTGGATCCCGCGGCCGACCGGCTCTACATTCTGTCCACGCTCGTCGGACTCACCTGGCGCGAGATTCTCCCGATCTGGCTCACGGCCGCACTTCTCGCGCGCGAGCTGGTTCTGCTGGTGATGGTGTGGATCCTCCGGCGCCACGGCTATCCGCCGCCGCAGGTGAACTTCCTCGGGAAGGCAGCCACCTTCAACCTGATGTACGCCTTCCCGTTGCTGCTGCTCAGTGACGCGAGCGGTTGGATCGCGACACTCGGCGCCATTTTCGGATGGGCGTTCGCCGGGTGGGGTACAACCCTCTATTGGTGGGCAGGAGTCCTCTACGTGGTGCAGGTCCGCCGGTTGATCCGGGCGGACGCCATGACCGATTGAGCTCGGCCCGATTGGGCGCAGTGGTGCCCCGATGGCCCCCGCCCGAAATCTGCGGGACAATCAGGACGGGTGAAGTCGGCTGTACCGTCGTCTCTTCAAGGAGGACGCTTCCGACATGAAGGCCGTCGTGATGGCCGGAGGCGAAGGCACACGCCTTCGTCCGATGACCTCGAGCATGCCCAAGCCGCTCCTGCCGGTGGTGAACCGCCCGATCATGGAGCATGTGCTCAGGCTGCTGAAAAGGCATGGGCTCAACGAAACCGTGGTCACCGTCCAGTTCCTGGCCTCAATGGTCAAGAACTACTTCGGTGACGGTGAAGAGCTCGGTATGGAGCTCACCTATGCCAATGAGGAGAAGCCACTCGGTACCGCCGGGAGCGTCAAGAACGCCGAGGAGGCGTTGAAGGACGACGCCTTCCTCGTCATCTCCGGTGATGCCCTCACCGACTTCGACCTCACCGAACTCATCAACTTCCACAAGGAGAAGGGCGCGCTCGTCACCGTCTGTCTGACGCGCGTGCCCAATCCGCTGGAATTCGGCATCACCATCGTGGACGAGGAAGGCAAGGTCGAACGCTTCCTGGAGAAGCCGACCTGGGGCCAGGTCTTCTCGGACACCGTGAACACGGGCATCTACGTCATGGAGCCCGAAGTCTTCGACTACGTCGAGGCCGATGTCTCCGTCGACTGGTCCGGCGACGTCTTCCCGCAGCTCATGAAGGAAGGCAAGCCCATCTACGGCTACATCGCCGAGGGCTACTGGGAGGACGTCGGCACGCACGAGAGCTATGTGAAGGCCCAGGCCGACGTCCTGGAGGGCAAGGTCGACGTCGAACTCGACGGGTTCGAGATCTCCCCGGGCGTCTGGGTGGCGGAGGGCGCCGAGGTGCATCCCGACGCCGTGCTGCGTGGGCCGCTCTACATCGGTGACTACGCCAAGGTCGAGGCGAACTCCGAGATCCGCGAGCACACCGTCGTGGGCTCCAACGTCGTCGTCAAGAATGGCGCGTTCCTGCACCGAGCCGTCGTGCACGACAACGTGTACATCGGGCAGCACAGCAACCTGCGCGGCTGTGTGGTCGGAAAGAACACCGACATCATGAGGGCCGCCCGCATCGAGGACGGCGCCGTGATCGGCGACGAATGCCTCGTCGGTGAAGAATCGATCATTCAGGGCAACGTCCGTGTCTACCCGTTCAAGACCATCGAGGCCGGCGCCTTCGTCAACACCTCGGTGATCTGGGAGTCGCGCGGCCAGGCCCACCTCTTCGGCGCCCGCGGTGTCTCCGGGATCCTGAACGTCGAGATCACCCCGGAACTGGTGGTGCGTCTGGCAGGGGCCTACGCGACGACCCTAAAGAAGGGCTCCACCGTCACCACGGCGCGCGACCACTCCCGAGGTGCCCGCGCACTGAAGCGAGCGGTGATCTCCGCGTTGCAGACCAGCGCCATCGACGTACGCGACCTGGAGAACGTACCGCTGCCCGTGGCGCGGCAGCAGACGGCCCGGGGCAGCGCCGGCGGCATCATGATCCGGACGACCCCGGGAGTGCCGGACTCCGTCGACATCATGTTCTTCGACGGGCAGGGCGCCGACCTGTCGCAGGGTGGGCAGCGGAAGCTGGACCGGGTGTTCGCGCGGCAGGAGTACCGGCGCGCCTTCCCCGGCGAGATCGGCGATCTGCACTTCCCCGGCAGCGTCTTCGACTCGTACACGGGATCGCTGCTCCGGAACGTCGACACCACCGGGATCGCGGATTCCGGTCTGAAGGTGGTCGTCGACGCCTCCAACGGCAGTGCCGGACTGGTGCTGCCCAGCCTGCTGGGCAAGCTCGGCGTGGACTCCCTGACCATCAATCCGGGTCTCGACGAGTCCAGGCCGACCGAGACGGCCGAGACCCGGCGGGCCGGCCTGGTGCGGCTGGGTGAGATCGTCGCGTCCGCGCGGGCCGCGTTCGGAGTGCGCTTCGACCCGGTGGGCGAGCGGCTCTCCCTCGTCGACGAGAAGGGACGGATCGTCGAGGACGACCGGGCCCTGCTCGTGATGCTGGACCTGGTGGCCGCGGAGCGGCGCAGCGGGCGGGTGGCGCTGCCGGTCACGACCACGCGGAT
This sequence comes from Streptomyces sp. NPDC028298, assembly GCF_055565895.1. Lineage (NCBI taxonomy): Bacteria > Bacillati > Actinomycetota > Actinomycetes > Kitasatosporales > Streptomycetaceae > Streptomyces > Streptomyces sp. NPDC028298. The sequence goes on from NZ_JBVHTL010000003.1 coordinate 2,979, forward strand.
CGCCGAACAGGTGGCCGCGTACCACGGCACGCAGGTGGAGTGGACGACCACGTCGCCCGACGACCTGACCCGGGTCGGCCGCGAGGAGTCGACGATCTTCGGCGGCGACGCGCGCGGCGGCTTCATCATCCCCGAGTTCAGCGGCGTCTTCGACGGCGCGGCGGCCTTCGTACGGCTCATCGGTCTGGTGGCGCGGACGCAGCTCACGCTCAGCCAGATCGACGCCCGGATTCCGCGGGCGCACGTCCTCAAGCGGGATCTCGCGACTCCGTGGGCCGTCAAGGGTCTGGTCATGCGCCGGGTCGTGGAGGAGGCGGGAGACCGCTTCGTGGACACCACGGACGGCGTCCGGGTCGTGGAGACGGACGGACGCTGGGTGATGGTGCTGCCCGACCCCGCCGAGGCCGTCACCCACCTGTGGGCGGAAGGTCCGGACGACGCCTCCGCGGAGGTTCTGCTCGACGAATGGGCGGCTGTTGTGGACAGCGCCGGCCGCTGAAACACTCTTCACCCGTACGTGTCGGACAAGTGCCCCCAAGGGGGCCTGTCCGGCACGTTGGTGGGGCCATTCGGAGGTAGTACCCGCGACGTGCGACGATGTGCGGCATGCCGCAGCAGCCCCCCGTTCGGAGCAGCGCTCCGCGCCCCTCGCGCCCGGACGCCTCCATGTCGCTGCTCACCAACGTCATGGACCACAGCCTCGACGAGGGTTACGCCGAGGCGGCGGCCCGCAGACAGGCCGACGGCGCCGGTGGCCTGCCGAAGACCCTCCGGGCCAAGGTGGGGCTCGCCGCGGGTCTGGTGCTCGCCGCGCTCGTGGTCACCGTGGGAGCGGCCAACGCGCGGCTCGCGGCCCCTGTCGTCGCCAAGGAGCGCCAGGAGCTCATCGACCGCATCGAGCGTGAGACTGCGGCCGCGGACAAGCTGGAGAACGGCGTCGACACCCTGCGCGCCGACGTCAGCGCCCGCCAGCGCGCGGCGCTGAAGAAGGACGGCGGAGAGCAGGCCGACCTGGTGAGCATCCTGTCCGGTGCCACCGATGTGCACGGACCGGGCGTGAAACTCGTCGTCAACGACGCCAAGGAAGCCAGTACGGGCGGTGACGGCACCAATCCGCGGGAGACCTCGGGATTCTCCGACACCGGACGGGTACGGGACCGCGACATGCAGCGCGTGGTCAACGGTCTGTGGGAGTCGGGCGCGGAGGCCATCTCCGTCAACGGGCAGCGGCTGACCGCTCTGTCGGCCATCAGGGCCGCGGGTGACGCGATACTGGTCGACAACAAGCCGCTGGTGCCGCCGTACACGGTGCTCGCGGTGGGGGACGGCCAAAGGCTCAGCACCAGGTTCCAGAACAGCGCCGACGGGCTGTATCTGCATGCCCTGCAGGAGAACTACGGCATCAGGACCGGCATCTCCGTCGAGGCGGACGTCCGCTTGTCCGCCGCACCGAGTGTGATCGTACGTACAGCAGAGCCGAGAACAGAGAAGGGCACACCGTGATCGCCGTACTGGGCCTCGTCGTGGGAGTCGTGGCTGGACTGTTGGTCCGGCCCGAGGTTCCGGCGGTCGTCGAGCCTTACCTTCCGATCGCCGTCGTGGCGGCGCTCGACGCCGTGTTCGGCGGTCTGCGCGCGATGCTCGACGGCATCTTCGACGACAAGGTCTTCGTGGTCTCGTTCCTGTCGAACGTGGTCGTCGCCGCGCTGATCGTCTTCCTGGGGGACAAGCTGGGCGTGGGTGCGCAGCTCTCCACGGGTGTCGTGGTCGTCCTCGGCATCCGGATCTTCTCCAATGCCGCGGCCATCCGCCGGCACGTGTTCCGGGCGTGAGGCCGATGAGCGACGAGAACGAAGCCGAGAGCCCCGACAACCCGCTGCGCCGGGAGCTGCCGGAGGAGGTACCGGCGGCCGCCGAGGAGACCGGGCCGCAGGTGGCCGAGGACAGTGGCACGCCGACGCTGTCCGGCCGTCAGAGGCTGGTCAAGGGGCTGTGGCCGCCGCGGGTGTCGCGTGCCCAACTCATCGTCGCGGTGCTGCTGTTCGGCCTGGGATTCGGGCTGGCCGTCCAGGTGGCGTCCAACAGCGACGGCGACAGCGCGCTGCGCGGCGCGCGCCAGGAAGATCTCGTGCGCATTCTCGATGAACTCGACAGCCGGACTCAGCGTCTTGAGGACGAGAAGCAGGGTCTCGAGGATCAGCGCACCGAGCTGGAGAACAGCTCGGACCAGGCCGAGGAGGCCCGCAAGCAGACGGTCGAGAAGGAGAAGCAACTCGGCATCCTGGCGGGCACCGTGGCCGCTCAGGGGCCCGGCATCACGTTGACCATCGACGACCCGAAGGGGACGGTCAAGGCGGACATGCTGCTCGACGCCATCCAGGAGCTGCGCGCCGCCGGTGCGGAGGCGATCCAGGTGAACGGCGTGCGCGTGGTCGCCGGTACCTATCTCTCCGACTCCGGGAGCGGAGTGAAGGTCGACGGGAACAAGATCACCCAGCCCTATCGTTTCAAGGTCATCGGCAAGCCGCAGGACCTCGAGCCGGCGCTGAACATCCCGGGAGGCGTGGTGCAGACACTGGAGAAGGAGCAGGCCACCGTCACGGTGGACCGCTCGACGAAGATCGTCGTAGATGCCTTGCGACCGGCGGAGCGGCCTGACTACGCTCGGTCGTCCTCCCGGTGAACGGCGGTCGGATGCCGGTCGTCGGGCGAGGGCAGGAGGTTGCGGGGGGTCGGCGCACCGAATGGGTGGTGCGTGGTGGAAACTGTCTGGTGGATACGGACGTTGTGAGGATGTCCGGGTCGACCGGTGTGTTCAATCAGGGTTCGTCCTGCCCCACGGGCGGGTCTGTTTCGGTCAAGGGGAATCGCCCGTGAAGTTGTTTGCGAAGTTGTTCGGCAAGAGCTCGCGAGAGGACAGCGGCGACAACGCGGCTGCCCGTCATCGCGCACCGCGCCAAGGGGACGCGGAGGCGCAGAGCGGCGACCGTCCGCTGTTCCGGGACCAGGTCGGCGGCCCCGGTGGTCAGGGCGCGTCGTCTGTTGACCCTGGCCAGCCCGGCCGCATAGGTTTCGGAGAACCGTCAGCCTCGAGCGCGGGCGGAGGGTATGCCTCCGACCCGTATGCGTCCCATGCCCCTGGTGGGCAGCCGCGGCAGGAGGATCCGTCCATGTCGGCCCAGGTGTGTACGAGGTGCGGGAACCGCAACGCGGAGAACAGCCGGTTCTGTTCCAACTGCGGTGCGCCGCTGCGGGGCGGACCCGAGCGTCCGTCGGAGACGACGTCCACGATCTCCATCTCCGGCATCGAGGCCTACGACGCCGAGGTGACGGGCCAGACGCCGTCGCCGATGCTCTCCCCGGAGGCGCAGGCGGCCGTGGACGCGCTGCCGGTTGGTTCGGCGCTCCTGGTGGTGCGCCGTGGCCCCAACTCGGGCAGCCGCTTCCTGCTGGACGGTGAGCTGACCACGGCGGGGCGTCATCCGCAGAGCGACATCTTCCTCGACGACGTGACGGTGTCGCGCCGGCATGTGGAGTTCCGTCGTGTCGCGGACGGTTCGTTCACGGTCGCCGACGTCGGCAGCCTGAACGGCACGTACGTCAACCGGGAGCGGATCGACCAGGTGCCTCTGTCGAACGGTGACGAGGTGCAGATCGGCAAGTACCGGCTGGTGTTCTACGCGAGCCAGCGGGGCATCTGACCCTCCCCCAACTCCGTCCGGGGGGCCACCGAGGGAATGTCCATGCTTCAAACACCGAGCGGCGGTGCCGGTAGCGGTACCGCCGCCGCGGACAGTGGGCTGATGAGCATCGGAGCGGTGCTGAGTCTGCTGCGCGACGAGTTCCCCGAAGTCACCATCTCCAAGATCAGATTCCTGGAGTCGGAGGGGCTCGTCGAGCCGCAGCGGACCCCGTCGGGGTATCGCAAGTTCAGCCCGGACGACGTCGAGCGCCTCGGCCACGTGCTGCGCATGCAGCGTGACCACTACCTTCCGCTGAAGGTGATCCGCGAGCACCTGGACGCGATGGCTCGCGGTGAGCAGGTGCGTCTGCCCTCCGTGGGCCGCCAGCGCGAGGCGGGGGAGCAGGAACCCCACGGGGAGCTCTACGGCGAGCCCGAGGGCCCCACGGTGGCCCGGGTGGGCCGTGAGGAGCTGCTGGCCGCCGCCGAGATCGGTGAGCAGCAGCTCCAGGAGTGGGAGTCGTACGGACTGATCGGCCCGCTGCCCGACGGTGTCTACGACGCGGAGGCGGTGACCGTCGCCGCGCTCGTCGTCGAGCTGGGACGCTTCGGGATCGAGCCGCGCCATCTGAGGGCGATGAAGGCCGCGGCCGAGCGTGACGCGGGACTGGTGGACCAGGTGGTCGCCCCGCTGCGGCGCCACCGCAATCCGCAGACCCGGGCGCACGCGGAAGCCCGTACGAAGGAACTCGCGGGGCTCACGGTGAAGCTGCACGCGGCGCTCGTGCAGACCGCGCTGGGCGTGCGTCTGCGCTGATCCGCGCCCCCGGCGCAGGCTGTGGATCGTCCACCCGTTCTGTGCCCGACTACCCAAACGTCCCGGGCACGGCCTAGGGTTGCTGTGTGAACGAGCTCGATGTCGTAGGTGTCCGGGTCGAAATGCCCTCCAACCAACCGATCGTGCTTCTGCGTGAAGTGGGAGGCGACCGCTACCTCCCCATCTGGATCGGACCGGGGGAGGCGACGGCGATCGCCTTCGCTCAGCAGGGCATGGCCCCCGCCCGACCGCTGACCCACGACCTGTTCAAGGACGTGCTGGAGGCCGTCGGCCAGGAACTCACCGAAGTACGCATCACCGACCTGCGTGAGGGCGTCTTCTACGCCGAGCTCGTCTTCGCCAGCGGGGTCGAGGTGAGTGCCAGACCGTCCGACGCCATAGCGCTGGCGCTGCGCACCGGAACGCCCATCTACGGCAGCGACGGGGTGCTCGACGACGCGGGGATCGCGATCCCGGACGAGCAGGAGGACGAGGTGGAGAAGTTCCGCGAGTTCCTCGACCAGATCTCGCCCGAGGACTTCGGTACCAACAGCCAGTGAGCCGGCCGGGCGGCTCTCGCGGGCGGCAATTGCCCGGGGCGAGTGTGGTGTGCCGCGGCCCGCGCCGAGAGCATTCGGCTAGCCTTTCCCCGCGGTAGGGCACGGGAAACCACTCTTAGGGTGATTATCACTCGGCGTGCCGAGTGTGGCGATCGTTGACGCGCCCCTGGTGACTGCCTACCGTCGAGAAGGCAGGTCAAGGACGGAGGTCGGCGTGAGAAGCAGCGGCGACGGTACGGCTGGGGGTGCTCCCGGACACGGTCCGGGAGAGAGCGGCCCGTACCCTCCCCCAAGCTCTCGGCTCGGCTCGAGCAGGGGGCGCCCCCATCACGGCAGCGCGGCCGAACAGGTTCCGGTCCGGCCGGCAGCAGTGCCCGACGAGGGAGGGACGGTTCCCGAGGAGGTCGGTTACCGAGGACCCACGGCGTGCGCCGCCGCGGGCATCACCTACCGACAGCTCGACTACTGGGCGCGGACCGGACTGGTCGAGCCCAGCGTGCGTCCCGCCTACGGGTCGGGGACGCAGCGCCTCTACAGCTTCCGGGACGTGGTGGTCCTCAAGATCGTCAAGCGGTTCCTCGACACCGGGGTGTCGCTCCAGAACATCCGCACCACGGTCCAGCACCTCAGGGAGCGCGGTTTCCAGGACCTGGAGCGCATGACGCTCATGAGCGACGGCGCGACGGTCTACGAGTGCACCTCCCCGGACGAGGTCCACGCGCTGCTTCAGGGCGGCCAGGGCGTCTTCGGCATCGCCGTGGGCGTGGTGTGGCGGGACGTCGAGGGGGCTCTGTCCCAGTTGCACGGAGAGCGTGTGGACACCGGCGAGACTCTCCTCTCGCACCATCCCGCGGACGAACTGGCGCGCAGGCGCAACCGTGCGGTGTGAGCCGCGTGCGATGACGCGATGCCCCGGTGAGCCGGGGCATTGTCAGTGGCGTAGGGCAGCATCGGAGATGTGAGAACCGCGCCCACGATCCTGCATCTCGACATGGATGCCTTCTTCGCCTCGGCGGAGCAGGCGTCCAAGCCGAGCCTGCGCGGGAAGGCCGTCGTCGTGGGCGGGCTCGGACCCCGCGGAGTCGTCGCCACCGCGTCGTACGAGGCACGCGTCTTCGGGGTGAACTCCGCGATGCCCATGGCCCAGGCCCGCAGGCGCGCACCGAACGCCGCCTACCTCGTGCCGCGCTTCGGGTTGTACCGAGAGATCAGCGAGCAGGTGATGGGGCTGCTGCGGGCCCTGTCGCCGCTGGTGGAGCCGCTGAGCCTGGACGAGGCGTTCGTGGACCTGGAGGCGGGCGGGGCGGCGTGGGACGAGGCGTCGGCGCGGCTGGCCGGCGTCAAACTGCGCGCGGACATCCGGGCCGTCACGGGGCTCACGGGATCGGTGGGTCTGGCGGCCTCCAAGATGCTGGCGAAGATCGCCTCGGAGCAGGCCAAGCCCGACGGTCTCGTCCTGATCGAGCCGGGCACCGAGCGGGCGCTGCTGGGCCCGATGCCGGTGCGGACGCTGCCGGGCGTGGGGCCCGCCACGGGCGACCATCTGCGCCGGGCCGGCATCAACAGCGTCGAGGAGCTCGCCGAGGCGGGCGAGGACGAGCTCGTACGCCTCCTGGGGAAGGCTCACGGGCACGCGCTGTTCGCGATGGCGCTGGCCCACGACGAGCGGCCCGTGGTGGCCGAGCGGGAGACCAAGTCGGTGTCGGTCGAGGACACGTACGACGTGGACATCCACGACCGGGTCCGGGTGGAGCTCGAGGTGCAGCGGCTCGCTGACCGGTGCGTGCGGCGGCTGCGCGGGGCCGGGCTGTCGGGGCGGACCATCGTGCTGAAGGTCCGCCGGTACGACTTCTCGACGCTGACGCGGTCCGAGACGCTGCGGGGACCCACGGACGACCCCGGGGTCGTCCGGGAGGCCGCCGCCCGGCTGCTGGAGGGCGTGGACACGACGGGTGGCGTCCGGCTGCTGGGGGTCGGTGTCTCCGGGCTCGCCGACTACACGCAGGAGGACCTGTTCGCGCAGGCGCAGGCCGCGGCCGTGGGGGAGCCGGTGGCCGAGGACCACGCCGCGGACGAACCGGCCCAGGCGGCCGCCGTGGCCGAGCCGGCGCCGCCGACCGAGCGGAGATGGCCCTCCGGGCACGACGTGCGGCATGCCGAGTACGGGCACGGCTGGGTGCAGGGGAGCGGGCTCGGGCGGGTCACCGTGCGGTTCGAGACGCCGTACTCCGAGCCCGGCCGGGTGCGGACCTTCCGGACGGACGATCCGCTGCTCGAACCGGCCGACCCGCTGCCGCTGGTGGAGCGAAGACCCGAGGCGGCCGACGGGGCGCCGTCCGGCCCCGGGTCATCGGGGCCGCAGGGTCCGGAGGCCCAGGGCCCCGCGCCGGCGGCCCAGGCAGGGGCGCGCCACCACGGGACGTCCGTCCAGGAAGCCGGCCCCCGGAGCGCCGAGCCGTCCGTCCGGGAAGCCGGAGCCAGGAGCGCCGAGTCGGCAGTCCCGGAGCCCGGGACTCGGAGCGTCGACCTGTCCTTCCGGGAACCCGGAACCCGGATCGCCGACCTGTCCGTCTGAGAAGCCGGAGCTCGAAGCGTCGACCCGGCCGTCCCGGACCCCGGAGCTCCGACCTGCCCGTCCCGGAAGGCGGAACGCCGAGGCCCCCGTCGTCGGACCCTGAGGTCGGGGCGCGGAGGTCTGGGACGGCCGCCGGCCCGGAAGCTGGGGTGCGGAGCCTCAGGGCCGGGCTGTAGGTGCGGGCGGGATCCCGGGATCAGGGGTCTTCCGAGCCCGCCAGGTGGCCGAAGTCGCGGTCCGGCGGGGGCGGGGACGCCACGTCGAGGCCGTAGTGGTGGTAGAGCTGGAGCTCCTGCTCGGGGGAGAGGTGGCGCCCGACGCCGAAGTCGGGGGCGTCCTTGATCAGGGCCCGGTCGAAGGGGATGCGCAAGGTCCCCTCGACGATCTCGCTGGGCTCCAGGGGTACGAAGGCGTCCCTGCTGAACAGCCCCGTACGTATGGCCGCCCACTCCGGGACACCGGTCGCGTCGTCGAGGTAGACCTCGTCGATCGTGCCGATCTTGGTGCCGTTGCTGTCGAACGCCTTGCGGCCGATCAGGTTGCGCGGATCGATGTCGGTCTGCACGGTCCCTCCAGTGGTCGCAAACTCATCCGTAAGTACTACAAAAGGGCACTTTTGTGAAGGCGGCCACTCGAAGGCTGTCGTCTTGTCCTCGCTGGTAGGCTGGCAAGCGGCTGCTGATCCCGTGCGGGAGAGTCCTCCGGAATTTCGTCGGAGGCGCCGAAGGAGCAACTCCTCCCCGGAATCTCTCAGGCTCACGTACCGCACGGACGAGGTCACTCTGGAAAGCAGGGCGGGTGTCGATGGCCTCCGCTCTCACCGACGGTGAAAGCCGGGTCGTCCGCGGGACCATCCGGTGAAACTCTCAGGTTGAGATGACAGAGGGGGAGGCCGTCGGGGTACCCGTGCCGGGGTGCCCCTCGAAGGTCGCGTCAGACCAGGAGGCCTCCGCCATGACCGCCCCTCGCATTCCGCTCTCCGAGCTCGAACAGGGAATCCCCTTCGAGCAGCGCCACATCGGACCCGACTCCGAAGCACGGGCCAAGATGCTCGCGCAGGTCGGTTACGGCTCGCTCGACGAGCTGACGGCCGCCGCGGTGCCGGACGTGATCAAGAACGTCGAGGCCCTGAACCTGCCGGCCGCGCGCACCGAGGCCGAGGTACTGGCCGAGCTCCGCTCCCTCGCGGACCGCAACCAGGTGCTCGGTTCCATGATCGGCCTGGGTTACTACGGCACGTTCACGCCGCCGGTGATCCTGCGCAACGTCATGGAGAACCCGGCCTGGTACACCGCGTACACGCCGTACCAGCCGGAGATCTCGCAGGGCCGACTCGAGGCGCTGCTGAACTTCCAGACCGTCGTCGCCGAGCTGTCCGGGCTGCCGACCTCCGGCGCCTCCCTCCTCGACGAGGGCACTGCCGCCGCCGAGGCCATGGCGCTGTCCCGCCGCATGGGCAAGAACAAGAAGGGTCTCTTCCTGGTCGACGCGGACGCGCTGCCGCAGACCATCGCCGTCATAGAGACCCGCGCTGAGCCGACCGGCGTCGAGATCGTCGTCGCCGACCTCGCCGACGGCATCCCGGCCGACCTCGCCGGGCGCGAGATCAACGGCGTGCTGATCCAGTACCCCGGCGCCTCCGGTGCCGTACGCGACATCAAGCCGATCATCGAGCAGGCGCACGAGCTGGGCGCCGTCGTCACGGTCGCCGCCGATCTGCTCGCCCTGACCCTGCTGACCTCGCCCGGCGAGCTCGGCGCGGACATCGCGGTCGGTACGACGCAGCGCTTCGGCGTGCCGATGGGCTTCGGTGGTCCGCACGCCGGATACATGGCGGTCCGCGAGAAGTTCGCGCGCAGCCTTCCCGGCCGGCTGGTCGGCGTGTCCGTGGACGCGGACGGGCACAAGGCGTACCGCCTCGCCCTGCAGACGCGCGAGCAGCACATCCGCCGCGAGAAGGCGACCAGCAACATCTGCACCGCCCAGGTGCTGCTCGCCGTGATGGCCGGCATGTACGCCGTCTACCACGGCCCCGAGGGCCTGCGGACCATCGCGCGGCGTACCCACCGCTACGCCACGGTGCTGGCCGCCGGGCTCACCGCCGGCGGTGTCGACGTCGTCCACGGCGCCTACTTCGACACGCTCACCGTGCGGGTCCCGGGCCGCGCCGCGGCGATCGTCGCCGCCGCCCGCGACAACGGCGTCAACCTCCGCCTCGTCGACGCCGACCTGGTGTCGATCTCGTGCGACGAGACGACCACGCGCGAGCAGCTCACCGCCGTGTGGAGCGCGTTCGGTGTCCTGGGCGACGTCGAGGCGCTGGACGCGAGCACCGAGGACACCCTGCCGGACGCGCTGCTGCGCACCGACGCGTACCTCACGCACCCGGTGTTCCACGACCACCGCTCCGAGACGGCGATGCTGCGCTACCTGCGCAAGCTCTCCGACCGCGACTACGCGCTCGACCGCGGCATGATCCCGCTGGGCTCCTGCACCATGAAGCTCAACGCGACCACCGAGATGGAGTCGGTGACCTGGCCCGAGTTCGGGCAGCTCCACCCCTTCGTCCCCGCCGAGCAGGCACAGGGCTACCTGACGCTGATCCACGAGCTGGAGGACCAGCTCGCCGAGGTCACCGGCTACGACAAGGTCTCGCTCCAGCCCAACGCCGGTTCGCAGGGCGAGCTGGCCGGTCTGCTGGCCGTCCGCGGCTACCACCGCGCCAACGGCGACGACCAGCGCACGGTGTGCCTCATCCCGTCCTCCGCGCACGGCACCAACGCCGCCAGCGCCGTGATGGCCGGCATGAAGGTCGTCGTCGTGAAGACCGCGGACGACGGTGAGATCGACGTCCAGGACCTGCGCGCCAAGATCGAGCAGTACCGCGACGAACTGTCGGTGCTGATGATCACGTACCCCTCGACACACGGTGTGTTCGAGGAGCACGTCGCCGACATCTGCGCCCAGGTGCACGAGGCCGGCGGCCAGGTCTACGTCGACGGCGCCAACCTGAACGCCCTGGTGGGTCTCGCCAAGCCGGGTCACTTCGGCGGCGACGTCTCGCACCTGAACCTGCACAAGACCTTCTGCATCCCGCACGGCGGCGGCGGCCCCGGCGTCGGCCCGGTCGGTGTGCGCGCCCACCTGGCGCCGTACCTCCCGAACCACCCGCTCCAGCCCGAGGCCGGTCCCGAGACGGGCGTCGGCCCGATCTCGGCCGCTCCCTGGGGCTCCGCGGGCATCCTGCCCATCTCCTGGTCGTACGTCCGCCTGATGGGCGGCGAGGGACTCAAGCGCGCCACGCAGGTGGCCGTCCTGTCCGCCAACTACATCGCCAAGCGCCTGGAGCCGCACTACCCGGTGCTGTACACGGGCCCCGGCGGTCTGGTCGCGCACGAGTGCATCATCGACCTGCGCCCGCTGACCAAGGCGACCGGCGTCAGCGTCGACGACATCGCCAAGCGCCTGATCGACTACGGCTTCCACGCGCCGACGATGTCGTTCCCGGTGGCCGGCACGCTGATGATCGAGCCGACCGAGTCCGAGGACCTGGGCGAGGTCGACCGGTTCTGCGACGCGATGATCGCGATCCGCGCGGAGATCGAGAAGGTCGGCGGCGGCGAATGGTCCGTGGACGACAACCCGCTGCGCGGGGCGCCGCACACGGCCGCCGCGCTCGGTGGCGACTGGGAGCACGCGTACAGCCGCGAGGAGGCCGTCTTCCCGGCCGGTGTCTCGGCCGCCGACAAGTACTGGCCGCCGGTGCGCCGCATCGACCAGGCCTACGGCGACCGGAACCTCGTCTGCTCCTGCCCGCCGCTGGACGCCTACGAGGACTGATCAGCGCTCGGCACGCGGACGCCTACGAGGAGTGATCGTCCTCGGACATGCGTCGGGGCCGGTTCGGAGAGTACGTCTCCGGGCCGGCCCCTCGTGTGTCTGGGCGGCCTGTCACGGCCGCCCGGGGTCGTGCGGCTCAGGCGGCCGTCATCACCGGCGCGCCGCCCAGCGGGCGGTGCGGGGCGATGATCTGCCCGTCCGGCAGGAGCTCACCGGTGTCCTCGAAGAGCAGAACGCCGTTGCACAGCAGGCTCCATCCCTGCTCCGGGTGATGCGCCACAAGGCGGGCGGACTCCCGGTCGGCTGATTCGGCTGCGGGACACAGTGGCTGGTGCTGGCACATGGATGGGATCTTTCGCTGGGTCGAGATGTGAGTGATGGCTGTGGTGTCTGTCTTGCGGCTCGAGGTACTCATCGCCGCCCCCCGTTGGTGTGTGGTCTGACCCCAGTGTTGCCCCACGGGCGCCGATCCGCAGGGATTTGAGGGCACCGCTTCTCACAGGTTGATGACGCATCACCCGTGCGGAGGGTTCACCCCAACTGCGCCGTCCTTTCGGGTGGTTCGAGGTGGCCGGATCGGGCTAGTCCGGTTGGGCGTGGAGCGCGTTTCCCCTCGTACGAGCGGCCTTCAGCGCTAACGAGCGAACCCTGCTCCGGGTTCGCGACAGCGCCGTGCCCCGCGGCAGGTTTACCCGTGTGGGGCACGGCTGCGGGGCACGGACGCGAGGATCGGAGGTTCAGGCGGGCGAGCTGAGGAGCGGTGCCGGCGTGACCCGGTGGGTGAGGACCGGCAGCAGTTCGGCGACGAGGTGCGGCCGGTGCGCGGCGATGCCGGGCGGGGCGGGTGCGAGCGGGACGAGGAGGTCGGTGGCGGCCGGATGGCCGGTGGCGCCGTCCGCCGTGCAGTCGCCGTGCAGCCAGAGCGTCAGCATGTACAGCTCCGGCACGGACAGCAGCCGCGCCTGGTAGGGCTGTTGCATGGTCTCGGCCTGTCGCAGGGCGCGTTCGGTGGCGGCGATGTACGGGCCCTCGAAGAAGCGCGAGAAGGCCCAGCCGTCCGGGGTCAGCATGGTGTCGGCGGCGGCCACCGCGCGGTCGCCGCTACGGATGAGGAAACGCCACCCGGCGAGCCGGGTGGCGGAGGCGCCCGCGGGGGTGATGCGGTCCAGGACGTGGACGGGCAGCGGGAGTTCGGGGGTGACGGGTCCCTGCGCCAGGCGCAGGGACGGGGTACGGGCTTCGCGGACAGCGGTGGGGGAACCGAGTGCCGTGAGTACGGTGCGCAGGGCGGGCGCGGGAGCCGGGGGTACGTGCAGCGGCATGGTGGGTCGCCTCTCATTCGACAGGCACAGTGGCGCGAGGGCGGGGGCGGACGGCGCTGTCAGCTCTCGGGTCAGAGGGGCGAGGGGTCTGGATCTGCCGACAGGGTGTCGCCTGCCGCCGTCACCGTGACGACAGGACCTAGGACCGCGAGCGCCAACTCTCTGCCTCGGTAGCGGAGTTTATACGACGCGTGTTCAGGCGGTGTTTCGTCTAGTCGTCGCGAATTCGAAGAACAAGTCGATATCCGGTCGGCGAAATGCGGGATTCCTCCCGGTTCTGCGCGATCGAAACGCGGTGACCTCGGAATGCTTCGCCCGAGCGGTCGGCCGATTCTCGTCGGCGTTTTTCACGAGATCGTTCCGGCCGGTAAACTTGCTGAATGCTCCATGCCCGGTGAATGTGCCCGGGGCCGATGTCCAGACTAGCGGTCGAAGAGCCCGCGCGGGACGTTATGGATCGTGTTGCCTGGGCATCATCCCCCGTGACCCGGGACGCCAGGGCCGTAACTCGGCCTGCCCATCCGAGGAGGGACACTTCGATGGGGGAGAAGGTCGTGGCAGGGACGTTCGGCCTGTCCGATCGGCAGCGCCACCGCGACAAGCTCCGACAGTGTCTGACGGGGCTGGAGCGACTGCTGGAGGAGAAGAGGTTCGACCGTCCGAAGAACCTGATGGGCCTGGAGATCGAATTGAATCTCGCGGGTCCTGACGGCATGCCCAGAATGATGAACGGGCAGGTTCTCGAAAGGATTGCGAGCCGCGACTTCCAAACAGAACTCGCCATGTTCAACCTGGAAGTCAACATAGCCCCACACCGGCTGGGCGGCCGGGTATTCGACCGGCTCGCCGAGGAGATCCGCACCTCGCTCGCGTATGCCCACCGGAAAGCCAGCGAGGTCGACGCCGGAATCGTCATGATCGGTATTCTGCCGACGCTCGGGCAGGACGATCTGGTGTCCTCCAACCTGTCGGAGGCCGACCGCTACATGCTGCTCAACGATCAGATCGTGGCCGCGCGCGGGGAGGATTTCGCACTCGACATCGACGGGGTGGAGCGCCTGGTCTGCAGGTCGACGTCCATCGCGCCCGAAGCCGCCTGCACCTCGGTGCAGTTGCACCTCCAGGTCACACCGGGCCGGTTCGCGGACGTGTGGAACGCCGCGCAGGCGGTGGCGGCCGCGCAGGTCGCGATCGGCGCCAACTCGCCCTTCCTGTTCGGGCGCGAGCTGTGGCGCGAGTCGAGGCCCCCGCTCTTCCAGCAGTCCACCGACACCCGGCCGCCGGAGCTGCAGGCGCAAGGGGTCCGGCCGCGCACCTGGTTCGGCGAACGGTGGGTCACCTCGGCGTACGACCTCTTCGAGGAGAACCTGCGGTTCTTCCCGCCCCTGCTGCCCTTCTGCGACGAGGAGGACCCGCTCGGCGTCCTCGACGCCGGGGGCGTGCCCAAGCTGGCCGAACTGGTGCTGCACAACGGCACGGTGTACCGCTGGAACCGGCCCGTGTACGGGATCGCCGACGGCGTCCCGCATCTGCGGGTCGAGAACCGGGTGCTGCCCGCCGGACCGACCGTCACCGACGTCATCGCCAACGCGGCCTTCTACTACGGCCTGGTCCGCGCGCTCGCCGAGGAGCAGCGTCCGGTGTGGACCCGGATGTCCTTCGAGGCGGCCGCGGCGAACTTCGACGAGGCCTGCCGGCACGGCATCGAGGCCCGCCTGGAGTGGCCGCGGCGCGGCCGTTACGGCGGGACCGCGCAGGTGGACGCGGCGAACCTGGTGCGCGACGAGTTGCTGCCGCTGGCCGCCGCGGGCCTGGACGCGTGGGGCATCGAGCCCGCCGACCGTGACCTCTACCTCGGCGTGATCGAGGACCGGTGCCGGCTGCGCGTCAACGGCGCGACCTGGCAGGCGGCGACCTTCCACCGGGCCCTGGAGAAGGGGCTCGGCCGGGAGGCCGCGCTGGCCGCGACGACGCGGCGCTACGGCGAGCTGATGCATCTCGGCGAGCCCGTGCACACATGGCCGGTCGGGCTGCCGGAGCCGGTTCCGCTGGGGTGACGCGAGGCGGTGCGCCCGACGTCGCGCCGGGAGCGGTCAGTCCGGGGTTCCGGCGCCCGCCGCCGTGATCGCCTTGAGCATCGCCGCGTGGATCTGTGAGGGCTCGTTGACGCGCTGGCCGGAGCCGCCGGTCGCCCTGGCGATCTCGTCGACCTCCCGCCGGTCGCTGTCCGGGCCCACCGCGATGGCGATGAGCGGCACCGGGCGCTCCGGGTCGGCCAGCTTCTGCAGCTCGGTGATGAGTTCGGACCGGGAGATGCTGCCGGGGTCGCGGTTGACCCCGTCCGTGAGGACGACGAGCGCGTTGAACCGGCCCTTCGTGTAGGAGGCGACGGCCTCCTTGTACGCGGCGAGCGTGGTGTCGTACAGACCGGTCTCTCCGTGCGGGACCGGCTTCAGGGAGGAGAAGGCGGCGGTCAGTCTCGCGCGCTGGCTGCCCTTCTTCTTGCTGTCGCCGAGTCGCTCGGTCGGTACGAGGACGCGGTAGTCCTTGTCGCCGTCGAGCTTGGTGGAGAACTTCCACAGCCCGATCTCGTCCTCGGCGGTGAAGGTGGCGAGGGCCTGGAGCAGGGATTCCTTGGTGACGTCCATACGGGACCGCCCGTCGCCCGGCAGTGTCACGCCCATGGAGGAGGAGGCGTCGACGACCGTCGTGATCCGGGCGCTCTCCACGGTGATCGTCCACATCCCGAGGGCCTCCTGGACCGCGCCCTTCGACGAGGAGTCGGCCAGGACGCGCGCGTACGGCTGCGGCGACCTGCCGCCGGCCTCGGCGACGAGTGTGGCCGCCGGGCTCTCCGCGTCGGTGCGGAACCCGAACAGCCGCAGGAACTGCCGGGGTGCCGCCTCGCCGAGCAGGGTCATGAACCGCAGGGCCGCGCGGCCCTCGTCCGTGCTCAGTCCGGGCTCGTCGACCAGCGTGTACGGGTAGTCGAGCAGCGGCGAGCCGTCCTTGGGGTAGAACAGGTCGAGGTCCTGACCGCCGTCCTGAGCGCTGTTGTGCGCGAACGCGGCCTGCTCGGAGAGGATCAGGGCCTGATTGCTGTCGGCGCCGTCCGAGCCGTCGCGGGGCAGGGTGTCCAGGAGCGCGGTGTCGCTGCCGGAGGTGCGGTGCGAGAGCGCCTTGGCCAGGGCCGCCGCCCGGACGTCGCCGTCCTTGACGCCCGAGGCGGCCGCGCTGATCCGTGCCAGCGCGAGCAGTCCCGGCGAGCTGCGGGCGGGGTCGACCGCGCCCAGCCGTAGCTTCCTGGCCCGTGTCGAGTCGCCGGCCAGCTCGGTCCAGGTGTACGTCTTGTCGGGCCAGCCCAGTGCCTTGGCGGCCGACGGGACCACGGCGACGCCTACGGGTGAGGAGGCGACGTTGCCCAGGCTGGTGACCTGCGTGGCGGCGCTGGTGCCGGTGACGCGGTCCACCCACGCGTCGGAGTCCGGCACCCACACCTGCACGTCGGACTTCTCGCCCTTCCCGAGCGAGGCGGCGACCTCGTACGACTCGCGGGCGGTCACGCCGACGTCGAGACAGCGGCCGTCGGAGGTGACGTCCTTCTCGCGGGCGTCCTCGGCGATGGCCCTGAGCGCGGGCGCGATGTCCGGGGAGGCGGCCACCTCGATGTGCACCACGTCGTCCTCGCAGGAGCTCCCGAGGGAGAACAGCCCCCCGTGGATCGCGGCGGCCGTGCCTCCGACGACGGTGAGGACGAGTGCCGTCGCGAGGGCCGTGTTGCGGCGGCGCGCGCGGATCCGGGGGTCGGCGGAGCCCGCCCGTCGAGCATCGGGCAAGCTGTGTCGTCCCATGACGGTGAGGTCCTCCCGGGTGAGCCTGAGCCGTGAGACAGCCGCGGAACAGGGGAAGGGGGACGCAGGCCCCGTACGGTGCCCGCCCCCCGACGGCCTGTCGCGCACGATCTTCGTAACTTCTTTCGAGACCCTAGCGGGGCGCGGACGGGGATGCGGCGGGAATACCCAACTGGAGGCGGGAGTGCAGGTGGAGGCGGGACCGGTGGCCGATTCTTTTCCGGCCGAGAGGCTGACCCGACGGATTCTCCGGGACGAGACGCTGCTCGTCCTGGCCCTGTCGCTCGGGGCGAGCGGCGTGTCAGCGCTCATCAGTTTCGTCGGATCGGTCACGAAACCCGGCGGGCTCAAGGATCAGGCGGCCACCCTCAACGCCTCGGCGGCGCCGGGCCGTCCCTGGCTCGACCTGGCCTGGCAGCTCTTCGGCATCGCGTCCGCGCTGGTGCCGGTCGCGCTCGTCGCGCACCTGCTGATCCGCGAGGGCCAGGGGATGCGCGTGATCGGCTTCGACCGTACGCGTCCCTGGCCGGACCTCGGACGCGGCGCCCTGGTCGCGGCGGTGATCGGGAGCACCGGAATCGCCTTCTACCTTGCGGCGCGCGGGTTCGGCGCCAACCTCACGGTGGTGCCCGAGGCGTTGCCGGACGTCTGGTGGAAGTATCCGGTGCTCATCCTGTCGGCCGTGCAGAACGCCGTGCTGGAGGAGGTCATCGTCGTCGGGTATCTGCTGCGGCGGCTCGGCCAGTTGGGCTGGACGCCCGGGACGGCGCTGATGGCGAGTGCGGTGCTGCGCGGTTCGTACCACCTCTACCAGGGCATCGGCGGGTTCGTCGGCAACATGGTGATGGGCGTGGTCTTCGTCTATCTGTACCGGCGTTGGGGCCGGGTCGGGCCGCTCGTGGTCGCCCATTCGCTGCTCGACATCGGTGCCTTCGTGGGGTACGCGCTGCTCGCGGGCAAGGTGGGATGGCTCCCGACCGCGTGATCGTCAGACGAGCAGCTCGCCCTCGATGACCGTGACCGCGTGGCCCGAGAGCAGGGTCCGTTCCCCGCGCACCTCGGTGCGGACCAGGCCGGAGCGCGGGGAGGCCTGCAGTCCGGTGAGGGCCCGGCGGCCGAGGCGCTCCGACCAGAACGGGGCCAGGGCCGTGTGGGCGCTGCCGGTGACCGGGTCCTCGTCGATGCCGACGTTCGGGAAGAAGCCGCGGGAGACGAAGTCGTAGCCCCGTGAAGGGTCCTCGGCGCGTGCGGTCGCGATGACGCCGCGCTCGGAGTGGCGGGCGAGTGCCCTGTGGTCCGGGGCGAGGGCGCGGACCGTCTTCTCGTCGGCGACCTCGACCAGCAGGTCACCGGTGTTCGGGCCGGTGTCGAGGGTGCGCAGCGGTTCGGCGCCGAGGGCCTCGGCGACACCGTCGGGGATCTCGACCGGGGTGAGGGGCGCCGTCGGGAAGTCGAGGGTGATCGAGCCGTCGGCCTCGGGGGTGGCGACGAGGACACCGCTGCGCGTGGCGAAGCGCACCGGGCCCCGATGGGCGCCTGTGGTGGTCAGGACGTGCGCCGCGGCGAGGGTCGCGTGTCCGCACAGGGCCACCTCGGTGGCGGGGGTGAACCAGCGCAGCGCCCAGTCCGCCTCGCCGCCCTCCGGGAGCCGGTGGGTGAACGCCGTCTCCGCGTGGTTGACCTCCCGGGCCACGTTCTGGAGCCAGGCGTCGTCGGGGAAGGAGTCGAGGAGGAGGACCCCGGCCGGGTTCCCGGCGAAGGGGCGGTCGGTGAAGGCGTCGACGATACGAATCCGCATGTCCCGAAGCTAGCGGTCCCGGGCGCCCACCGGCCAAGGCCAATCGGGGCCGGCTGGCCCCCTGCCGGCGAGGGAGGTATTTCGGCAGGGGGTTGTCATGCGAACACTACCGATATATCGTTGACGCATCGCGACCGATCAACGATGGAGTGGAGTGATGGCGATGCGTTCCCGTGGAGAAGACTTCGGATACGAGCACGAACACGGACACGGACATGGACACCATGGCGGACCCGGCCGTCGGGGTCGGGGCGGCTTCGAGGGGCTGCGGGGGGCTTTCGGGCCCTTCGGTCCCGGCGGTCCCGGCGGCGGACCCGGCGGTCCCGGCTTCGGCTTCGGCGGACCCGGCTTCGGCCCGGGCCCCTGGGGCGGGCGCGGCGGCCGGGGCGGACCCCGGGGCAGGGCGCGGCGCGGCGACGTACGCGCGTCGATCCTCGCCCTGCTCAAGGACCGGCCCATGCACGGTTACGAGATGATCCAGGAGATCGCCGAGCGCAGCGGCGGGGCGTGGAAGCCCAGCCCGGGTTCGGTGTACCCGACCCTTCAGATGCTGGAGGACGAGGGCCTGATCATCAGTGAGGCCGAGGGCGGCAAGAAGCTGTTCTCGCTCACCGAGCCGGGGCGCAGCGCGGCCGACGAAGGTCCCGAGGCGCCCTGGGAAGAGGCCGGGCGCGGGGTCGACTGGGAGACGCTGCACGAGATCCGGCAGGCCGGCTTCGGTCTCATGGAGGCCTTCGGCCAGGTCTGGAAGACCGGCAGCAAGGGTCAGCGCGAGAAGGCGCTGGCGGTCATCAACGAAGCCCGCAAGAAGCTGTACCTGATCCTCGCCGACGAGGACTGACGGCGTGCTGTGGTACCTGCCGGCGCCCCGTGGAAGCGTTTCCGCGGGGCGCCTGTCCGTGTACGGGGGGCCGTCCGCCGCCTCGGGCGGCGCGCGGACGCGCGAGGTTCAGGCCACCAGTCCGGCCAGCTTGCGCAGCGACTCGTCGAGGGCGGCGGTCGCCGAGTCCTTGAGCTTGCCGGCCATCAACGAGACCGCCGCACCCGTGAACTCCCCGTCGATCCGCACCGAGGTGGCGTCGTCGTCGGGGGTGAGCGTGTAGCGCGTGGAGACGTTCACCGACATCGGGCCCTTGCCGCGGATGGCCAGCGCGCGGCCGGGCTCCAGTTCCTCGATCGTCCAGGTGACCTCGGCCGGGAAGCCCATGAGCTTCATGTTCTCCGCGAACGTGCCGCCCACCTCGAACTTCTCCGGGCCGCCCTGCGGGAAGTTGGTGTGCGTCGCGTTCCACTCGCCGTAGGCGGACCAGTCGGTGAGCTGGGCCCAGATCTTCTCGGCGGGCGCCTCGATCCGTGCCTCCGCGCTGACTTCGGCCATGCGACCACCCCTTCGTGTCGGGCGCTGCGCCCGGCGCAGCTACGGTGTCGCGGAACGTAGCTCCAGGCCCCGGAACATTCAATACTGATGAACCGTCAGGAATTGTGGAGGGGTGGACGGCCCGGCTCCGGCGCGGGCGGACGGGGGCGCCGCCGGCCACGGGGAGGTGTGGGAAGGCGGCGCGCGCAGCCGTGCGGAAATCGGCGCGAAGTCATCCGCGAGGAGGAGGAACCGCACAGGGATGCCCACCTTGTGTCGGATCCGAAGATGCTGCCCGCCGCCGATGACCCCGGGCCGCGAGGCTGATGAGGTGGAGAGGTGCCGCCCCGCATTCCCGAGCAGTCCGCCGCCACGAGCGGACCGAAGCATGCCGGCATCGAGGCCGGACTCGGCGCGGAGCTGGCCCCGGTGATCACCGGCGCGCGCAGAAGAGCGCTGCGCGACGGAGACCGGCAGATCGACACGGCTCATCTGCTGCACTCCCTGCTGGAGTGCGACCCCGAGGCGCGGGCCGTCTTCGGGGACGGGCCGCAGCTCGCCCGGCTGCTCGGCTATCTCGTGCAGCGCAGCATCGGCTACGGACTCCGCTGGCAGAGCGCCGTCCGGAACTCCGGCGCGGTGCCCGCCCCGGCCAGGGGGAGCTGGTCCCCCGTGGCGGCCGACGCGATGGGGGAGGCGTACGAGCGTGCCGTGGTGCGTGGTGACGAGCGCGCCCGCGGTCTCGACCTGCTGGCGGCCATCGTCGCCGACCCCCGGTCGCGGGCCGTCGAGGTCCTCGGACGGGCCGGCGTCGACCTCCCGCGACTGAGGGAGCGCGTCGAGAGCGCACACGAGGAGTGTGTGGGCCGGGGCGACGCGGGCTGACCGGGGTGAGGAGCGCGCCGGACGGACGCCACCAGGCGGATGTCCTGTCCCCGGTCCAGCGGTTGAGACAGGTGTCTTTGGGGGTGACGGTCATGTCGTCGCCTGTCATCATGTGGCCGTGCATACGTCTCAGGGCAGTCAGGACAACCAGGGGAGAGGCGTCGGTCTGGGCCTGGCGCTCGTGTCGGCGGTCGCCTTCGGCGGATCCGGCGTCGCGGCCAAGCCGTTGATCGAGGCCGGACTCGACCCGCTCCACGTGGTGTGGCTCCGCGTCGCCGGCGCCGCCCTCGTCATGCTGCCGATCGCCGTGCGGCACCGGGGGCTGGTCAAGCGACGCCCCGCGCTGCTCGCCGGCTTCGGTCTCCTCGGCGTGGCCGGTGTCCAGGCCTGCTACTTCGCCGCGATCTCCCGTGTTCCCGTCGGCGTCGCCCTCCTGGTCGAGTACCTCGCCCCCGCGCTGGTCCTCGGCTGGGTGCGCTTCGTGCAGCGCCGGCCCGTCACCCGTGCCGCGGCACTCGGAGTCGTCCTCGCGGTCGGCGGACTCGCCTGCGTGGTGGAGGTGTGGTCGGGGCTCGGCTTCGACGCCGTCGGACTCCTGCTCGCGCTGGGCGCCGCCTGCTGCCAGGTCGGCTACTTCGTCCTGTCCGACCAGGGCAGCGACGCGGGCGACGAGGCACCCGACCCGCTGGGCGTGATCGCGTACGGACTTCTCGTCGGCACCCTCGTCCTGACCGTGGTCGCGCGCCCCTGGACCATGCACTGGTCCGTTCTCGGAGGCAGCGCGGACATGAACGGGACGTCCGTGCCCGCCACGCTGCTCCTCGGCTGGATCGTCCTCGTCGCGACCGTCGTCGCCTACGCCACCGGCGTCCTGTCCGTGCGCAGGCTCTCCCCGCAGGTCGCGGGTGTCGTGGCGTGTCTCGAAGCGGTGATCGCCACGGTCCTGGCATGGGTGCTGCTGGGCGAGCACCTCTCGGCGCCCCAGATCGCGGGCGGTGCCGTCGTGCTGCTCGGCGCCTTCATCGCGCAGTCGTCGGCCCCGGCGAAACCCTCGCGGGAGCCGGTCGCGAGCGGGTCGGGTGACGCCGAGAGAGAGTTGTCGGCCCACGGAACGGCCGTCTAAGGTGCTGATCATGCCGTCGACGCTCGTTCTTCCGCCTCCGGCCGCCTGAGGCGGGCGTACCGGAACACCGCCCGGCCCCGTGCCGGGCGGAACGGCGCTGCCCGCAGAAGAAGTCCGAGGACCTTCCGCACACCCGTGCCCCCGCGGCACGGGCTGCGACGCGGTCCCTTCCCGAACTTCTGCGGAACTGCGGAGAGAACACGTGTCGAACACCGCTGTCGGCCTGCCCGTCGGGCGAGGCCTGCTCTATCTGATCGTCGCCGGTGCCGCCTGGGGCACCGCGGGCGCCGCCGCGTCACTGGTCTACCGGGCCAGTGACATGGGGCCGGTCGCCCTCTCCTTCTGGCGCTGCGCGGGCGGACTCGCCCTGCTGCTCGCCGTACGCCTGCGTGGCCGCGGTGGCCCGCGCCGTCGCCCTCGTCCCCAAGAGCGAGGGGAGCGCGACGCCCTGCAAGAGCCGCTCGGCCGCAAAGCGCTGCGGATCGGTCTGATCGGCCTCGGGCTGGCGCTCTTCCAGACCGCCTACTTCGCCGCCGTCGAGGCGACCGGCCTCGCGGTCGCGACCGTCGTCACCCTGGGCGCGGGGCCCGTCCTCATCGCCCTCGGCGCCCGGCTGACCATGGGGGAGCGGCTCGGCCGGGGTGGCATCGCCGCCGTCGCGGGGGCGCTGACCGGGCTCGGCGTGCTGGTCCTCGGCGGCGGGGACGCCACCGTGCGTCCCTGGGGCGTCCTGCTCGCGGTTCTCTCCGCGGCCGGCTACTCCGCGATGACGCTGCTCACCCGGTGGTGGGGGCGCGACTCCCGCGTGGACGGGTCGAGCACGACCGTGTGGGCGTTCGCCGTCACCACCGTGTGCCTGCTGCCGCTCGGGGTCGCCGAGGGGCTGTTCCCGCACGCCGTCCAGCCCGTCCGTCTCCTGGTGCTGCTGGCCTACATCGCCGCCGTGCCCACCGCGCTGGCCTACGCGCTCTTCTTCGCCGGTGCCGCCGTCGTCCGCTCCGCCGCCGTGTCCGTGATCATGCTTCTGGAACCGGTCTGCGCGGCCGTGCTCGCCGTCGGTCTGCTCGGCGAGCGGCTCACCGCGGCGACACTCGTCGGCACCCTGCTGATGCTCGGCTCGGTCGCCGGACTCGCGGTGGCGGAGGCGCGTGCCGCGGGCGCGGAACGGCTCGCGGCGCCCGAGGAGGCACTTCTCGTGTGAGCCCCCGCCGGACGCGGGACACCGGAAGCGGGACGCCGGACGCTGGACGTCCGCCGTCCCGCGTGAGGTGGCTGCGCCCGGGTGGGGCCGCCTGACGCGGGTGTGCCCCGTGCCTGTGTGATGCCGCTGTGCGCAGGTGCGGCCAGGACGGCACCGGTTCCAGTGGGAGGCGGTGCCGTCCTCGGCGCCGGGCGGGCCGGGTCGTTCGCGGCGGGTGTCGTGACGACCGCCCGCCCCGGGGTCTACAGGGCCGTCAGGTAGTCCGGCACGCCGATGCCCGGTGCCAGGGTGTCCGCCGGGACCGGGACGCCGTGGCCCTTGGTCAGCGGGATCACGCCGGTCCAGTGGGGGAGCGAGAGATCCTCGGGGTCGTCGCTCGGGCCGCCCGTGCGCAGCTTGGCGGAGACCTCGTCGAGATCCAGGCTGATCACGGCCGTGGCCGCGAGTTCCTTGGCGTTGGCGGGACGGGAGTCGGCCGAGCGGCCCGGGACGGCGTGGTCGACCAGCGCGTCCAGCGCCAGCCGCTTCTCCTCGGGATCCGTCACCTGGTGGGCGATGCCGTGCACGACTACGGAGCGGTAGTTGATCGAGTGGTGGAAGGCCGAGCGGGCCAGCACCAGTCCGTCGACATGGCTCACGGTGAGGCAGACGGCCAGCCCGGGATAGGTCCCGCCCGCCATGCGCAGGGGACGCGAACCCGTGGACCCGTGCACGTAGAGCCGCTCGCCGACCCGCGCGTACAGCGTGGGCAGAACGACGGGCGCGCCGTCGCGGACGAAGCCGAGATGGCAGATGTACCCCTCGTCGAGTATCGAGTGCACCAGCTCCCGGTCGTACGCGGCGCGTTCCTTGGAGCGGGTGGGGACAGTGCGGTCGGTCGGGGTGTAGGCAGCGGACGCCGTCGGCCCCGGCTGCTGGGTGATCGTCTCCGACATTGCCATCTCCATTGCACTAGTGCATAATCTCTTTTGTGCTAGGAGAGTATCGGATCGAAGGGCGTCGCGCAGCCGAGATCGCCGCCGACGTCGAGCGGGCGGTCGGGGCGGGGGATCTGGAACCCGGACAGCTCCTGCCGCCCATGCGCGAGCTGGCCGAGGAACTCGGGGTCAACCCGAACACGGTCGCGGCGGCCTACCGCACGCTGCGCGAGCGCGGGGTCATCGAGACCGCCGGCCGCCGCGGCAGCCGGGTGCGCCCGAAGCCGGCCACCACGGGGCGCGAGCACCTGCGCGTCGAGGTGCCCGAGGGCGTGCGGGACGTGAGCGAGGGCAATCCCGATCCCGCCCTCCTGCCGGAGCTCGCCGAGGCCTTCGCGGTCGCGGCCGCGGAGTCGGACCGGCATCCCGTGCAGTACGGGCAGGACCCCGTCGAGCCGGAGCTGGGGCGGCTGGCCCGCGCCGGGCTCGACGCGGACGGCGTGCCCGAGGGGCCCGTGGTCGTCACCTCCGGCTCGCTCGACGCGATCGAGCGCGTCCTGATGGCCCACCTCAGGCCCGGCGACACGGTCGCCGTCGAGGACCCCGGCTGGGGCAGCCTGTTCGACCTGCTGCCGGCGCTCGGGCTGCGTACGGCCGGGGTCGGCGTCGACGACGAGGGCCTGCTTCCCGACGACGTACGGCAGGCGCTGGCGGCCGGGGCGCGGGCGCTGATCGTCACCGACCGGGCGCAGAACCCGACCGGCGCCGCGGTCACCGCCGAGCGCGCGCGGGCGCTGCGCTCCGTGCTCCGGGAGTACCCGCGAACCCTGCTCATCGAGGACGACCACGGCCATCAGATCGTCGACGTGCCCCTGCATCCCCTCGCCGGGGTCACGCACCACTGGGCCTTCGTGCGTTCCGTCGCCAAGGCGTACGGGCCCGATCTGCGGCTCGCCGTCCTCACCGGGGACCCCGTCACCGTCGACCGTGTGCACGGGAGACAGCGGGTCGGACCCGGCTGGGTGAGCCGCGTGCTCCAGAAAGCCGTGGTCCACCTGTGGACCTCCGGCGCGGTGGACGTGCCGGCCGTGGCGGCGGCGTACGGGGCGCGCCGCGACATGCTGATCGACGCGCTGCGGGAGCGCGGTGTCGAGGCACGCGGACGCAGCGGGATGAACGTCTGGATCGCCGTCCCCGACGAGACCGGGGCCGTCTCCCGGCTGTTGCAGCGCGGCTGGGCGGTCGCGCCCGGCGCCCGTTTCCGGATGAGTTCGCCGCCGGGTGTCCGGATCACCGTCTCCACGCTTCGGCCCGAGGACGCCGGGCCGCTCGCGGACGCCGTGGCCTCCGCCGTGGGACCGGCCCCCGCGCGCCGCTACGTCTGAGCCGTGCCGTACGTCTGAGCCGTGCCGCTACGTGTGAGGTGTGCGCCTCGTGCCGCCCAGGGTCTGCCCGACAGTGCCTGGGCGACAGGGCCCGTCCGACAGGTCCTGGCCGCGGCTCGGGGCGAGCCGGGTCTCAGCGGCGCGGCTTCGCCTGGGTGAGGAAGGCGCCCGCGAGGACGATCACCGCGCCGACCGGTGTCGACCAGGCCAGCGACTCGCCGAGGATCGCGACACCGGCGGCGGTGGCGATGACCGGGATGAAGTACGTGACCATCTGGGCCGTCGTCGGGCCGACCTCGGCGACGATGCCGTACTGGAGGAGCATGGCCAGACCCGTTCCGAGTGCCCCGAGGGCCGCGACCGCGAGCAGCGGCACCCAGGCGACGTGACTGGGGAACGTGGTGAACAGCGGGGTGACGAAGGCGAGTTGCACCGTGGCCAGGAGCAGTTGGGCGCCGGTCATCGACAGATGGGAGTTTCCGGTGCCCGCCAGGGTCCGGCGCACGTAGATCCAGCCGACCGGATAGCTCAGCGACGCCAGCAGGGCCATGGCCGTGCCCGTGGCGTCCAGGCCGTGGAAGCCCTGCCAGACGCCGAGGACCGTCAGGACGCCCAGGAAGCCGATGCCGAGGCCGGCCACTCTGCGCCGGGTCGGCCGGTCCTCGGAGAGGGCGACCAGGGACAGGGCCATGCCCCACAGCGGCGACGTCGCGTTGCAGATGCCGGCGAGCGTGGACGGGATCGTCAGCTCGGAGTAGGCGAAGAGGGAGAAGGGCAGCGCGTTCAGCAGGAAGGCCGCGACCGTGAGGTGCCCCCACGTGCGCGCCCCGCGCGGCAGCCGCTCCCGCTTCACCGCCATCGCCGCCACGAGCACCGCGCTCCCGAACAGCAGCCGGCCGAAGGTGACCTGGAACGGCGCGAAGCCGTCCGTGCCGACCTTGATCAGCAGAAAGCTGAAGCCCCAGATCAGCGACAGGAAGCCGAAGCGGATCCGCCAGTCGAGGGCGGCGCGGCGGCGGGGTGCGACGCCGTTCGGCGTGACAGGGCGGGGAGAGGCGACGGTGCTCATGGGGCAAGAATGCGGCAGGACGATCTCGTAGCACAAGCGAGAATGTTCGAGCGATATCTCGTAGCATTGCTTACATGTTGAATCTGGAGCGACTGCGCACGCTCGACGCCCTCGCCCGGTACGGCTCGGTGAGCGGCGCGGCCGAGGGACTGCACGTGACGACGTCGGCCGTCTCCCAGCAGATGTCGAAGCTGGAGCGCGAGGTGGGACAGCAGCTCCTCGCCAAGAACGGCCGGGGCGTGCGGCTGACCGACGCTGGGCGGCTCCTCGCCGAACACGCGGCCCGCATCCTTTCCCAGGTCGAGCTCGCGCAGTCCGACCTGGAGGCGCAGCGCGGTCAGGTGGCCGGCGAGCTCAGGCTGTCCGCGTTCCCGACCGCGGCGCGCGGACTGTTCCCGGCGGCGCTCGCGGAGCTGCGGGCCCGGCACCCCGGACTGCGGGTGCGCTCCAGCGAGCTGGAGCCGGAGGCCGGGGTCGCGGGAGTGGTGCGCGGGGACCTGGACCTCGCGGTCGTGCTCGACTGGTACAACAAGCCGATGCCCCTGCCCGACGGACTGGTGAAGGCGTCGATCCTCGACGACCCCGCCGATGTGGCGATGCCGGCCGGCCACCGGCTCGCGGGCCGAGCCGAGGTCGACCTCGGGGACTTCGCCGAGGACGAGTGGATCACCTGGGCCGAGGGCGAGTTCTGTCACGAGTGGCTGATGTTCACGCTGCGCTCCCAGGGCGTCGAGCCGCGCATCGGACACCGCGCCGGGGAGACGCACACCCAGCTCGGACTCGTCGCCGCGGGGCTCGGCGTGTGCGTGGCCCCGCTCCTCGGACGTCATCCGATGCCCGAGGGAGTCGTCACCGTGCCGGTCCGCCAGCGCGTGCGCCGCCATGTCTACGTCGTCTGGCGGGCCGACGCCGACCGCCGGCCCTCGATCAGGGCGGCGGTGGACGCCTTGCGCAGGGCCGGAGCGGCCCTGGAGTAGAAGCCTGCGGCGGGTGTCCGGCTACATCGGAGGGAGCTTGCGGAAGTCCCACGAGGCGATCGCGGACGGTGTCAGCCGCATCCACGCGTGCCGGCCGTCGTGCGGCATCTCCTCCAGACCGAAGTTCTTGCGGGCGAACAGGATCTCGGGGACGTCGAGTTCGGCGCACAGCTCCCCGGTGCGGGGGAACTCGCCGACGAACTCCACGGTGCCGGACAGCTCGACGCCCCGCAGCTCCCCGTACTCCTCGCCCGAGTCGATCACCACCGCGACGCGCGGGTCGTTCCGCAGTTGCACCCACCGCTTGCTGCGCACCACGGAGTACAGCCACAGCGAGGTGCCGTCCCAGGCGAACCACAGGGCGCTCACGTGCGGGACTCCGTCCTTCGACACGGAGGCGACGCGGCAGGTGCGCTGGGTGGTGAGGAACTCGTCCAGTTCACCGGGGGTCATCATGATCTTCCGGCCCCTGCGCTGGGTGACGGTCATACGGTCCCCTCCCGATTGCGTGGATCGGCCAAGTCCTGCCCGATCTTTCACAGGTGCACCGACTCTGTCCGTCGGGGCTTTCCTCAAAGCTTTCTGACGTTCCGTCAGGAAAATCATGCGGCGTCTTCCGTCCGCACGCAATGCTCGTTACGCTCCGCCGTCCCGACCCGCGACGACAAGGAGAGCCATGCCGTCGTCAGAGCACCTCAGCGAACTCCTCGACCCCGTCGGCACGGTACTGCTCACCGTGGAGTGCCAACAGGGCGTCGTGGGCCCGGACAGCGCGCTGCCCGAACTCGCCCAGGAGGCGCGGTCGTCCGGAGCGCTCGACCGGATCGCCCGGCTGGTGGCCGCCGCGCACGAGAGCGGGGTGCAGGTGATCCACGCGGTCGCGGAGCGCCGCCCCGACGGCCGCGGCGCCAACCGCAACGCCCGGCTGTTCAGGGCCGCCGAGCGACTGCCCGTACGGCAGACGACCGGCTCGGCGGCGGTGCGGATCGCGCCGCCCGTCGAGGTCGCCGAGGAGGACCTCGTCGTGCGGCGGCTGCACGGCCTGTCGCCGATCTCGGGCACCGACGTCGACCCGCTGCTGCGCAACCTGGGCTGCCGCACCCTCGTCGTGACGGGCGTATCGGCCAACATCGCGATTCCCAACGCCGTGTTCGACGCCGTCAACCGCGGCTACACCGTCGTCGTTCCCGCGGACGCCGTCGCCGGGGTGCCCTCCGAGTACACCCCAGCGATGGTCCGGAACACGCTGGCGCTGGTCGCCACCGTCACGACCACCGAGGACGTGCTCGCCTGCCTCGAAGGACGGCGCGGCTGACGCCGGTGCTCCTCAGGCGAGCTTGATCGCGCCCCCGTCGACGGTGATGTCCGCCTTGGCCAGCCCGGTCGTCGCGGGCCCCTTCTTCACGCTGCCGTCGGTGGCCGAGAACTCGCTGCCGTGACACGGGCAGGTGATGACACCGTTCGCTATGCCCTTGACCGCGCAGCCCTGGTGGGTGCACTTGGACGAGAAGGCCTTGTACGTGCCCGCCGTCGGCTGGGTCACCACGACGCCCTGGTCGGCGAAGACCTTGCCGCCGCCCTCCGGGATCTCGCTCGTCTTGGCGAGTTCCGTGCCTGCCGCGCCGTTGCCCGAGCCCACACTGTCGGAGGCCTTGTCGTCCGCCCCGCACGCGGTCAGCGCGACGGCGAGTCCCGCCGCCCCGACCGCCGCCACGACGGTGCGCCGGGCAGGGGCCTGTGCGGAGTGAAGCGATTCGCTGGTCATGCTGGCTTTCCCTTCAGCGGACATGATCTGGATCTGTCGAGAGGTACGGTCCACCAGCACGCACTGTTCAGGCAATGGCGACTTCTTGACCTGATCCACAGCCCCCCGACAGCCGGATGTGCGGCGGCGCGGCCCCTCCGGCCCCGGACACCGGGCTCCGCCTCCGCCACCGTCACCGGGTCGCGTCCGCCGGGCGCGACCACCCCAGTAACCTGGGGCGATGCTCAAGGAAGTGAACGCCTCCCGCTACATCACGCCGTTGCGCGAGGGCGGCTCGCTGCCGGGACTCGTCGAGGCCGACGACCTCGGGACGTACGTCATGAAGTTCACCGGCGCCGGACAGGGCCGCAAGACGCTCGTCGCGGAGGTCGTCTGCGGTGAACTGGCCCGCCGGCTGGGCCTGCGGGTGCCCGGCCTGGTGACGATCGGCCTCGACCCGGTCCTCGGGCTCGGCGAACCGGACCAGGAGGTCCAGGAGCTGCTGAAGTCGAGCGGCGGCCCGAACCTCGGGATGGAATTCCTCCCGCGCGCGATCGGCTTCGACCCCCTCGCCTTCGAGGTGAGCGCGGAGGACGCCGGGCGGATCGTCTGGTTCGACGCCCTCGTCAACAACGTCGACCGCTCCTGGCGCAACCCCAACCTGCTGATGTGGCACGGCGATCTGTGGCTCATCGACCACGGCGCCACCATGATCTGGCACCACCACTGGCCCGGAGCCGAGACCTCCGCCGCCAAGCCGTACGACATCTCCGACCACGCGCTCGCCCCCTTCCGCCCCGACGTCGCCTCGGCCGCCGCCGAACTGGCCCCGCTGGTCACCGAGGAGCTGCTCGCCGAGGTCACGGCGCAGATCCCCGAGGCATGGCTGGCCGGCGAGCCGGGCTTCGACACGGTCGAGGCGCTGCGGCGCGCCTACGCACGGCCGCTGCTGGCGCGCGCCGCCGTCATCCACGAGCGGATCAAGGGCCTCGACGGCACCGAGGGGGACAAGTGAACGAGCGGGACGTCTTCGAGTACGCGCTGCTGCGGGTGGTGCCGCGGGTCGAGCGCGGCGAGTGCTTCAACGCGGGCGTGCTGGTGTACTGCCGCGCCCACTCCTTCGTGGCGGCCCGGACCCATCTGGACGAGAGCAAGCTGCTCGCGCTCGACCCGGACGCGGACGTGCCGGGCGTACGGGCCGCGCTGCGCGCCGTCGAAGGAGTCTGCGCCGGCGGAGAAGCCGCTGGTCAGGCCGCGGGCGACGATCCCGGGCGGCGCTTTCGCTGGCTGATCGCGCCGCGCTCGACGGTGGTCCAGCCGGGGCCCGTGCACACCGGCCTGACGGCCGATCCCGAGGCCGAGACCGAGCGGTTGCTCCAGCTCCTGGTCAGGTAATGGATCACATGCGCGCGGTGCGCCGTTGACACCGGGTGCCAGGGCTTCTAGCGTCACGTCTGCTGAAGGTACTAAGCGGTCGCTCACCGGACGGGCGTACCGTGTGAGCCGCGGGTCCTCCGGGACCCCGAAGACTCCGCAAGGTTGTCGAGACAGCTTGGCCGGGCTTGGGCCGGCTTTTCCAAGGGCGAGGAGAACCAGCAATGTCCACCACTGAGCAGCGCGTCGCCGTAGTCACCGGTGCCGCGCGCGGCATCGGTGCCGCGACCGCCGTACGACTGGCCGCGGAGGGCCGCGCCGTCGCGGTGATCGACCTCGACGAGGCCGCGTGCAAGGACACCGTCGAGAAGATCACGGCCGCCGGCGGCAAGGCTCTCGCGGTCGGCTGCGACGTCTCCGACGAGGCCCAGGTGGAGGCCGCCGTCGCGCGGATCGCCGAGGAGCTCGGCGCGCCGACCATCCTGGTGAACAACGCGGGTGTCCTCCGGGACAACCTGCTGTTCAAGATGAGCGCGTCCGACTGGGACACCGTCATGAACGTGCACCTGCGCGGCGCCTTCCTGATGGCGAAGGCCGTCCAGAAGTACATGGTCGAGGCCAAGTTCGGCCGCATCGTCAACCTGTCGTCGTCCTCGGCGCTGGGCAACCGCGGCCAGGCGAACTACTCCACCGCCAAGGCCGGTCTCCAGGGCTTCACCAAGACCCTGGCCATCGAGCTCGGCAAGTTCGGCGTGACCGCGAACGCCGTGGCGCCCGGCTTCATCGTCACCGACATGACCGCCGCCACCGCCGCCCGCGTCGGGATGGACTTCGACGACTTCCAGGCCGCCGCCGCGACCCAGATCCCCGTGCAGCGCGTCGGCAACCCCGACGACATCGCCAACTCCATCGCCTTCTTCACCGGCGAGGCCGCCGGATTCGTCTCGGGCCAGGTGCTGTACGTGGCCGGCGGACCGCTCAACTAGACGCAGGGGAAACGCACATGACCACGCTTCCCGAACTCTCGGGCAAGGTCGCGCTCATCACGGGCGCGAGCCGCGGCATCGGCTACGGCGTCGCGGAGGCCCTGATCGCCCGCGGCGACCGGGTCTGCATCACCGGCCGCAACGAGGACGCCCTCAAGGAGGCCGTCGAGACGCTCGGCGCCGACCGCGTCATCGCCGTCGCCGGCAAGGCCCACGACGAGGCCCACCAGGCCGTCGCCGTCGAGCGCACCATGGAGGCCTTCGGCCGCGTCGACTTCCTGGTCAACAACGCCGGTACGAACCCGGTGTTCGGGCCCATCGCCGAACTGGACCTGAACGTGGCGCGGAAGGTCTTCGAGACCAACGTCGTCTCGGCGCTCGGCTTCGCCCAGCAGACCTGGAAGGCCTGGCAGGGCGAGAACGGCGGCGCGATCGTCAACATCGCCTCGGTCGCCGGCCTCGCGCCTTCGCCCTTCATCGGCGCGTACGGCATCAGCAAGGCCGCGATGATCAACCTGACCGTGCAGCTCGCGCACGAGTTCGCCCCCAAGGTCCGGGTCAACGCCATCGCGCCCGCCGTGGTGAAGACGAAGTTTGCGGCCGCACTCTACGAGGGCCGCGAGGCGGAGGCCGCCGCGGCCTACCCGCTCGGCCGGCTCGGCGTGCCCTCCGACATCGGCGGCGCCGCCGCCTTCCTCACCTCGCAGCAGTCGGACTGGGTCACCGGTCAGACGCTCGTGGTCGACGGCGGGATGTTCCTCAACGCCGGAGTCGAATAACACGAGGACCGGTCGGGCGCTCCCCCTGGGTGGGGAGCGCCCGACCGGTTTTTTGTTGAAAGTTGACAAACACTCAGTCCGCCCCGGGCGAGCCGGAGTTCGACGTGCGGAGTGTGGACGCGTTCACATCATGCTGACAACGTAGTCACATACATGCTGATCAAGTGCCCTGCCGGGGAAACGCCGTTCCCCCGGCAGGGCACTGCGGTATGGTCTGCCGACCCTTGGCACGGCGGATCCAGGAGCGTGTACGTGTTCAACCGGAACCGATACCTGCGACAGCTCGCGGCGATCACCTCCATATCCCTGGTGGCCGCGTGCGGCGCCATCTCCAAGGGATCACCGGCCGACGAGGGGCCGATCGTCGTGGGCACCACCAGCGCCCCCAGCACCCTGGACCCGGCGGCCTCCTGGGACGGATCGTGGGAGCTGTTCCGCAACATCTACCAGACGCTGCTGAGCTATCCGACCGGCGCGGCGTCTCCGCAGCCCGACGCCGCGCGGAAGTGCGGATTCACGGATGGAACCAACACCGTCTACCGCTGCGAACTGCGCCCGGACCTGAAGTTCTCCGACGGCCACCCGCTCGACGCGTCCGCCGTAAAGCACTCCATCGACCGCATCAGGAAGATCGGCGTACGCGGCGGTCCCGCCGGCCTGCTCGGCAGTCTCGACCGGGTGCAGGCACTGGGCGAGCGTGACGTCGTCTTCCACCTCAACAAGCCGGACGCCACGTTCCCGCTGGTGCTGGCCACCCCGGCGATGTCGATCGTCGACCCCGCCGAATACCCCGCCGACGCCCTGCGGAACGACAACAAGGTCTTCGGCTCCGGGCCCTACGTCCTGCGCTCCTACACGGAGGACAAGCAGGCCGAACTCGTCAGGAACGACCACTACGACGGCTTCGCCAAGCGCAAGAACGACGCGGTGACGATCCGCTACTTCCAGGACTCGGCCCAGTTGGTCGGGGCGCTGAAGGCCAAGAAGATCGACGTCACCTACCGCGGCCTCGCCGCCTCGGACGTCGTCGCGCTCCAGGGGCAGGGCGACCGCAAGGACATCCAGCTCGTCGACGGAGCCGGAACCGAGATCAGCTACCTGGTCTTCAACCCCGAGGACCCGTGGGCCGGGAAGCTCCCCGTGCGCCGCGCGATCGCCCAGGTCGTCGACCGCTCCGCCATCATCCACAAGGTCTACCAGGACACCGTCGACCCGCTCTACTCCATGGTCCCCGCCGGACTGGCCGGGCACACCACCGGCTACTTCGACGCGTACGGCAGCCCGAGCCCGGCCAAGGCCCGCACGATCCTGCACGACGCGCACATCGACCGGCGCGTCCCGCTCACCCTCTGGTACACGACCGACCGCTACGGCTCCGAGACCGGCCCGGAGTTCCGCGAGCTCAAGCGCCAGCTCGACGGCTCCGGCCTGTTCAGCGTCACGCTCAAGAGCCGCCCCTGGAAGACGTACGAAGCGGGCTACCGCAACGGCGAGTACCCGGTCTTCGGCCGCGGCTGGTTCCCCGACTTCCCCGACGCCGAGAACTTCATCGCCCCGTTCGTGGGGGAGCGGAACGCCCTCGGGACGCCCTATCCGACCCCCCGGATCACCGATGTCCTGCTGCCCGAGTCGCGCGGGGTGCGGGATCGCGGGGCGGTGGTGAAGCAGTTCGAGGAGGCCCAGAAGATCCTCGTCGACGACGCCCGGCTGCTGCCTCTGTGGCAGGGCAGGCAGTATGTGGCCGCGAACGTGGAGATCTCGGGCGGGGAGCGGGCGCTGGACCCGTCGACGATCATGATGATGTGGGAGCTGGACCGCAAGACGAGCTGGTAGCGCGCCCGGTGGGCCGGGTGACGCGCGGGCCCGCGCGTCACCCGCCGTGGGCCCGCGGGGGCACACCGTACCCCTCATCCGGCCCCGACGCGGGCCCGGAACCGATTGTCAGTGGGCGACGGTAGGTTCTTGGTCTGGAAGTCACCGCACATCGAAGGAAGTTGACGTGACCGATATCGCCATGTTGCCCGAGTCCTGGCGCGGCGTCCTGGGCGACGAGCTTCAGCAGCCCTACTTCAAGGAACTCACCGAGTTCGTCGAGGAGGAGCGCGCGAAGGGTCCCGTCTTCCCGCCCCGCGAGGAGGTCTTCGCGGCGCTCGACGCCACCCCGTACGACCGGGTGAAGGTCCTGATCCTCGGCCAGGACCCGTACCACGGCGAGGGCCAGGGCCACGGCCTGTGCTTCTCGGTCCGCCCCGGGGTCAAGACCCCGCCCTCGCTGCGGAACATCTACAAGGAGATGAAGGAGGAGCTCGGCACCCCGATCCCGGACAACGGCTATCTGATGCCGTGGGCCGAGCAGGGTGTGCTGCTGCTCAACGCGGTGCTCACCGTCCGCTCCGGTGAGGCGAACTCGCACAAGGGCAAGGGCTGGGAGAAGTTCACCGACGCGGTCATCCGCGCCGTGGCCGACCGCCCCGACCCGGCCGTCTTCGTCCTGTGGGGCAACTACGCGCAGAAGAAGCTCCCCCTGATCGACGAGGAGCGGCACGTGGTGGTGAAGGGCGCGCACCCGTCGCCGCTGTCCGCCAAGAAGTTCTTCGGCTCGCACCCGTTCACGCAGATCGACGCGGCCGTGGCCGCCCAGGGCCATGAACCGATCGACTGGCGCATCCCCGACCTCGGCTGACCGCCGGACCGCCGGCCAGGCCCGTCACCGGCCTGGCCCAGCGGCCCACGGGGGCGCCTGAGCGCGATTGCCACCGGCTCCGGTTAGCTTCGTCAGGGACAGTGACGAGCCTGGAGGACGCGGTGGCGGAGCAACAGGAGCAGGCGGCGCCGGACGCCATGATGACCCGGATCGGACAGGCCGTCATGCTGCACCACGCCGGGGACCGCGAGGAGGCCCGGGGCCGCTTCCTGGATCTGTGGGGAGAGATCGGGGACGGCGGCGACGCGCTGCACCGCTGCACCCTGGCCCACTACATGGCCGACACCCAGGACGACCCCGCAGACGAACTCGCCTGGGACCTGCGGGCCCTCGCGGCGGCCGAGGAACTGGGCGACGGCCGCGTCGCCGAGCCCCACCAGTCCCTCGCCGTCCGCGCCTTCTACCCCTCGCTGCATCTGAACCTCGCCGCCGACTACGCGAAGCTCGGCCGCTCCGAGGCCGCCCGCACGCATCTGCGCCGGGCCCGCGGCGCGGCCGGCGCCCTCGCGGACGACCGGTACGGCGACGGTGTCCGCGCGGCCATCGGCCGCCTGGAGCTGAGGCTCCGGGACACCGGCGCCGCGGCGGAGACCGCCGGATCCGACCGCTTCGACGGACCCGGGGGCGAGACCCTGGGCCCGCCCAGACAACGCCCCTGACCGCCGCGCCGATGCCGCGGGCGCTGTCAGTGTCCGTACGTCTTCGCGCAGAGGACCGCCTCCGGGCTGTCCGCCTTCCAGCCCCCGTACTTCCGGCCGAGCGCGCACACGTCCGGACGCTTCGGCACGGCCGGGGCACCGGGCGGGACGGCCGTACGGTGCCGGGGATGCCGTGGCTCGGGGCGCGGGACCGGACGGGCGTGCCGCGGCGGGGCCGGGGGTGCCGCGGCTCGCGGCGGGGGAGCCGGCCGGTGCCGGGCCGCCGCCTCGGCCGAGGGCTTAGGCGAGGGGCCGACACGCTCCAGCGCCTCCCGCGCCGGCGCCTGCACGATCCGGGGTCCTTCCTTGCTGTCCGCACGCGGCGCGCTGTGCCGCGCCGGAGCGGCGGGGGACGCGGAGGCGGACGGCCGCTGGACGGTCACACAGCCGGAGAGGGCTGTGACCGCCACGGCGACCAGGAGCGTTGCGGTCGTCGTCGTTCGATGCACCCGCGCAACTCTGCTGGTTCCGGAGGACTTCCAGGGCGCCGAGAAGCGCCGGATGCCCCACACGGGTGATCCTTCCGCTCCTCCGGTGGGCGCGGGCGTCGGCGAGCTGACAGGCTTCCGGGGCGTACGTCGCCCGGAAACCGGCGCCACCCGCGCACCGCCGCCCCAGGGGGCCGATCACCCAGGCACGACGCGGCCGTATGCTTCCGACGGAACCCGCGTCGGCGAGTGAAGGAGACCCCTGTGAAGGTCGGCTGCATCGGACTCGGCGACATCGCGCAGAAGGCGTATCTGCCGGTGCTCGGCGTGCAGCCCGGGATCGAACTGCATCTCCAGACCCGGACGCCCGCCACACTCGACCGGGTCGCCGACAGCCTTCACCTGCCGCCGGCCGCGCGTCACCGCGACCTGGACGCCCTGCTGGCCCAGGACCTCGACGCGGCGTTCGTGCACGCGCCCACGGTGGCCCACCCGGAGATCGTCACCCGGCTGCTGGAGGCGGGCGTACCGACGTACGTCGACAAGCCGCTCGCCTACGAGCTGGGCGAGTCGGAGCGGCTGGTGCGCCTCGCGGAGGAGCGGAACGTCAGCCTCGCGGTCGGTTTCAACCGGCGTCACGCACCCGCGTACGCGCAGTGCGCCGAGCACCCCCGCGAGCTGATCCTGATGCAGAAGAACCGCACGGGGCTGCCCGAGGAGCCCCGCACCATGGTTCTCGACGACTTCATCCACGTCGTCGACACCCTGCGCTTCCTGGTGCCGGGTCAGGTCGACGACGTGACCGTGCGGGCCCGGACCCAGGACGGGCTGCTGCACCATGTCGTCCTCCAGCTCGCCGGGGACGGGTTCACCGCACTCGGGGTGATGAACCGGCTCAGCGGTTCGAGCGAGGAGATCCTCGAGGTCTCGGGCCAGGACACCAAGCGGCAGGTCGTCAATCTCGCCGACGTGATCGACCACAAGGGCCAGCCGACCGTGCGCCGGCGCGGCGACTGGGTCCCGGTGGCCCGGCAGCGCGGGATCGAGCAGGCCGTCCTCGCGTTCCTCGACGCCGTGCGCGGCGGAAAGGTGCTCAGCGCCCGGGACGCGCTGGCGACTCACGAGTTGTGCGAGCGGGTCGTACAAGCGGTTCAGGACCGGTCCGCCGCAGCCTGAACGTACGCGCGCCCTCCGCGACGCACAGCGCCGCCATCACCAGCAGGGCGCCGTGCACCGGCCAGTCGCCGAACCGGACGTACGGAGTGACGCCCCGGGCCAGCGGCACGTCGTACATCGTCGCGCCGCTCGTGTCCGTGCCGAGCCAGGAGCCGATACGGCCGCCGTCCGGGCCGTAGACGGCGGAGACCCCCGTGAGCGTCGCGTGCACCATGGGCCGACCGGTCTCCGCGGCACGCAGCGCGGCGAGCGAGGCATGCTGCTCGGGGGCCCAGCTCCGCTGGAACGAGGACGTCGAGGACTGTGCCACCAGCACCTCGGCGCCGTCCTGGACGAGGTGACGGCTCATGTCGGGGAACGCCGTCTCGAAGCAGATCATGGGGCCGACGCGCAGCCCGTGACCGACGTTCATCACCACCTGTTCCGTACCCCGCACACGGTCCTCGCCCGCGGCCTTGCCCACGGAGGTGGCCCAGCCGAGCAGGGAGCGCGCGGGCACGTACTCGCCGAACGGCACGAGCCGCATCTTGTCGTAGCGGTCGCCCGTCGGGCCGAGCGGTCCCACCAGGACCGAACTCTTGTAGATGCCCGGCCGGTCGGAGCGGCGCGCGTCGACGTTCACCAGGATGTCGGCGCCGACCTCGCGGGACAACGCCGCGACGCGCCGCGCCAGATCGGGCCGGTCGGCCAGGTCGAAGCCGACGCTGCTCTCGCCCCAGACGACCAGGTCGGCGCCCTGGCCCACGAGTTGACGGGTCAGCGCCTCCTCGCGCGCGAAGCGCCTGTCACCGCTCGTGCTCCCGTCCACGACACCGGGCTGCACGACCGCGATCCGCACCCGGCCGTCGACGTCCGGGCGCGGCGACCACACCCAGGCCGCCGAGGTCGCGGCGGCCGTCGCGACCAGTCCGGCCACCGCGGGCATACGGGACTCACGCACCGAGACCAGCACGGCGACCGCGATGTTGACCGCCACCACGAGGAAGCTGAGCAGCCACACCCCGCCGACCGAGGCCAGCCTCAGGGCCGGCTCCACCTGCCACTGACTCGACCCGAGCAGACCCCAGGGACCGCCCAGACCCTGCCAGGACCGGGCGAGTTCGACCATCAGCCACCCGGACGGCAGGACGAGCAGGGCGGCCCCGACCCGGCCCGGTGAGGGCAGTCCGGCCAGGAAGCGCCGGACGAGCCAGCCCCACGGAGCCCACAGCGCGCCGAGCAGCGCCGCTATGACCACCGTGAAGACGTGCAGGCTCGGCAGCAGCCAGTGGTGCACCGCGAGCATGAACCCGAACCCGCCGAACCAGCCGTCGTACGCGGCACGCCTGCCCGTGGGGGCCGAGCGGGCCAGGAGGATCCAGGGCACGAGGGCCACGTACGCGAACCACCACCACGACAGGGCGGGGAACGCGAGCATCGGCAGCGCGCCCGCCAGCGCGGCGACGACATCGCGCCGCCAGGGGGAGACCAGCCATGGGCCGAACGCACGGTCGGGCCTGTTCATCCTCCGCCTCCCTGCCCCGGGGTCTCTCCAGTGTGCGCGTCGAAGGCGATCTACGACAGGGGGCGTGGTGATCAGAGAGGGGCGCGCCGGAGGGTGGGCGCTCCCGGGGCGCCGGGGCCGCGTGGGCTGGTCGAGGCCCCTCATCCCGCCGGAGTGCGGGGACCGGGAGCCCCGGCGGGATGAGGGTGGGAAGGGAGAGGGGAGGGGTGGAGGGCGGGACGGATCGGGAGGGAAGGAGTGGACGGGAGGAGGGAGGGGGAGGGCGGAACGAGGTTGGCGGGGAAGGGGAGGTAGGGCGGCGGGGCGGGGTTGGCGGCGAAGGGGGGCGGAAGGGGAAGGGCGGGATGGGGGCGGCTGCGAAGGGGACGGAAGGGGAAGAGCGGGATGGGGGCGGCTGCGAAGGGGACGGAAGGGGAAGAGCGGGGCGGGGTCGGCGGCGAAAGGGGCAGAAGGGAAAGGGCGGGGCGGGGGCGGAGGGTGTCGGGCGGGGGTGGTCAGGTGTCGGTGGGTGTCCGCGGGGGCTGCGGCATGCGGCGCCATTTCTCCTGGACGGTCACCTGGCGCAGTCGCCAGCCGTCGCCGGTGCGCAGCAGGTCGAAGACGTACCGGCCGCCGCACACGAGGTCGGGCGCGGTCGAGTCGCCCTCCTGCCCGGCGAACCGCATCGGATTGATGTAGTCCGCCTGGACCTCGGCCGTGTCACCGGTGTCCTGGTCCAGGACGCCGAACCGGACCCGCCGGTTGACGATCAGATGCTGGCGCATCGCGAACAGGTCGAGGCTCTGGGCGAGCCATTCGGCGACCTCGGCGGCGTCGCCCTCGACGCCCCCGGCCGAGCGGTAGTCGGCGCGGCCCTTCGGAGCGAACAGCCCCCGGTATCCCTCCCAGTCGCCGTCGTCCACGGCCACCGCGTACGCGGTGACGATCTCGTCCACGGAGAACCGGTCCAGCACGGTCGCGAGCTCCACACGCTGCGTCATCGGCTCAGTGTTGGCCACCGCGCCTGCCACGCCAAGGGGCCGGGCGGGGATATTCGGTCCGGCCGGGTCGGATACGCCGTACCGACGCCGATCCGGATCTGCGATCGTGGGTGCTCCATGATCCACTCGGGTGATCCCCGACCGCGGGGATCACCCGAGTGGCGTTCCGTTCAGGAGGCTCGTATGACACGTCCGGTCACGATCGTCACGGGTGGCAGCCGGGGTATCGGCGCCGCGACCTGTACGCGGCTCGCCGCGGACGGGCACGATGTGGTCGTCGGTTACGTGAGCGACGCCGCGGCAGCAGAGCGCA
The DNA here is from genome assembly GCF_055565895.1 of Streptomyces sp. NPDC028298. Lineage (NCBI taxonomy): Bacteria > Bacillati > Actinomycetota > Actinomycetes > Kitasatosporales > Streptomycetaceae > Streptomyces > Streptomyces sp. NPDC028298. The sequence continues at coordinate 43,024 of NZ_JBVHTL010000003.1, forward strand.
CCGCGGTCGTCGCCCGTGAGGCCGGGGCGAACTGTGTCGCCGTCCGCGTGGACACCTCCGACGCGGCCGCCGTCGAGCGGCTCTTCGACACGGCCGAGGACCGGCTGGGGCCGGTTACGGGGCTGGTGAACAACGCAGGGGTCACCGGACCGCTCGGGCGGCTCGCGGACGCCGATGCCGCGGATCTGCGCCGGGTGGTCGAGGTCAACCTGCTCGGCACGCTGCTCTGTTCGCGCCGTGCCGTCCGGTCCATGGCGGCACGGGGAGGGGGCGCCATCGTGAACGTGTCCTCGGCGGCCGCCACGCTGGGCAGTCCCGGCGAGTTCGTGCACTACGCGGCGAGCAAGGCGGGCGTGGACGCGCTGACCGTGGGGCTGGCCAAGGAACTCGGTCCGGACGGCATCCGTGTCAACGCGGTCGCGCCCGGCATGATCGACACCGAGATGCACGCGACGATGGGCGACCCGGGCCGCGCCGAACGGGCCGCCGCGTCGATCCCCCTGCGCCGCGTCGGCGCGGCGGAGGAGATCGCCGCGGCCATCGCGTGGTTGCTGTCGCCCGACGCGTCGTACACGACGGGGACGGTGCTCCGGGTGTCGGGCGGGCGGTGAGTCCGCGGAGGTGAAGCCGGTGCCGTGCGGGCGGTGAGTCCGTGGGGTGAAGCGGGCGTCCCGGGCGGAGGTTCTGCGGGGAGTCGCCGGGCGGACGAGGCCCTTCGCGGCGCCGCGGGACGCTGAGCGTCGGCGGCGTCGGGGGAACCGGAGGGCTATGAGCTTGCCGGGGTGCTGGGGGGCCGGGGGCCGATGAGTTTCTGCGGCACCAGCGAAGCAGGGGGCTATGACCTTGCTGCGGGGCTGCGGGGCTGCGGGGCTGCGGGGCTGCGGGGCTGCGGGGCTGCGGGGCTGCCGGGCAGGGTGCTGGCGGGGCCGGCGGGGCCTGGGTGTTGTGGGCCGTGGTGCCCGCGGGACCGGGTGTTACGGGTCGCGGTGCCGGTGGAACCGGGGTGTCGAGGGCCGTGCTGCCGGCGGGCGGTGCGTGCCCGCGGGGCCGGGGTGGTGTTACGCCGCTTCGATGATCTCGCCGCGGATCGCCTCGGCCCACTTCACGATCAGCAGTTCGTACTCCGCCCGCTCCTGTGCGGACAGGGAGCCGCCCGTCCGCGTCCACAGGGCGCGGATCTGTTCGTTCAACGCGGCAGCAGACCGCACGGAACCAGGCGGAGTGACTTCGGGGGACATGCGGACCAGCCTAGGCGCAAGGACTGACACTGCGCTACCGGGCGGCTACTCAAGTCGTATGTGCTGCGTCACGGTACTGAAGAACAGGGCCCCTAAGGTGGCCGAACTCCGCCCTCCGTGGCCGGAGTCGGTCCCGCGTCGGGCGGATCGGCGACGGCGTTCGCGCGGTCAGCCGTGGGGCATGCCCGCCTCCGCCCGTTCCGTCCAGACCCGTGCCGCGAGCGCCTCCGCCTCCTCCTGAGGGATACCCGCCCTCACGAGGATGACCCCGCGGCTGCCATCCGGGAACTTCACACTGCGCGCTTCGGTACCCAACCTGCCCTGCGCGGGATCTTTCGGCATGCTCCACCTCCAGTCGGAGAGACCACGCTAAAGCGCCGCAACCCGGTGCGCAGATCGGTTCGGCCAGACGGCCTAGACGCTCGGGTCAGCCGGAGGACTCGGCCGCGTGCGGGCTGAGGACGTCGGTCCCGACCAGCCCGATGATGACGAGCCCGAGGGCGATCCGGTACCAGACGAACGGCATGAAGCTCTTGTGGGAGATGAACTTCATGAACCACGCGATGACGGCGTATCCGACCCCGAAGGCGATGATCGTCGCGAAGACGGTCGGTCCCCAGGAGACGTGTCCCTCCGCGGCCGCGTCCTTGAGTTCGAAGGTGCCGGAGGCGAGGACGGCCGGCATGGCGAGCAGGAAGGAGTAGCGGGCCGCCGCCGCGCGGCTGTAGCCCATGAACAGGCCGCCACTGATGGTGGCGCCGGACCGGGAGACGCCGGGGACCAGGGCCATCGCCTGGCAGAGGCCGAACAGCAGGCCGTCCTTGGTGTTCAGGTCCTCGAGCACCTTGCGCTGCTTCGCCGCCCGGTGCCTGCCGCCCGTTTCGTCACGGGCCGCGAGCCGGTCGGCGATGCCTATGACGATGCCCATCACGATCAACATGGTCGCGGTGACCCGCAGATCGCGGAACGGTCCCTCGATCTGGTCCTTGAGCGTGACCCCGAGCACTCCGATCGGGATCGAGCCGACGATCACCAGCCAGCCCATCTGGGCGTCATGGTCGCGGCGCATCGCCTTGTTCGTGAGCGAGCGGAACCACGCCGACAGGATCCGTCCCACGTCCTTGCGGAAGTAGATCAGCACCGCGGCCTCGGTGCCGAGCTGCGTGATCGCGGTGAACGCCGCGCCGGGGTCGTCCCAGCCCGCGAAGGCCGCGGTCAGCCGCAGATGCGCGCTGGAGGAGACGGGGAGGAATTCGGTCAGCCCCTGGACGAGTCCGAGGACGAGGGATTGAAACCAAGACATGAAGTTACGTGGTCCAAGTGCTGATCGTGGAACGGGAGATGGGCACGTCCGGCACCGCGGAGTGCGGCGGTCACGGACGCTCAGGGAAGCCTAACCTCCGCTGCCGACAGCCCGGCCACGGGGGTTTCGGTGACCGTCCGACCACCCTGTGCGGCGGTTCGCTTTCCCGTAGCCCGTAGCCCGTAGCCCGTAGCCCGTAGCCCGTAGCCCGTAGCCCGTAGCCCGTAGCCCGTAGCCCGGAGCCCGTAGCCCGCAGCCCGCCCATCACGGCGCGGCGCGGCGCGGTGGCTAGTCCGCCAGCGGTCCCGTGACCGTCCAGCCCGGGGCCTGCGGGTGGGCCGTGAGGGATTCGTGCTCGACCTGCTCGCCGCACTCGCGGCAGACGACCTGGGGGACCAGTTCGTGGCCGCAGGTGTGCTCCAGCACCATGGGCCGGAAGCCGCCCTCCTGGAGGTGCCGGTCGCCCCAGGACATCAGCATCAACAGGACGGGGCTCAGTTCGAGGCCCGCGCGCGTGGGCCGGTACTCGTAGCGCTTGGGGCGGTCGCTGTACTCCGCCTTCTCCAGCAGCCCGGCGTCGACGAGCCGCTTCAGCCTGGCCGTCAGCACGTCGCGGGGGGCGCCGATGTTGCGCGCGAGCTGGTCGAACCGCGTCGCGCCGAGCGACACCTCGCGCAGGACCAGCAGGGAGTACTTCTCGCCGACGAGGGCGAGCGTCGCGGCGATCGAGCAGGGGCGGGGGTCCTTCATGGCGCCAGTCTACGAAGGTGGGTTGGATGTTCCAACTCACTGGGTTACTCTTGGGTCACTTAGTGGGTTTGGAAATCCAACTCACTCGGTTCGGTGACCGGCCCCGCTCGGTCGCCGGTCTTCCCGACCTCAGTGACCGACCGACCTGAGAGGCATCCCATGCGTGACGCCGTGATCGTCGAAGCCGTACGCACCCCCGTGGGCAAGGGCAAGCCGAACGGTTCCCTCGCCCACGTCCACCCCGTGGAACTCCTCGCCCACACCCTGCGCGCGCTCGTCGAGCGCACCGGGATCGACCCCGCGCTGATCGACGACGTCATCGGCGGCACCGTCGACCAGGTCGGCGAGCAGGCCATGAACACCACCCGGTACGCGGTGCTCTCGGCGGGTTTCCCCGACACCGTTCCGGCGACCACCGTGGACCGCCAGTGCGGCTCGTCCCAGCAGGCGGTGCACTTCGCGGCGCAGGGCGTCATGTCGGGGGCGTACGACATCGTCGTGGCCTGTGGCGTGGAGTCGATGAGCCGAGTGCCCATGTGGTCCAACGTGCCGGCGGGCGCGGACCCCTTCGGCCCCGGCGTCGCCGAGCGCTACCCCGAGGGTCTGGTGCCGCAGGGCATCAGTGCCGAACTCATCGCCGCCAAGTGGGGCATCACCCGCGAGCGGATGGACGACTTCGCGATCGGCTCGCACCGGAAGGCGGCACAGGCCTGGGACGGCGGTCTGTTCGACGCCGAGGTCGCGCCTCTGGAAGGCCTGGCCCGCGACGAGAGCGTCCGCCCCGGCAGCACTCCCGAGGTGCTCGCCGGACTGAAGCCCGCGTACTACGACCCCGGCTTCGCCGAACGCTTTCCGCAGATCGACTGGTCCGTCACGGCCGGGAACGCGAGCCCGGTCAACGACGGCGCCTCCGCCGTGCTCATCACGTCGAGCGAGACCGCCGCCCGCCTCGGCCTGCGTCCCGTCGCCCGGCTCCACAGCTTCGCCGTCACCGGCTCCGACCCGCTGCTGATGCTCACCGGTGTCGTCCCCGCCACCGAGAAGGTGCTGCGCAAGGCCGGTCTCGGCCTCGGTGACATCGACCTCTTCGAGGTGAACGAGGCCTTCGCCGCCGTCGTTCTCGCCTGGCAGCAGGAGACGGGCGCCGACCTGTCCAAGGTCAACGTGCACGGCGGAGCCATCGCGATCGGCCACCCGCTCGGCGCGAGCGGCACCCGCCTCACCACGACCCTCGTCCACGCGATGCGCGCCCGGGGCGCCCGCTACGCGCTCCAGACGATGTGCGAGGCGGGCGGACTGGCGAACGCGATGATCCTGGAAGGGCTGCGCCCCTAGCGGGCGCGGCCGTTCCCCCGTACGGGTGCCGCGCGGGTCTCAGTGGCCGCGCAGGTGGTGGCGCTTGCGCCAGGCCACCACCGTTCCGACCAGGGCGGGAACGGTGATCAGGGCCATCGCGATCAGGAACGCGGGGGAGGTCGGCGACGAGGCCCGGGCGCCGGCGACGGCGTACGCGGCGGTGTTCGGGATCGAGCCGAGCGCCGTCGCGACCACGAAGGGCAGCCAGCCCATGCGCGACACCGCCGCGCAGTAGTTCGCCGCCCAGAACGGCACGCCGGGGAACAGCCGGGCCACCATCATCGAGCGGAAGCCGTGCCGGCTGAGCTGGCCGTCCGCCGCCTTCAGCCAGCGGGCCCGCAGCAGCGGCCGCAGCGCGTCCTGCCCGAGGAGCCGGCCGAGTCCGAACGCGGCACCCGCGCCGAGCACCGTGCCCACCAGCGCGGTGCCCAGGCCCAGTTGGGAGCCGAACACGGCACCGGCCGCCAGATTGAGCAGCGGCCGGGGCACGAAGGCGACCGTGCACAGCCCGTACGCCACGGCGAACGCGACGGCCGCCGCGGCGCCGCCGAGCTGAGGCGGCCAGCCGTCGGCGAGCAGCCGCTGCGGATCGAAGAGGAACACGCTCGACGCGGCCGCCGCGAGCAGCACGACCAGCAGGGAGAGCCGCGCCCAGGGGGACAGCAGCGCTCTCAGGAGGCGCCCGCCCGGAGCGGTGCGGACGGCGGTCGGGACCGCGGGTGCGGCGACGGCGATCTCCCGGCCCACGACCAGGTCGTCGGCGACGGTGAGCTGCGTGGCGGCGGCCTGGGGAGTGGCCGTGGCGGTGCCCCCAGAGCGGGTGGTGGCATCGAGCATTCCGGTGACACTAGCCGACGCATGTGTGTGGTCGCCGTATGGTTCGTCTCATGGGCGTCACAGCTTCCGGAACGTCGGGTGCCGGGTCCGAGGTCCCGGACAGCGTGCTCGCGGACACCCTCGTGGAGCGGCTGACCTCCGTGTATCCGGCGGCGGCCGACGCCGACCGGGCCGCTTCGATGCGCGCGTACATGAAGGACATCGCTCCCTTCCTCGGCCTGACGACACCCGTGCGCCGCGGCCTCTCCCGCACCGTGCTGCTGGACACCGCCCGGCCCGACGAGAAGGACTGCGCCGCGCTCGCCCTGCGCTGCTGGCGGCTGCCGGAACGCGAGTACCAGTACTTCGCGGTCGACTATCTGCGCCGCCATGTCGGGCGCCTGTCGTCGGGCTTCCTGCCGGTGGCCTGGCACCTCGTGTCCACCGTCTCCTGGTGGGACACCGTCGACGCGCTCGCCGCGCACGTGGTGGGAGGCCTGGTGGCCGCCGACCCGCGCCTGCGCGCCGACATGGACGCCTGGATCGAGGACGACGACCTGTGGGTCGCCCGCACGGCGCTGCTCCATCAGCTCCGGTACAAGGAGGCCACCGACACCGGGCGGCTCTTCGCGTACTGCGCCCGGCAGGCGGGCCATCCCGACTTCTTCATCCGCAAGGCCATCGGATGGTGTCTGCGCGAGTACGCCAAGACCGACCCGGGCGCCGTACGGGACTTCGTCGCCGCCGAGCGGGCGCACCTCGCGCCGCTGTCCGTGCGCGAGGCGCTCAAGAACATCGGTCCCTGAGGCCGCCGGCGCCCCTCACGCCACACCGGTCCGCGGGGCACCGTAAATCATTCGACGCGGGGAGACCCGTCGGAGATGATCTCCTCATGTTCCGGTACGCCTTCCTCCTCGCAGCATCCGCAGTCGCGGATGCGCCGAAGGCTGCCGTCCAGATCATCACGGCAGCCGTCGACGGCGCCCGAAGCTGACCCTTCCCGGATCGTCCGGCGGACCCCGCAGGGGGAGGGTCGGTCACTCCTGGGGGTCCCCGTCCCGGCCACGACGCGCCGGGGCCATCACTCAGCTCCGCTGACACCGAAGAGGCTTCGAGGAACCGCCATGCCCAAGACGGCTTACGTGCGCACCAAACCGCACCTGAACATCGGCACCATGGGTCACGTCGACCACGGCAAGACCACCCTGACCGCCGCCATCACCAAGGTCCTCGCCGAACGCGGCTCCGGCACGTTCGTCCCGTTCGACCGGATCGACCGCGCGCCCGAGGAGGCCGCGCGCGGCATCACCATCAACATCGCGCACGTCGAGTACGAGACCGACACCCGGCACTACGCGCACGTCGACATGCCGGGCCACGCCGACTACGTCAAGAACATGGTCACCGGCGCGGCCCAGCTCGACGGGGCGATCCTCGTCGTGTCCGCGCTGGACGGGATCATGCCGCAGACCGCCGAGCACGTGCTGCTCGCCCGGCAGGTGGGCGTCGACCACATCGTCGTCGCCCTCAACAAGGCCGACGCGGCCGACGAGGAGCTCACGGACCTGGTCGAGCTGGAGGTCCGCGAACTGCTCTCCGCGCAGGGGTACGGGGGTGACTCCGTCCCCGTCGTGCGGGTGTCCGGCCTCAAGGCCCTGGAGGGGGACCCCCGGTGGACGGCGGCGATCGACGCGCTGCTCGACGCCGTGGACACCTATGTGCCGATGCCCGAGCGCTATCTCGACGCGCCGTTCCTGATGCCGGTCGAGAACGTGCTCACCATCACCGGGCGCGGAACGGTCGTCACCGGTGCCGTGGAGCGCGGCACGATCCGCGTCGGCGACCGGGTCGAGGTGCTCGGCGCGGGCGTCGACACGGTGGTCACCGGCCTGGAGACCTTCGGCAAGCCGATGGAGGAGGCGCAGGCCGGCGACAACGTGGCGCTGCTGCTGCGCGGGGTGCCACGCGACGCGGTACGCCGCGGGCACATCGTCGCCGCGCCCGGCAGTGTCGTACCCAGCAGCCGTTTCACGGCGCGGGTGTACGTGCTGTCGACGCGCGAGGGCGGCCGTACGACAGCGGTCTCCACCGGGTACCGGCCCCAGTTCTACATCCGCACCGCGGACGTGGTCGGGGACGTCGACCTCGGCGAGGCGGCCGTAGCCCGGCCCGGCGACACGGTCGTCATGACCGTCGAGCTCGGGCGCGAGGTGCCGCTGGAGCCGGGCCTCGGCTTCGCGATCCGCGAGGGCGGCCGCACCGTCGGCGCCGGGACGGTGACGTCGGTCGGCTGACGCCCGGCCGCGGACGGGGACGCGGGGCCCGCCACACCGTGGCGGGCCCCGTTCCCGTTCCTGTTCCCGTTCCCGTCGCAGTGACCGGCTCCGGTCCAGGTGGCGGGAGGGCCCGTTCGCGGTGCTCCGGTCGGCTCCGTCCGTGTCGGGGCGGGTGCCGCACAATGGACCCGTGGACGAGCCGATACCCGTGACGCGGGCCGTGGATCACGGGACCGCCAAGCTGATGCCCGACGTGGACCGCGAGCGGGCCTGGCTGCTGACCGTGGACGGCGCACCGCAGTCGTACGTCGATCTGGACGAACCGACGCACCTGGAGTTCGAGTACACCCGGCGTCTCGGCCACGTGCTGGACACGGTGGCGGAACCGGGGCGCGCTCTGGACGTCCTGCACCTCGGCGGCGGGGCGCTGACCCTGCCCCGCTACGTAGCCGCCACCCGGCCCGGTTCACGCCAGGACGTGATCGAGGCGGACAAGGGCCTGCTGGCCATGATCGACGAGTGTCTGCCGGTGCCCGGCGGCTCGGGCATCGAACTGCACCGCGCCGACGCCCGCGCCTGGATCGAGACCGCCGCCCCCGCCTCCGCCGACATCCTGATCGCGGACGTCTTCGGCGGCTCGCGCATACCGGCGCACCTGACCACCGTCGCGTACGCGAGCGCCGCCGAGCGTGTGCTGCGCCCCGGCGGTGTCTACCTCGCCAACCTCGCGGACGCGGCGCCCTTCGCGTTTCTGCGCTCCCAGCTCGCCACGTTCCGCACCGTGTTCGAGGAGATCGCCCTCATCGCCGAACCCGGAGTGCTGCGCGGCCGGCGCTTCGGCAACGCCGTGCTCGTGGCCTCCCACCAGCCGTTCGACACGGCGGCACTGGCCCGTCGTACCGCCGCCGACGCCTTTCCGGCCCGCGTCGAACACGGCCCCGCGCTGCGGGACTTCATCGCCGGCGCCGCTCCGGTGCGCGACGAGGACGCGGTTCCGTCACCCGAGCCGCCCGGCGGCTCCTTCGGCATCGGCTGACGCCTGCCGGGTGCCGGGCACCTCGACCGGAGTGCCCTGCGCCACGGCCCGGGACCGCCGCGTTAGATTGCGGACGTCGGGGACGCACAGCACCGCCGCCGTGGCCACCACGACGAGCGTCGCGCAGCCCCACAGCGCGGGCGTCCGGCCGAAGGCCTGCTCCGCGGGACCCGCCAGTGCCGTGGCCAGCGGGACCATCGCGATCGAGCCGAACCAGTCGTACGCCGACACCCGCGAGAGCTTGTCCTCGGGGATCTCCTGGTGGAGCGCCGTCATCCACGACACACCGAACACCTCGATCGCCAGACCGCTGACGAACATCACCGCGTACAGAGGTCCCACCGGCAGGGGGACCGCGAGCGCGGCGGCGGGTGCCGCGAGCGGGAAGACGCACAGGGTGCCCGTGAGCAGCAGGCGACGGGGCTTCCAGCGGGTCATGAGCAGTGCGCCGCCCACGGTCCCGGCGCCGAACGCGCCGAGCGCCAGGCCCCAGGGCCCCGCCCCGCCCAGACTGTCCCGGGCGACCAGCGGACCGTAGACCGCGTCCGCCGCTCCGACGACCGCGACCACCACGGAGAACTGCGCGACGATCGCCCACAGCCAGGGACGGCCGACGAACTCGTGCCAGCCGTCGCGCAGATCGGAGAGGAGTCCGCCGCCCGGCTCCCGCGGCGGTATGTGGCTCACGTCGAGGAAGGAACGCAGTGCGCCGGCGACCGCGAAGGCCACCGCGTCCACCGCGAGCACCCAGCCCGGTCCGATGACGGCCACCAGGGCGCCGCCCAGGGCCGCGCCGCCGAGACCCGCGCCCTGCATCGCCATCCGGAACATCGCGAACGCGCGGCTCGCCTGCTCCCCGCGCACGGAGGACATGAGCATGCCCTCGGCGGCCGGGTTGAAGAAGGCCTGACCGGTGCCGCCGAGCGCGGACAGCAGCATCATCTGCCACAGCCGGGCCTCGCCGGAGATGACCAGGACGGCGAAGGCCGCCTGCGACACACAGTTGAGGGCGTTGGCGGCGACCATCACCCGGTGCCGCGGCAGCCGGTCCGCGACGGCTCCGCCGATCAGCAGGAACAGCACCAGCGGCAGGGTGCGGGCCGCGGCCACCAGGCCGACGTCGCCTCCGTCGCCGCCCGCGGCGAGCACCGCGAACGCGGCGGCGATCAACGCGCCCTGGCTGCCCAGGTTGGTGACGACGGCGGAGGCCGTCAGAAGGCTGTAGTTCCGGCCCGCCCACGAGGGGCGGCGGGAGGGTCGGGCGCGGTCGGCGGCTGAGGTCACGGGGAGACTATCGCCGCCCGGTGCCCGACTTGCCAAACCCATTGACCTGCGCCCTTGCCGGGATCAGTCCCGCGTGACGGCCCGGGCGGAGCGTGCGCGGGCTCAGGACCCGTCGGCTGGCCCCGGGTTCGGGAACCCGCCGGTCCGCCCGGGCTCGGGAACCGTCGGCCCGCGCGGGCTCAGGAACCCGCCGGCCCGCGGGGGCTCAGGAACCCGTCGGGTCGCCGTGCAGCCGTACGGTGCTGAGGATCTTCTTCACCGTCGCGTCCGGGATCTCCTCCGAGACGCCCTTGGCCGCGTAGAGCGTCCAGGACACGAAGTCGCCCGCCGAGTTCTTGAAGGCGAAGGTGGTCGCCTTGCCGTCGGAGTCGCACTTGCCCTTCTTGACGACACCCTTGGAGTACGTCGTCGCGACGCTGCCCTCGATGCCGGCGGCCGTGGTGTACGCCTGGGGCTTGCCGATCTTCAGCAGCTTCTTCGAAGCGTCCTTCTGATCGGTGTAGCCACCGAAGACCCACCACGCGGAGTCGTTGCGCGCCACGTCGCCGGTGTTCTTCGCGCCGCTCTGGCCCTTGGTGCCCGCGGCGGCGAGCGAGGTGTCCTCGGTGCGGCCGTCCTTGTTCGCGTCGGACGTGCACCACTTCTCCTTGAGGAACGCGGGCGCGGACATGCCGATGAGCAGGGAGCCGTCGCCCTTCTTGTCGTCCTCGAAGCCGATGAAGGTGCCGGAGGTGCTGACGTTCCAGTTCGGCGGCACGTCGAAGGCGGTGCCCCACTTGGGGTTCACCACGACCTTCCAGCCGGCGATCGTCGCCTTCTCGTCGCCGCCGCCGCGCGGGTCGGCCTCGCTCGCGCTCGCGCTCGCCGACGTGGACGCCGACGCCTTCGGGGACTTGGAGGTGTCCCCGCCGGCCTTGTCGTCCGAGCCGCTGTTCCCGCCCAGGACGAGGTAACCGGTGACCCCGGCGGCGATCACGACGACAAGGGCCGCGACGATCGCGGTGATCTTCGTCTTGTTGCCGCCACCGCCGTTGCCGCCGGGCACCTGGGGCGAGCCGAGGGGGTCCGAAGGGGCTCCCCACTGCGGCTGTCCCGGCTGCTGTCCGTACGGGCCGGGCTGCGGGTACCCCGTCTGCTGGTATCCCGGCTGCTGATACGGATTCGGCTGCTGGTAACCCGGCTGCTGATACGGGTTCTGGTCCTGCGGATTCTGCTCGCCCCCGGGCGGCTGCTGTCCTGGCCACATGGCTGGTAACGATAGAGGGGCCCGTGACCCGGGTGCCACGGCGGTCCCCGAAACGGCCGCGCCATCAGGCCACTTGTCCCATTGATCCCGGCTCGGCACGGCTCTGACGCCGGCTCAGCCTCCCGTCGGGTCCCCGTGCAGCCGCACCGTGCTCAGGATCTTCAGGATGGTCGCGTCGGGGATCTCGTCCCGTACGCCGGTGGCCCCGTAGAGATTCCACGCCACGAAGTCGCCCGCGGAGTTCTTGAATCCGAACGTGACGGCCTTGCCGTCGCTCGCGCACTTCCCCTTCCGGGGCGTGTTCTCGGACCTGGCCCAGGCGACGCTCCCGGTGATGCCCGAGGCGGTCGTGTAGGGCTCGGCCTTCTTGTCGAACGTCAGGCTCTTCTTGTCGGGCTGGGTGTAGCCGCCGTAGACCCACCACGGGACCTGGTTCACGGCGACCTCGTCGGTGCTCTTCGCTCCGCTCGCGCCCTTGGTGCCGGCGGCGCCGAGCGCGGTGTCCTCCGTGCGGCCGTCCTTGTCGCCGTCGGAACTGCACCACTTGGACTTGAAGTAGGCGGGCGCCGACATCATGATCAGCGGTTTGTCGCCGGCCTTCGCGTCGTGCTTCTCGAAGCCGATCGAGGTGCCGGGTGAGGCCACCTCCCAGGTGGCGGGTACGTCGAAGGCGGTGCCCCACTTGGGGTTGACGACGACCTTCCAGCCCGGGACGGTCGGCTGCTCGGCGGCCCCGCCGCGCGCGGCGCCGTCGGACGCGGAGGAGCCCGGGCTGCTCGGGCTGCTCGGGCTGCTCGCCGATGGTGTCGTGCCCGTGCCCTCGCCGTCATGGCCGGCCCGGTCGTCCTTGGCGCCGCCGAGCAGGAGCGCGCCGGTCACCCCGGCGGCCACGACCACCGCGGTCGCGGCCACGATCGCGACCACCTTCGTCCGGTTCCCGTTCCCGCGCGGCGGCTCGGGCGCACCCGCGGGAGCGGCCGCACCCCACGGCTGCTGCGGCGTTCCGTACGGGCCGGGCTGCCCCGCCCGCTCCGGAGGCTGTCCGTACGCGCCGGGTTGCGGGTACGGCGGCTGCGGGTACCCGTTCTGCTGGTATCCGGGCTGCTGATACGGGTTCGGCTGCTGATACCCCGGCTGCTGGTAGGGGTTCGGCTCCTCCTGGTGCGGTGCCTGCGTCCGCTGTCCCCGCGGGGTCGGTCCCTGAGGGTGCTGTCCCTGTGGGGTCTGTCCCTGCGGGTTCTGCTCGCCTCCGGGCGGCTGCTGTCCTGGCCACATGGGCAGTCACGTTAGTGGCGTCAGTGAAACGTTTCTGTCACCGCGTTTCGTCAGGCCTGTACCGGAGTGCGACGTCGTCCGCCGGAGCCGGGTCCGTCGTCCTCGCCGTGCGGTGGGGCTGGCCAAGAATTGCTACTCGCGGGTAACCTCGCGGTATGAGCGCAGACCAGATGACGATCGGCGAGATGCTCGCCGCGACCGTGCCGATGGCCCGGACCCTGAACCTCGAGTTCGTGGAGACCACTCCGGAGAAGGCCGTCGTGGCGCTCCCGGACCAGGGCGACTTCCACAACCACGTCGGCGGACCGCACGCCGGAGCCATGTTCACGCTGGGGGAGTCGGCGAGCGGGGCCATCGTGCTCGCCGCCTTCGGCGACCAGCTCTCCCGCGCCGTGCCGCTCGCGGTCAGCGCCGAGATCGCCTACAAGAAGCTCGCGATGGGCCCCGTCACGGCCACCGCCACGCTCGGGCGGCCCGCCGCCGACGTCGTCGCCGAACTCGACGCCGGTCAGCGCCCCGAGTTCCCCGTCGCCATCGCCATCCAGCGCGGTGACGGCGCGGTGACCGGCGAGATGACCGTCGTCTGGACCCTCCGCCCGAACGGCTGAGACGGATTTCACCCACAGGGCCCTGACCGGTCGCACGAGCCGGTCGGGGCCCTGGGCCGTCTCCGGGACACCGACCGGCCGACGCCCCGGCCCGTGGCCGGGGCCACGTCAGCCGCGCGGCACTCGAAGGCTCACCGTCTGGGTGACCCGGGTGCAGAGCCGGTGCCCGTCGTCCTCGATGTCGCACTCCACGACCGCCGTGTCGCGTCCCACCCGCAGCACGCGGGCCTTCGCGTACGCGGCTCCCTCGCGCACCGGTCGCAGGAAGTGCGTGGTCGAGGTGGTGGTGGCCGGGATCGCGCCCGCGGGGCCGTTCAGCGCGGCGCACACCGCCGAGGCGACGTCGGCCAGGCCCATCAGCGCGCCCCCGTGCAACCCGCCTCCCGCGGTGGACAGTTCGGGCACGAAGTCGAGTTCGGCGTCCACTCCCTCCGCGGACAGGGCCGTGAAGCGAACGCCCAGGGTCCTGGCGTAGGGGGCCATCGCGTAGATGTCGTCTGCGGTCACGGTCACGGTCACATCGGGCTCCTTGTGGGAACGGCGGGACGCACGTCGGTGATCCTTTCTATCAACTCCCTTGCCATGAACGGGTGTTCCGGCGGCGCGGACCAGGTGCGCGATCCGGCCGTTCCGTCGCGCCGGAGTGCCGGACGCCAATCGTGCGGCGAACACAACGCGTCGTTCAGCTCACTGCCATCGCTCGGCCATGGCCGGTCACCACCGTGCCCCGTGACACCGATCCAGCTCACCTGGAGGGCACATGGGCACGGCAGGACAGCAGAACGGGCCGGACAGACGGGCGTTGCTGCGCGCGGCGGTCGCCGTTCCGGCGGCCGGCGCGGCGACGGCAGCCTTCGAGACGGCCCCGGCGCGGGCCACGACCACGGGCGGGGGAGGCCGGTTCGACACCGAGAGCCCGCGCTTCGCGCTGGCCGTACTGCCCGACACGCAGTACCTCTTCGACGCCGACAGCGCGGACCCGGAGCCGCTGCGGGCGACGTTCCGCTACCTGGTGGCGGAGCGGGCCGAGGCCAACATCGCCTTCATGACACACCTGGGCGACGTCACCGAACACGGCACCGAGGACGAGATCGGACGAGCCGCCGACACGTTCCGCACCCTCCACGGCAAGGTCCCCTACAGCGTCCTGGCCGGCAACCACGACATCCCGTCGTCCACCGACGACCAGCGCGGGGACACCGCCTACCTGGCCGCGTTCGGCCCCGAGCGCTACGCCTCCATGCCCACCTTCCGCGGAGCCTCCCCCGACGGCTACAACAGCTACCACGTGCTGCGCGCCGCCGGCCGGGAGTGGCTGGTGCTCGCGCTGGACTGGCGGGTCTCGGACAAGGGGCTGCGCTGGGCCCAGGGTGTCCTGGACGCCCATCCGACCCTTCCCGCCGTCCTCACCACGCACGACATCGCCTGGTCGGACGACGACGGCAAGGCTCAGCTCTCCGACAACGGAGAACGCCTGTGGAACGGGCTCGTCCGCGGCAACGACCAGATCTTCCTCGCCCTCGGCGGCCACTACTGGCCGCCCGGGCGCACCGTCCTGACCAACGACGACGACAACGATGTCCACGTCCACATCACCAACTACCAGGACCGCTACTACGGCGGCGCCGGGATGATCCGCACCTACTCCTTCGACCTGGCCAGGGGCGTCGTCGACGTCGAGACGTTCGCGCCGTGGTTCCTCGCCCGCGACCCGGAGAAGCGGACCCCGCTGGAGGCCGAGACGATCGAACTGACCGGCCCTGTCGACCGGTTCAGCCTGAGCGTCGACTTCGCCGAGCGTTTCCGGGGCTTCGCGCCCGTCGTCCCGCCGAGGCCGCGCCCCGCCTCCGCCGTGATGCCGCGCGGCACGGTGGCCTACTGGCGCTTCGACGAATCCGGGAGCGCGCCGGGTGCTTCCGTCGCGGACGGCACGGTCGTACGGGACCTCACGGGCCATGGCAACGACCTCGTCGTGAGCCGGCTGCACGCGAGCGGCCCGTCCGCCCTGACCTGGTCGGCGGACCATCACCCGGGCCAGCCCGCCCACGCCAGCCTCCGTTTCGACGGCGGCAAGAGCCCCGACCGCGGCGCCATCCTCACGACGCGGGCCGGGGCCGCCCTGAACAGCGCGAAGCTCACCCGGGGCTACACCATCGAGACGTTCATCAAACTGCCGGACCCCTTCGAGGGCGACCATGCCTGGATGGGCATCCTGAGCTGGGAGGGCCGCAACGGCGACGTGGGCAAGACGACCGGCTGGTCCCCGCTGGAGCCCACCTGCAGCCTCAATCTGTCGCCGGAGCGGTTCCTCCAGTTCGTCGTGTATCCGGAGCGGCAGGACGCCGACCCGACCTCGTGGAGCCACGCGCTCCCGGTGGGCCGCTGGACCCATGTCGCCGTCGTGAACGACGGCCGCCGCACCGTCCTCCACGTCGACGGCTCGAAGATCGCCCGCAATCCCGCACAGCCGTCCACCGGCATCGCGACGCTCGGCAAACCCTTCGTCATCGGTGCCACCCAGTTCGACGAGAGCTTCGGCCAGGGCTTCTACGGCTGGATCGGCGACACCCGAATCGTCGACCGCCCCCTGCCCGTGCGGGACTTCCTCAAGCCTCCTGCCTAGGGCCCGTCCGACAACACCCGTCCGACAAGGCCCCGAGCACCTGTTCCCTTCCGGCCGTCCATGCCCGACCCTGGCCTTTGGGGGGGGGGGGGGACAGGCCCAAAAAAAAAAGAGGTAACCAAGGAAAAAAAAAAGAAAAGGGGGGGGTGGGGGGAGGGGGGTCGTTTTTTTTGCCAGGGCGGAG